>NZ_BDEO01000007.1:0-500289 GCF_001662285.1 Halomonas caseinilytica
GGTTATCCCTTATCGTCTCGAGCGTGCTCGGCGATGACCCGAGCCAGCCGGTCAGCCAACACCTCGCGATGCAGCATGTACTGCTGGAGATCGCCGGCATTGGTGAGAAAGAACAGCTCGTGGATGATGCCGCCACCATCGCTGACGAAGGCCAGTCGGTGGTGCTGGCCGGCGTCCTCCGGCTTCGTGCCACGGCTGGCAATGCCGAGAACCGCAGCCGTTACCTCACAGAGACGGCCTGCCAGCGGATAAGCCGAGCGACGCGACAGCGTCTCGGTACCGGTGGCCACCGGGGTCGCGGCATTGCAGTGGAACTCGATGGCAATGTCGGCACCGGCGGCGATCTTGGCCGCCTCGCGCAACGGCAGGTTGTCGCCGGCATCGCCATCGGTGAGGTGCCGGATGCCCTGGCGGGCCAGCGCCTGGCTCAGCAGGTCGCGGAACTCCAGGACGATCTCCGCCTCGGTCACGCCATGGGCAACGGCACCGGGATCGGTGTCACTATGGCCAGCACTGATCATCACGGTATGCGCCTGCGGTGCCGCTTTCGGTACCGCCGCAACCTCAGTGACCCAGCCCATGCAACACCTCCAGATAAGTGCCGGCCGGAGCCGGCGCCGCCCACCACGGCGGGAGTAACTCGGTGCGTCAGAGGCGCCAACGAAAAACCCCGGCTCGAGGGCCGGGGCTTCTGTCGTCTTCGTATCGATTCACCGATCAGGCGCAACTATCTGACGGTAGCTATATGGTGGGCGTCGATTCCGGTGGCAACAAGCGGTCGGTAATGCCAACCCCGCAATATCACCGGAATGTCCCGGCAATCTGCCGAAATACATCATCATCATACACGCCGAACTTTCCCCAGCTTCTCGGCCAATACGTCCTGCAGGGCCACATGCAACGCCTGGAGACGGTCATAGTAGGTCTGCCGAGGGAGGCCCAGCCGCCGCGCCTTCTCGTCGCTGTACCCGTTCCAGCGGTAGTGCTCGTGAGCCAGCACTTGGTGGCGATCATCGAGCTGCTGGAGGGCCTGCTCGATCTGCCACGCCAGTTCGTCCATCTCTCCCAGGTTGAGCGGGTCACGGCTACCCTTCGGCCCACTGGATCGGGGCGGGATGCCACCGAACTCCACCAACTTGCCGATCGGCGAGCACTGGCGCATGCCCTGCCCTCGATGCTGGTCGGCCCAGTGCTTCAGCAACTCGTCCATTTTCGCAATCATGTGGTGTGCTCCTTTCGTGGTGGTGGTCAGGCCTGGTGGGCGGCCTGCAGGTCGGAAATCCGACCCTAGACAGAAAACGGCTTACCCTATCCTCACCCTAGACACTAAAAACTTCATATAACTCAGTTAGTTATTCTCTTGTGTCTAGGGTGTCTAGGGTTGATAGGGTTCTTTCGTGCGTGAGAGTAATTTTTCAGCAGGGTGTGGATAACCTTTACAGGTTGCGCACGTAGGCGCGCGCGGGCGCGAGAAACCCTAGACACCCTAGACAGGGGCAAATATTCCCTTTGATATCATGGAATTGCATTGTCTACCCCTTGGGAATTCACCCTATCCTGTGGCTAGACACCCTAGACATTCCAGTCATCCGACGGTGAGCCACCCATGGGCTTCACCCAGCCCTTGCACTTGTCCCAGCCCAGCGGGTTCCAGTCCGCCTCATGGGCCGCATCACGGAACCGCTTCACCGCCTTGCCCAGCGCTCGCCCGTCGCTGAGATCCAGATCGTCAGGAGGGTTCGGGAGGAAGAACATCGAGCGTTTTCGTCGCTCTTCCATGTCATACCACCATAGCTGCCGTTCCGATTTCGGTACCTGGGTGCTGATGAACAGGGAGAATTTCGTCTCGCTCATGGCGTGTTCGCGGTTCTTGCTGCACCACTCGAGGAACAGGTCATGCACGTCCTGGGTGCGGGCTATCGTATACGGCACGCCGAGGAGACCTTCGCGCCACGCCACCAGGAAATTCTCCCAGGCCGAGCGGCTCAACGCCACCAGCCGTTCGCGCGCCTTCGTCCTCGGCGGCCGGGTGCGCTCGTCGAAGTCCCCGGTGTCGTAGTGCAGCAAGTAATGATAGAACGCATTGATACCGCCGTTGGCCAGCTCACGGGCCAGCGCCTTGCTGGCCTCCTGGGGCAACGTCTTCTCGGGCCAGATGACCAGCATTCGCCGGTCGTGCTCGCTGATCGGCCAGGGCATGATCTCATTCGAGAGAAAGGCCGCGTTCATATAGTTGGCCTGCTCCCAGCCGTTCACGAACTTCGCCTCGACGCGCATCGTCTTGCCGGTGATCATGTGCTTGATCTTGCCGACCTGGTTGTAGCGCTGGTCGCGGCTGACGACCTCCTCGAATACACCCCACAGCTTGCTCTCCTGCCACTGGTTCCAGTTGGACTCCAGCTGCGTCTGACCGACCGTGGCCCCATAGGCACCGTAAATCTCGCCCATGATGTCCGAGAGCAGCAACGACTTGCCCGACCCTTCGATCGTCGAGTGGGCCAGCACCGCCGTGTCGAGCTTGGCGCCCATGTGCTGCAGCGGATACGCCAGCCAGCAGGTCAGCCAGTGCATGGCATCCTTGTCGAAATGGCACAGCCAGTCGATCAGGAAGCGGATGCACTTACAGCGCTCCGGATCGTCGATCGGCTCCAGCGGCAGCCCCTCGAATGTATTGATGTACTCGCTCGGGTCCAGCGTCATCGTCGGGTCGAACACCAGCCGGTCGTGCGGTACCTGCCGGCGGTCCGGGGAATTGACCCATAGGGACCAGGCATCGCCCAGGGCCAACTGCACGGCCCGGGCCGGCAACCGTTGCTTGAGCTGCCGATCCCATATGTCCTGGGTACCGTCGAGGTAGACGTAACGCTCGGTCGGCGACATGCCGATGGCGCCCCGCTCGCCCTTGAGCTTATGGGCGAGCTTCACCTCGGCGACCTGGTGACGCGCCTCTTCGGCATCGATCAGCTTCTTGTCGGCACGATCGAGCCAGTCGCGGGCCTTGGCCTTGGTGACCAGCGCCTCGAACGCCCCCCAGTTGATGATCTTGCGGCGCACCAGGTCGAACACCTTCTTTTCGCCCTCGAGCAGTGCGAACCGCTGATGCAGCGTGACGTCGGTCCATTCTGGACCCTCCCCCGCGTCCCCCGAGGCTGCAGGAGCCGCCGGGGTCGGCGGCTCCCAACCAGAGGGGGACGGGGGGAGAGTGCCATCGTTGGCTGCCTCGAGGGCGGCATAAAGCTGCCGGCGCCCCTCATCGGCCCCAACAGCCTGGTGCAGGTCGTTCCAATCCATCAGGCCGCCTCCATGCTCGGGATGGCAGCGGCACAGCCCAGTTCAGCAGCCAGTTCCTGCGTCTTGGTGCGGCCGGGGTTACCCTCGGTGTCGGGGTCGTCATCGCCACACAGGATCAACCGCGAGCGCGGGTACATCGTCATCAGGGGCGGCGCCACGCGGGCCATGTTGCCCACATCCAGCGCCACGGCCACCGGCCACCCCGTCATCTCATGCACGCTGGCCCCGGTTGCATATCCCTCGACTACCGCCACGATCTCTGGCGACACCTGGTCGCTGCCGATCAGGTGGCAGCACCCCGCCTTGCGCCCGAATTTCGGGAACAGCTTGGTACCATGCCGGTTGATCGTCTGCAGTGCCCACAGCGTGCCGTCCTGACCGCGCAGCGGCACCACCAGATCGCCCGGGCGCAGCTGAAACATATGCAGGTGGTCCGGCCGGGGCTTGGGCAACTCGCGGAACCACTCCCGCACTTCGGGGCCGACCCACAGATCGGCGCGCTCGCGCTGGCTGTCGATGCTGATCAGCACCGAGCGCCGGGGGAACATTACGCCATAGGCGCCCACGCCCTTGCTGTCCAGATACGGCGAACGACCTTGCGGGGACAGATGCTGCTCGAGGACCCGCTGGCACGCCCCGGCGACCGCTTGCTGCATGCGTTCGAGCTTGGCCTGGTCAGCCTCCACCTGGGCGGCTACCCGGCGGCGCCGCTCCTCGGCTTCGGCCTTGAGCCGCCGGCGATCCTCGGCGCTCATCTCGCGGCGCTCACGCTGCCAACCACCGGCCTGCGCGAGCTTGATGATGGTACCCAGGGGCACATGGCCGGGCGTCAGGCTGCGCCATACGCTCTTGGCATCCGCCGCCTTGTAGCTCGCTGCCTGCTGACTCCACTCGTCCCAGGCCGCGAAAGCGTCGTCGCCGTATTCCGTCTTGCAGGCGTTACCCACGTTGACCCAGGTCTTGCGATCGTCGGCAGGGATGTACTGCAGGGCCAGGCGCAGCTCATCATACGTCAGGGGGTCATGCTGGCTCATCGACGCCCCTCCCTGATGGTCTGGCAGGCCACGCACGTCGCCACGCCCGGCAGCCATTCACGACGGGCGGCGGGAATTTCCTCGCCGCAGTCTTCGCATTCGGTCGGGCCTTGCTGCGTGGCAGCCTGGGCGGCTGCCGCTTGGCGGGCAGCTAGCGCCTGGTCCATCCGCCAATCAATGTAGTCCTGGGCAATATCGGCTTTATCCATCGTATTCATCCCCCACGTTGACCGCTGCGACCTCCAGGGCCAGCACCGCCTGCATCAGCCGGCGGGCACGCATGCGCAGCTCGGCGCGCTCACGGTCGTCGACGATCCCGTCGCGGGTCGTCTCGCACACGCTGCCGAGCATCTCGCCCAGCTGGTCGTGCAGCACGCTGATCAACTGGATCAGGTCGAAAGACGACTCGGCATGGCAGTCATCGGGGCGCATCCATATCGCCCCGCCGGCGAGCTCGCCGATGGAATCCAGGATGCGATCATCATGGGTGGCGCCCAGCACCGCCTCGAGGGAGTCGAGGTCGATGCGGTGAGGCTCGTGGGTGGGGCTCAGCCGATGCTGCAGGGTGGTGGCGTTCAGGCCATAGATAGCCGCGATGGCCTTGGCGCCGCCGGGATACTCCCGCGCGGCATGATAGAGAGACAGGTTGAGCGGTAGCACCTCGCGCTGGGCGCGGTCTACCGACGAGGGCCAGCGTTTCGACATGGCGTTACTCCCGTATCGTTGCCATGCGCCACGCCTGCTGATGGGTTACCATGCAAAGCGTGCCACATGTGGTGTGCGCACACGCAGAGAGAGCCTGTGGTGGGCATAACCTCTCTGCACCCGCCGGGGAGACGTCTGTGGTGGGCAGATCCCCGGCACCTGCAGGCCGCCGCTTAGGCGGCCTGTTCTTTCAACTCATCCCTTGGAACACCGTAATGGACCAGCACGTCAATCAGGCTCACCTGTCCATCACTGGCATTGGCGAGAGCCCGCATGAATTTCAGGCTGGCCCCGCGAGTGGCCCCCATGACGTGGCTTCGCAGGTACTTTGCTGACGTCCCTGCTCGCTGGGCATAGGCCTCCAGCTCGTTCTCATCCAAGGATTTCAGGTATTCACGCAGCAGCACGACTGCATCCTCTCTGCGATGTGTGCCTCCAGCATTACACCTCAAGGTGGTTTTTGCAACACCTTTAAGGTTATTCACCTATGAGGTGGTAGGCGGGATAATCAGGATATGGACATCCATTCGACCCGATACCAGATCCTCCGCTCGATCATGGCAGAGCGGCACCTCAACTTGCGCGAGCTGTCCTCGATCATCGAGCGCAGCGAAAGCCAAGTGAGCAGCTTCGCCGGGGCCAATCCCTCGAAGAACATCGGAGAGCGGATGGCCCGCCATATCGAAACGCACATGAACCTTCCACCCCACTTCCTCGATGACCCTCGCCACCTAGCGGGTGTTGCAGAACAGACCAAGGAATATGGGGATAACCAACAAAACGCCTGCGTCCTGGGCGACATCCAGCATTTGCTGCCAGTCGTGGGCATGACGACGGCAGGGAAACTTATCGACAACATTGCCGACGCTGAAATTGATGAATTCGTCCCAGCTCCAGGCCCATGCAGCGAAAAAGCCTTCGTGCTGCGACTCGAAGGCGTCAGCATGGAGCCGGAATTTAAGTCTGGAGACCGGATCGTCATTGATCCGGGTCTTGATTGGGTTAGCGGAGACTATGTTTTCGCCCGACGCATCGACACAGCGACAGGAAATCCCACAGGGACATTCAAAAAGATCGTCTACGAGGAGGGCGAATACTACCTGTGCGCCGTCAATGAGGAATGGCATCCCCGCTATACGCGCATTGACGGGGACTGGCAGGTTGTCGGGAAAGCGCGTTACCAGGTCAAGATTCTTTAGCCACCCCAAGGTGTCACACCTTAGAGGTTGACAAACACCTTTAGGTGGTCAACCATCATTGTCGTATCCGCCCACCACGGAGCTCGACAATGCACACCACGACCACCACCCCCTGCCGGGTGTACCTGCACCCGGCTGCGGTCTTCGGACCCATCTCCCTGCGTGCCATCGAGCACGTCACCGGCCGTAAAGCCGTCATCGACGACACCGGCAGGAAAGTCCAGCTAATCCCCAAGTCCCAGCACACCCGACTGTCTCAGCCGGGAGGTGCCGCATGATGACCACATCCCAGGAGCGCGCCCTGCGTCGTCTGCTCAAGGTCGGCGGCAAGCAACAGTTCGCCGGCTTCCTCGCACCGATCACGGTCCACGTCGAGCGCGCCGATCCGGCCGGCACCGGCAAGGATGTTGCCCAGGCCAGCATCACCGAGGGCGACTTCCTCGTCTGCCGCTTCCATCGCTGGAGCGCTCGCGACCTCTATCCGCTGCTCGCCGACAGGCTCGACGACCGAGTCATGGGGGGTGCGGCATGAGCATGACGGCCCTCGGCACGCCCATAACGTCCGGCGTCACCAGCGCCCTGCAGGATTCAGGCCTGACCAGCGCCCACCGGGCAGCCATCGCTCGCATCCAGGACCTCGCGCTCGACGTCAGTCTGCAGACCGACCACCACGTGGTCGCCATGTACTACGGCAATACCCACGAATTCAACGTGGCGGTGTTCTCCGACGCCCGACGTGAGGATGGCACCTACCACACCATCTATCGCGAGTTCGTCTATCTGCCGCCTCGGGCGCGCCTGGCCGATGGTGATGCCCTGCAGCGCCTCGGGCTCATCATCGTCCACCTGCAGGAGCTGCTGGCGAGGTGACCTATGACCCGATTTACAGATCCAGCCGCTGCTATCGCTGAGGCGGTGTATCTCGCCGCACAGACCGACCAGCCCCAGGCCATCGTCCGCGATGGGGATGGGATGCAGGTGATGGACTACAGCGATGCCTGGCTCCAACGCCTGAATGTCATCGAGACCGTGACCCCGACATGGGAGGACATCGAATGACCCGCTACACCCTCAAACAAGCCGCCGCCCTGCTCGGCACCGGTCGCACCACCCTGTGCCGCGAGCTGCGCGAGATGGGCATGCTCGACAGCCACAACCTTGGCACCCGGCAGCACACAAGCGCCGGCCGTCTGATTGTCGAGCTGCGCACCTTCAAGCACGTTGGCCTAGGTCAACCCAAGCCCTACGGCAAAACATTCGTGACCGACCGTGGACTGCTCTACATCGCCAACCGCCTGGGTCGCGATGTCGTCACCGAGCGAGAGGCCGCCAACGATGCGCAGGCCTGAGTCGACGAGCATGCCGGCCTGGCTCGACGACGCCGAGCCGGTCAGCACCGTCGCCCTGCTCTATCGCGAGTTCGGCGACGTGCTGATTCCCATCGAGGCCGTGCGGCAACGCTATTTCCGCAACCGCAATGCTTCGACGTTCTGGCGTGCGCTGCGCAAGGGCGAGATCCCACTGCCCGTGGTCACGCTCGACGCCAGCCACAAGACGCAGCGATTCATCTGCCTCTACCAGCTGGCCGCCTACATCGAGCACCAGGCCCGCCAGGCGGCTGCTCGACGTGAGGTCATGATCACCACATCGGACAGCGACCGGCGCTTGCGCGACCGCCTAATCGATGCAGTACCGACCACCGATTCCCGTCCGGCAACCGCCGGGGAATGACCGGCCCAACGGGCTAACCACCACCACGCAAGAGAGGACGCACACCATGGCAGACCAACCCACCACCGACATCAACGCCCTGCTCGATGACCTCGACGCCGGCGTATTCCGCGAGAAGCTGGGCCGCGCCCTGACTGACGTCGCCGCCGGCGTCGTCCAGCACGGCAAAGCCGGCGACGTGACGATCAAGCTCTCGCTGAAACGGATCGCCGACAGCCGCCAGGTCAACTGCGACCACAAGCTGACCTATACCCAGCCCACGGCCAAGGGCAAGAAGAGCGAGGAGAACACCACCTCTACCCCGCTCTATGTCGGTCGCGGCGGCACGCTGAGCCTGTTCCCCGAGGAACAGGGCAAGTTCGATTTCGCCCAGGGCGCGTAAGCGCCCGCTCACTCACCACGTAACCCACCCGCACACCACATAGGAATCATCATGGAAGCTCAAGCACTCGAAAAGCTCATCGCCCTCGCCCACGCCGGCCAGATCGGCAACCCGGGCACCGACGCGCCGACCATGCTCGTGCCCGCCGGTTACTCGCTGGAGTCCCTGGAGCGTTACCAAGAGAACCCCAGCCGATTCAGGGGCACCTACTCGACCAGCTCGATCGAGGACTACGCCGCTTACGTCAACGACGAAGCCACCGCCCGCGTGTTCGTCGACACCGACGACATGGAGGCGACGGCGTTTTTCGACCTGGGCGAGGCCGGCGCCCCCGGACACGGCGAACACCGTGCCCGCCTGCAACTGCAGCGCACCGCGCCTTATACCGCCTGCCTGCAGGCCCACGAGCGCGCCTTTGGCCAGAAAGAACTCGCCCACTGGATCGAGGACTGGCACGCCCACATCACCGGCGAAAGCACCTCAGGCGAAGAGCTGACCGTCAAGGAACTGGCGACTATGGTCCGCCGCATCGAGGTCAAGGCCACCAGCGAACGCACCCACGAAGAAGGCGACTGGAACACCCAAAGCTCCGGTCTTGACGCACTCGACGCCCGCGCCGGCGAGGACACCCCGGCGTTCATCCGCTTTGCCTGCCTGCCCTATGAGGGGCTGCGCCTGCGCACGTTTGACCTGCGCGTGTCGATCCTCACCGAAGAGGGCAAGCCGCCGCGTCTCAAACTGCGCATCACCGGCCTCGAGGGCATCCAGGAAGAAATCGCCAAGGAGTTCAAAGCAGTGCTCGGCGACCATCTCGGCGATCACGCCACCCTGCTGCTCGGCAGCTTCGCGAAGAAAAACTGAGCCGAGTCGTCAAGGAATCCTTGACCACTGACCGCCCCGCTGGCCTGGCCGGCCAGCGGGCCACCACCCAACCGAGGGAACCGATATGGCCAAGGCCAGAATCATCCTCTACATCACCGCCGCGCTGGCCCTGGTGGCACTGCTCATCGCCGGCACCCTGGCGTACCGCTACTACACCGCCGAGGTTCGCGGTGTCGTCAGCGCCGAGGAACAGATCGAATCCGCCGGCTCACGCATCACCAACTACGAGCACTTCTATGACCTGTGCGCCGCCGTCCAGGGGCATGAAGACGCCCTGGCTGCACAGCGCCGCGCTATGGAGAGCGCCGCCGGTGATGAGGCCGAGCGGATTCGCGCCAACATCGCCGGCCTCGAGGCCCAACGAAATCGCGCGATCCGGAACTACAACGCCGACGCTCGCAAGGCCTACACCCGGGCCCGCTTCCTGGGCGAGGACCTTCCCCGCGAACTCGATACCGATCAGGAGCACACCCAATGCGCCTACTGAAACCCGCCCTTATCATCGCCCTCGCCACCTTCACCCTCGCCGGCTGCAAGGACGGCCAATCCAGCACCCGGGACCAGGGCGCCCAGGAGCAAGAGACCATCATGCAACGCGCGGTGCGTAAGCACCCCACGCCGCAGCCCACCAACTTCCAGACTCGCGAAGCCGTGGTCGAGTGGATGAAGCGGATGGATAACCCCGACTCCACCTTCTACGTCTACCTGATGGGCAATAACGGCCAGCAGCTCGGCTACTACGTCGCCCAGACGCGCCCTATCTCGGCCTGCACCTTCCTCACCCCACCCGACCGCCTGGTTCACGGCGAATGGGGACAGGGCTATGGAGACTTCGTCGTCCAGGCACCAGCCCTGGACGGGGTCTACGCCGGCGGCGGCTGCAACAGCTATTTCTTCTTCGACGCCGCGACGGACGCCTACATCGAGATCCAGGGACTCAACTTCTTCGTCGCGGACCAACCGCTGTCGATCGAAGCTGACCCCATCCGCGTTAGCACCCAGTAACCACCAACCGCCCCGCCGCTGCCCACCACGCCGGCGGGGCTGACCACCACGCACGGGAGCACACCACATGCACAATCACCAGCTACTCGACCATCCACTGTTCGAGGAACGCCCGCTCAAGGACGTGCTCGAACCCTTCGGCTTCGAGGTCAACATCGAGACCGTCGAGCCACCCATCGATCCGGCACTCGACAATGCGGAGGACGTCGACGCCTATGCCAACGATCCCCTGGCCTACATCGCCGGGCTCAGCTTCGAGCACCCAACCGGCTTCACCGAGATTCACCGCAACGAGAACGAAGACGACATCTTCAGCGTTGCCGTCCGCGCCAAGACGGTGTTCGCCCAGCTGCTGCTGTGCGCCGACTCGACCTTCGCCGGCCCGTCCAGCCCCTACGGCGACTCCTATGTCGATGTCTATCACGAGCGCATGCGACAGCTATCCACCGAGGGATTCAGCCGCGAGCGGGATGATGAGTACGTCAACGGGGAGCTGGCCGCTGCTGCCTCAACCTACGCCAATTGGTCTGCCTGGCAGGCAGATGGTCGTATGCCTGTTGGCAAAAACTTCCGCCCAACGTCATGGCCCGAGGGCTGGCACGGCAAGTGGTGGAAACCCAGCCCTGACTCACGCCGCAATCTAGTCAAGGCCGGCGCCCTGATCCTCGCCGAGATCGAGCGCCTCGACCGCGCCGCCGAGCGGCAGGCACAGGGCTGCCAGGCGTGCGGCTCAGTGCCGGGCCAGCACCACAGCCCTGAATGCCCAGCCGTCAACGCCTTCCAGGCCGGCCGCATCCCGGCTGCGCCAGATGCCGAGGGTCAGGGAGGTGAAGCATGAGCATCACACAGCACGTCACCGACCAAGGCCCCTTCCTGCCCAGCTTCCGCTTCGTCGAGTTCAACCCGCGCCGCGCTTTTCGCGGCGCAGAAGCCGCTCGCTTGGAGATCGACTACGGCCACGGCGATGTCGATTTCCTCTGGATGTCACCGCAGGACATCCGCAAGAACATGAAGGCTTACGGCCGTCAGGACGGGCTGCTCAAGGCACTTGACGCCTACCGGCAGGGAGGTGAGGGATGAACACCATCACCCCCAACCAACTCCGCGACCTGGCCCACATCCAGCACGCCCGGTCATGCGGCGAGACGCCGCTCCACGAGACGCCCGCCTGGCTTGCCGCAGAGCGAATCGAAACGCTGGAGGAACAGCTCGCCGAGGCCGAGATCCAGACCGCTCAGCTCAGCGCCCGACTCGTCGAGGGCGACGTCGAGCGCGACCAGCTGGCCGCGCACCAGGCCGACCTAGTGCGCGAATTGACCTGCTGCCAAGGAGTGCTGCACTCCCTAGCCCATTCCGGCCAGGTGACACCGGAATATGCCGTCGAAGCCAAGGCCGTTCTGAAGCGCACCAAAGAAGCTTCCCTCGCCCGCCGGGAAGCGAACGTGGCAGAGAAAGCATTACGCCGAGCTCACGAGGAGTTGAGCGAGCGCAAAGAATGGGCAGCAGCCCACCACCTGCTACTAGTGGCCAGCGACATCAATGCCCAGTTCCGTCACCTAGCCGAGCAGGCCGAGGAAGACCAGGGAGGTGAGGGCATGAGCCGATGGGCATATGCAGTGCTGAGGATAGAGCGTCGCTGGAGTCTCACCATCGGTTTCGTTGAGGCCGCCTCGAAAGACGAGGCTGAAGGCGCCGCTATCCGTATAACCCGGGAACGGCTTTCCAAGAAAGGTGCGCCAGAAGCGGAATGGCCAGTGCACCTCTCTGCCGCATGGCACGACACGGAAGTGGAGGCAGTTGAATGACCACCAACCCTCCCGCCGATCTCGCCTGGCGCACCCAGTTCGCCCTGGATTTCGAGGGCGAGATCAACGTCGATCTGTTCGCCGGTGGTGGCGGTGCCTCGACCGGCCTGGAGATGGGCCTCGATCGCCCGGTGCACATCGCCATCAACCATGATCCCGATGCAATCAGCATGCACAAGGCCAACCACCCGGGGGCCGAGCACTACCTCTCCGACGTCTACGAAGTCGACCCGGTTGCCGCCTGCAGAGGTAGGCCAGTAGGCTGGTTACACGCCAGCCCGGACTGCACCCACCACAGCCAGGCCCGTGGCGGCCAGCCTCGCAAGCGCGCCATCCGCTCGCTCAGTTGGGTAGTGCACAAGTGGGCGGGCACTGTCCGCCCGCGCATCATCAGCCTCGAGAACGTCGAGCAGATCCTGCAGTGGAGCCCATTGGTCGCCAAGCGCTGCAAGAAGACCGGCCGGGTGGTGACCATTGACCAGGTCACTTGCCCCCGCACCGGTCGCAAGGTGAATCGCGTGGCCGAGCCAGGCGAGCAGGTGCCAATCGAAAAGCAATACCTCGTTCCGGATCGCCGACGGCGTGGCCACAACTGGAGGCACTTCGTCGATGGCCTGCGCCGTCTCGGCTATGCCGTCCAGTGGCGCACCATGGCCGCCTGCAACTACGGCGCCCCGACCACTCGCGAACGTCTCTACCTGGTCGCTCGCTGTGATGGGTTGCCCATCGCATGGGAGAAGCCATCCCATGCCAAGCGCCCCAAGCGTGGGCAAAAGCGTTGCAGGCAAGCCGCCGAGTGTATCGACTGGTCGATCCCTTCCCGCTCGATCTTCGACCGTCCCCGCCCGCTGGCGGACAACACCCTGCGCCGCATCGCCAAGGGCATCCAGCGCTTCGTGCTCGACAGCGGCGATCCCTTCATCGTCCCGATCGCCAACTACGGCGGCACCGCCGACGCCGTGCACGCGATCGACGAGCCGCTGCGCACCGTCACCGCCTGGCCCAAGGGCGGCGCGTTCGCCCTGGCCAGTGCCACCCTGGTGCAAACCGGCTACGGCGAGCGACCAGGTCAGTCGCCCCGGGCGCTGGACATCCGCCAGCCCCTCGGCACGGTCGTCGCCGGCGGCGGCAAACACGCCCTCGTCACCGCCTTCATGGCCCAGATGAACGGCGGTTTCTACGACGGCGCAGGCCGCGACGCACGCGAGCCGCTCTCCACCATCACAGGGCGCGGTACCCAGCAGCAGCTGGTCACGGCGAACCTCGCGTCATCACTCACGCCCGACCAGGAAACTGGCGCCCTGCGCGTCGCGGCGTTCCTGATCAACTACTACGGAAAGGGTCAGCCGCGCGACCTGCGCGAACCGCTCGACACCATCACCACACGGGACCGCCTGGCTCTGGTCACGGTCACGATCCAGGGCACCCCCTACGTGATCGTCGACATCGCCCTGCGCATGCTCAAGCCGCGCGAGCTCTACCGCGCCCAGGGCTTCCCCGACAGCTACATCATCGACCGTGGCCACGACGGTCGGCGCTTCACCCTCACGGCTCAGACCCGCATGTGCGGCAACAGCGTCAGCCCGTTGCCCATGGCTGCCATTGCCCGGGCGAATCGGGTGGATCACCTTGCAGCCTGCCGCCGGGCGGCCAACGACGAGACACGGGAGGCATCATGATTCCATTCGCTATCGGCTACGCCGCAGGCGTGATCTCTGTCGCAGTGGTGGCCGCCCTGCTCATCTCTAAGGGCGCCAAGGATCTCAACCATCGCGGCGAGGACGTGCATTCCTACGACTCCGAACTTGGCATTAACCAGCGCGAGGTGCCAAACGATGAGTAGCTCGCACGTACTATCCTGTGATGATCTCCGCGAGGTTACCGGCTACCAGCGAGCGGCCGACATCGAACGCTGCCTGGTTGAGCAGGGGGTCAAAGTATTCCGTGGGCGGCTCGGCCCCTGGACCACTATTGACCTCATCAACCAAGCCGGCGGCCTCACACCCCAGGCGCAAAACGACCAAGACTACGACGCCAGTATATTATGAGCCCACCTGCCAAGCGTGGCCGCCGGCGCGGCCACAACCCGCACATTCCGAAGCACATCGACCAAACCAAGCTCCCCGACGGCATCTACTATGACCATCGGGGGCGCGGGGCCTGGTACACACTGTACCAAGACGGCGACCGCCGCCGTCGCAAGAACATTGCAACGTCCCGGGCCACACTCTCCGAGCTGTATCAGCTCGCCCAGGATTTACATGACAGCGATCGACACAGCATCCGCTGGCTCTCAAACCGATTCCAGGAAAGCGCGCAGTTCACCCGACTGGCAGCCACAACGAAGAATAACTACCGCTACGCTCACCAGGTTCTCGAGCGCACGAAGACGAGAGCAGGCATCGCGGTCATCGACCTGAATCGCTACCGCATCACCCCCGCCATCGTCCAACGGCTCGTCGACCGCCTCGCCGAAGAGGGCACGCCGGCAAAGGCCAACCATACAGCGGCCTACTTGCGACGCATCTACCGGTGGGGTATCAACCGCGGCCACTGCACCAGCAATCCTGCCTGGACGATCGAAGCCGCTCGCGAGCGAAAACGCCACCGCCTCCCGGAGCGCCACATCCTCGCCCGTGTCACCCAGTTTTGCCAGCAGCGCAGCCAGGGCACAACCACCGCATCCGGCGCCGTAGCCCCCTACCTCTGGGCGCTGATGGAAATTGCATATCTCTGCCGGCTACGCGCGATCGAGGTGCTAACACTGACAGACGCACACGCCACGGACGCAGGAATCCGCACAAATCGCCGGAAGGGGAGTCGTGACAATCTGGTGCGCTGGAACGAACGCCTGCGTACAGCCTGGCAAGCAGCTATCGAAGTGCGAAACGCTCGCTGGAAGAAGAAGGGCCGCGCGGTACCGTTCGACCCGAGCCGCCGCCCACTGTTCATCGGCACCGGCGGTGACGCACTGACCCGTGATGGACTCGACAGCGCATGGTTCCGGATGATGACCGCAGCTGTAGATGCTGGCGTGATCAAGTCAGAGGAAAAATTCGGGCTCCACGACCTCAAACGTCGCGGTATCACCGACACCCAGGGCAACCGCCACGACAAGCAAGAAGCCAGCGGCCATCGCAGCGAGCGGATGCTTGACGTCTACGATCTCAGTCTGCCCCAAGTCGACCCCTCTGGCCGCTGATTTCTGCGTACAAACGACCCGCAAGTTATTGATAATACGTAGCGCAAACATCCTATGCTGCGTACAAAAAAACAACATAAAGCATTGATTTAACGGGGGATGAATGCCTGCTTGGCGCGGATGCGTTCGAAGCGGTCGCGCCAGGTCAATAACTGCGTACTCACGCCGATACCCTCACCCCCGTTCCTCTAGATCCACCTGCCGATAACCGATCAGATAGAGCACGCCATCGAGGCCGAGCGTCGAGATGCTCTGCCTGGCCTGCTGCCGCACCACTGGCTTGGCGCGGAAGGCAATCCCCAGGCCGGCAGCGGCCAGCATCTTGAGATCGTTGGCACCATCGCCCACGGCAATGGTCTGCTCCATGGCCAGTCCTTCCCGCTCGGCAATCTCGTGCAGCAGTTGCGCCTTGCGCTCCGCATCGACGATGGGCTCACGAACCTCGCCGGTCACCTTGCCATTCTCAATCACCAGCTCATTGGCATGCACTTCGTCGAAGCCGAGCCGTTGCTGGAGATATTCGGCGAAATAGGTGAAACCGCCGGACAGGATGGCGGTACGATAGCCAAGCCGCTTGAGATGGCGCATCAGGCGTTCCACGCCATCCATCAGGGGTAGTTGCTCGGCGATCTCGGCCAGCACCGACTCATCGAGGCCACGCAACTTGGCCATGCGTTCGCGAAAGCTCTGCTGGAAGTCCAGTTCGCCGCGCATGGCACGTTCGGTGACCTCGGCGACTTCCTCGAAGACACCATGACGACGCGCCAGTTCATCGATGACCTCGGTCTGGATCAGGGTCGAATCCATGTCGAAGCACACCAGGCGACGATGGCGACGCCAGATGGAATCTTCCTGCAGAGCGATGTCGATACCATGGGCGGCCCCCAGCGCCAGGGCCTTTTCGCGCAGCGTCTCGATCTCCACGTCGTCGCCACGCAGCCAGCACTCGATGCAGGCGCCATGCTCCGGCACCTCGCCATCCAGCGGTTCGCGCCCGGATAACCGATGGATCAACTCGACGGTCAGCCCCTGCTCGGCGGTCAGTGCCCCGACCTCGGCCAGAATCCCGGCCGGCAGATGTGGCGCCAGCAGCGTCATGATCAGGCGCGGCTGACCGGCCTGCAGACTCCAGCGGTGATAATCCTCGGCACTGACCTGGATCGCCTGGACATCCAGCCCCAGCTCGTCTCCGGCCGCCGACAAAGCGCCTTCGAGATCGGCCTCGCGCTCCAGCCCCACCAACGCCTCCAGGGAGACGATGCCGAAGGTGACGCTCTGGTTGATGTCCAGCAGCCGAGCGCCGCTGTTCGCCAAGGCTCGCCCCAGCCCCGCCAGTTGGCCGGGGCGGGCGC
The DNA here is from genome assembly GCF_001662285.1 of Halomonas caseinilytica. Taxonomy (NCBI): domain Bacteria; kingdom Pseudomonadati; phylum Pseudomonadota; class Gammaproteobacteria; order Oceanospirillales; family Halomonadaceae; genus Halomonas; species Halomonas caseinilytica. The sequence goes on from NZ_BDEO01000007.1 coordinate 16,589, forward strand.
TTCCGGTCGCGCGAATCAAAACTCGTCTTGTCATATTAACCCTAGGTGGAAGAAGGAAGAACGGCGCTGCGCGCCTGGAAGAAGGCAGAAACCACTATACCTCACCTCTCTTCTTCCCACTTCTACCCTCCGTCTTCCGCCTCAAGCCGGTCGACCTTCTGCAGTCCTCGCGGCAACTTGCTGCCACGACGACCGCGCTCTCCCCGATAGTAATCCAGGTCGCTGGCCCGGAGCGTGAGCTTGCGTTTACCGGCGTGCACCACCAGGGCCTGTCCGGGCCCCAGCAGGGTCAGGTCGCGCAGGAATTCCTCGCGACGGGCGGCACGGGCGCCGGGGATATCGATCATCTTGTTGCCCTTGCCCTTGGCCATCTCGGGCAACTGGTCGAGGGGAAAGACCAACAGGCGCCCTTCATTGGAGACCGCCGCCACACTGACCCCCTCGCCTTCGGGGACCATCAGCGGCGCCAGCACATTGCAGCCCTTGGGCACCGACAGCACGCCCTTGCCCGACTTGTTCTTGCCGGTCAGCGCCTCGAGCGGCGCGATGAAGCCATAGCCACCGTCCGAGGCCAGCAGGTAGCGCGTCCCGGGCGGTGCCAGCATCACGCCGGCCATGTGGGCACCGGCCGCCACATTGACCCGGCCGGTGACCGGCTCGCCCTGACTGCGTGCACTGGGCAGGTTATGGGCGCTCAGCGTGTAGGCACGACCGGTGTCATCCAGCAGCACCAGAGGCTGGTTGGTCTTCCCGCGGGCAGCCAACGCGAACCGGTCGCCGGCCTTGTAGGAAAGCCCGGCAGGATCGATATCGTGGCCCTTGGCACTGCGGATCCAGCCTTTCTCGGAGAGCACGACGGTGACAGGGTCGGCACCAACGAGCTCCACCTCGGAAAGCGCCCGGGCTTCCTCGCGCTCGACCATCGGCGCACGACGCGGATCACCATATTGTTCGGCGGCTTCACGCAACTCACGCTCGATGAGGTCGGTCAGGGCTGCCTCGTTGCCGAGCAGTTCCTTCAGACGCTTGCGCTCTTCCTCCAGCTCGTCCTGCTCGCCACGGATCTTCATCTCCTCGAGCTTGGCCAGGTGGCGCAGGCGCAGCTCGAGGATCGCCTCGGCCTGGCGCTCGCTCAGACCGAAGGCCTCGATGAGTGCGGGCTTGGGTTCATCCTCTTCACGGATGATGCGGATGACCTCATCGATATTGAGATAGGCGGTCAGCAACCCCTCGAGGATGTGCAGCCGGTCCTCCACCTTGCCGAGACGATGCTCGAGACGTCGCCGCACCGTGCTGCGCCGGAAGTCCAGCCATTCGCCGAGCAGGGCGGCCAGCGACAGCACCCGGGGACGACCGTCCAGGCCGATCACGTTCATGTTGACGCGGATGTTCTTCTCGAGGTCGGTGGTGGCGAACAGGTGCGCCATCAACGACTCGATGTCCACCCGATTGGAGCGCGGCTCGATGACCAGCCGCGTCGGCTCCTCGTGGGTGGATTCGTCACGCAGGTCGGCCACCATCGGCAGTTTCTTGGCCTGCATCTGGGCGGCGATCTGCTCCAGCACCTTGGCACCACTCACCTGGTAAGGCAGGGCGGTGATCACTACATTGCCCTCTTCCCGCTCGAAGCGGGCCCGCACTTTCACCGAGCCCCGGCCGCTCTCGTAGATCTTGCGCAGGTCGGAGGCCGGCGTGATGATCTCGGCTGCAGAGGGGAAATCGGGCCCGGGCAGGTAGGCCATCAACTCGGCGGTAGTCGCCTCGGGCTGGCGAAGCAGGTGACAGGTGGCCTCGACGACCTCACCCACGTTGTGCGGCGGGATATCGGTCGCCATGCCCACGGCAATGCCAGTACCGCCATTGAGCAGCACATGCGGCAGGCGCGCGGGCAGTACCACCGGCTCGTTCATGGTGCCGTCGAAATTGGGCGCCCAGTCGACGGTGCCCTGACCAAGCTCGCTGAGCAGCACCTCGGCGAACTTCGACAGCCGCGCCTCTGTATAGCGCATGGCGGCGAAGGACTTGGGATCGTCGGGGCTGCCCCAGTTGCCCTGGCCGTCCACCAGTGGATAGCGATAGCTGAAGGACTGCGCCATCAGCACCATGGCCTCGTAACAGGCGCTGTCGCCGTGAGGGTGGAACTTGCCCAGTACATCACCGACGGTACGCGCCGACTTCTTGTACTTGGCATTGGCGCTGAGCGCCAGCTCGCGCATGGCATAGACGATGCGCCGCTGCACCGGTTTCATGCCGTCACCAATGTGCGGCAAGGCCCGGTCGAGGATGACGTACATCGAATAATCGAGATACGCCTTCTCGGTATACTCGCGAAGGGACAGGCGCTCGACGTCGCCCTCCGCTACCTGGATATCCATGGTCATAGCACGGTGACCTTTTTATACGATCGTGGGATCTTTGAGGAGAGTGCCCTCTTCAACCTCTGTGATGAGCTGTAAGCCGGAAGCTTGAAGCTGGAAATTACCCCTGGCCATCGCGGGTTTTCTTCCAGCTTCCGGCTTCGAGCTTCCAGCTCATACCTCTATCTCCGCGAGGTTGCCGTAGTCTTCCAGCCAGCTCTTGCGGTCGGCGGCGCGTTTCTTGGCCAGTAGCATGTCCATCATCTCCAGGGTGCCGTCGCCAACCTCGCGGGTCAGCTGCACCAGCCGTCGGGTCTCGGCCGCCATGGTGGTCTCGCGAAGCTGCAGCGGGCTCATCTCGCCGAGCCCCTTGAAGCGCTGGACATTGGGCGTGCCGCGCTTGCCCTCGAGCCGACGCAGGATGGCAGCCTTCTCGCTCTCGTCCAGGGCGTAGAAGACTTCCTTGCCGAGGTCGATGCGATACAGCGGCGGCATCGCCACGAAGACATGACCGGCATCGACCAGCGCCGGGAAGTGGCGCACGAAAAGCGCGCACAACAACGTCGCGATATGCAGGCCGTCGGAGTCGGCATCGGCGAGGATGCAGATCTTGTGATAGCGCAGCTTGGAAAGATCGTCGCTGCCCGGCTCCATGCCGATGGCAACGGCGATGTCATGAACCTCCTGGGAACCGTAGATGTCGTGGGCCTCGACTTCCCAGGTATTGAGGATCTTGCCACGCAGCGGCAGGATCGCCTGGGTTTCGCGCTGGCGGGCCTGTTTGGCGCTGCCGCCGGCGCTGTCGCCCTCGACCAGGAACAGCTCGCTGCTAGCCGGATCCTGGCCACTGCAATCGGCCAGCTTGCCGGGCAGCGCCGGGCCGGACGTGACCTTCTTGCGCGCCACCTTCTTGGCACTCTTCTGACGCCGCTGGGCCGCACTGATCACCAGCTCGGCGAGCGCCTCGCCCTGGTCGACGTGATGGTTGAGCCACAGCGAGAAAGCGTCCTTGACCACCCCGGAAACGAAGCCCGCCACGGTGCGCGACGACAACCGCTCCTTCGTCTGGCCGGCGAACTGTGGCTCCAGCATCTTCACCGAGAGCACATAGGAAACCCGTTCCCAGAGATCCTCGGCGGTCAGCTTCACCCCGCGCGGCAACAGGCTGCGGTATTCGCAGAATTCTCGCAACGCCTCCAGCATGCCCGCTCGCAGGCCATTCACGTGCGTGCCGCCCAGCGGCGTGGGAATCAGGTTGACGTAGCTCTCCAGCAGCGGTTCGCCGCCCTCGGGGAGCCACTGGATGGCCCAGTCCACCGCCTGCTCGTCATCGGCGAAGTGCCCCACAAAGGGCGAAGCCGGCAGCACCTCGTAACCATCGGTGGCCTGGGCGAGATAATCGCGCAGGCCATCCTCGAACTGCCAGACGCTCTCGGTGCCATCGGCCTCGACGAGTGTCACCTGCAGCCCCGGGCAGAGCACCGCCTTGGCGCGCAGCAAGTGCTTGAGCCGAGGCAACGACAGTTTCGGTGAGTCGAAATAGCTCGCCTCGGGCCAGAAGCGAACCAACGTGCCCGTAGCGCGCTTGGCGGCAGAGCCGATCACCTTCAGCTCGGAGGCCGGCTCGCCATGCTCGAAGGCCATCTGGTAACGGCTGCCGTCCTTGACCACTTCCACCTCGAGCCGACGGGACAAGGCATTGACCACCGAAACCCCGACACCATGCAACCCGCCGGAGAAGCGATAGCTGGACGCCGAGAACTTTCCGCCGGCATGCAGCTTGGTCATGATCAGCTCTATCCCGGAAACCCCGTGTTCGGGATGGATGTCGATGGGCATACCGCGCCCGTCATCACTGACCTCGACACCACCATCCTCGAACAGGCGCACGGCGATCGCCTTGGCATAGCCGCCCAGTGCCTCGTCGACGCTGTTGTCGATGACTTCCTGAATCAGATGGTTGGGCCGGGAAGTGTCGGTGTACATGCCGGGGCGCTTGCGCACGGGCTCGAGCCCGGCAAGCACCTCGATCGAACTGGCGCTGTACTGTGTCATGCGTCACCCAGACTGGTTACGGTCATTCGGCTCTCTCCTGAACGCGGGCGCGTCCTTTCCATGAAGGCTCGTTCGTGAATGCTCGATCTCTCCTCGCCTGCCACGTCTCGACATGATGCCTCATGGGGCAACTCCGCCACTCAACGCAGTGATGCCACGGCCCCTACCGACAGGGAATGGCCCCCATGGGCCAGAATGGCCGGCAGGTAATCGGCCAGGGCGGAAAACCCATGGTCTCCTCCAGGGTGCAGGATGCTGGCCGCCCCTCGGTAGAACGCCCAGGCATCGCGGGCGTCCAGCGTTTCGTCGGCCGTACCCAGCAGCAGCAGGTAACGCCATGGCGTGACGCGCTCGGGCGTCAGCACTTCCAGTTCTCGACGGTGAGCCTCTTCGACCTGGAAGCGTTCTCCGCTGTACGGGTTGACGAGGGCTTCGCCGATCCAGGCCGTTACCAGCCGGGCAGGCGCGACGGCGGGATTGATCAGGGCCGCCGGCAGGTCATGGCGCTCGGCGACCAGGGTCGCCAGGAAACCTCCCATCGAGCTTCCCACCACCATGGGCGCCATGCCGAGCTCGTCGAGGCACGCTTCGGCCACCGCCAGCGCTCGATCCGGCCGATGCGGCAACTGAGGCGTCACGCAGGGCAACGACAGATGCTCGCAGGCCGCCCGCATCAGCGCCGCCTTCGGGGAGGCGCTGCCGCTGTTGAAGCCGTGCAGATAGAGTATGCCACTGGCAGGTGTCGAGACTTGCATGGCATTCAGCATACCCGAACCCCTGTATATATGGCCAGCATCCGTCATATCGATGACAGCTGCTCGACTTACTCCGGCTCCCGCGACTCGGCCGCCCAGACGGCCTCGATGAGACCTCGGGTGGAGTCGTCCATGCCGTCCAGCCCGGCCTGGTGTTCAAGGATACGCTGCGTCTCGCCGGCCAGCGTCTTGCCGAGCTCCACCCCCCACTGATCGAAGGGGTTGATGTCCCAGATGGTCGCCTGGACGAAGACCTTGTGCTCGTACAGCGCCACCAGCGCCCCCAGGGTTCGGGGGGTCAGGCGATCCAGCAGCAAGGTACTGGATGGCTGGTTCCCGGCATATCGCTTGTGGCCTGGACGCGGCCCCTCGTCCTCGAGGGCCGCATCGCCCAGCATCAAGGCTCTGGACTGGGCGAAACAGTTGGACAGCGTCAAGCGATGCTGACTCATCAGGTGATCGCGGGTCGCCGGGTCGGCCACGTCATCATAGCGCACCCGGGGGGCGATGAAGTCACACTCCACGGATTGCGTGCCCTGGTGCAACAACTGGTAGAAGGCATGCTGGGCATTGGGACCGAGCTGCCCCCACAGCACCGGGCAGGTGGAATAGCCCACCGGCTCGCCGTCATGATTCACCGACTTGCCGTTGGACTCCATCTCCAGCTGCTCGAGGTAGGCGGCGAAGTATTCCAGGCGCCCATCATAGGGCAGGATCGAGTGTGCCCGGATATCCAGGAAGTTGACGTTCCAGATGCCCGCCAGGGCCAGCAACACCGGCAGATTGTCGCTCATCTCGGCTTCGCTGAAGTGACGATCCATGTCGTGGGCACCGGCCAGCAGCTCGCGGAAGTTCTGCATGCCTACCACCAGGGCAATGGGCAGACCGATCCCTCCCCACAGCGAGTAACGTCCGCCGACCCACTCCCAGAACTCGAGCTGATGCTCATCGGCGATGCCCCATTCGCGCATCTTCTCGGGACTGGCCGACACCCCCACGAAGTGCTGGCGCATGACCAGAGCCTCGTCGACGCCCTCTTCGCGGTCACCGCCCAGCAGCCTGGCCTTTAGCCAGTCACGCGCGGTACGGGCATTGGTCATGGTGTCGATGGTGGTGAAGGACTTCGAGGACAACACGAACAGCGTCGTCTCTGGATTGAGCCGCGACAGGTAATCGGCGAGCTGCGAGCCATCCATGGTCGAGGCGAAATGAACATCGATGCGATGGACCCCCTCGGGCCGATAGTCGGCCAGTGCATGGGTGACCATCAAGGGACCGAGATCCGAACCGCCGACCCCGAGGTTGACCACATCGCGGATGGGCTTGCCGGTAGCCCCACGCCACTGGCCCGAATGGAAGCGCTCGACCATGCTCGCCATGCGATCCAGGGTAGCGTGCACGGAGGTCACCAGATCCTCGCCCTCCACGTCGAGCCTGGCATCGGCTGGCAGTCGCAGCGCGGTATGCAGTGCCGGTCGGTTCTCGCTGAGGTTGAGTCGCTCGCCGGCCAGCAGGCCGCGGATGGCGTTCGGCACGCCAGCGTCACGGGCCAGCTCCAGCAGCAGCGAGAGCGTCGTTTCATTCCAGCGCTGCTTGGAAAGATCGAGGGTCAGGCCGGCGGCCTGTCGGCTGAAAGTCGCGAAGCGTCCCTGCTGATCGGTGAAGAAGTCGCGCAGGTGCCTCTGGCCTATCTCGTCGGCATGGTCGGCCAGGGCGCGCCAGGCGCCCCGCTGTTCGACGGGGGGGTGGCTCATGGATGCCCTCCTGGTGATCCTGTCGTGCAGCCCAAGGCAGGGAGGCGTAGAATAGCGGGCTTCCAGCCCAACGCCTCGACCTACCCATGAGTGACGCATCTTACCGTGACGCCATCTTTTCGACACCCCTGGACCGGGTGGCTCGTTTCTCCTTCGACGAGCGCGTGGTGGCCTGCTTCCCCGACATGATCCGCCGCTCGGTGCCGGGATATGGCCAGATACTCGCCATGCTCGGCCCCCTGGCCCGTCGCCACCTGCGCCATGGCGGCCATGTCTATGACCTTGGCTGCTCCCTGGGTGCTGCGGGCCTCGCGCTGGCCGGCCAGTTGCCGGAAGATGCCTTCCGCTACACCGGTGTCGACCTCTCGCCGACGATGGTCGAGCGCGCCCGCCAGACCCTGCATGACGAATGCCCCGGCCACGACATGGCGGTGATCGAGGGCGATATCCGTCACCACGCCTACGATGCCTCCGGCATGATCCTGCTCAACTTCACCCTGCAGTTTCTCGACCCGGCGGATCGCGACGCTGTGATCGCCCGCCTCTACGAGGCCCTGGAGCCTGACGGCGTACTGATCCTGTCCGAGAAGATCGTCGCCGACGACGAACAGGACAACGCCTGGCTAGTCGAGCGCTACCATGATTTCAAGCGCGCCAACGGCTACAGCGAGCTGGAAATCAGCCAGAAGCGCACCGCCCTGGAGAACGTCCTGGTGCCGGACACCCTGGCGGCCCATCATGAACGGCTCGAACGCGCCGGCTTCCACCGCTCGCTGACCTGGTTCCAGTACCTGAATTTCGCGTCGCTGATCGCTTTCAAGGAGGCCTGACGTTGAGTATCCCCGAGATTCACCGTCCCCTCTACCAAGCCTTTCTCGACCAGGGGCTCGACACCTGGCTGGCCCGGCTGCCCGAGCAACTCGCCCGGGGGCTCGATCCCAAGCGACATGGCGACCTGAGGAGCTGGGAAAAGGCCGTGGCCAAGCTGCCTCCCCTGCCCGAGCCACGCCACGTCAGTCTCGATACCGACAGCGTGACGGTCGAGTGCGAACTGGATGACGCCCGGCATCGCCAGTGCGAGAACCTGCTGCGCGTCCTTGCCCCCTGGCGCAAGGGCCCCTACCGCCTCGGTGGCGTGAGTATCGACACCGAATGGCGTTCCGACTGGAAATGGCAGCGTGTCGCCCCCCATCTGGCGCCACTTCGCGGACGCCGAGTGCTCGACGTGGGCGGCGGCAACGGCTATCACGCCTGGCGCATGACCGGCGCCGGAGCCGCCTTCACCCTGGTGATCGATCCCTCTCCGCGCTTCTTCTGGCAGTTCCAGGCCGTGCGCCACTTCGTCGGTGACGCCGACGGCGGGCGCACCCATTTTCTGCCGGTCGGCATCGAAGCACTTCCCGACAACCTGGCCACCTTCGACACCGTCTTCTCCATGGGCGTGCTCTACCACCGCCCCTCGCCGCTGGAACACCTGACCCAGCTCAAGGCCGCCTTGCGGCCGGGCGGGGAACTGGTGCTGGAAACCCTGGTGGTACGCGGCGATGACACCACGGTGCTGCTACCGGGCGAGCGTTACGCCGCCATGCCCAATGTCTATTTCCTGCCTTCCTCCGCGGCGCTGGTCGGCTGGCTCGAGCGTTGCGGCTTCGAGAACGCACGCGTGGTCGACGAAGCCGACACCAGCCTCGACGAGCAACGCACCACCGACTGGATGACCTTTCAGTCCCTGGCCGACTTCCTCTCCCCCGACGATACCACCCGGACCCGCGAAGGCTACCCGGCGCCGCGCCGCGCCGTGGTGGTCGCCAACCGTCCGGCCTGAGCCACTCGCCGCCATGCAACGACAAGGCCCCGACGCGATGCGTCAGGGCCTTGTGCTCTTCTTACCAGGCACCATCTTCCCGTCGTGCGGCCGGGATGCGTACCACCGCTCAGCGATTCAACAGCTGGCTGATATCCTTGGCCTCCCAGTGCGGGAAGTACTTGCGCACCAGGGCATTGAGCTCGATCTCGAAACCGGCCCAGTCGACCTCGCCCGGCGTTGTCTCCGTCGCCTCGGCCGCACCACGGATCATGCCGGCCCCCACGGTGACATTGGACAGTCGGTCGATGACGATGAAACTGCCCGTGCCCGGACTGACGGCATAATCATCCAGGGCGATATCCTCGGTCAGGGCTACCCGGCAGCGCGCGATGGCATTGAGCTCGAGACGCTCGGCCGGGTGATGCGCCAGCGTATTGACATCGACCTGGTACTCGATGGCCTCGACACGTCCCGCCACGGAGCGCCCGGCGAGACGAATGTCGACCTGCCGTCCCGGCTCGAGCGGCTGCTCGTGCATCCACACGATATCGGCATCGAAAGCGTTGGAACGCACCACCTCGGCATCCTCGGCCACGATCCAATCACCGCGCGAGATGTCGATCTCATCTTCCAGCGTCACGGTGATCGCCTGACCGGGCCAGGCAACCTCGAGATCGCCATCGAAGGTGACGATGCGCTCGACCTTGGAACGCTTGCCCGACGGCAGTGCGCGCACCGCCTGGCCGGGACGCAGGATGCCCGCTTCCAAGGTGCCGGCATAGCCTCGGAAGTCCAGATTGGGGCGATTGACGTACTGTACCGGCAGGCGCAGGTCGCTCAGGTTCTGATCATGGCGCACCTCGACGGTCTCGAGCAGCTCGAGCAGCGCCGGCCCCTCGTACCAGGGCATCGAGCCGCTCTTGTTGACCACGTTGTCGCCCTTCAACGCCGAAAGCGGTACGAAGTGAATGTTCTCGGCGCCAAGCTGCTCGGCAAATGCACGATACTCGGCGACGATCTCCTCGAAGCGCGCCTCGCTATAGTCGACCAGATCCATCTTGTTGACCGCGATGACCAGATGGCGAATGCCGACCAGATCGGCAATGAAGCTATGCCGACGGGTCTGGGTCTGCACGCCGTGACGCGCATCGACCAGGATCACCGCGAGCCCCGCCGTCGAGGCTCCCGTGGCCATGTTGCGGGTGTACTGCTCGTGCCCCGGCGTATCGGCGATGATGAACTTGCGCTTGTCGGTCGAGAAGAAGCGATACGCCACGTCGATGGTGATGCCCTGCTCCCGCTCCGACTGCAGGCCATCCACGAGCAAGGCCAGATCCACCTCGTCGCCGGTGGTCCCGCTGGTCTTCGATGCCTGAGTGATCGCCGCCAGTTGATCGTCGAAGATCATCTTGGAGTCGTGCAGCAACCGCCCGATCAAGGTCGACTTGCCGTCATCGACGCTGCCGCAGGTGATGAAACGCAGCAGGTCCTTGTTCTCGTGCTCTTTCAAGTACGCTTCGATATCGTCTGCAATCAATTCCGACGCATGTGCCATGACACACCTTAATAGCTGTAAGCTGTAAGCCGGAAGCTGGAAGAACCCGCAGCACGCCGACTCACCGCTGAAGATCTTTGGTTGGAGAACCCCGCCGGTGACCTAGATGCCTGATGCTTCCCGCTCCCCACCAGGCGTTTCGCTCGGGAGGTCGTCCAGCTTCAGGCTTGGGGCTTCCGCCTTTCTAACGCGCCGAAAGCGCGTTAGAAGTACCCCTCCCGCTTCTTCTTCTCCATGGAGCCGGCCTGGTCGTGATCGATGGCGCGGCCGCTGCGCTCCGAGGTCCGGGTCAGCAGCATTTCCTGGATGATCTCGGGCAGGGTGGCGGCCCGGGATTCCACGGCACCGGTCAGCGGATAGCAACCCAGGGTGCGGAAACGGACCCACTTCTCCTCGGGCACCTCGCCGGGCTCCAACGGCATGCGGTCGTCATCGACCATCACCAGCATGCCATCGCGCTCCACCACCGGGCGCGGGGCAGCATGGTAGAGCGGGACGATGGGGATGGATTCCAGGTAGATGTATTGCCAGATATCCAGCTCGGTCCAGTTGGAGAGCGGAAAAGCGCGGATGGACTCGCCCTTGTTGACCCGGGCGTTGTAGAGATTCCACAGCTCGGGACGCTGGTTCTTGGGGTCCCAGCGGTGATGCTTGTCGCGGAAGGAGAATACCCGCTCCTTGGCACGCGTGGCTTCCTCGTCGCGCCGCGCCCCGCCGAAGGCGGCATCGAAGCCGTACTTGTCCAGCGCCTGCTTGAGCGACTGGGTCTTCATCACATCGGTGTAACCACTCGAGCCATGATCGAAGGGATTGATCCCCGCCTCGACACCTTCCTGGTTGATGTGCTCGATCAGTTCCATGCCGGATTCCGCTGCCATGCGGTCACGGAACTCGATCATCTCCCGGAACTTCCAGGTGGTGTTGACGTGCAGCAAGGGGAACGGCGGCGGCCCGGGATAGAAGGCCTTGCGCGCCAGGTGAAGCATCACCGAGGAGTCCTTACCGATGGAATAGAGCATCACCGGATTGGAGAATTCGGCGGCCACCTCGCGGATGATATGGATCGACTCGGCTTCGAGCTGCTGCAGGTGAGTCATCCGCTGCGGCGTCAACCCCGGGGATGATTCCTCATTTCGGCGGTCGTGCTGGCGTGTGGGGGCATCAAGACTGCTCATGGCCCGGCTACCTCGCATGATTTGGGCGAAAACGCATCATGCGGGCCAGCTTATCGTGCTGAATATAATAACGTGAAAGAATTAATATCTATCTTTTTATTCTTTAAAAAGATATCAGGGTTCCACTCGCACCACTTGGGTGCTCAGGTCGCTTCCCAGTTCGAGCACACGGAATCCCGGCCAGGCCGCCTCGTCCACGGCGAACGTCTCGGCGCCGGGCAGGAATTGGTCGGACGTGGCGGGACAGGCGTAGATGGACACTTCGCCATGTGGCGTCGTCCGACGGTGTTCGAAAGCCTGGTGAATATGGCCGCACAGGATCGCCTCGATCCGCTGGTGCGTCGCCAGCAGGTCCCAGAACGCCTCGGCATCGGCCAGGCCCAGCGCATCCACCCAGCGCGACCCGACGCTGATCGGTGGATGGTGCATGGCGATCAGCGTCGGTCGGTCGTCCTCCGCCAGGCGTTCGGCCAGCGCTTCGAGGCGCGTTGCCCCCAGCGCGCCATGGGTCTGGCCAGGAATCCGGGTATCGAGCAGCAACAAGCGCCGTTGCCCCAGGTCCACGCTCTCCTGAAAGGCACGGCACTCGGCCATTAGGACCGGCTCGTCATGATTGCCGGGCAGCCAGAACCAGGGACAATCGATTCGGTCCAGCTCCCGCCGGGCCAGCGCATAGGAAGCCGCCGTCTCATCCTGGCTGACATCGCCGGTGACCAGCACCATGTCGGGACGCCAGGACGCGACCGCCTCGACCACGCGGACGAGCTGGCGATGAGGAACCCCGGTGCGCGAACGAGCGGCGGGGTCGGCGTGCAGATGGCAGTCGGAAATCTGGACCAGTCGCATCAGGGCAGTTCGGGCAAGTCGATGGAATGACCGTGAGCCAGGCCATGATCCAGCCATTCGCCGAGGAAACGATTGAGCTGAAGTTTCTCGTCGGGCTGGTGCATACGGGAGTTGGGATAGCGATAGCGACCGTCGAAGTGCCGTTGCCGCTGGAAATCGGTCACCTCGGCCATGCGCACATCGTGATAGAGATGCACGCGCATGCGCGGCGTATCCAGCACGGCGTCGAGCACGCCTCGCTGGGACACCCGCACGATACTGGTGTAGGGCGCACGTTCCTGGAGCTCGAGACACAGCACTCCCAGGCGCCGGCCATGGCTGACCAGCTCCACCTCTCGGGACTCGCCAGCCTCCAGATCGCCCAGCAAGCGGGTCAGGCGCACATAGTTGGCGGTGCACTCGCCCTGGAGGCCTTTCAGATCGGTGACATAGGCGCTTCTCGACACGCTACCTCCTTGCTCTCAGCGAGGCCCTCTCCGCGGCCAGCCAATGAAAGGCGATCAGACACATGGCATTGTCGAGTCGTCCGGCCAGCAGGAGTTCCCAAGCCTGGGCGAACGATAACACATGCACGCGAATATCCTCGTTCTCCTCGGCAAGACCGTGCACGCCTCCCAGGCCACGGCTGTCGATCAGGCCGCAGAACAACGAAACCCGCTCATTGCAGGCACCGGGGCTGGGATAATAGGTATGTAGCTCGATCAGGTCGCCGACTGGGCAACCCGCCTCTTCCATGGCCTCGCGGCGCGCCACGTCGGCGGCACTCTCTCCGCTCTCGACCAGGCCCGCCACGATCTCGAGCTTCCATGGCGAGGCCGGGTCGTCGATGGCGCCGGCACGGAACTGCTCCACCAGGACCACGGCATCTCGTTCCACATCGTAGAGCAACACGCCCACGGCGTCATGGCGATGATGCACCTCGCGCGTCATGGGCGCGCTCCAGCCCCCCTCGAAAAGACGATGGCGCAGGTGCAGCGCCTCCAGACGAAAGAACCCTTCGTGCAGACAGCGGCGCTCGATCAGCTCCACATCGCCGACATCAAAGGTCGCCTGCGCCAGCGCGCTCGATCGGTCGGCGGCATCGGTCTCCGACATGCGGACCTCCGGTGTTCGCGAAAGCTCCATTATCGTGATCCCGGAGCGCGTTCACAATGGGAGCGCCGCCCGCTTCACTTCTCCAGACGCTCGACCATGACACGGGCCTGACGGCGCAGCGCCTCGTCGGAGGCCTGCCGCTCTTCGCGGGCCTGCCCCTCCAGGGCACGGCGCGCGTGCGTCAGGGCCTGCTGGTCACGCCCTTCGTCAGCCAGGAAAGCGGCATAGTAATAATTGACGTCGATGCCCTTGGGGCGAATCTCCAGGGCACGCTCGAACATCCGCTCGGCGGTGTCGTCATCACCGAAGGCCACCGGCCAGCCGGGCGCCCGGGCATACAGTGCCCCGAGGGTGACATAGGCCGAACCGTGATGACCTTCGGGGTCGAGCTCGATGGCACGCTCCAGCACCCGGCGAGCCTCCTTGGCCGGCCCCAGGGCATCCAGCCCGCCGACTTCACGCGCCAGGGAGGCCAGAATGATGCCTTGCCAGACCAGCACGTCGCTGGCGTCGGGATGAGCATCGGCCAGCGCCCCGGCCTCATCGGCCAGCGCCGACAAGGCATCGGCGCGGCGAGCCTCGTCCATGGTGGTGATATTCTCCCAGCGGTTGCGTAGCGAGAAGACCTCGTTCTCCCAGGCCTGGGCGACCGATACGCTGCCCAATGCCAGGCACAGGGCAATCGCGAGTAGATGACGTCTCGACATGATGGCTTCCTCGAGTTGTGGTTATCGGAATGGCCTTTCTTCCCAGAATGTAACGAACGTTTGATTTATTCTCCAGCCAAACGCTTCTCCCATACTCCCCGAGCACGCTACAAGAGGGGCGGATTGCCTGCCGGCGGGTGCATGTCGTATGTTGCAGCCCTTCGACGAGCCAGAGGCGCGATTCATGAAAGGCCGCAACATGACCCGTTGGCGCGATCCCGCCAAGGACCCGCGCCAGGAACCCAAGAGCAACCTGATCACCGCCGAAGGTGCTGAACGCCTGCGCGGCATTCTCGACCACCTGTCGCGCGTCAAGCGCCCTGCCCTGTCCACCAAGGTGGGCGAAGCCGCTGCCCTCGGCGACCGCAGCGAGAACGCCGACTACACCTACAACAAGAAGGAACTCAACCGCGTCATCGCCCGCATCCGCTACCTGACCAAACGACTCGACGAACTCCAGGTGGTCGACCGCCTGCCGGCGGATACCGATCGCGTCTTCTTCGGGGCCTTCGTCACCCTGGAGGACGAGAATGGCGAGGAGCTGCGCCTGCGTATCGTCGGCCACGACGAGACCGACACCAGCAAGCACTGGATCAGTGTCGACGCCCCTCTGGCCAAGGCCCTGCTTGGCAAGGGGATCGACGATGAAGCCACGGTGGCCGCACCCGGCGGCGAGACGACCTACCTGATTACCGAGATCGACTATCACGATCCTCAGGCGTGAAGCGACCCACTGGAACGTCAGCGCTTGACCGCCCGATAGACGCGGAACCGGCGGTCATCGGCGAGAATCTCGAAGCCCCCGAAGGCACGCTCCAACAAGTCCGGATACGGCAGAAAGGCATTGGCCACCATCAGAAGCTGGCCCCCGGGCTCGAGACGCGCCGGGGCGCCGGCGATCAATCGCCCGGCGGGGCCATAATCGACGGCACGCTCCTGATGGAACGGCGGGTTGCTGACGATGGCATCGAAACGCTGCTCCGCGAGCCCGGCATAGACATCGGCGTGGTATACCTCGCCTTCCAGGCCGTTGGCTGCCAGGGTTCGACGAGTCGCCTCCACCGCAAAGCCATTGACGTCCACCGCCGTGGTCGTGAGCCCGCGCCGGGCCAGCCAGGCCGCGAGAATCCCGTCGCCGCACCCCATGTCCAGCACCGCGCCCTGCCTCGGCAGGCAGGCATCGAGCTGCGCCAGTAACAACCGGGTGCCGTCGTCCAGCTTGCCATGCCCGAACACCCCGGGATGGCTGGCAAGCGTCAAGCCTTCGGCCTCGAAGGTCGTCCAGGCGGCATCCGGATCGATATCGACCCGCCCCAGCCGCGAGGCGAACAGGCTGCACCGACGAGCGCTGTCCACCTTCCGGCAGCCAAGCCCCAGCGCCGCCAGCACCTTGAGCACACGCTTGATGCCTCCCTGATTCTCGCCGACGACATGCAACGGGGTGCCCGGCTCGAGCCGAGCACATAGCCACAACAGCCACCATTCCCCCTGAGCGTGCGCCTTGGGCCAGAACAGCACCACGCCTTCCGGTGCCAGCTCCTCCGCCGAAAAAGGGGAGCAGGCCACACCGCCACGCTCGCGCCAGGCCGAGAGCAGCGCCCTGTCGGCAGAAAGCAGCCCCCCCTCGGCTGCTTCCAGCCAGCGATCCCGGGGTGGCGACACCCACAACCAGCCGCGATAATCGGTCGACTGGCGCTCGAGCAATTGGCAGACAGGCGTTTCGGCACTCACGGTCGCGTCTCCTCGGCAGGCACCAGGGTATAAAGCAGATAACGGCCCAGTCGCCAATGCGGCTCGGTGCGACTGTAGCGCCATTCCAGTTCGAGCAACTTGCGGTACGCCTCATCGTCGCCGGCCGGGTGCTGCAGATAATCGTGAAAGATCCTCACGCCGGCACAATGCTGGACGACCAGGCCGTTCTCCTCGGCCCAGGCAAGGATCTCGTCATGGCTCAGCGGCGAGATGGGCGTCAGGCGCGTGCGGCGCCCCTGGCCGGCCAGGCGATCGGCCAGCACGCGGTCGAGATTGCCCTTGACCACATTGGAGAAGCGCAGGGCATCGCGGTTGAAGACCATCAGCGACAACTGCCCCCGGGGCGCCAGCAAGCTCGCCAGGGTGGCGAGGGCCGCTCGCGGGTCGGCCATCCACTCGAGCACGGCATGGCAAGTGATCAGCGGCCAGGGACCGGGAGCCCGCTCGGGCAAGGCCTGCAACGGCAGCGACATCGACGTCACCGAGGTTCCGGCAAGTCTCTCACGAGCGCGCTGGAGCATGTCAGCGGCGGGCTCGCTCAGGGTGACAGCGTGACCTCGCATTGCCAGCCAGCCGGATAGCTGACCGAGGCCGCCTCCCACGTCAAGGGCCGGCTGGCCATCGAGCGTGAGCATCTCGGGCAATAGCCGATCGAGCAAGGCCAGGCGCAGTTCACCACGCCGCTTTCCGTAGAGACTGTCGGCGAACTTGTCGGCCATGCCATCGAAATAGCGATCACCGTCCGTCGAGAGATGTGTCGCGATAGCGGTCATTCCCGTCGTCGTCTGGATAGATGGGCCCATTCTACCCGGGAATGCCGAACAACTCATGGGCACCGCGGGTTTATCTTGCGCGGTCAGATGCTTATACTACGCTCCGTTTCGCCCTCTTAGCTCAGCAGGATAGAGCAGCCGCCTCCTAAGCGGCAGGTCGCAGGTTCGAATCCTGCAGAGGGCGCCACCTTCTATGCCTTCCGTCTACGCCCTTCCGTGCATGACTACCCGGTCACGTCCCAGGCGCTTGGCACGATAGCTGGCGGCATCCGCTCGTTGCATCACACTGCTGATGCGTTGGTCACCGCGCTCGAAGCTGGTCACGCCAATGCTCAGGGTCACGCTGAATTCCTGCTTTTCGTGAACGACCTTCAATGCGCTGATGGCATCGCGCAGCGACTCGGCAATATGACGTGCCTGCTCGAACGTACAACTCGGCAGCAAGATGGCAAATTCGTCTCCACCCTGGCGTGCGGCGTGGTCGCTGCGACGAATCATCCAGGAAAGCATCCCGGCGACCTGGCACAGCATTTCGTCGCCCAGGGCATGGCCCCCGACATCGTTGATCGGCTTGAAGTGATCCACATCGATGACCAACAACACCGAGGGCGTGCCGGTCTTGCGCCAGTCGGCCAGCGCCTCTTCCAGGCGACGTTCCAGGCCACGACGATTGAGCAGCCCGGTGAGCGGGTCATGTTCCGCTTCCCACTGGCGTAGCGCCTCTTCCTCGCGTCGCTCGGTGATATCCTTCACCGTCCCCACGAACCCTAGATGAACGTCGCCGGAGACGACCCGCCTGGCGTGCACCTCGAGCCAGAGCATGTCGCCGTCCTGGCGATAGTAGCGATACTGCTGGAGGAAATCCTCGCCACTTTCCAAGCTGTACTGCCAGAGGTCCAGTGCCGACTGCCGATCATCGCGATGAATGCGCTCCAGCCATGACGCTGCGTGATGGTGTTCGGCATCGTAGCCCGTCAACTCTTCGAGCGCCGGGTTTACGTAGGTCACCCCCCCGCCCTTGTCGGTCACGAAGATGCCAACCGGCGACGAGGACAGGGTGGCATCGAGAAAGGCCTGGCGCTCCCGCAGCCGGGCGATCGCGCGCCCTCGCTCCACCTCGACCCGATTGAAGGTCTGCGCCACACGCTGCAGTTCCTGCATTCGCGTTGCCAGGGAAACCTGGGTCCGCCGCCCTCGCCCAACCTCCTCCATCTGGGTCTCCAGCCGATAGAGAGGGCGCAGCGACACCCACACTAGCCATCCCACAGCCGGTACCAGCAGGCCGGCGAGCAGCAACGCCCACCACCCCAGGCGGTTCACCAGCGCCTGCAAGGGCGCCATGACCTGCGACCGGGGCAGGATGACACCGACGATCCAATCCGCCGGCCAGATCTGGCGATACGCCTGATATGCCCGATCGTCGTTGATCAGTCTCCCGAGCACCTCGCCTTCCCAGCCATACAGCGCCAGGTCCACCCATGGGTTGGCATGCGTCTCGGGCATGGATGACAGGATCAACGAATCATCGGGGTGATAGAGAATGTGACCAGATGAGGTGATGACGGCGGCATAGCCTCGAGCCCCCAGGCGAATGCGCCCCAGGCGATTGAAGAGTTCACCGCCACGAATGTTGACGACTCCCCCCACCATGCCCTGGAAATCGCCGGCCTCATCGAGTCGCGGCACCAGAAACATCACCTGAGGAACACCGTCGTTCCGCCCGCGGAACGGTTCACTGACGTAAGGACGCTTGAACGCCCTGACATGCCGAAAAAACGCTCGGTCCCCGATATACCGGCCGGCCCGACCCTCGACTCTCGGCCAGTCGGACACGATCCAACCCTCGGCATCGGCCACGACCAGGCCATTGAACCATTCGAGCAAGGCATCACTCTGGCGCAGGGCATCGCGGCCCTCTGCCTCCGCATCCGCCGCGTCGAGCCGATCCGCCAGGCGCTCCAGCGCCGATAACCGGGTCTCCACCTGCTGGGTCAGCTCATCGGCAATCAGCCTCGCCTCGTAACGCAGGTGCGTACGACTGGAATCGCCGACCAGGGCCTCGCCGGAACGCCATCCGAAGCCCAACAGCAAGGCCACGACCAACGTCCAGATCACCAACAGCCCCAGCAGAAGCCGCCCCTTGAGTGACAGGGCTCCGTGCAGGTAGCGGGAGAAACGCGTCGGCACCACAGCACCTCTCAACGACAAGACCCATCGTGACGATGTCGAGAAGGCAGCCTAACAGATGGCTCGAGATCCATCGGTACACCGGCGAGCCGCCCCTCCCGAAGGCTTCCGATCCGACAACGGGCCTCTCGCTCTTGGCACGCTGTCGGATGGTGAGGATGCCGCACGATGGACGCCCATCACTACCCCGCACGGGCGCAGCAAGCACCGGTGGGGCGTCCACCCACTCTCGATCAGCGGCGGTCGATCTGCTCCACCTTCAGCTCGTAGTTGTTGACGCCGGAGTGCGCCGAGCCGAACTTCTGGCCCTGCACTCGAATACGGTAGCGTCCCGGTTCAAGCACGGTCTGCATATCGACATCGCCATCGAAGCCTTCCCCGGCGCCTTCCGCCACGACGCGACCGGACTCGTCCAGCACATCCAGTGTGAGCCGGTAAGTATCCTCGAAGCCGGCCGGATAAGTGGACGTCTCGATGGAGATGGTGCCGGCCTCGGCCACATCGAAGGTCAACACCTCGCCCTTGGCACGAATCTTCACGTCGGTGACGATGGTCTCGAAACCATCCTGCTCGGAGGCTTGCTGTTGCTGGCCGGTGGTCTGCTGTGCCTGACCGGCGCTAGACGCTGCTTCGCTCTCCGTGCTGGAGGCCGAGGCCGCGGCCGTTGCGGTGGCACCTGCCGCGGCCGCATTGCCCGCTGCGTCGTCAGACGCGCGCACCGTGGCCACGGCATCGTCTCCGCGCACGAACACCGATCTGCCCCCCGTCCGGTTCTCGCCGACGAACTGGATATTGCCGCCGTCGTCGACAGCTCTCTCGATGCGCCGCCCCTGGTCGTCCAGCCCAGCCACCTGAATGGAATAGGCATCCCCGGCCTTGCCCCGGGTACCGAAGCGCTGACCCTCGACGCGCAGCACATAGTCCCCCGGCTCCAGTTCCGTCTGGAGTTGCAGTCCACCATTCTGTCCCAGCGCCTGGGAGCGTGCGATCTCACGGCCCTGGCTGTCCAGCAGCACGGCGGCGATGCGGTAATCGTTGGAATAGCCAGCGGTCACATCGCTGGTGAAGCGATAGGTGCCGGCCTGCTCCACGCTGAAATCGTGCTCGTTGACGCCACCGAACAGGAAGCTGCGGCTATAGGCATCGGTATCCGCCTGGAAGAAGCCGGTCAGGTCCATTTCCTTTCCTTCTTCCCGGAACCTGTCCTGCGTTTCGCTGGCCACCGTCGGCACGGCTACAAGGCTCAAGCCCAGGGCCAGCAAACCCGCGGTTACGATCGGCTGTTTCATGGAACCTCGCTTGCGTCATTCTCGCCAATGAAAAAAGCCGACCCCGGGGGATCGGCTTTCGTTTTGCAACCCTTCGGGCAGGTTACCCTGCAACCGGGGTTTAGAACATGTAGGTCACACCGGCGGCAACACCGTCGCCTTCGTCGTCTTCGCGATCGTAGAAGGCAGCTTCGAGCCAGGTGTACATGGCGTCGGAGATGTTGTAGGTACCGCCAACGATGAATTCGTTGTAGGTGTCGTCGCCACGATCAGATGCGGTTTCGCTCGGGGAATCGCCGCTCAGGCTGTCGTCGACGACATTACCGAAGGTATCGCCACCCACATCGACGTACTGGTAGGCGCCGTAGATGTCGCCGTTGCCATAGCCGTAGCGAGCGCCCAGGCCGTAGAAGTTGGTGGAGTCGACATTGTCGATATCAGACTCGAAACGCTCGTACTTGAGCGCGACGCGCAGGGTGTTCCACTGGTACTGACCCGTCACACCATAGCGGTCACCGAACTCCTGGTTGTTGGCCATGCCAGCTTCAGTCACCTCGTAGTTATCGAGGTTGTCGTACATGGCGGCCACGGAGAAGTTGCCGACGGTGTACTTGGCACCACCGAAGACGGAAGCGTTACCGCCGTTGTCGACGTTCTCGCTTTCCATGTCGCCCTTGTACTGGGTACCGACAGCCAGCTGGAGGCCGCTGAAGGACGGGGAGACGTAGGTCAGCTGGTCAGTTTCGACCATGCCATCGACAGCTGTCTCATAGGCACCGCTGCCGCTGGTGTCGCTGAGGTCGAAGTATTCGTTGTTGGTGACAGGATCCTGGATCCAGTCGTCCATCAGGGTGTCATAGGAACCCAGCTTGAGGTCACCGAAGTTGCCCTTCAGGCCGACATAGGCAGTGTCACCGGCATCACGACCGGCAGTCTTCATTTCGTCGGCTTTGAAGTCGTCGAATTCGATCTTCATGTAGCCGGTCAGGCCGTCGTAGATGACGTGCTCGGCGGCGAAGCCGATGGTAGAGCCGTTATCGAAAACGTCGTTTTCGGTCTGGATGTTCGCCGGCTCGCCATCCTCTGAAACATCGTTCTCGATGTTACGGAAACCGATCTGGACGTTACCGTAGATGTCGAGCTTGGTGCCGTCCTGGTTGTAGACAGTGGCGGCCTGGGCGCCGGAGGCGACCATGGCACCGGCGATGGCAGTCGCTAACAGTGTCTTTTTCATTGCAATCATCCTTATGACTAGCTTGCTGTTTCGATCGTTGCTGCTCTAGCAGCCGGCTTGCCTGTCAGGTGCCGGTTCCCGTCGCTACCCGCGTCCCTCCCGGGAGGTGGTAGTGCGAGCCAGACCACGGCCAAGCCTTGTTATATAATCCAATGCTCGCAGGAGCAACTCTATACCGGGATTGGCGAGAGCGCAACAAGAAAAAAACACTGTTTTCCTTCACTGCGCACCCCGATCGCCGCCCATTGCCCTGCGATGACGACCGGGCGCCGTCTCGGCGGGCCGGCGCGATGCCGGATCATCATGCACTGCTGATATGACGCTTTCAAGTCAGCCGAAAGGCAAAGCGGGCCGCCTGTTCGCTCTCAACGAGGATTATGTCGCGCCACCAGCTCGCCCAGCTTGCGCTGCAGGCGATGATCGTCGGGTTCGTCATCTTGTCTGCCGACGCTCGTCGACGAAGGCGATGACGTTTGCGCCTCCTTCCCTTTCCCGGCCCCGGCGGCATTCGCCTGGGTCTTCTCGCGCCGCCCCTTCGAGCGCGACGCACGCTGAGCGGATTTTGCACTCTTGCGTCGGCCGGACTGCAACCGGTCGAGCTTCTTGCGCGCGTGCTCGGCGGCTCCCGCATCAACGCCCCCGGCGGGAGCACCGGTGAGATCGATGCGCTCGGCTCCCTCGCGCACCGACTTGAGATAGCGTGGCAGGTTCACGTAACAAGCGAGCGCGCGTCGCACCAGCTTTTCGGGCCAGGGTTCGCGAGCGGCGAGCGCCTCGTGGATTCCCACCTGCAGCGGCCGCGTATGCCCCTTAAAGAAAGCATCCGGGTAGCGTTGATACCATTGCTCGAGCAGTGCCTGAGGGGATGGCGCCTCCTCGATGCTCGGCAATGCATCCTGCTGCCCCGGAGTGTCCGTGGCCTCGGGTTCCGGAGTCGTGTCGGGCTCGGAGGCCTCGGCGTCATTCGATACCGCCTCGGCCGGCGGCCTCTCATGATCCCGATGGCGGTGCCCGATCAAGGCCGAAAGCCCCTGGGCAGGCCGCCCCCGACGCTGGAAGAACGAGGCCGTACCCTGTTCCGCCGGCACCTCGCGATCCTCGCGCAGATGGCGGTTATGTGCCTCGAGCTCCCGGTTCTGCTCGTCGAGTTCCCGGTTTTCCTCCAGCAGTTCCAGGCAGGATGCTTCGACGTCGGCCAGGCGTCGTTCCAGCTCTGCTGCACGCTCCTCCAGCGCTTCGCGCTCGGCATCCTTTTCCCTGGCCTCGGCCGTCAGCTCGGCATTGCGTGCCTCCAGCGACTGCCGCTGGCGTTCCAGCTCGTCGAGCCTTGAGGACATCGCCTCCCGCTGGAGGCGCGCATCCCGCAACGCTTCCAGCAGGGCCTCGGCGCGCCCCTCCAGCGCCACCATCAGGCGCGTTGAGCGTTCCTCGATCAAGTCCTGATCCTCCAAGTGCGCCTTCCCGAACACGCCGGGCGACGGCTAGCGCGCGCCGGCGTCATCCTGACAGTCTGTGTCAGTCGTCGGCCTCTGGCAAACCCCGGCGCCGATACGACACGAAATCATAGGCCGGCTGCCCCTCTCCGGGGGAGCCGGGAAGGCGCTGCCATTCTTCCCATTCGCTCATGTCGAGCGCCGGGAAATGCGCGTCACCGTCCAGCTCGACGGCGACTTCCGTCAGATAAAGACGACTGGCATGCACCATTGCCTGCGCATAGATCTGGGCGCCGCCCATCACCATGATCTCGTCGACACCATCGATGGTTGCCTGCTGATCGGCCAGCCTCAGGGCCGAGGCCAGGTCATGGCAGACCCTCACGCCTTCGTGCTGAAAGCTGGTATCCCGCGTGACCACGATATTGAGCCGCCCGGGCAGCGGCCGGCCGATCGACTCGAAGGTCTTGCGCCCCATCACCAGCGGCTTGGCCTGGGTCATGTGCTTGAAGAACTTGAGATCCTCGGGCAGATACCAGGGCAGCTGGTTGTCCACACCGATCACTCGGTTGCTCGACATGGCGGCGATCATCGCCACCGGCACCAGGGTGGAATCGATCATACCGCCACCTCCGCCTTGATGTGGGGATGCGGATCATACCCTTCGATGGCGATATGCTCGAAGCGGAAGGCGAAGAGGTCGTCGATGCTCGGCTCGAGCCACAGCCGAGGCGCAGGTCCCGGCTCTCGCGAAAGCTGGCGCTCGGCCTGCTCGAGATGGTTGAGATACAGGTGGGCATCGCCGAGGGTGTGTACAAAATCCCCCGGCTCCAGGCCGGCCACCTGGGCGATCATCCGTGTCAGCAGCGCATAGCTGGCGATGTTGAAGGGCACACCGAGGAAAATGTCGGCACTGCGCTGATAGAGCTGGCAGGACAGACGCCCTTCGGCCACGTAGAACTGGAACAGGCAATGACAGGGAGGCAGTGCCATCTCATCGACCAGGGCCGGATTCCAGGCCGACACGATCAGCCGGCGCGACTGCGGGTTGCGCCGCAGTTGCTCGAGCAGACCGGTGATCTGGTCCACATGGCCACCGCGTGGATCGGGCCAGCTACGCCACTGATAGCCGTAAACGGGCCCCAGGTCGCCGTTCTCGTCGGCCCACTCGTCCCAGATCCGCACCCCGTTTTCCTTGAGGTAGGCAATATTGGTGTCACCGGCCAGGAACCACAGCAGCTCATGGATGATCGAGCGCAGGTGCAGTTTCTTGGTGGTGATCAGCGGGAAGCCGCGCGACAGGTCGAAGCGCATCTGGTGGCCAAACAGCGAACGGGTACCGACGCCGGTACGGTCGTCGCGCTCGACACCATGCTCGAGCACGGCGCGCATCAGGTCGAGATACGGTTGTTCCAGAGGAGGGAGAGTGTCGGCTGTCACGGCATCATCGAAGCTGGGAAATGGGCCCCCATTCTACACAGTCCAGGCTGGAAGCTGGAAGCAGCATGAACCCCACAGTCTTTGGGTCGAGGCTTTTCTTCAAGCTTCCAGCTTACGACGTCAGGCTCCGGACAAAGCCCGTTTCAGGGCGTCGGCTGGCGGCGCGACCATCCCATCAGCAACGCCCCGACGATGATCATCGGCAACGACAGCAACATGCCCATGGTCAACCAATCGAAGGCGATGAAGCCCAGCTGCGGGTCCGGCCGTCGCACGAACTCCACCGAGAAGCGAAAGATCCCGTAGAGCACCAGGAAGAGACCGGATACCAGCCCCCGACGACGCGGGTGAGCCGATACCCACCACAGCACCACGAACAGCACCACGCCCTCCAGCAGCGCCTCGTAGAGCGATGAGGGATGTCGCGGCTCGGGCCCCATGCCCGGAAATGGCATGCCCCAGGGCAGATCCGTCACGCGACCGGGCAGTTCGTGATTGATGAAGTTACCGATACGTCCCGCGCCCAGGCCGATGGGAACCAGAGGAGCGACGAAATCGGTTAGGGTGAAGAAGGCAAGCCCCTTGCGGCGCGCAAAGAACCAGGCCGCCAGCAAGACGCCGACCAGCCCGCCATGGAAGCTCATGCCCCCATCCCAGATGCGCAGGATCCAGAGCGGATCGGCCAGCCACTGCTCCATGCCGTAGAAGAGCGCATAGCCCAGACGACCGCCCAGCACCACGCCAAGGGCGCCATAGAACAGCAGATCGCCGACATCGTCACGTGTCAGGCCGATGCGCTCGGCGCGCTGTCGTCCTAGCCACCAGGCCGCGATGAAACCGATCACGTACATCAGGCCATACCAATGCACCTGGAAAGGCCCCAACGAAACAGCAACGGGGTCGATGGAGGGATAAGTCAGCATGGCATCCTCGGAAACAATAGAAAGACGTAAGCCGTAAGCCGTAAGCCGTAAGCCGTAAGCCGGGATGCTGCCACCAAGCAGGCCAACGGAAGGGGTTTTCTTAAAACTTACGGCTTATGACTTATAACTATAAAAGAAACTTCAACCCGACCCCCGCCAACAAAGCGGCGAAGGCCAGTCGCAACAGGCGGCCCGGCAGGCGGTGCGCCAACCAGACGCCGAGCCGCGCGCAGGGCACACTGGCCAGCACGATGCCAAGAAAGGCAGGCCACATGACATAGCCAAGCGCACCCGGCGGCAGCCCAGGGGCCTGCCACCCCACGATGATGAAGGTGGCCGCACCGAACAGTGCGATCGGCAAGCCACAGACAGAGGAGGTCCCCACTGCCTGGGTCATCGTCGCCCCGCTCCGAGACAGCCAGGGCACGCTCAAGGTTCCCCCGCCAATGCCGAAAAGCGCCGACACTGCGCCGATCACGACACCGGCCAGCATCATGACGCCACGCCCCGGCGTCAGCCTTCCGGGCCTGGGGCGTACTCCCAGCAGCATTCTGGCCGCCACCAGCAGCATGAAAATACCGAACAAGGTCCCCAGCCGACCGCCCGACAGATTGCCGGCCACGAACACCCCGGCGATGGCTCCCAACATCAGGCCGGGCAGCAGGGCCAGGAACCATGTGCGATGCACGCTCCCCCGCCGATAGTGTCCCCAGGCCGAGGAGGCTCCGGTCACCACGATGGTTGCCAGGGAGGTCCCCACGGCGAGATGCATGCTGACCTCGGGCACCACGCCCTGAAGATCGAAAGCGAACACCAGGGCCGGCACGATGATCAAGCCGCCACCGATGCCGAACAGCCCGGCCAGAGTACCGGCGATCCCCCCGAGGGCCAGATACCCCAGCCATAAGGTCAGGCCACTCACGACCGTTCCCCGCCTTCCTTCAGGGCACCCGGCAGCCAATGGCGTACGGTTTCCAGCAGGTCCTGCGGCCGGTAAGGCTTGGCCAGGTAATCGTCCATGCCGACCTGCGCAAAGCGCTGACGATCAGCCTCACTGACATTGGCGGTCAGCGCCACGACCACGCTGCGCGTACGTTCCGGCATCGAGGCCTCGCGTTCGCGCCAGAGACGACAGGTCTCGACGCCATCCATATCGGCCATGAAGATATCCATGAAGATCAGATCGACCGGCATTTCCCCCAGCCGCTGCAGCGCCTCCGAGCCACTGGCCGCGGTGACGACCTGAAGCCCCTGACGCTCCAGCACCTGTTGCGCCAGCATCAGGTTGACCGGCCCGTCATCGACAATCAGCACCCTGGCGCTCGGCCCTTCCTCCAGAGAAGGCGACTCGTCCAGCGTCTCCAGCAACGCCAGGGCATCGACCAGTTGCTCACGCAAGGCGTCGACGGCTTCCGGGCGTTGGCGCGCGTCCGCAAGCGACTCCTCGAGCGCCGTCAACGAGGGCATCAGTGTCTGCTGCAGATGGGCGAGGTAGTCGGACTTGAGGCGTGACGCTTCCCTGGCGCGCTCTCGCTCGGCTTCGAGGCGTTCCACCCTGCCACGCTGCGCCTGCAACTCTTCGGCGAGATGGCGTTCCGACTGGCGTGTGCGCGTCATCTCCCCCTGCCACTGTTCGATCAGTGTCTCGACGGCCGCCACCATGTCGTCGAATCGCGCCATCGGTGAGCGCGACATGTCGCGCGGGACGACCGTGGCATCGGCATGGCGGGTCAGGCAGTCGGCCAAGTGGGCAAGCCGCGTCTCGGTATCGTGCTCGCAGCGACGCAGGCGCTGTTTGAGCAGCGTCAGGAAGACGGCAACGTTCAGGCCACCACCCAACAGCAACGCCAGCAGCAACCAGAACGTAATGCTCCAGGACGCTTCGGCCGGCATCAGCCACCAATAGATCAGACCTGCCGCCAGCCCCAGCGCCACGAGCAGCAACTGAGCGAGCAGTACCGGCCAGAGAATGGGGGTAACCAGCCGTGACCAGAAGCGTTCCTTGCGTGTCTCGACTCGCATGATCATCCCTGTAACGGGTCGATGATGTTGAAGGAGTGTACGCCGGGAAGACGCCCCTGTCATGGCCTCGCTTCCCAGCACGACGCAAGAGGGTTACGCTCACGGCCATGTGTCTCATCGCCTTCGACTTCCGCCCCTCGGACGCGGTACCGCTACGCTTGATAGCCAACCGCGACGAATTCCATGCCCGTCCGACAGCGGCACTCGGCATCTGGGCAGATGCCCCCGCGATCCTCGGCGGGCGAGACCTGGTCGCCGGAGGCGGCTGGCTGGCCATGCACGAGAAAGGCCGCTTTGCCGCCGTGACCAACGTCCGCGACCCCCGACTCGAGATAGCCGAGGACGCCCCCAGCCGAGGCGGCCTGGTGCGCGCTGCCCTGGAATGCGACGATCTGCCGACCTGGCTGGCCAGCCTGGCCGAGGGCGACGCCTTGCGCTATGCCGGCTTCAACCTGCTGGCAGGCGATGGGCAGAACCTCTGGCATCTGCACCGTGGTCTGGACGCTCTCACCCTCGCTGACGTCCCGCCGGGACTCCATGGGTTGTCCAACGCCACGCTGGATACCCCCTGGCCCAAACTCGTCGGTGCGCGCCAGGGTCTCGCCGCCAGTCTGCATGGCCGATGGCCCCAGGATGCCCTGGCGGCCTTCGCCGACACGCGTCAGGCGCGCGACGACCAACTGCCCGATACCGGTGTGGGGCTCGAGCTGGAACGACGGTTATCGGCGCCCTTCATCATCGGCCAGGACTATGGCACAAGGGCCACCTCCTGGCTCGAATGGCATGCAGATGGCCGTTTCGCGATCGGCGAGCGGCGCTTCGGCCCCCTGGGCGTGATGCTGGGCGAGCAACGACTCTCTCGCGGCCCCTGAACGCTTCCTGCCACCGGCCGTTGGCCGCTCTCAATCCTTCGGCGGCAGCAGGTGGCTCAGTTGCCATTCCCCCATGCACCGATCCAGATGCCGACGCACCTCCAGAGGAGAGTCGAGCCGCAAGGTGTCCTCGACCAGTTGCTTCGCGGCCGCCAGGGAAACCCGCCGGACGGCCGCCCTGACCTTGGGCAGGCTCGGCGCGTTCATGGACAGCGCCTCGAAGCCCATGCCCATCAACAGCAAGGCACCCGCCGGATCACCGGCCAGTTCGCCGCACACCGACGCCGGCACCTCGAGCGCCCGGGCCTCTGCCGCCAGCTGCGCCAGCGCGGACAGCACCGCCGGATGGCAAGCGTCATAGAGCTCCGCGACTCGGGGGTTGTTGCGATCGACCGCCAACAGATACTGAGTCAGGTCGTTGCTGCCCACCGAGAAGAAATCGACGCGTTTTGCCAGGGCACCGAGCTGGTAGAGCGTGGCCGGCACCTCGATCATCACACCCACTCGGGGCCTGGCCACCGTCACGCCTTCCTCACCGAGCTCGCTGATGGCGCGCTCCAGAAGACGCAAGGCGTCGTCGACCTCACCGACGTTGGTCACCATCGGCAAGAGTATCTGGAGATTGTCGAGCCCCTGGGAGGCACGCAGCATGGCACGCAATTGCACCATCAGGACTTCCGGATGATCCAGAGTCACCCGAATGCCACGCCACCCCAGGAAGGGATTGGCCTCGTCGATGGGAAAGTAGGGCAGGTCCTTGTCGCCGCCGATGTCCAGCGTCCGCATCACCACCGGCAAGGGCGCGAACCCCTCGAGCTGTTCGCGGTAAAGCCGGGTCTGCTCCTGCTCCCCCGGGAAACGCTCGGTGATCATGAAGGGCACTTCAGTGCGGTACAGCCCCACACCACCGATACGTGCCTTCAGCGAGGCCATCGCATCCACCGCCAGGCCGGTATTGACCATCAACGGCATATCATGGCCGTCCGGGGTGCGGCTCGGCTGATCCTGCTCGTGCTCGAGCACCTCGGTCAGCGCCCGCTCCTCATCGATCATGCTCTGGTAACGCCGCTCCAGCTCGTCGCCGGGGCGCACGAACAGCCGACCACGGTGCCCGTCCAGCACCACCCGGGCACCGTTGAGGCGCGGCAACGGCAAGTCGACCATGCCCAGCACCGTGGGAATACCCATGGCACGAGCCACGATGGCCACGTGAGACGTACTCGAGCCGCGCACCGACACCAGGCCGCCCAGACGCTCCCGCGGCACTTCGCCCAGCACGGACACGCTGATCTCGTCGCCCACCAGGATGGTATTCTCCGGATAGCTGTCCGGCGTCGCACTGGTGCCTTCCTGCAAGTGCGCCAGCACGCGACGCCCCAGATCGCGAACGTCGGCGGCCCGCTCGCGCAAGTAGTCGTCATCCACGCGTTCCAGATACTGGACATGACGCCGCACCACATCGGCCAGCGCTCCCGGCGCCCACTGCCCCTCCCGGATGCGCTTGACCACCTCCTGGGACAGTGCCGCCTCGCCCAGCATCTGCTGGTAGACATCGAACAAGGCCAGTTCCTGGGAGGAAATGCGGTTGGCCAGACGCTCGCCCGCCGAACGAATCTCGTCGCGCACCTTGCCGATGGCCTCGCGCAGACGTTCGATCTCGTACTCTTCATCGGTGGGAATCAAATCCGGCACGCTATCGAGATCCGCCGGCGGCGCAATCACCACGGCCTCACCGATGGCCATGCCCGGCGAGGCCGCCACACCGGTAAAGGTCGCCTGCCCGCCCGGCAGGGTCGGCCGGCTCAGGCTCCCGGTGGCCAGGGCGTGAGCCAGCACACCGGCCAACTGCGCGGCCATGGTGACCAGGAAGGCTTCGTCGGCTTCATCGTACCGGCGTTTTTCGGACTGCTGCACGACCAGCACGCCCAGCATGCGACGCTGATGGATGATGGGAACGCCGAGAAAGCTGGAGTACCGCTCCTCGCCGGTGGCCTCGAAATAGCGGAAATGCGGGTGAGCCTGGGCATCCTCGAGATTCAGCGGTTCCTCGCGCTTCGCCACGAGGCCCACCAACCCTTCCCCGACCGGCAAGGTCACCTGCCCCACCGCCTGGGTGCGCAGGCCAATGGTCTCCATCAACACCAACCGGTCAAGGTCGGCATCGAAGAGATAGAAGGAGCACACGTCGGTACGCATGGCCTTCCGAATGCGGCGCACCATGGTCGACAAGGCGGCATCCAGGTTGCGAGCCCCGTTGACCTCGAGGATGATGCGCCGCAACACCTCGAGCATCGGCGTCCTGCTATCCATTTTTGTTGTCTCTCGCCTCGCGGAGTATGGCGCCGGGGTAACTCCCGGCTCGTCTCGGGTCGTCAGCTCCGTTCGAGAGCCAGGCGCTGTGCTCTGGGCGACAGCTCGCGCAATGCACGGCGATAGACCTCCCGCTTGAAGGGCACGACCTGTCCCAGGGGATACCAGTAGCTGACCCATCGCCAGCCATCAAACTCTGGCTTGGCCGGACCGCCGTCCATGCAGATCCGGTTATCCCGACAGCGGATCCGCAGCAGGAACCACTTCTGTTTCTGTCCGATGCACACCGGTCGGCAGTGTGTGCGGACCATGCGTCGTGGCAGGCGATAGCGCAGCCAGCCCCTGGTGCAGCCAAGCACTTCGACGTCGTCGGCGGTAAGGCCGATTTCCTCGTGCAACTCACGAAACAGTGCCTGTTGCGGTGTCTCGTTCGACTTGATGCCTCCCTGGGGAAACTGCCACGCATTCTGCCCAACCCGACGCGCCCATAGCAGCTGCCCTCGATCGTTGGTGATGATGATGCCAACGTTAGGGCGAAAGCCGTCTGCGTCGATCACGGGCTTCACCTTATGAATCCAGTATTGAAGCCATTCTTCCACAAGCGCGTGAAAGGGTTCAATAAGGGGATTCGCCACGCTCGAATCCCCTTCTGACGTCTGACATAATCGCGGCTTTGCCTCCCTCCCAACCGCCAAGAGGAATGCCGTGAGCCTCGCCATCTTCGACCTGGACCACACCCTGCTCTCGATCGACAGCGACCATGCCTGGGGCGAGTTCCTGCTCGAACAGGGTGCCGTGGACCCCGTCGCCTACAAACAGGCCAATGACCGTTTCATGGCGGACTATGAAGCCGGCACCCTCGACATGCACGCTTTTCTGGAAGTGGCCTTGAAACCGCTCGCGGACAACACCCCCGAACAACTGGCGGCCTGGCACCAGCAGTTCATGGCCAGCAAGATCGAGCCCAGCATCCTGCCGCGGGGCGAGGAGCTGGTGGCCCATCACCGAGCGCGCGGCGATACCCTGTTGATCATTACCGCCACCAATCGTTTCATCACCGGCCCCATTGCCAAGCGACTCGGGATCGACGACTTGATCGCCGTGGAGCCCGAAATGATCGATGGCCGCTACACCGGCCGGGTCAGCGGCACTCCGAGCTACCGGGAGGGCAAGGTCGAGCGCCTCATGGCCTGGCTGGCCGATCGCGAGGAAACCCTGGACGACGCCTGGTTCTACAGCGACTCCCACAACGACTTGCCGCTGCTGGAGAAGGTCGATCACCCCGTGGCCGTGGACCCGGACGCAACCCTGCGCGACACTGCCGAAGCACGCGGCTGGCGAATCATCAGCCTGCGCGACTGAACCGGCTTCGCCGGTTCGGAGCTCGAAGCTGGAAGCTCAAAGCCATAAGAAAACCCCGCCAGGAGTCACCTCGAGCGGGGTTTTCTGTTTTTCCTTCCAGGCGCGCAGCGCCGCCCTTCAAGCTTCAGGCTTACCCAAGCAGATGCTCGACGGCGGCCCGTTCTTCACGCAGTTCCTGCTCGGTGGCGTTCATGCGCTCGCGGCTGAAGTCGCCGACCTCCAGGTCCTGGACGATCTCGTACTTGCCGTCCTTGCAGACCACCGGGTAGGAATACATGATGCCCGGCTCGATGCCATAGCTGCCATCGGCGGGAATTCCCATGCTGACGATGCCGTCGCTGCCCAGCGCCCAGTCGCGCATGTGGTCGATCGCCGCGGAGGCCGCTGAAGCGGCGGAAGACGCGCCACGCGCCTTGATGATGGCGGCTCCACGCTGCTGCACGGTCGGAATGAAGTCGTTCTCGTACCAGTCCTGATCGACCAGATCGAGCGCCGGCTTGCCATCCACCTTGCAGTGGGCCAGGTCCGGATACTGGGTGGCACTGTGGTTGCCCCAGACGATCATGGACTCGACGTCGTTGACGTGCTTGCCCACCTTCTGCGCCAGTTGGGTCTTGGCGCGATTGTGATCGAGGCGCATCATCGCCGTGAACTGGCCGGCATCCAGGTCCGGGGCGTTGCAGGAAGCAATCAGGGCGTTGGTATTGGCCGGGTTGCCCACCACCAGCACGCGCACGTCACGGCTGGCGTTGTCGTTCAGCGCCTTGCCCTGCACGGAGAAGATGGCCGCATTGGCCTCGAGCAGATCCTTGCGCTCCATGCCCGGCCCACGCGGACGCGCGCCGACCAGCAGGGCAAAATCGGCATCCTTGAAGGCGACATTGGGATCGTCGGAGGCGATGATGTCCTGCACCAGCGGGAAGGCGCAGTCGTTGAGCTCCATCACCACGCCGTTGAGGGCGTCCATGGCCGGCGGAATCTCGAGCAGCTGCAGGATGACCGGTTGGTCCTTGCCCAGCATGTCGCCGGACGCGATGCGAAACGCCAGGGAATAGCTGATCTGACCTGCGGCACCGGTAATGGCTATACGGACGGGGTCTTTCATCGTGGCTCCTTCGGTTGTCGCCGTGCGGATGAGCCAGGCGGGCCAGGGACCCGCCTCGGCCGGGATTCGAACCGAGGAAATGGTATGCCTGCAGTGCACAAAACTCAATTCGACCTGAGACTAGCCCGTTTCGCGACATCACGCTTTTACTCGGCGCCACTATGCTGAGATGATTTCGCTTTCTGCGCACCGATGTTGCGTGACTCACCAGGGAAGGTTCGAATGCCGCGCCGACGCCCCGCTTCTTCCGTTCTGTTGGCCATCGTGCTTGGCCTCGCCTTGCTGCTGTGGCTCGCCTTCGGCGACCTGTCGAGCTTTCGCGACGACCCGCCACCAACGGCGGAGTCCGAAACGCCGCCCCCGCCCCGGGTCGAGATCGAAACGCGTCTGGCCGAACCCTATGCGCCGACACTGACGGTACAAGGGCATCTCGAGGCATACCGGGAGCTGGAGCTGCGCGCTCGCCGATCCGGTCGCGTGGAAGCCCTCCCGGTTTCGCAGGGAGCGCGCGTCGAGCGTGGCGACGAACTGCTGCGTCTCGAGCAAGACGCCCTGCCCGAGCGCCTGGAACAGGCCGAAGCGGAGCTGGCCCTGGCCCGTGCCGAGTTATCGGGCGCTCGCGGGTTACGCGATCGCGAGCTCATCTCTACCCCCGATTTCCTTCGCCGCCAGAGCGCGGTGAGTGCCGCCGCCGCCGAACTGGCCGATCTGCGCCAACAACGGGAGGATACCCGGACCGAGGCGCCGTTCTCCGGCGTGCTGGACAGGATCGATGTCGACCCGGGCGAACTGCTCCAGGCGGGTGAAAGCTGGGGACGCCTGGTTGATGATTCACGGCTCACCGCCAAGGCCTGGGTGCCTCAACGCAAGGCGCTCTCGTTGACGCCAGGCCTTGCTGCTCGGGTACGCCTGCTCGATGGCTCCACCCTCGAAGGCGAGCTCACCTATATCGCCAGCCAAGCCGACGACGCCACGCGCAGCTTCGCCATCGAGGTCGACCTGGCCAACCCCGAGCACCGCCGCTTGGCTGGCGCCAGCGCCACGCTCGAATTGACACTGCCGTCACGCCGCGTACACCGCCTCTCGCCGGCACTGCTGGTACTCGACGAACAAGGCCGGTTGGCCGTCAAGCACCTGAACGACCAGGACCGGGTGGTCCGCGACACCGTCGAACTGATCAGCAGTGACGACGAACAGGCCCGGGTCACGGGGCTCCCCGAGAAGGTTCGCCTGATTACCCTGGGAGGTGGCTTCGTCGATCCCGGCGATGCCGTCACGCCGGTACCGGTCGACGACACCACCACGCCAGCCGACGCGGAGTACCCCTGATCATGCGCACGCTGATCTCGGCGGCGCTGGACCGCTCGCGCACCACCCTGCTGTTGCTGATCGCGCTGTTACTGGCGGGGCTTGGTGCCTGGCAGGCAGTCCCCAAGGAAGCCAATCCGGATATCCCCATTCCCGTCATCTACGTGTCGATGACGCTGGAGGGCGTCAGTCCGGAAGACGCCGAACGCCTGCTGGTCCGGCCCATGGAGCAGGAACTGCGCAGCATCGAGGGGCTACGCAAGCTGACCGCCCAGGCCGGCGAAGGCCACGCCTCCCTGAACCTGGAATTCGATCCCGGCTTCGATCCCGACCAGGCTCTGACCGATGTCCGAGAGCAGGTCGACATCGCCAAGGCCGATCTGCCCGACGAGGCCGAGGAACCCCGGGTCGTGGAGGTCAACGTCGGGCTGTTTCCGGTACTCTCCATCGGCCTGTCGGGGCCGATCGAGGAAAGCCGACGCGTCAGCGTGGCCCGCCGTCTCAAGGAAGAGATCGAGGGCATCCCCGAAGTGCTCGAGGTCGATATCGGCGGCGACCGGGAGAACCTGCTGGAAATCGTCGTCGATCCCCTGGTGCTGGACAGCTATGGCGTCGACTTCGAGACCCTGTTCAATCGAGTGAGCCGCAACAACCGACTCGTGGCGGCGGGCAGCCTGGATACCGGAGCCGGCCGCCTGGCGCTCAAGGTCCCCGGGGTGATCGAGCAGCTCGAGGACGTGATGAAGATGCCGGTCAAGGTCGATGGCGACCGGGTGGTCACCTTCGGGGATGTCGGCTGGATCCATCCCACTTTCAAGGATCCCCAGGGCTTCGCCCGCATCGACGGGCAGCCGGCCCTGGTGCTGGAAATCGCCAAGCGTGCCGGCGCCAACATCATCGCCACCATCGAATCGGTGAACGACCTGCTCGACGAGGCCGATGGCCTGCTGCCCGATGCCCTCGAGGTGACCACCATCATGGACCAGTCCGAGATGGTCGACTCGATGCTCTCGGAACTGCTCAACAATGTCCTCACTGCCGTGGTACTGGTACTGATCGTGATCCTCGCCGCCATGGGGCTGCGCCCTGCTCTGATGGTGGGCCTGACCATCCCCGGCGCCTTTCTCACCGGCATCCTGCTGATCTGGGCCATCGGCTTCACCCTCAACATGGTCGTGCTGTTCGCCCTGATCCTGGTCGCTGGCATGCTGGTCGACGGCGCCATCGTCGTCAGCGAACTGGCCGACCGCCACCTGCGTCAGGGCCAGGCGCCACACGATGCCTGGATCAATGCCGCCAGCCGCATGAGCTGGCCTGTCATCGCCTCCACGGCCACCACTCTGGCCGTTTTCGTTCCCTTGCTGTTCTGGCCCGGCGTGGTGGGCGAGTTCATGAAGTACCTGCCGGCCACGGTCATCCTCTGCCTGCTGGCTTCCCTGGCCATGGCCCTGATCTTCCTGCCCACCCTGGGCGGCGTGTTCGGCGCCCGCAGCGGCCGGGCATTGAGCGACACCGAGCTGATCACCCCGGGTGGCCGCCTGTATCGCGCCCTGCTGGCCCGCTTGCTGACCCGGCCAGGGCTTACCCTGCTGGTTGCCTTGCTGCTGATGGCGCTGGCCTATACCGCCTATGCCCGCTTCAACCATGGTGTGGAATTCTTTCCCAGCGTGGAGCCCGACAGCGCCCAGATTCTCGTGCACTCGCGAGGTGACTTCTCCGCAAAAGAGAACGACGCCATCGTCCAGCGGGTCGAAGCACGCCTCACCGACATGAGCGAGATCCAGGCGCTCTATGCACGCTCCTTCGCCACTTCCGACCAGCAGCTCGGCGCTGACGTCATCGGGGTTCTGCAGTTCCAGTTGATCGACTGGCACGAGCGGCGGCCGGCCAGCGAGATTCTCGCCGACATGGCCAAGCGCACCGATGACATTCCCGGCGTCAAGCTGGAGTTTCGCGAGCAGGAACAAGGGCCGGCCGCCGGCAAGCCCATCGTGCTGGAGATCAGCGCCACCACGAGCGAGCAGGCCGAGGCGGCCGTGGCATCGCTGCGCCAGGCCATGCAAGAGCTGGGCGGCTTCCGCGACATCGAGGACAATCGCAGCCTGCCCGGCGTGGAGTGGCGCATCAAGGTGGATCGCGAGGCCGCCGCACGCTTCGGCACCGATGTGGCCACCGTCGGCAGCGCCGTGCAACTGCTCACCACCGGCCTGCAGGTGGCCAGCTACCGCCCCGCCGGCGTCGACGATGAGGTCGATATCCGCGTACGCCTGCCGGAGGGGTCTCGCTCCCTGGATCAGCTCGATCGCTTGACGCTGAACACCTCTCGCGGTCAGGTGCCGATCTCGAACTTCGTCAGCATCGAACCGGCCCCCAAGGTCAGCACTCTGCACCGTATCGATGGCCGTCGCGCCATCACGCTGGAAGCCGATGTCACGGCCGGCGAACGTCCCGACGAGCGCCTGCGCGCGCTGTCCGATGCCATGGCGTCGTTGCCCGATGGAGTCAGCGTCCAGGTCGCCGGTGAACAGGAAGACCAGCAGGAAGCCATGAACTTCCTGGTCACCGCCTTTCTGGTGGCGATCTGCCTGATGGCGCTGATTCTGGTCACTCAGTTCAACAGTCTCTACCAGACGCTACTGGTGCTGTCGGCCATCGTCTTCTCCACTGCCGGTGTGCTGCTCGGCCTGCTGGTCAACGGCCAACCCTTCGGTATCGTCATGGTTGGCATGGGCATCATCGCCCTGGCCGGCATCGTGGTGAACAACAACATCGTGTTGATCGATACCTTCAATCAATTGCGCGATGAAGGGCTCTCGCCGAGCGAAGCCGCGCTCCAGGCGGGGGGATTGCGCCTGCGACCGGTGCTGCTCACTGCCGTGACCACGGTACTCGGGCTGATGCCAATGGTGCTCGAGATCAACGTCGACCTCTTCGCGCCCAGGCTTGGCCTGGGCGCCCCCTCGACCCAATGGTGGGGGCAGCTGTCCAGCGCCATCGCCGGTGGCCTGACCTTCGCCACGGGGCTGACGCTGTTGCTGACGCCCTGCATGCTGGTGCTCGGCCCAAAAGGGAGGAAAAGTCGTAAGAGTGAAGAGTGAAGAGTGAAGAGTGAAGAGTGAAGAGTGAAGAGTGAAGAGTGAAGAGTCCAAGGTTAGCCCCGAGGCTTGAGGCATCAAGGTTTTTCTTTCCTCTTCCAGGCGCGAAGCGCCATCCTTCTTTCTTCCAGCGGCGCCAGCCGCGATCTTCTTCCGGCGAAACCGGGGCCCTCAGGCCCTCGGCGAGCTGCCGGCATGAAGTTCGGCGCTGGCGGCGTCGGGGGCGTGAGCAGCGTGCAGACGACCGATCAGTCGGTCCTCCAGGGAGAAGCGCTCGGTAAGCCCCTTCTGCAAGCGATCAAGCCAGGCGGGCAGGCGCGACATGTAGTACTCGCAACGCGTGGCGCTGCCATAATCCTCGTCGAAGGCCAGCACCAGCTCGGTGGACATGTCGAGACGTTGCAGCAGGCTATCCGCCAGCGCCAGGGCGGCGTTGTCGTCGAACGCCTCGGCCTCGGCACGCAGCTGGGGGTAGACTTCAAAGTGGCCGGCACTGATGTAATCCATCAACAGCTCGCTGAAGGCATCGATGCGCGCCTTGTTCAAGGCTTCGAGATCGGCGTCGCAAGCCTCCTGCAACTCGCGGAAATTCGTCAGCAACGCCCGCCGCTCGGCGAGCCAGCGATCGATCAGTTGATGAACGCCACCCCAGCGTTCCTGCGCGTTCTTGCAGTCTTCCAGCATGGGTGTCTCCCTCGAGTGGACCGCCGACCTTGAGCAACAGACTCACCCCTGCCGGTGGCACTGTCAATCCCGATCGGGTACCCCCTGCCAACGATAGCCATGGTCGCGACGCAATGATTTCACCAGCAGCCCCAGGGGCGCCAGCATCAGCACCACGAATCCGATCAAGGTCCAGCCGGGCAACGACAGGCCCAGCAGGCTCGCGCTCACCTCGGCGCACTCGCCCGAGCCGGTCAGCACCGTGGCCAGCACTTCGCGCAATGGCAGGATTTCCATCATGTAGTCGAGCCCCGGGCCACAGCTCGGCACCTGATCCGCCGGCAACGACTGCAACCAAAGGTGGCGGCCGGCCAGGCCAATCCCGGTGCCGACTGCCACCACGCCCAGGAGCCCATAGAGCGCCGCGCCGGCACGCCCCTTCGGGTCATGCCAGGCGGCGAGCGCGAACACTACGCCTGCGACGATCACGGCCACCCGCTGAAAGATGCACAGCGGACAAGGCTCCAGGCCGGCGCCATGCTCCAGCCCCAGGGCCACCGCCATCATCAGCACGCAGAACGCCAATCCCGCCAGGCTCCAGCGACGCACGCTCCATTCCTCGAGCTCCATTATCATGATTGGCCTCCCGCGGCTCTCAATGGCGTCAAGGCCCGGGATTCCCGGGCACGGTCAAAGTAGTCGGCCAGGAAGTCACTGAAGCTCTCGCTTTCTGCCGCTTCTATTTCTCCCTGCTGCTGGTGCGAGGTTTCCACCAACTGATCGAAGAGCGCCGAACGGGCCGGCCCGATGGGTTCATCCCGAAGCTGCTCGGCCTGCTCCCGGGCCAAGTCCATGATGACATCGACGAATTCCCCGCCATCCTGCTCCAGGCGTTTCAGCAGGCGGCCGGAAGGCGTTAGCGTCGGGTCATCGAGCCAGGGCGTCAGCTCGGCCAGGGCCTCGGCATGCGGCGCCCCCTCCTCCAGCCGATCGAGCAGCATGGCGACCTCGCGCAGCTCGACGAAGATCTCGTGCCCCCAGTCGGCGATGGAACGCTTGCGGCCATGGTGATCCAGGCGCAGTTCGGGATCGCGCCCGCGCGACACGACCAGTCGACGATTGTCGTCGAGATGCTCGCATTCCTCGTCGGTGATCCAGGGGCTTTCCGAGAGCAGGCACCACATCAGGAAGGTATCGACGAAGCGGCTCCGGGTGGCATCGAAGCCCAGGGGATCGAAGGGATCGAGATCGAGACAGCGCACCTCGATGTACTCGACACCCCGCGCTTCCAGCGCCTGGCTCGGCGTCTCGTCGTGCCGCGCGACTCGCTTGGGACGGATGTCGCTGTAGTATTCGTTCTCGATCTGCAGGATATTGGCATTGAGCTGTTGCCAAGCGTCGCCGTCGCCCTTCACGCCCAGCGCGCCATAGTCGGGCCAGGGGGTCGAGATGGCATGTCGCAGGGTGTTGACGTAGTTGGACAGCGAGTTGAAACAGATCTTGAGCTGCGCCTGTACCTTGTTCTGGTAGCCCAGATCGGACATCCGCAGGCTGGTCGCATAGGGCGAGACCAGAGTGTGCTCGCCATGGGGCCTGAGTCCTTCCGGCACACGACCATCGGGCAGGAAGCTGCGATCCACCGCGGGCGAGGCCCCGAACAGATAGAGCAGCAGCCAGCTATGGCGACGGAAGTTGCGGATCAGGTCGAAGTAACGCGACGAGCGGTAATCCTGCATGGACGTCTGCTCATCGCCGTCCAGCGTCTTGAGCAGCGCCCAGAAATCGTCCGGCAGGGAGACGTTGTAATGCACGCCGGCAATGGCCTGCATGATGCGCCCGTAACGCACGTCCAGCCCCTTGCGGTAGACATGCTTCATCATGCCCACGTTGGAACGGCCGTAATCGGCAATGGGAATGCTCTCGTTGCCGTCGAGCCGGGCCGGCATGCTGGCCGGCCAGATCAGCTCGCCGTTCAGGCGGCGATAACTGAACCGATGCAGGTCGGCGAGAAAGGCCAGCGCCTCCTCGGGCCGGCTGTAGACCGGCGTGATGTACTCGAGCAATGCCTCGGAATAATCCGTGGTGATATGCGGATGGGTCAGCTTCGAGCCGAAATCGGCGGGATGCGGCGTCTGGGCGATGCGCCCTTCGGCGTCGACGCGTAATCCCTCTTTCTCGATGCCTCGTCGCAGGCGGCCGAAGCGCCCCTGGCTGGCCGGCCCGCTGAGTCGTTCGATGAGGGTGGAGAGCGATTCGGACAAGATGACACCCCATGTCGTGGCGGCCGGTCGGGCGAACGGCCGGCTTCCCGGTTATCGGTCAGGCGCCGCGGCACCCATAGAATTCCAGATTATGGCGCCGAAACACGGCGATTCAAGGCTGCCGGCCCGGCGGCGGAATATCGAGCCATGCACGGCTCGGTATGCCTCACCGTATCCTGCGGCTCGCCGCGGGGCTTGCCAGACCTTGCCTGCAAGATTTTCGAATCGTGCCTAGCCATTGCGCTTGGCCTTGAGCAACGCCGCTCCCAGGGCACCGAGCTGTCCCTCGTCCCGGGACGCCTGTCCCTTCGACTTGCCCCCTCCCTTACGAGGCGCCTTGCCACGCCCGCGGGACTCACCACCCTTGCGCGGCCCGTCGCTCTCGACCTCGCCCGGCTGATCATCGAGGCGCATGGTCAGACCGATACGCGAACGCTCCAGATCCACGCTCATGACCTTGACCTTGACGATATCGCCGGCCTTGACGACCGAGCGGGGATCTTCGACGAAGCTGTTGGACAGCGCCGAGATGTGCACCAGGCCATCCTGGTGGACGCCGATATCGACGAAGGCGCCGAAGTGGGTGACGTTGGTCACGCTGCCTTCCAGCACCATGCCCGGCTCCAGATCCTTGAGCGTCTCCACGCCTTCGCGGAATTCGGCGGCACGGAATTCGGGACGCGGATCACGACCGGGCTTGTCCAGCTCCTTGAGAATATCGTTGACGGTGGGCACGCCGAAGCGTTCGTCGGCGAAGTCGGCCGCCTTGAGCGACTTGAGAGTCGCGCTGTCGCCGATCAGTCCTGCCAGTTCACGGCCGCTGCGGCTGGCAATGCGTTCCACCAGCGGGTAGGCCTCGGGGTGCACGGCACTGGCATCCAGCGGATTGTCACCGTTCATGATGCGCAAGAAGCCGGCGCACTGCTCGAAGGTCTTGGGTCCCAGGCGGCTGACATCCAGCAGCTGACGACGCGAGCGGAAGGCCCCCTCGGCATCACGGCGGGCCACGATGTTCTCGGCCAGCCCGGCGTTGAGGCCGGCCACCCGCGACAACAGGGCCGAGGACGCCGTATTGAGGTCCACGCCCACGGCATTGACACAATCCTCGATCACGGCTTCCAGGCTACGCGAGAGCTGAACCTGGGAGACATCGTGCTGATACTGGCCCACGCCGATGGACTTGGGCTCGATCTTGACCAGCTCGGCCAGCGGGTCCTGCAGGCGACGGGCGATCGACACCGCCCCGCGGACGGTCACATCGAGATCCGGCAGTTCACGGGCGGCATATTCCGATGCCGAATAGACCGAGGCGCCGGCCTCGCTGACCA
This sequence comes from Halomonas caseinilytica, assembly GCF_001662285.1. NCBI lineage: Bacteria > Pseudomonadati > Pseudomonadota > Gammaproteobacteria > Oceanospirillales > Halomonadaceae > Halomonas > Halomonas caseinilytica. The sequence goes on from NZ_BDEO01000007.1 coordinate 58,031, forward strand.
TCACCTTGGAGAGTCGTCGCGTCCCGGCCATGGCCTTGACCAGCTCGCCCGCCAGCTTGTCGGTCTCGCGGCTGGCCGTGCCGTTGCCCACGGCAATCAGGGAGACGTCGTGGGCTTCCACCAGCCTGGCCAGCTCGGCCAGCGACTCCTTCCACTGGTGGCGAGGCGCATGGGGAAAAATGGTCGACTGGTCCAGGAACTGGCCGGTGGCACTGACCACGGCCACCTTGCAGCCGGTCCGCAGGCCAGGATCGATGGCCAGGGTCGCCTTGGCACCGGCCGGCGCGGCCAGCAACAGATCCTTGAGATTGGCGGCAAAGACGCCGATGGCCTCGGTCTCGGCACGTTCGCGCAGACGGCCCATCAGCTCGGTTTCGAGATGGGTGTAGAGCTTGACCCGCCAGGTCCAGCGCACCACTTCAGCGAGCCAGCGGTCGGCGGCACGTCCTTGATCCCGGATCTCGAAGTGCCTGGCGATGGCCACCTGCGCCGGATGAACGGTGGCCTCTTCCTCGCCCGGCAGGCGAATGGCCAGCGACAGCACCCCTTCGTTACGCCCTCGGAACATGGCCAGGGCACGATGCGAGGGCACCTTGGCGATGGCCTCGTCATGCTCGAAGTAATCGGCAAACTTGGCGCCTTCGCGCTCCTTGCCGTCGATCAGCCGAGCACTGAGCACCCCTTCGCTCCACAGCCGCTCGCGCAATTGCCCCACCAGCTCAGGGTCCTCGGCGAAACGTTCCATGAGGATCTGCTTGGCGCCGTCCAGCGCCGACTTGGCATCCTCGATGGCCGGAATATCGCCATCCGCCGCGCGCAGATAACCGGCGGCCTGCTCCTCGGGCGAGAGGGTCGGGTCGGCGAGCAGCGCCTCCGCCAGGGGCTCCAGCCCGGCCTCACGGGCGATCTGCGCCTTGGTACGACGCTTCTTGCGATACGGCAGGTAGAGATCTTCCAGGCGCTGCTTGGTGTCGGCCGCGCGGATGCTGGCGGCCAGCGCCTCGGTGAGCTTGCCTTGTTCGTCGATGCTGGCCAGCACCGCCTCGCGGCGCTCTTCCAGCTCGCGCAGATAACCTAAGCGCTCTTCCAGCTGCCGCAGCTGGGTATCGTCCAGGCCACCGGTCGCTTCCTTGCGATAACGGGCGATGAAGGGAACGGTGGCACCACCGTCGAGCAATTCCACGGTCGACGCCACCTGGGGCGCGCGAACGCCGAGTTCCTCGGCGAGACGATCGATGATCTTGGCTTGTGCGTCCATGAAGTCCTTGGCAATCCAGGTCCAGATGATCGCGACAAGGTATCACAAGCCCGTCGCTGACGGCAGACGCTATCGGCAGGCCACTATCCGGGGGCGAGATACACCAGGCAAGTGCTCACCGCTCACGCCCCGAGTTTCGTCTCAGCGCTGCCCCGCCCCTCGCTGCCGTACCGCCTCGAACAGGCAGATGCCGGTGGCCACCGACACATTGAGGCTGGCCACCTGTCCTGCCATGGGCAACTTGACCAGGCCATCGCAGGCTTCCCGGGTCAGCCGCCGCATGCCCTTGCCTTCGGCGCCCATCACCAGTGCCGTGGCGCCGGTGAAGTCCGCATCATACAACTCCGCCTCGGCCTCTCCAGCAGTGCCTGTCACCCAGACGCCCATCTCCTTCATCCGGGCGAGCGCACGCGCCAGATTGGTCACTCGATAGACGGGCACGCTCTCGGCAGCCCCGCAGGCCACCTTGCGCACCGTGGCATTGAGCGGCGCGGCCCGATCCTTGGGCACCACCACGCCATGGGCGCCGGCGGCATCGGCACTGCGCAGACAAGCGCCGAAATTGTGCACATCGGTGATGCCATCGAGCACCAGCAGCAGCGGCGCGGCCTCGGCCGACCAGCCCTGGAGACGGTGCCAGAGCGATGCTTCGGGTTCGAAGGCCAAGGGCGGGCAGAAGGCCACCACGCCCTGGTGCACGGCGCCCTGGGCGAGACGATCGAGGGTGTCACGCGGCTGTGTCACCACCTTGACGTTGCCGTCGCGGGCGAGCGCGACCAGCTCGGCCAGACGCTCGGATGCGTCACCGTCCTGGACCCAGAGCTCGCGAGGCATCTCGCCACGTTCGATCAGGGCGCGCACGGCGTGAACGCCATAGACCGCATCTAGCCCGCCGGGGGCCTGGGCCCCTCGGCGGCGGGAGTGCTTGCTCATGAGAAATGTCTCGTCGCTGGAAGAGGCCTCACCGCTCAGCGGCGACGCGGACCACGGCGGCGGCGCTTCTTGCCGCCCTCTTCGCCCTTGTGGCTGCCATCGTTGCCCTTGCCGCCATCGTTGCCCTTGGCATGTGACGGGGCCTTCGGCTTGTCGGCGGCGTCATTGCGCTTGGAGCGGCGCTTGGGCGCGCGGCGCGGACGCGGCTTCTCGTCGGCCAGCTCGAAATCGATCTTACGGTCGTCCAGATCGACCCGTGCCACCTGGACGGTCACGCCGTCGCCGAGCCGATAGCTCATGCCGCTGCGCTCGCCCTTGAGGCGATGCTTCTCCGGCTCGTAGTGGTAGTAGTCGGAAGGCAGCGAAGTGACGTGCACCAGCCCCTCGACATACACCTCATCGAGGCGCACGAAGATGCCGAACTGGGTCACCGAGGCAATGGTGCCTTCATAGACCTCGCCCAGCTTGTCGGACATGAACTCGCACTTGAGCCAGCCCTCCACGTCGCGTGTGGCGTCGTCGGCACGGCGCTCGGTCATCGAGCAATGCTCACCCAGCTCCAGCATCTGCTCGAAGGTATAGGGACACCACTTGCTGGGTGGCTCCACCGGCGGATTCTCGGCACGCAGCACGGTGTTGGTCTGGCGCGGTCCACGGATCACCGAACGAATGGCCCGGTGCACGAGCAGGTCCGGGTAGCGGCGAATCGGCGACGTGAAGTGCGCATAAGCCGGATAGGCCAGGCCGAAGTGCCCCTCGTTCTGGGGCGAATAGACCGCCTGGCTCATGGAGCGCAGCATGACCGTCTGGATGATGTCGGCGTCATCGCGCCCCTTGATCGTCTCGGCCAGGTCCCGGTAATCCTGCGGCGTCGGCTCGTCACCGCCGCCCAGCGAGAGCCCGAGCTCGGCCAGGAACAAGCGCAGCTTGTCGAGACGCTCCGGCGAGGGGCGTTCATGAATGCGATACAGCGCCGGCAGGTCATGCTTGTCGAGGAAGCGAGCGGTGGCGACGTTGGCCGCCAGCATGCACTCCTCGATGATCTTGTGGGCATCGTTGCGAGAACGCGGCACGATCTTCTCGATCTTGCGCTCGTCATTGAAGACGATGGCCGTCTCGGTGGTCTCGAAGTCGATGGCGCCGCGCTCCTCCCGAGCCTGGCGCAACACCTTGTAGAGCGAATGCAGGTTCTTCAGCGACGGCACCAGGTCACGATACTGCTCGCGCAGCGCATCGGCCTCTTCTCCCTCATCCTCGAGGATCGAGGCGACCTTGTTGTAGGTCAGCCGGGCGTGGGAGCGGAAGACCGCTTCGAAGAAACGATACCGGCTGATGGCGCCGCTCTTGGAGATATTCATCTCGCAGACCAGGGCCAGGCGGTCGACATCGGGATTCAGGGAGCACAGGCCATTGGAGAGCAGCTCCGGCAGCATCGGCACTACCTGCCCCGGGAAGTACACCGAGTTGCCGCGGACGATGGCTTCCTGATCCAAGGGGCTGCCCGGACGCACATAGTGGGAAACGTCGGCGATGGCCACCAGCAGCTTCCAGCTACCGGACTTGGTCTTCCAGGCGCAGACGGCATCGTCGAAGTCCTTGGCGGACTCGTCGTCGATGGTCACCAGGGGATAGTCACGCAAGTCGATCCGCTGCTGCTTGTCGTCCTCGGCCACCTCGTCGGACATGCTGGCGATCTGGTCCAGCACTTCCGGGGGAAACTCCGAGGGAATCTCGTAGCTGCGCAGGGCGATGTCGATTTCCATGCCGGGATCCATGCGCTCGCCGAGCACCTCGCTGACCTCGCCGACCGGCTGCACGCGGGTATCGGGTTGCTTGACGATGTTCGCCGAGACCACCTGTCCATCCTGTGCACCGCCATTGGCGTTATGCGGGATGATCACTTCCTGGGTGATACGCGAGTTCTCGGGAATCAACACCCCGAACTCGGGCGTGTTCTGACGATATACGCCAACAATGGTCTGGGTATTGCGCGCCAGCACCTCGACGATGGTCGCCTCGTCACGTCCGCGCCGATCGCGCCCGCTGATGCGCACCAGCACATGATCATCATGGAAGACGCGACGCATCTGGCGCGGCGGTATCACCAGGTCGGGTTTCTTGCCATCGTCGCGCAGCAGAAAGCCGAAACCGTCACGATGGCCAAGCACCTTGCCCTTGATCAGATCGAGCTTGTCGATCAGGGCATAGGCGCCGCGGCGATTGCGCAGCACCTGCCCATCGCGCTCCATGGCCGCCAGTCGCCGACGTACCGCTTCCTGGAGATCCTCGTCCTCGAGGCCCAGCATCTGGCTCATGGCCTCGTGAGTGATGGGTTTGCCGCATTCTTCCAGGCGCGCCAACAGGTATTCGCGACTGGGAGCGGGCTTGTCGTACTTGTGGGCCTCGCGACTGGCGTGCGCGTCGTCTTCGAGCGTCCAGTGGGTCATGCGGGGAGCATCCTTGGCAGGGTCGGGGACGGCATGCGTTGCGTGACGCGCGGGTGCCGCGGGCAATCGTTGTGGCAATCGGAATATGGTGTCATGGGCGGCAGTATAGCGCCGCCACGCCCATCACCCAACCATACTGCAACTATACCGAGAGACCAGCGCGTCTCAGCCCGCACTCGAGCACGCACACGGGGCTTGCATTATCGCCAGAATTCGGTAACATACGCGCCACTTGCCCAGATGGCGGAATTGGTAGACGCGCTAGCTTCAGGTGCTAGTGTCCTTACGGACGTGGAGGTTCAAGTCCTCTTCTGGGCACCATCGATACCCTCTCGATCATGTTTTGGGTATCATGCTCTTTATCAGCTCGATTCGTTCGTGTTCGCCCAGGTGGCGGAATTGGTAGACGCGCTAGCTTCAGGTGCTAGTGTCCTTACGGACGTGGAGGTTCAAGTCCTCTCCTGGGCACCATAATCGCGCCAGCGATGCCCGGAACACGACGATGCATGATGCGCCCAGGTGGCGGAATTGGTAGACGCGCTAGCTTCAGGTGCTAGTGTCCTTACGGACGTGGAGGTTCAAGTCCTCTCCTGGGCACCACACCCGCGTCATGCAGCTGTGAATGAAAGAGCACCACACGAAGCACCCCACAGGAAACCGCGACGACAGATCGCGGTTTTTTTGTGCCTGAATGTCAGCGTCCCGACAGTCAGAAGCGGCCTGGCAATCGCGCCACTTCCTCGAGCCCCCAGCCCTCGGTGGCCACGCCGGCTTCCAGCGACTCGGCCGCCGCCGGCGAAAGCTGCGGAAAGAAATCCAGCCCAGTGCGCGCCTCGATCTCGTCGATACTGACCACGAAGCGATCCAGGGGCTCATCACCGTTCACGTCCTGGGGCATCAGGAATGCCAGCGCCCGAGGCCGCTCCCCAGGCACCACCAGGATCTTGTAGAAGGCCTCCGGCACTTCCACCAACCCCACGCGATTCAGCATGCCATCCAGGAAATCGTCATCGAACACAGGGCCGGCGATCACCTGGAGCGTACCCAGACGCGGCACGAAGCGATCGATCACCACCTCCTCGAGACGCTGCCAGAGACGGCGATTCAGATCCGGGCGCTGCGGCGTCATGTTGCTCATCAGGAAGGTATCGCGCTGGGCATCACGACCATGCACCACGGCAATGGCATAATTGGGCGCCAGATGTCCCCGATCATAGCCGCTGTGCGCGTAACTGTCCGGCGTGACCGGCCAGAGGCTGCGCCAGTCCTGTCGAAATCCCGGGCGCTCCCCCGCATGGGGATTCTCCACCTCATGCAGAACATTGCTCACCCATAGCGGACTCACCCGCAGATCCGACCAGCCCAGCAGATAGCCGTCGTTGCGCAGGACGCGATGCAAGCTCAGCGGCGTCACCTCCGCCCAGGTCGGCACGCCCATCCAGCTCAGCCGATCGCGCACCTCGCGCTCCTGCATGTACCACAGGCCGCTGCCAACCGCCGCGAACAGCACGGCGACGCCAGCGCGCCGCATCATGCGACGCAGGAAAGTATGACGCAACATCCGGGGGAATCCGTTCCAGTCAGGGTACCGAGACACCTTGCCTCGGCAACGAAGGGGGCGTGTTACCAACCGAGCGAGAACATGGTCTCGAGGTCGTGGCGTGAATGCACCTGCATGGCATTGAGGGTCTCGGTCTCGCGAATCCCCTCCACCTCATCGAGCCGTCCGGTCACCAGCTCGGCCAGGCTCTCGAAGTCCCGGGTGCGCGCGATGGCCACCAGGTCGTAACGACCGCAGGTGGAGAACACCTCGCTGATGCCCTCGACCTCCGCCAGGCGCTCGGCCACCGACTGGATCTTGCCCTTCTCGGCATTGATCAGGATCACGGCATTCTGCATCGGGCACTCCTCGGCTGTCCTTGGCTGAACGATACGCGATAGTGCAGACCACCGCGACTGCGGCGATTATAGCAGCGTCGCGCCTCGCCATCAGCTTGACCCAGGCGACTCCGAATCCTCGTCCTCAGGCAGCGGCCATTGATAACGACGCACCACCTCGCCCTGCTCGATCGACTCCAGCTTGACCGGGAAGCCCCACAGCTGGTGCAGGTGGCGCATCACCGGGTAGACGCTGCGCGCCAAGGGCCGACGATTGTCCTGGACATGGCGCAAGGTCAGCGAACGATCACCTCGTATGTCCGCCGAATAGACCTGGATGTTCGGCTCCCGCACCGAGAGAGCATACTGGGACGCCAGCGCCTCCCGGATACGCCGGTAACCACGCTCATCGTGTATTGCCGTCACCTCGAGCATCTCGTCCTGGTCATCGTCGACGACCTTGAACAGCTTGAGATCGCGAATCACCTTGGGTGACAGGAACTGCTGGATGAAGGATTCGTCCTTGAAGTTGCGCATGGCGAAGTGCAGCGTCTCCCGCCAGTCGCTGCCGGCGGTATCGGGAAACCATTCGCGATCTTCCTCGGTGGGCGACTCACAGATGCGCCGGATGTCGGAGAACATGGCAAAGCCCAGGGCATAGGGGTTGATGCCATTGAAGGCCGGGCTGTCGAAGGGTGGCTGCTGCACCACGGCGGTGTGCGACTGAAGGAATTCCAGCATCAGCCCCTCGTCCACGACACCATCGTCGAACATGCGATTCATCAAGGTATAGTGCCAGAAGGTCGCCCAACCTTCGTTCATCACCTGCGTCTGGCGCTGCGGGTAGAAGTACTGCGCGAGCTTGCGCACGATGCGCACCACTTCACGCTGCCAGGGCGCCAGCAGCGGCGCATTCTTTTCGATGAAGTAGAGCAGGTTCTCCTGAGGCTCGGGCGGATAGCGCCCACCGGCGTGCAGCCCCAGAGGATCTTCCTCATCATCGCGCTCCCCGACTCCCTCGCCTGCCGAGGCGCGCTCGGGAATCGTCCGCCACAGGGTATTCACCTGGGCCTGCAGGTAGGCTTCTCGTTCCTTCTGGCGACGCTCCTCCTCCTCGGCGGAAATCGGCGAGGGTCGCTTGTAACGGTCGACCCCATGGTTCTGCAGGGCATGGCAGGCGTCCAGAAGCTGCTCCACGGCAGTCACGCCGTAACGTTCCTCGCACTCGGCGATGTAACGACGGGCGAACAACAGGTAATCGACGATGGAGCCGGCATCGGTCCAGGTCCGGAACAGATAATTGCCCTTGAAGAAGGAGTTGTGTCCATAGCAGGCGTGAGCCATCACCAACACCTGCATCATCAGGGTGTTCTCCTCCATCAGGTAGGCGATGCAGGGGTCGGAATTGATCACCAGCTCATAGGCCAGCCCCATCTGTCCGCGCCGGTAGGCTTGCTCCACGGCCAGGAACTGCTTGCCGAAGGACCAGTGGTGATACCCCACCGGCATGCCGACGCTGGCGTAGGCATCCATCATCTGCTCGGTGGTGATGATCTCGATCTGGTTGGGATAGGTATCCAGCCGATACTCGTCGGCCAGACGTGCGATCTCCTCCTCGAACTCGGTGAGGATCTCGAAACTCCAGTCGGAACCGGTGGCGATGGGCTTGCGATCGGTCATGCTGCCTCCTTGGCCTCGCCTCAGGACTGGGCGGCGCGACGCCGGAACAACTCGCGGAACACCGGGTAGATGTCGCCGGCCTCGACGATCTGGCGCATGGCGAAGCGGTCGGCATACTCGGCTTCCACACGCTCGTATTCCTCCCACAGTGCCTGATGGGCATGGGGCGTGATCTCGACATAGGTGAAGTACTGCAGCCTCGGCATCAGCGAATTCACCAGCAGGTCGCGACAGGTCAGGGAGTCATCGTCCCAGTTGTCGCCATCGGAGGCCTGGGCCACGTAGAGATTCCACTGGCTCGGCGGATAGCGTGCCTCGATGATCTCGTCGACCAGCGTCAGGGCGCTCGAGACGATGGTGCCGCCGGTTTCCCGGGAGTAGAAGAACTCCTCCTCGTCGACTTCCTTGGCGGCGGTATGGTGGCGCACGAAGACCAGCTCGACCCGCTCGTAGTTGCGCTCAAGAAAGAGGTAGAGCAGCAGGAAGAAGCGCTTGGCGATGTCCTTGTGGGCCTGGGTCATCGACCCGGAGACATCCATCACGCAGAACATCACCGCCTTGCTGGACGGCTGGGGCTGATTGATCACATTGTTGTAGCGCAGATCATAGGTATCGATGAAGGGCACCGCCTCCAGGCGCTTCTCGAGCCGCTCGATCTCGGCCTTGAGTTCGTCGATACGCGCCGGATTGCGCAGCACCGGGTCCTTGCGCTCCTCGGCTTCCAGCGCTTCCCGCGCCTCGCGCAACGCCCGCTTGATCGGCCCGCGCATGGCGATGCGACGGGCATGCGCCTCACGCATGGAGCGCACGATGTTGATGCGTGCCGGCACCCCATCCCGGGTCAAGCCGGCGCGCACCGGTTTCACCTCGTCCAGATCGACCAGCGGCTTGCGCTCCAGGTGCGGCAGCTCCAGCCCATCGAAGACGAAATCCAGGAACTCCTCACGGGTCAGGGTGAAGGCAAACTCGTCCATGCCTTCGCCCTGATTCGAGGCACCACCCTCGCCGGCACCGTCTCCACCGCCGCCGCCACCGGGGCGACGCAGCCGGTCCCCCTCGACGAACTCCTTGTTGCCCGGCGCGATGATGGTGCGCCGACCACCGGGACCATGCTGGAACACCGGCTCGGAAATGTCCCGAGTCGGTATCGAGACTTTCTCGCCACGTCCCATGTCGGTGATGGAACGGCGGTTGACCGCTTCCTCGACGGAACGCTTGATGTGTCCGCGATAACGATCGAGGAACCGCTGGCGGTTGACCGCACTCTTGTTCTTGGCATTGGCCCGACGGTCGATGAAATACGTCATGCTGACCTCCTCTGGGCGCTGCTCACCACGGGGAGCGACGGCCCAGGCCGCCCTCCCCGCGCTTGACCGGTAGCATCAGGTCGCCGCCCGCAGCCCGGGCTACTGCGACTTGCGCACCCGCAGATACCATTCGGAGAGCAAGCGCACCTGCTTCTCGGTGTAACCGCGGTCGACCATGCGTGCCACGAAGTCTTCATGTTTCTTCTGGTCGGCCGTCGATGCCTTGGCGTTGAAGGAGATCACCGGCAGCAGCTCCTCGGTGTTGGCGAACATCTTGTGCTCGATCACCCCGCGCAGCTTCTCGTAGGACTGCCAGCTCGGGTTCATGCCGTTGTTCTGGGCCCGGGCCCTGAGCACGAAATTCACCACCTCGTGACGGAAATCCTTGGGATTGGAGATCCCGGCCGGTTTCTCGATCTTCTCCAGCTCCTCGTTGAGGGACTGACGATCGAACAGCTCGCCGGTCTCGGGATCACGATACTCCTGATCCTGAATCCAGAAGTCGGCATAGGTGACATAGCGGTCAAAGATGTTCTGGCCGTACTCGGAGTACGACTCCAGATAGGCCGTCTGGATCTCCTTGCCGATGAAGTCCACATAGCGCGGCGCCAGGAATTCCTTGATATAGCGCAGGTAGCGCTCGAAGGTCTCGCGGGGCAGCTGCTCCTGCTCGAGACGCTGCTCGAGCACGTAGAGCAGATGCACCGGATTGGCGGCCACCTCGTGGTTATCGAAGTTGAACACCTTGGACAGGATCTTGAAGGCGAAGCGGGTCGAGAGGCCGTCCATCCCCTCGTCCACGCCGGCATTGTCGCGATACTCCTGGATCGACTTGGCCTTGGGATCGGTGTCCTTGAGGTTCTCGCCATCATAGACACGCATCTTGGAGTAGATGCTGGAGTTTTCCGGCTCCTTGAGCCGCGAGAGCACCGAGAACTGCGCCAGCATGCGCAGGGTATCCGGCGCACAGGGCGCCTCGTTGAGCGAGGAATGCTCGAGCAGCTTCTTGTAGATGTTGATTTCCTCGCTGACCCTCAGGCAATACGGCACCTTGACGATGTAGACGCGGTCGAGGAAAGCCTCGTTGTTGCGGTTGTTGCGGAAGGTCTGCCACTCGCTCTCGTTGGAATGCGCCAGGATGATGCCATCGAAGGGAATCGCCCCCATGCCTTCGGTGGGGTTGTAGTTGGCCTCCTGGGTGGCAGTGAGCAGCGGATGCAGCACCTTGATCGGCGCCTTGAACATCTCGACGAATTCCATCAGCCCCTGGTTGGCCTTGCACAGCCCGCCCGAGAAGCTGTAGGCATCGGGGTCGTCCTGGGAGTAGAGCTCCAGTTGACGGATGTCGACCTTGCCGACCAGCGAGGAAATGTCCTGATTGTTCTCGTCGCCCGGCTCGGTCTTGGAGATGGCGATCTGGTTGAGCCGCGACGGGTAAAGGCGCACGACCCGGAACTGGGAGAGATCGCCGCCGAATTCCTGGAGACGCTTGGCCGCCCAGGGCGACATCACGCTCTTCAGGCAACGCCGGGGAATGCCGTATTCCTTCTCCAGCAGCTCACCATCCTCTTCGGGGGAGAACAGGCCGAGCGGCGATTCCTGCACCGGCGATCCCTTGAGCGCATAGAAGGGCACCCGCTCCATCAGGAGCTTGAGACGCTCGGCGAGCGACGACTTGCCACCACCGACCGGCCCCAACAGGTAGAGAATCTGCTTGCGCTCCTCAAGGCCCTGAGCGGCATGCCGGAAGTAGGCAACGATCTGCTCGATGGCCTCTTCCATGCCGTAGAACTCCTCGAAGGCGGGGTAGCGGCGGATCACCTTGTTCGAGAAGATCCGCGCCAGCCTCGGATCCTTGGCCGTGTCGATCACCTCGGGCTCGCCGATGGCCTCCAGTATGCGCTCGGCGGCGTTGGCATAGGCCGAAGGCTGCTCCCGACAGAGTTCCAGGTACTCCTGCAGGCTCATCTCCTCCTGCTGGGTACGGGCATAGCGGTTCTGCACATGATCGAAGATGCTCATCGAAGCCTCCTTTAGACCCGGCGCCCCGGCCATGACTGTCGGCGAACCTGCCGGGGATCGGTAACTTCAGCGTAGACAGCATTAGCGGACAACGATTCTTCATTCTTCAACGCAGCAGCCTGCCACGACTCTTCCGCCACTACATTACTCGCCACTACTTTCCTGCCACCACCCTATATCCCTATGAACCCGGAAGCCGCCTTGTGGTTCGTGGAAAATGGTCGCATGGATTCGACGCCTCGCACTCAGAGCGCGGCGGCCACCCGAGTCCCCTGGTCGATGGCCCGCTTGGCGTCCAGTTCCGCCGCCTTGTCAGCACCGCCGATGACATGCACCGAGACGCCTGCCTCATGCAACGCCTCGAGATCGTCGCGCACCGACTCCTGACCGGCACAGACCACCACGGTATCCGCCTCGATCAGGCGCGGCTCGCCGTCCTGGCGGATGTGCAGGCCCTCGTCGTCGACCCCCACGTACTCACACCCGACCAGCGTCTCGACGCCACGATGACGCAGCGAGGCCCGATGTACCCAGCCGGTGGTGGTGCCCAGCCCCTTGCCAGGCTTGGAGGTCTTGCGCTGCAGCAACGTGACGCGGCGCGGCACCGTCGGCCGACGCGGCTCGCGCAGCCCGCCCGGCGTCGACACCGTCAGATCGACCCCCCACTCTTCGCACCAGGCCTCGACATCCAGGGCAGGATGCCCGGCATGGGTCAGCAGTTCCGCCACATCGAAGCCGATCCCTCCCGCGCCGATGATGGCCACACGCGGCCCGACGCGCTCGGCGTGCACGATGGCCGCCGGGTAGGACATCACCTTGGGATGATCGATGCCGGGCAAGTCCAGACGTCGGGGCCGCACACCGGTGGCCAGCACCACCTCATCGAAGGCCCTCAGGTCATGCACGCTGGGCGCCATGCCGAGGCGCACGCTCACCTGATGGCGATCCAGCATTACCCGGAAGTAACGCAGGGTTTCATCGAACTCCTCCTTGCCGGGAATCCGCCGAGCATAGTTGAACTGGCCGCCCAGCTCGGACTGACGCTCGAACAGCGTCACCGCATGGCCCCGCCGGGCAGCCGTCACGGCGGCCGCCAGCCCGGCCGGGCCTCCTCCCACCACAGCGACGGACCTCGCCTCTCCGGCCGGCTCGATGACCAGCTCGGTCTCGTGGCAGGCCTGGGGATTGACCAGACAGGACGTCAGCTTGCCCTGAAAGGTGTGATCCAGGCAGGCCTGGTTGCAGGCGATGCAGGTGTTGATCTCCTCGCTCCGACCGTCACGGGCCTTGGCGATCCAGGCCGGATCCGCCAGGAAGGGCCGCGCCATGGAAACCATATCGGCCTGCCCCTCGGCGAGCACCCGCTCGGCCACCTCGGGCATGTTGATGCGATTGGTGGTGATCAACGGAATCGACAGCGCATCACGCATGCGGCGAGTCACCTCGCTGAACGCCGCTCGCGGCACACTGGTGACGATGGTCGGCACCCGCGCCTCGTGCCAGCCGATGCCGGTATTGACGACATCCGCCCCGGCTTTCTCCACGGCGCGTCCCAGCGCCACCACGTCCTCGGAGGTACTGCCTTCTTCGACCAGATCGATCATCGACAACCGGAAGACGATGAGAAAGTCATCGCCCAGCTCGGCACGTATTCGCCGTACGATTTCCACCGGAAAGCGAATGCGGTTTGCGAGATCACCGCCCCATTCATCCTCGCGCCGATTGGTGCGCCGGCAGATGAACTGATTGATGAGATAGCCTTCTGAGCCCATCACCTCGACACCGTCATAGCCTGCTTCACGCGCCAGGCTGGCGCAGCGCACATAGTCGTCGATGGTCGAGGCAACCTCGTCACGACTCAGCTCGCGCGGTGTCGACGGATTGATCGGCGCCTGAATCGGCGAAGGCGCCACCGGCTCGGACGTATAGGCATAACGCCCGGCATGCAGGATCTGCAGACAGATCCGACCTTGTTCGGCATGCACGGCGTCGGTCACCTTGCGATGGTCGGCCACCTGCTCGGGCCGCTCCAGAGTCGCCGCGCCCTGGAAGACCGCGCCTTGAGGGTTCGGCGCGATGCCGCCGGTGACGATCAGCCCCACGCCCTCTCTGGCCCGCTCGGCATAAAAGGCAGCCAGGCGCTCGAAACCATTCGGCGCTTCTTCCAGGTTGGTATGCATCGAGCCCATCAGCACGCGATTGGGCAGGGTCAGGTGTCCGAGCGTGATGGGGCGAAACAGATGCGGATATGCGGTCACGGTCGAGTCCTCATGGTCGGGCAACGGAAATTCAAACAACTGTATGATAGTCGCTCGGGTTCCGCAAAGCCCGGGCATTCGCCCAAGGAGGATAGTCGATCTCGACACTCACGCACGCGAAAGGCCCGAGTCTTTCGACTCGGGCCTGGAATTCGTGAGCAGATGGCGGACCGGACGGGACTCGAACCCGCGACCTCCGGCGTGACAGGCCGGCATTCTAACCAACTGAACTACCGGTCCGCGTGGTGGGCGGTACTGGACTCGAACCAGTGACCCCCAGCATGTGAGGCTGGTGCTCTAACCAACTGAGCTAACCGCCCACGCGTTTACTGCCTGGATTGTTTCGCTTGTCATCGTGGCGGACCGGACGGGACTCGAACCCGCGACCTCCGGCGTGACAGGCCGGCATTCTAACCAGCTGAACTACCGGTCCACAAGACGACTGGCGACACAGGATGGATGGCGGACCGGACGGGACTCGAACCCGCGACCTCCGGCGTGACAGGCCGGCATTCTAACCAACTGAACTACCGGTCCGCTTTCGCTACCTGCGACATGATCGGGCATGACTTCGTCATGGTGGGTGGTACAGGGATCGAACCTGTGACCCCCAGCTTGTAAGGCTGGTGCTCTCCCAGCTGAGCTAACCACCCCCGGTCACGTGGCGCTGCATTCTACAGGGACGGCGCTCATTGTCAACGCGTTTTTTTCGCCTCTCCCCGACTGACGCCCGTGGAGAATCCCGCCTCTATCATCTACTTGGAAGCACTGGCAGGCGCGAGACACCGGCTCCAGCGGGAGCCCCGATTCATGTCGCGCACGACGAGAAGCTCGTCATGCGTGGCGCGCCATGAAGGCGGCAATGCCGCGCGCGCCCTCGCGGATCAATTCGCTCTGGGTCAGGCCCGAGGCACGCCGTGGTCGCCAGTCGTGCTCGCCATCCTTCAGCCAGTGCACCTCAGCGACATCGGGCAGGTCATAGCCGTCGACTTCTTCCCGGGTACCGAAGGGATCACGCTCTCCCTGCATCACCAAGGTCGGGCACCGCAATGCCGGCCAATGGTCGAGCCGCCGTCGCTCCGGACGACGCGGCGGATGAAAAGGATAACCGCACAGCGCCAGGCCAGCCGCCCCGTCCCGAGCCGCCAGCATGCTGGCCACGCGCCCACCCATGGACTTGCCGCCCAGCCACAGCGGCGTTTCCAGATGGGGCGACAGAGCCTCCTGCCACCTCGCCAGTTCCTCGACCAGCCGCTCGATGCGGGGCGGCGGCCGGCGCCGTCCCTCGCGGCGCATGCGACGCAGGTACTCGAACTCGATGGCCAGGGTCTGTACCCCGGCATCGGCCAGGGCACGCCGAAGCTCGACCAGAAAGGGGGAATCCTGTCCGGCACCGGCGCCATGCGCCAGCAGCAGGCACCCTGTCCGGCACTCGCCCTGCACCTGGAGCGGGCCGAGTGCTTCGGGACCCTCGACGCATCCCGCGCCCTGTTCGAGCGCTTGGCTCAGCTCGTCGACATCGAGACTGTCGATGCTTCTCATACTTTCTGTTGACACTGTATTGCCTATATTGTGTACCAAATGATTATATAAATGTATTCATTTGATGGATCGACTCGGCTAGACTCCTGCGAATCGGCATGCCAAGAGACAGGCGAGGCTGACCGACACGTCGACAGACTGGAGTTGGATGGAAACCCGCATGAACAACGCATTCGAGCACCCGACCTACAACTACAAGGTGGTCCGACAGTTCGCGGTCATGACGGTGATCTGGGGCATCGTGGGCATGTCCTGCGGCCTTGTCATCGCCTCGCAACTGGTGTGGCCGCAACTCAACCTCGGCCTGCCCTGGACGAGCTTCGGCCGCCTGCGCCCTCTCCACACCAACCTGGTGATCTTTGCCTTCGGCGGATCGGCGCTGTTCGCGACGTCCTACTACGTGGTGCAGCGCACCTGCCAGGCCCGGCTCTGGTCCGACCGGCTCGCGGCCTTCACCTTCTGGGGCTGGCAGGCAGTGATCCTCTCGGCCTTGATCACCCTGCCGATGGGCTACACCACGACCAAGGAATACGCCGAGCTCGAGTGGCCGATCAACCTGCTGCTCGCCGTGGTGTGGATCGTCTACGCCATCGTCTTTCTGGGCACCATCAAGCGACGCCAGACCTCGCATATCTACGTGGCCAACTGGTTCTTCGCCGCCTTCATTCTCACCGTGGCGGTGCTGCACATCGTCAACAACGCGGCCATTCCCGTCTCCGCGATGTACTCGATCTCGATCTACCCAGGCGCCATCGACGCCATGACCCAATGGTGGTACGGCCACAACGCCGTAGGGTTTTTCCTGACCGCCGGCTTCCTGGGCATGATGTACTACTTCGTGCCCAAGCAGGCCGAACGACCGGTCTACTCCTACCGATTGTCGATCGTGCACTTCTGGGCGCTGATCATGGTCTACATGTGGGCCGGCCCGCACCACCTGCACTACACCGCCCTGCCCAACTGGACACAGTCGCTCGGCATGGTGCTGTCGATCATCCTGCTGGCCCCCTCCTGGGGCGGCATGATCAACGGCATGATGACCCTCTCCGGTGCCTGGCACAAACTGCGCACCGACCCCACCCTGCGCTTTTTGGTGGTGGCCCTTTCCTTCTACGGCATGTCGACCTTCGAAGGGCCGATGATGGCCGTGAAGACCGTCAATGCCCTCTCCCACTACACCGACTGGACCATCGGCCATGTGCACTCCGGCGCGCTTGGGTGGGTCGCGATGATCACCATCGGCTCGATGTATCACATGGTTCCTCGTCTGGTCGGCGAGACCCGGATGCATTCGGTGCGCTTGATCGCCGTGCACTTCTGGCTCTCGACCATCGGCACGGTGCTCTACATCGCTGCCATGTGGGTCAACGGCATACTCCAGGGCCTGATGTGGCGCGCGGTCAACGACGACGGAACCTTGATGTACAGCTTCATGGAGTCCGTCGAGGCCAGCGGTCCGGGCTATGCAGTCCGCATGATCGGCGGCATGTTCTGGGTCATCGGCATGCTGCTCATGGCCTACAACGTCGCCATGACCCTGCGCCGTCAACCGACCGGTGCCGAACGTCCCCTGCCGCAGACCGCCTGAGCCGACGGAGAATCCCATGAGACACGAGATCGTCGAAAAGAACGTCGGCCTGCTCGCCGTACTGATCCTGGTTGTCATCAGCTTCGGCGGCCTGGCGGAAATCGTGCCGCTGTTCTTTCAGAAGCAGACCACCGAACCCGTCGAGGGCCTCGAGCCGCTCTCCCCGCTGGAGCTGGCCGGTCGCGACATCTATCGACGCGAGGGCTGTGTCGGCTGCCACTCGCAGATGGTGCGTCCCTTCCGGGCCGAGACGGAGCGCTACGGGCACTACAGCGTGGCCGGCGAGTCCGTCTACGAATACAACTTCCTGTGGGGCTCCAAGCGTACCGGCCCCGACCTGGCCCGGGTCGGTGGGCGCTACAGCGACGACTGGCACCGTGCACACCTCTACAACCCGCGTGACGTGGTGCCGGGCTCGGTGATGCCCGCCTACCCCTGGCTATTCGACAACACCCTCGATGGCGACCATATCGGCGACAAGATGCGTGCCCTCCAGTCACTCGGGGTGCCCTACGACGACGAGCAGATCGCCAGCGCCCGGGAAGCGGTCGAGGGCAAGAGCGAGATCACCGCCCTGGTGGCTTATCTGCAACAACTTGGCACCGTGCTCGAGGACAAGCGCTGATCATGGATACCGGAACGCTGAACGGCATCATCATCATCCTGCTGATTGTCGCCTTCATCGGGCTCACGATCTGGGCTTACTCGAAAGGCCGCCGAGCGGAGTTCGACGAAGCGGCCCGACTGCCCTTCGCCGATGACCCCATCGTGGAGCACGACACACCGCCCGAGCGAGCGGCCGAGAACCGACACGACAAGGGAGGCAGGAAGGCATGAATTCGCTTTGGAGCAACGACCTTTCCGGCTTCTGGAGCGCCTGGATCATCGTCATCACGCTGGGCACCATCGCGCTCAGCGCCTGGCTGCTGTTCGCCAACCGCAAGACCGACAAGCAGCCCGATGCCGAGGGCCATGTGGCCACCACCGACCATGCCGCCGATGGCATCGAGGAATATGACAACCCCCTGCCGCGTTGGTGGTTCAAGCTCTATGTCGGCACGGTGCTCTTCGCTCTCGGCTACCTGGCCCTCTACCCAGGGCTCGGCAACTTCGCCGGCCTGCTGGGCTGGAGCCAGGAAGCCCAGTGGGACAGCGAGATGCAGCAGGCCGAGGCCCGCTACGCACCGATCTTCGCCAGCTACGCCGAACGCCCCATCGCCGAGCTGGCGAATGATGCCGAGGCCATGCAGGTGGGTGAACGGCTTTTTCTCAACAACTGCGCCATCTGTCACGGCAGCAATGCCCGAGGTGGCAACGGCTTTCCCGACCTCAGCGACGATGCCTGGCTCTACGGCGGCTCACCGCAAGACATCGTCACCTCCATCACCCAGGGTCGCAGCGGTGCCATGCCAGCCTGGGAGCACCTGGGCGAAGAGACGCTCGTCGACGTCACCCAGCACGTGCTGTCGCTGTCGGGCAAGGCCACCGACCCGGCGCGGACGGAAAAGGGACGCGAGGTCTTCACCGCCATGTGCGCCAGCTGCCACCAGCCGGACGGGACCGGCAATCCGATGATGGGCGCACCGAACCTGACCGACGACGCCTGGCTCTACCAGGGAGCCGACCAGTCGCTCGAAGCCGCAGTGCTCGAGACCCTGCGCAACGGGCGCAACGGGCAGATGCCAGCGCAGGTCGATTATCTCGGCGAGGACAAGGTTCACCTGGTGGCCGCCTACGTCTACCAGTTGAGTCGCCAAGCCCCGGAAAGCGTCGACTGAGACGTCATCAAGGCGCCGCCGAGGCGGGAGGATGGCATGACCCAGGACATTGCGTATCGCGAAGCCGACGACCGAATCCCCGTCACGGAGCTCGGTCATTCGCTCTACGAGCCTCGCCGACACATCCAGGTGCGCGAGGTCCGGGGGCGCTTCCAGCGCTGGCGGCGCGGTCTCGACACACTGCTGGTGTCAGCGTTCTTTGCGCTGCCCTGGGTTTCGCTCGACGGGCGACCGGCGATCTGGTTCGACCTGCCCGGCCGCGCCTTTCACCTCTTCACCATGACCTTCTATCCACAGGAGTTCATGCTGCTCTCATGGCTGCTGATCATCGCCGCCTTCGCCCTATTCTTCGTCACCGTGCTCGCCGGCCGCCTGTGGTGCGGTTATGCCTGCCCGCAGAGCGTCTGGACCTGGTGGTTCATCTGGGTCGAGCACCGGCTCGAAGGCCCTCGCCACCGACGCCTCAAACGCGACCGACGCCCCCTGGATGTCGACACGGCATGCCGCAAGGGGCTCAAGCACGCCCTCTGGCTCGCCATCGCGCTGGCCACCAGCCTTACCTTCATCGGCTACTTCACACCGATCCGCGATCTGGTCATGGCCCTGCCATACCTGGAAGCCAGCGGCTGGGCGTATTTCTGGCTCGCCCTGATTGCCTCGTTCACCTACCTCAATGCCGGCTGGTTGCGTGAACAGGTCTGCCTGCACATGTGCCCCTACGCGCGGTTCCAGGCCGTGATGTTCGACCGCGACACCCTGACCGTCTCCTACGACGCCGGCCGTGGCGAGCCGCGTGCACCCCGCCGCCGGGAAACCGGCACCCAGGCCACGGAACCGGGCGACTGCGTCGACTGCGGGCTCTGCGTTCAGGTATGTCCCACCGGCATCGATATTCGCGAGGGCCTGCAGCATGCCTGCATCGACTGCGCGGCCTGCATCGATGCCTGCGACGGCGTGATGGACCGACTCGGTCGGCCTCGCGGCCTGATCCGTTACACCACCGAAAACGCCCTGGCCGGCAAGCCGACACGAATGGGCCGGCCGCGCCTGCTCGGCTACCTGGTGGCACTGCTGGCGATGCTCGCCCTGTTCGCCGGGAACCTCGCCGACCGCACGCCGCTCGACCTCGACGTGGAGCGAGACCGTCAACACCTGTTCCGGATGACCTCCCAGGGCAATATCGCCAACGTCTATACCCTGACCGTACGCAACCTGGACAACGTCGATCACCGCTATCGTCTCTCCGCCTCGGGGCTTGACGGACTGCGTCTGGACAGACGGCGACTCGCCGTCCCCGCCGGTCAGTCCCGCCAGCTGGTGGTCGAGGCCAGCGTCGATCGCAACGCCATTCACCGGCCCAGCCATGACATCCAGTGGCGCCTCGAGGCGCTCGATGCCGACATCTCGCTGGTCCACGACAGCCGCTTTCTGGGAGGAACTCCCTGATGCACACGACCTCGCCTCCCGTGACGCCCTGGTACAAGCAGTTCTGGCCCTGGTTCATCATCGCCCTGCTGGCCTCCTCGGTGACCTTCAGCATGGTCTACCTGGTCGCCTCGATCCGCTATTTCGACGGCACCGTGGCACAGGACTATTATCGACGCGGCCTGGCGATCAACGAACAGCTCGCCAAACAGGAAAGGGCCGGCCAACTGGGCCTGGCGGCTCAACTGCGTGTCGATGCCCTCACCGGTGACGTGATCGTCGACCTGCAAGGCCAGCGACGTCCCGAGCAATTGCATCTGGCCTGGATCTTCCCCACCGAACATGGCCGCGACCGCCACCTGACATTGCAACGCGTCCAGCAGGGGCGCTACGTCGGCACCCTCGATGCCCCCTTGCGCTATCGCTGGTATCTGCACCTGCAGCCGACGCCCGGCGACGACGCCGCCTGGCGCCTCACCGGCGAGGCCCGCTTCCCCCACGAGGGCAGCATTGCCCTGACGCCGGGTATCTGAGCCATGGCGGACAGCGCCGAGACCCTCGTGGAGGACGCCCGGACCTGCTATCACTGCGGCGAGCCGGTTCCCGAGCATGCGCCCTGGTCACTCGAGATCGGCGAATGTCGCTACCGGCTCTGCTGTCCCGGCTGCGAGGCCGTGGCCCATGCCATCGTCGATGGCGGCCTGGCAAGCTACTACCGCTTCCGAACCGCCCTGCCCGAACGCCCCCGGCAACGGCATGACATCCACGCCGAGCAGTGGTCATTGTTCGACGATCCCGGTCTTCAATCCCGCTTCGTGCAAGGCGACGACAGCAGCGCCCACACGACCCTGGCAGTGGATGGCATCACCTGTGCGGCCTGCGCCTGGCTGATCGAGCACCGACTCAACGCCCTCGAAGGCGTCATCGGCAGTGCCGTCGATCTCACTCACCACCGCCTGCGCCTGGAATGGGAACCACACCGCATTGCCCTCTCACGCCTGCTCGCCGAACTCGCGGCTATCGGCTATCCCTCCCGCCCCTTTGAACCGGACGAGGCCCAGCAGCGCCTGCAACGCGAGTCTCACCGGCAGATGCGCCGATTGATCGTGGCCGCCCTGGGCATGATGCAGGCCCTGATGTTCTCCCTGCCCTTCTATCTGGCGGGCGATGCCGGGCTCGACGCCGACTTCGACCGCCTCTTTCACTGGCTGGCCCTGGCGCTGACCACGCCGGTGGTGCTGTACGCGGCCCAGCCCTTCTTCCAGCAGGCCTGGCGCGACCTGCGCGCCCGCTCCCTGGGCATGGATGTTCCGGTGTCCCTGGCCATCGGCTCGGCCTACCTGGCCAGCGCCTGGGCGGTCGTCAGCGGCCAGGGCGAGGTCTATTTCGACTCGGTGAGCATGTTCACCTTCTTCCTGCTGTTCGGACGCCATCTCGAGGCCCGCGCACGACGCCGGGGCGGCGCCGCCGGCAATGCCCTGGCCGAGCTGCTGCCAGTCTCGGCGACACGCCTCGACGACGACGGCGAATCGCGCCTTCTCCCTGCCAGCGAACTGCGCGCCGGCGACCGGGTACTGGTCAAGCCGGGACACGTCGTGCCCGCCGATGGCGTGATCGAAAGCGGTGCCTCCAGCCTCGACGAATCGACCATGACCGGCGAAACGCAACCGGTAGCACGGTGCGTCGGCGACGCTGTCACCGGTGGCAGCCAGAATATCGAAAGCCCGCTGACCCTGAGGATCACCCACGCCGGTCGCGACACCCGGGTCGCCGGCATTCTCGACCTTACCGACCGAGCCTTCGCCAGCCGGCCACGCATCGCGCTCAAGAGCGCGCGCCTGGCCCATCACTTCGTGCTCCAGGTACTGCTGATCGCCGCTGTCGTGGCCCTGGCCTGGTGGTTCATCGCCCCTGACCGAGCCTTCTGGGTCACGCTTTCGGTGCTGGTCGTCACCTGCCCCTGCGCCCTGGCGTTGGCCACGCCCACCGCGCTCACCGCCGCCCACGGCCGACTGCATCGGCGCGGCGCCCTGCTGACCCGCGCCGATGCCCTGGAAGCGCTGGACGGTATCGACCGGGTAATCTTCGACAAGACCGGCACTCTGACCACCGGCGAGATGCGCCTCATCGACACCCGCACCCTCGAGGACGATGATCCGCGATACCTTTGCGCCATCGCCGCGGCCCTCGAGTCACATTCGGAGCATCCCATTGCCCGCGCCTTCCACCCGTACCGCCAGCCCGATGTGGTCGCCGATGACGTCACCCGCCAGGCCGGTGCCGGACTCGAAGGCCGCATCGCGGGAACCCGCTGGCGGCTAGGCCGCCCCGACTTCGCCGCCTCCCCGGCGCCAGCACCACCCGACGACGGACACTGGCTGTTGCTCGCCGAGAATGATCGCCCCCGTGCCTGGTTCGCCCTGGAGGACCGTCTACGCGATGATGCCGACACCACCCTGGCGACGTTGCGTCTGGCCGGCATCGAGGTGGAACTGCTTTCCGGCGACGCCGAGCCCCGGGTTCGCGCCCTGGCCGAGCAGCTGGGCATCGACGACTGGCAGGCTGCGATGAGCCCGGAGGACAAACTGGCCCGACTCCGCCACCACCAGGCACGCGGCGAGCGCGTCGCCATGGTGGGTGATGGCGTCAATGACGTGCCGATACTGGCCGGTGCCGATGTAGCCTTCGCCATGAACGGCACCACCGACCTGGCCCGCACCCGGGCCGATGTGATCCTGCTCACACCCCGACTGCAGCGCGTCGCTGACGCGATCGGGATCGCCCGCGCCACCCAGCGCGTCATTCGACAGAATCTCGGCTGGGCCTTGTTCTATAATCTGCTGGCACTGCCACTGGCAGCCTGCGGCCTGGTGCCTCCCTGGCTCGCCGCCATCGGCATGTCCCTCAGCTCGCTGGTGGTGGTGGGCAACGCCCTGCGCCTGGCTCGCCCCGGGAGCTTTCGCCACTTGATCACCCCGGTGTCGTCATGAGCGTTCTCTACCTCCTGATTCCACTGTCGCTCGTCCTGCTCGGCCTGGCCGTCTGGGCCTTCTTCTGGGCAGTGAACAACGACCAGTTCGACGACCTGGAAGGGCCCGCCTACCGCATCCTGTTCGATGAGGATGACCCGCCCGCGCCACGCCCCGTTCACCGACAGCAGGACGATGCCACCGGGCCTTCTCAAGACCGGGAGAATGGCGCATGAATCCGACCGGACTGGAACTCCCGCCCCTGGCGGCCGCCTTCGTCTTCGGACTGCTGGGAGGCGCCCACTGCATCGGCATGTGCGGTGGCATCATGAGTGCCCTGACATTTGCCGTCCCCCCCAGCATGCGCCAGCCAACGCGCCTGGCCGGCCTACTGCTGGGCTACAACCTGGGCCGTATCACCAGCTACATGTGTGCAGGCGGCCTGATCGCCCTGCTCGGCACCATGATCGAGATCGCACCCGGCGCCCGCCTGGCACTCCAGGTGCTGGCCGCCGTGATGCTGATCCTGATGGCGCTTTACATTGCCAACTGGTGGAAGGGCTTGCTGCGCCTCGAAGCCCTCGGGCGACATCTTTGGCGCCACCTGGAGCCCATGGGCAAGCGCTTGATGCCGGTGGTGAAACTGCCCCAGGCCGTGGCACTGGGTGCCGTATGGGGCTGGCTTCCCTGCGGCCTCGTCTACTCGATGCTGGCCTGGAGCCTGGCGACTGCCGATCCCATCCAGGGCATCCTGCTGATGGGCGCCTTCGGCCTGGGCACCCTGCCAGCCCTGCTGGCGACCGGCCTGGTCGCCCGTCAGTTGGGAGCGCTGATCCGCCATCCCGCTACCCGTACCCTGGCGGCACTGGCCATCATCGCCTTCGCCCTATGGCAACTCTGGGGAGTACTGTCCATGGGCACAATGGATCACGACCCTATGAACCATGATCAAATGAATCATGACCAAATGGAGCAGAACCCGATGGATGGGCATTCGGGGCACTAAGAAGAGAGAAGAGAGAAGAGAGAAGAGAGAAGAGAGAAGACAGGCTAGGCCCCAGGGGTTGGGACGCCAAGGGGATTCTGCCCTCTCAAAGGCACGCAGCGCCGTTCTTCTTCCTTAAAGCGATGCAGTCGCGTTCTTGAAAGCCATCAAAGCTCGGTGAAGTCGATACGCGAGGCCTGCATCCGAGCCTGCTTCTCCTCGAGCCCGGCAAAGTCGAAGAGCTCACGGTCGGCAAGCTGCGACGGCGCCACATTGGTGACCGCCTTGAACATGCTCTCCAGGCGCCCGGGATGCCGGGCTTCCCAGTCGGCCAGCATTTCCTTGACCACCTGGCGCTGAAGATTGGGCTGGGAACCGCACAGGTTGCAGGGAATGATGGGGAATTCCATGCGCCGGGAGAACTCGGCGATATCCGCCTCACGGCAATAGGCCAGCGGGCGGATGACGATGTTCTTGCCATCGTCGGAGAGCAGCTTGGGCGGCATCGACTTCAGGCTGCCGCCGAAGAACATGTTGAGAAACAGCGTCTCCAGGATATCCTCGCGATGGTGCCCTAGGGCGATCTTGTTGGCGCCGATCTCCTCGGCATAGCCATACAGCGAGCCACGACGCAGCCGCGAGCACAGCGAGCAGGTGGTCTTGCCCTCAGGCGTCTTCTCCTTGACCACCGAGTAGGTGTCGCGCTCGAGAATGTGATAATCGACGCCGATGCCTTCCAGGTACTCGGGCAGCACGTGCTCGGGGAAGCCGGGCTGCTTCTGGTCGAGATTGACCGCCACCAGCGAGAAGTCGACCGGGGCGTTGCGCTGCAGGTTGCGCAGGATCTCGAGCATGGTGTAGCTGTCCTTGCCACCGGACAGGCAGACCATCACCTTGTCGCCCTCGCGGATCATGTCGTAGTCGATGATGGCGTTGCCGACCTGGCGTCGCAGGCGCTTCTGCAGCTTGTTGAACTCGCGCTTGGCCTTGGCGGCGTTGTGAACGCCGCCGTCACGGGGGTTCCGGTCGGTATGAGAGTCGAACATCACGGCATCTTGCATGGTCACGGCGCTGCCAGGGCATCTACGGAATTCGGGGCGCCCATCCTACCATTCCGACCAGCACAGGCGAAGCGTCCCTCAGCTGCTCCGACGCCGTGCGGCGTCATCACGTGCCAGACGCAGATACATCAAGGCCGTGGTCACCGCATCGCCCAGTGCACTGTGGCGCCCCATCATCGGCACGTCGAGCCGCTCGGCAGCTTCCTCGAAGCGCGGTCGCCCCTCGAGCTGAGGATGCCGATAGCGCTGGCGCCGCTGGAAGAGATGCGCCACATCGATCGCCGCATTGGGCAGATCGAAGCCGAAGCGCGGCCGCAAGCCGCGATTCAGCATGGCCAGCTCGTCCTCCAGGTGCCATCCCACCAGAGGACGATTGCCGACGAAATCGAGAAGCTGCTCTAGGGCGACTCCCAACGCCTCCCCTTCATCCAGGTCGACGCCGCGCAACCCGTGTCGACGAACGGACTCGGCCGTGAGCCCCTCCGGTCGACGCACATGCAGGTCGAGCGATTCGCTGGTCAAGACCCGGTCTCCCCGCAGGCGCACGGCGGCGATCGCCACCGGCTCGCCATGGCCGCTGTCAGGCTCGGTGGCTCGGCAGGCCACGGCGACCATCTCGTCGCCGGTATACGGCTGAAAGAGCCAGCCATATCGACCATCGGCATGGCGCCGGCGATCGGCTGCGCGTCTCAAGGCCTTGAACATGCTGCTTCCCTCCCGGTCGTTCTACATTCCCTGTCGTGTTCGCCACCGCCATCCCTCAGCCATATTCGAGGTGATAGCGATGAGACAGCCGTTGCTTGAAGTCCTTGACGATGTGCAGCGCTTCGCTCAACA
Source organism: Halomonas caseinilytica (assembly GCF_001662285.1). NCBI lineage: Bacteria > Pseudomonadati > Pseudomonadota > Gammaproteobacteria > Oceanospirillales > Halomonadaceae > Halomonas > Halomonas caseinilytica. The sequence goes on from NZ_BDEO01000007.1 coordinate 83,999, forward strand.
GATCACGTTCCAGCGACGACAGCTCCTGAACCACTACGCGGTCCGGCTCGCCTTCCTTGCCATCAAGGCGCTCGAGTTGTTGCTTCAGGCGCAACTCGGTGAACAGTGACAGCGCCTCGCCCAGGTCTTCGGCGAAGCGAGCCTCCAGCCGGCCATCGGCCACCAGGGCATCGAGCCGCTCCAGGGTCGAGGTCACCGTGATGTTGCGCTCCAGGGCCATGACCCTGACGCCATGCACGACCGGAAAGATCCCGCCTTTCTTGATGTCGATGCCGTGTTGCGGCTTTTTCAACGAGCCGAACAATGTCAGCGGCGTCGAAAAGCGCAAGACCGGGCGCGCGAAGTGCGACAGCAGGATCTCGTCGCCGGCGCAACGCTCAAAGAGAGACTCGCGCAAGCGCGCCAGCAACGCCGGATTGCCCGCCATGGCCCGGGCATCGAGCAGGATGGCCAGATTCATCAGCGAGTCCGCATCGCAACGCCGTGCCCAGGTATCGATACGCTCTCGCCATTGCGTCTCCCCTCCAACCCATTGCGGGTTGGACACCATGATGTCGCCCGGACAGGGCGGATAGCCCAATTCGAGAAGCGCATCGCTGAAGGCACGCATACAGGCCTCGCGCTCCGGCCAGGCGAGGTTCTCCTCCAGGATCAGGCCATTGTCCTGGTCGGTCTTGAGAATCTGTTCGCCACGCCCCTCGCTGCCCATGACCATCAAGCACGTCGCGCCGTGATAGCGCTCGTCGACGAGGAAGTCCCACGTCTTGCCGATGATCCGCCCATTCAGCGCCGACAACAGCCCCATGACGAAACGCGGCTTGGCCCCCTGGGCCATCAGTCCTCTGACCAGGTCGGGCATCAGCCGGCTGGCCGCCGACAACGACGCCAGGTCATCAGCCTGTTCCACCTGCAGGCTGACCACATGACTGCGGCTGGAAAAATGGCTTAGCGCATCGGTCAATTCCACCACGCCGACAGGGACGTCATCTTCCATCACCACGACTCGCTCGACACGGTGGCGAGTCATCGCGACCAGCGCCTCGAACAGATACTGGTCCGGTCGCACCGTGATCAGCGAAAAGTTGGCGATGGAGCGCACCGGCGCATCCTGCGGCCACTTCTCCAGCACCAGGGCATTGAGCAGGTCGGTCTTGGTCACCATTCCCACGCCGTTCTCGCCATCGACCAGCAGGCTATCGACCCGACGTGCATCCAACGTGGCCACCGCTTCGGTGATGGTCGCCGCTTTCGTCAGGTGATGTGGCCGGCGCATGCACTCCCTGGAACGCGCCAGCATGGCACCAGCCATGAGGCTTCCCCCCGAAGCACGCTGGGCGGCCAGCAAGCGCGTCTTGTGCGCCAGGTTGCGACGAAAGCACTCGGCAAAGGCGGGGTAGTCATCGCACAACGCCAGGAATTCCGACTTGGGCAACAGGTAGCAGAGACTCTCTTGTTCGGCCCGAAATCGATACCGGCTCTGCCCACGCAGGATGCTGATCGCACCGAACAGGTCACCGGCAGTGTAATGGCCGATGCGTTCCAGTTCACCAGAGCGGGAAACATCCAGTTCGGCGACCTCGCCCTTGTGGATCAGAAAGACGCTCTCTCCCGGCTGACCGGCATCGAGAATGATCTCTCCCAGGTCGAAATAGACCAGGTCGAGGCTTCCGCTTACCCGCTTGCGGCCGTCCTCATCGAGCAAGCTGAACGGCGGTTGGGAAAGATCGACATCGACCATGACGAGGGCCTCGTGGCGTGGTCATCACCCAGCGTCTCTCTGACATCTTCTTCGGCAAGACGGGGTCGTGCATTCACCATTGATGCATCCATCATCGAACGAAAGCATCCACCCGGGGACAGTCCCCGACATCAGACTAACAAAGCCACACCAATGGCAAGAATCCATACCATGGTTCTATATGCCGAAGTCGTACGACACTGAGTCATGGAGACGATGGCGTAATACCATCGTGTCATGCTGTACGACTTTCCTCTCTCTCCACTACCTTCTTGGCCGCTATACCATGGTCCCATATCGACTTAAGGACTATATCCGAAAAACCTTCAAAACACTCATAATCCACTGATTAAAAAAAGAAACCATAGATACACAAAAATACTTGCCGCTCATTGATACCAAAGTATGGGCTTTCTTTTTTCACATTATTGACCAGCATTACTCGTGACACAGTGGATGATGACTTCGCCTCATCACTGCTCCCTTCAGGTGCAACTTTCCGACCTCGACAACAAACGGAGAGCAACACAATGGCAGACAAAAAATCCAACGCCGAAGCCTACTGGGCGGCCAACATCCGGCTGATCGCCGGATGCCTGGTCGTCTGGGCCCTGGTGTCCTACGGCTGCGCCATCCTGCTGAGGCCTCTACTGGCCGGCATCGCCATCGGCGGTACCGACCTTGGCTTCTGGTTCGCCCAGCAGGGTTCGATACTGACCTTCATCGGCATCATCTTCTTCTATGCCTGGAAGATGAACCGACTGGATAAACAGTTCGGACTCGAGGAGTAACCCACATGAGTCAATTTGCCATCAACGTCCTCTTCGTGGGCGCCTCCTTTGCCTTGTACATCGGCATTGCCATCTGGGCCAAGGTCGGGTCGACCAAGGACTTCTATGTGGCCGGTGGCGGTGTCCACCCCATCACCAACGGCATGGCCATCGGCGCTGACTGGATGTCGGCGGCTTCCTTCATCTCCATGGCGGGCCTGATCGCCGCCGGTGGCTACGCCAACTCGACGTTCCTGATGGGCTGGACCGGCGGCTATGTCTTGCTGGCGACCCTGCTGGCGCCCTACCTGCGCAAGTTCGGCAAGTTCACTGTCCCGGAGTTCATCGGCGACCGCTTCTACAGCAAGCCGGCCCGCATGGTCGCGGTGGTCTGTCTGATCGTGGCCTCGGTGACCTACGTCATCGGCCAGATGGCCGGTGCGGGCGTGGCCTTCTCGCGCTTTCTCGAGGTGGATGCCACGACCGGCCTGTTGATCGCTGCCGTGGTGATCTTCTTCTATTCGGTACTGGGGGGCATGAAGGGCATCACCTACACCCAGGTGGCCCAGTACATCGTGCTGATCATCGCCTACACCATCCCGGCAGTCTTCATCTCGCTGGAGCTGACCGACAATCCCATCCCACCGCTCGGGCTGTTCTCCGACCACAGCGAATCCGGCGTTCCTCTGCTGGCCAAGCTCAACGAGGTGGTCACCGCCCTGGGCTTCAACGAGTACACGGCAGACGTGGACAACAAGCTCAACATGGTGCTGTTCACGCTCTCGCTGATGATCGGCACCGCCGGCCTGCCTCACGTCATCATCCGCTTCTTCACCGTGCCCAAGGTGGCTGATGCCCGCTGGTCGGCCGGCTGGGCCCTGGTGTTCATCGCTCTGCTCTACCTGACCGCCCCTGCCGTAGCCTCCATGGCACGTCTCAACATCGCCACCACGGTCTATCCCGAGATGGCCGGCCAGGTCGAGAACGTCGAGCAGGCCACCGCCGATCCGATTCTCTACGAGGATCGCCCCGGCTGGATCCGCACCTGGGAAGAAACCGGGCTGATTCAGTACGAAGACAAGAACAACGACGGCCGCATCCAGCTCTACAACGACAGCGAGGACTTCGCGTCGACCGCCGAACAGCGCGGCTGGGAAGGCAACGAGCTGTCGGTCAACAATGACATTCTGGTCCTGGCCAATCCCGAGATCGCCAACCTGCCCGGCTGGGTGATCGGCCTGATCGCGGCGGGCGGCCTGGCGGCGGCACTGTCGACAGCCGCGGGACTGTTGCTGGCCATTTCCTCGGCAATCAGTCACGACCTGATCAAGGGGGCCATCAATCCACGCATCAGCGAGAAGGGCGAGTTGATGGCGGCCCGCATCTCGATGTCCGTCGCCATCATCGTGGCTACCTATCTGGGGGCCAATCCTCCGGGCTTCGCGGCACAGGTCGTGGCACTGGCCTTTGGCATCGCCGCCGCCTCGCTGTTCCCGGCACTGATGATGGGGATCTTCTCCAAGCGGGTGAACAATACAGGCGCCATCACCGGCATGCTGACCGGCCTGATCTTCACCCTGGTGTACATCTTCATCTACAAGGGCTGGTTCTTCATCCCCGGCACCAACAACCTGCCGGATACGGCGGAACACTGGGTGCTGGGCATCTCGCCGCTGTCCATCGGGGCCGTGGGTGCCATCATCAACTTCGCGGTGGCCTTCACCATCTCCCGGATGACCGCAGAACCGCCTCAGGAAATCCAGGAGCTCGTCGAGAGCGTGCGCTATCCCAAGGGCGCTGGCACCGCCACCGGCCACTAGGCCATAATCCCACCTCGGCGTCGTCCGCGGCGCCGGCCACAACCCTTGCATCGGGCTTCCTTCGGGAAGCCCGATGATCGTCAGGAAGCCCGACATGATTTGGCATTTGATCGCGGCGATCTTCGCCGGCCTCGGCGCGGCAGGTCTCGGACTGCTGCTGCGCACTCTGAGCGGCAAACGGCTGCCGCGCTGGATCGTCCCCGTATGCGCCGGCCTCGGCATGCTCGGCTACCAGATCCAGCACGAATACGGCTGGTTCGACCATAAGCGCCAGCAACTGCCCGATTCTGCCCAGATCATCTCCACCACCCAGGAGCCGGCCTTCTGGCGTCCCTGGACCTACCTGCTGCCAATGACCACGGCCTTCACGGTGGTGGATCGCGACGATCGCGTCGTCACCACGGCGGACGGACAGCGACTGGTGGAATTCATTCTCTACCGCTTCACCTCCGGCGCCTCCGAACGCGTGATCCATCAGGCCCAGCTATTGAACTGCGACAGCCACGAACTGGTCCCGCTCGGTGAGGAACAACGCCAGCCGCAGATCGACGAGCTGCGCCGTCTGACGGGCTCGGATCCGCTCTACCAGGAGATCTGCCAAGCGAATTGAGGGGCACCCACGAGTCGCTCTCTCGCCCATTTTCCCGTCGCCATGCCTCCCCTGCGACTCGCTACCCTATGTCGACCGTCAACAGGGGCGTTTGACTGCCCGCCAGGCTGCTAGAATGGCCGCATCAAGTAAGGGAGATGCGCATGTTCGCTGGCTGGCTACTGATCGTCGTTTCACTGCTGTATGTCGCCGTCCTGTTCGCCATTGCCTGGCGCGGCGACCGCCTGGCCAGGTCACGGGGCGCCACACGACGCCGTCCGATCGTCTACAGCCTGGCGCTGGCCATCTACTGCACCTCCTGGACCTTCCATGGCGCCGTGGGCCAGGCTGCCACCTCGGGTTGGTCCTTCGCCAGCATCTTCGTCGGGCCCATTCTCACCCTGCTGCTGTTCTGGCCGGTGCTGGCCAAGATGATCCGGGTCGCCAAGCATCAGAACGTGACCTCGATCGCCGACTTCATCGCCTCGCGCTACGGCAAGACCCAGTCCCTGGCCGCCTTCGCCAGCCTGGTAGCCTTGATCGGCACCCTGCCCTACATCGTGCTGCAGCTGAAGGCCGTCTCCACCTCCTTCAGCGTGCTGACCTCGGAGGCGGACATCACCCGCGCGCCGCTGTTCGGCGATACCGCCTTCTATGTGGCCCTGGTGATGGCGGCCTTCGCCATTCTCTTCGGCACCCGCCATACCGATGCCACCGAACATCATGAAGGCCTGATCCATGCCGTGGCCTTCGAGTCGCTGATCAAGCTGGTGGCCTTCCTGACGCTGGGCGCCTACGTGACCTGGGGCATGTTCGATGGCCTCGGCGACCTGCTGGCCTTCGCCGATATCCAGCTCGAGCTGCAACGCCAGCTTGCCCAGCAGGACTTCGGCCAGGGGTTCTGGGCACAAACGCTGCTGGCCATGCTGGCCATCCTCTGCCTGCCGCGCCAGTTCCATGTCGCGGTGGTGGAGAACACCCATCGCGACGATGCCGCCAAGGCCCGCTGGCTGTTCCCGCTCTACCTGGTGGCCTTCGGCTTCTTCGTGCTGCCTCTGGCGGCCGCCGGCCTGACCATCTTCGCCGATACCGATGTGCCGCCCGATACCTATGTGCTGGCACTGCCCATGGCTGCCGGCAGCGAATGGCTCACCCTGCTGACCTTCATCGGCGGCTTCTCGGCCTCCACCGGCATGGTGATCGTCGCCGCGGTAGCGGTGTCGATCATGATCTCCAACGAGATCGTCATCCCCGCCCTGTTCCGTCTTCGCTGGTTCGACACCAAGGCCCGCGACTACGGCCGTCTGGTGCTGCGTGCACGGCGCATCACCATCGGCGTGATCCTGGCGCTGGCCTACGGTGCCTACCAGTTGCTCGGTGACTTCAGCTCCCTGGCCGCCATCGGCATGCTGTCCTTCGCCGCCGCCGCCCAGTTCGCCCCGGCTCTGATCGGTGGCCTCTACTGGAAGCGCGGCAATCGCCTGGGCGTGATCGTGGGCATGAACGCCGGCTTTGCGATCTGGGCCTACTGCCTGCTGATGCCGGACCTGATCGCGGCCGGCGTGCTTCCCGAGACCTGGCTGCAAGGCGGTCCGCTGAACATCGGCTGGCTCTCGCCCACCGCCCTGTTCGGACTCAATGTGGGCGACAGTTTCACCCATGGCGTGATGCTGTCGTTGGGCGTCAATCTGGTCGCCTACATCTTCGTTTCCCAGATGACCCCGCAGCGCGTGGTCGAGCGCATCCAGGCCTCGCTGTTCGTCGACAGCGTCGAGACCCGTCAGACCTCGGTGAACCGCCCCTGGACCGGCGCCACCACGGTGGGCGACCTCAAGGTCCTGTGTGAACGCTTCCTGGGTGCCGGCCAGGTCAGCCGGGCCTTCGACGACTATGCCCGCCGCATCGGCAAGCCGCTGGAGGACAATACCCGCGCTTCCATCGATGTCATCCAGTTCACCGAGCGCTTTCTGGCCTCGGTGCTGGGCGCGTCCTCGGCCCGTATCGTGGTCAATTCGGCGCTGCAGGGCCGAGGCATCGGTATCTCGGATGTGATCTCCATCGTCGACGAGGCCTCCCAGGTACTGGAGTTCAACCGCGCCCTGCTCCAGGCGACCATCGAGAACATCAACCAGGGCATCAGCGTGGTCGACCAGAACCTGCGCCTGGTGGTGTGGAATCAGCGCTATCTGGAACTGTTCCGCTTTCCCGATCACCTGATACGGGTCGGCGCGCCGATCGATCGCATCTTCCTCTACAACGCCCACAACGGCGAATACGGCCCCGGCGACCCCGAGGAACACGTCAAGCTGCTGCTCGACAACATCCGCGAGGGCCAGCCCCACCGCTACGTGCGCTACCGCCAGGACGGCAGCGTCCTGGAGGTGCAGGGCAATCCCATGCCAGGTGGTGGATTCGTCTACACCTATCAGGACATCACCCAGCAGAAGCGCACCGAGGAAGCGCTGATCCGCTCGGAAAACAACATCCGCATCTATACCGACAATGTGCCGGCGCTGATTGCCTATTTCGACAAGGACTGCCGCTACCTCTTCACCAACCGAGCCTATGAGCAAGCCTTCGAGATCGATCGCAACGAGGTCATCGGCAAGCCCCTGCAAGCGGTGATTCCCGAGGACATGGCCAGGGAGCGCGCGCCCTGGATCGATCGCGCCCTCGCCGGCGAACGCGTCAATTTCGAAGTCTCGCTGCAGTTGCCCGAAGGCATTCGCTACATGCTGGTTACCTATACGCCGCACTTCGGCGACAGCGGCGCCATCCTCGGCTTCTTTGCCCTCTATCAGGACATCACCGAGCGCCGCCGCGCCGAGATCGCCCTCAAGGAGACCAACGAAACCCTGGAGGAACGCGTCCGCGAGCGCACCCAGGCGCTCTCCGAGGCCAATGCCGCCCTGCGCCAGGAAAACCGGGTCCGTGCCGAGGCCGAGCAGGCATTGCGCCAGGCCAAGCAGGTGGCCGAGGACGCCAACGCCTCCAAGACCCGCTTCCTCGCCGCGGCCAGTCATGACCTGCTGCAGCCCCTCAATGCTGCGCGCCTGTTCACCTCGGCCCTCACCCAGGAGATGGATGCCGACGACATGAAGCGCACCATCGGCCATATCGACAATTCCCTGCAGGCCGCCGAGGAGCTGCTCGGCACCCTGCTCGATATCTCCAAGCTCGACGCCGGCGCCCTGACCCCCCGACGCAGCCATTTCGCCCTGGCAGACATCTTCCGGCCGCTGCGCGCCGAGTTCGACGTCATGGCCGAGGAGCGCGGCCTCGACCTGGTCGTCGTGCCCAGCCGCGCCTGGGTCGACAGCGATGCCCAGATGCTGAGACGCATCGTGCAGAACTTCCTCTCCAACGCCATCCGCTACACCCAGGAAGGCCGCGTACTGCTGGGCTGTCGTCGTCAGGGAGAGCGGCTATCCATCGAAGTCTGGGACAGCGGCCCGGGCATCCCTGAGGCCAAACAGGCCGAGATCTTCCAGGAGTTTCGTCGCCTCGACCAGGCATCGCGCCACAAGGAAGGTGAAAAGGGGCTCGGCCTGGGGCTTTCCATCGCCGAGCGCATGAGCCGGGTGCTCGACCATCCCATCCGCGTGCGCTCCGAGGAAGGCGCCGGTACCGTCTTCGCGGTCAGCGTGCCGGTGGTGGAGGCCCGCAGCCAGGAAGTTGCCGAGGAGAAGAGCAAGACACGCCGTGCCGGCAACAAGCTGGCCGGCACGCGCATCCTGTGCATCGACAACGAGACGCTGATCCTGGAGGGGATGAAGGCGATGCTCACCGGCTGGGGCTGCGAAGTCTTCACAGCCACCTCCATCGGTGGTGCCAAGTCGGTACTGCGCCATCTGGATGCCGATCCCGATGCCATCCTGGCCGACTACCATCTCGACAACGAAGTCACCGGCCTGATGGCCATGGAGGCGCTTGCCGAGCGTCTGAACGGCAACGTCCCTGGCATCGTGATCACCGCCGACCGTACCGAGGAAGTCGCCGAAACGGTCAAGCGCGCGGGTTACCACCTGTTGCTCAAGCCGGTACGTCCCGCTGCCCTGCGGGCCTTGTTGACCCGAACCCTGCAGGCCAGCCGGGCCGCTGCCCGCTGATGGCGCGATGAGCGCTCGCCCCTTCGATAGTTAACATCAATCGAAGGGGCGAAGGAAGGCTATTGGTCAACGTGGCGACCATGAGTTAACTTCGAGACCAGTTATTAACCATGGTTAACAGACCCTGCCATGCTTTCCACCATTTCCAACGATGCGATTCGCGACAAGGCCGCCGCAACGCTTAGCGGCCGTCGTCGACGCTGGGGCTGGACCCCGTTCTTCGGCCCGGCGCTGATTGCTGCCGTGGCCTACGTCGATCCCGGCAACTTCGCCACCAATATCGAGGCCGGCTCGCGCTATGGCTACGCCCTGCTGTGGGTGGTGCTTGGCGCCAACCTGATGGCGATGCTGATCCAGACCCTGTCGGCACGCCTAGGCCTGGCCACCGGCCGCAACCTGGCCGAGATCATTCGCGACCGCTATCCCCGTCCGCTGGTCTGGTGCTACTGGGTCCAGGCCGAGATCGTCGCCATCGCCACCGACCTGGCCGAATTCCTCGGTGCGGCCCTGGCCTTCAACCTGCTCTTTGGTCTCTCGCTGATGGAAGGCGCCCTGCTCACGGGCCTGATCACCTATCTGGCCCTGTTACTGCACCGCCAGGGATTTCGCCTGATGGAGATCGTCATCGGCGCCATGATCATGGCAATCGCCAGTGGCTTTTTGCTGGAAATGCTGCTCGGCACGCCCGACCCCACGCCACTGCTCGAAGGACTGCTGATTCCGGGCTTTCCCGATGGCTACGCCCTCTACCTGGCCGCCGGCATCCTCGGTGCTACCGTGATGCCTCACGTCATCTACCTGCACTCGGCACTCTCCCAGAACCGCATCCAGACCGATGACGAGGGACAACGCAGGCGCTTGATGCGCTACTACCGGCTCGACGTCATCATCGGCATGGCGGTCGCCGGCCTGGTCAACCTGAGCATGCTGGCCATGGCGGCGGCGGTCTTCCATGCTCAGGGACGGCTCGATGTCGCCACCATCGGCGACAGCTATCAGCTGCTCTCGCCGATGATGGGCCAGCAGGCGGCCAGTCACATCTTCGGCCTGGCTCTGCTGCTGGCCGGACTGTCCTCCTCGATCGTCGGTACCCTGTCGGGCCAGGTGATCATGCAGGGCTTCGTCAACTTCACCATTCCCCTGTGGCTGCGCCGGCTGATTACCATGGTGCCGGCATTGGCGGTCATCATGATGGGCATCTCCGAACAGAAGGCCCTGGTCGCCAGCCAGGTCATCCTCAGCTTCGGCATCCCTTTTGCCCTGATCCCTCTGTTATGCTTTACCGCTGACCGCCAGCTCATGGGCAGCCTGGTCAACGGCAGGGCCGTCACCCTCATCGGCGGGGGCATCTGCGCGCTGATCATCGCGCTCAACGGCTATGTACTCTTCTTCACCCTGACGGGACACTGACAGGTCGCGAATGCCAGCCTTGCCCAAGCACGAATACTTCCGGCGTGTTCGACAGGATCACCAGACGGAGCTGGTCGAGGACTACGTCGAGGAGATCGCCCACCTGCATGCCCGGCATGGCGAGGCGCGTGCCAGCGACCTCGCCGAATGCTTCGGCGTCAGTACTGCCGCCGTTTCCAAGGTGATCACTCGGCTCAAGCGCGATGGCCTGGTCATTGCTCGCCCCTACCGCGGCATCTTCCTGACGCCGCTCGGTGACGACATGGCCAGACGGGTCGCCAAGCGTCACGCCGTGGTGCTGGAGGTCCTGCGCAAGCTCGGCGTGCCCGAAGAGATCGCCCGGGCCGACTCGGAAGGCATCGAGCACCACTGCAGCGAGGCAACGGTGGAGGCCATGCGCCGTTACCTGGACGACGACTGACGCGCTGCACTTCCGTCGCCGGAAACCGAAAACGCCGCCCCGAAGGGCGGCGTTCGCATTGATGGTGGGTACATCCGGCCAGGCCGTCAGGACTCTTCCACCTTCGGCGGCTCGACCTCGAGCTTCTGGGCCGCGATCACTGCCTGGGTTCGCGAGTGCACGCCGAGCTTGCGCAGGATGGCCGTGACATGGGCCTTGATAGTGGCCTCGGAGACATTGAGTTCGAAGGCGATCTGCTTGTTGAGCAAGCCTTCGGTGAGCATGTTCAGCACCCGGAACTGCTGCGGCGTGAGCGAGGCAATGGCCTCGGCAAAGCGCGTGTCTTCCTCGTCGGCCTCACCCAGGGCTTCGGCCATTTCCTCCGGCAACCATACTTCGCCATCGAGAATCTCGCCCACTGCCTCGGCAATCAGCGCCAGCGACGCGGACTTGGGAATGAAGCCGGAAGCCCCGTAATCGATGGCGCGACGCACCACGTGGAGCTCATCGCTGCCGGACACCACGGCCACCGGGATATCCGGCGTCTGGCCGCGCAACTGAATCAGCCCGGAGAAGCCATGCGCCCCCGGCATGTGCAGATCCAGCAGGATCAGGTCGGCATCCGGGTGACGGGTCACCACCTCGGTCGTGGCTTCCATGGTATCGGCCTCGACGATCTCGGCCTGGGGCGCCAACTGGCGCAACGCCTGGGTAAGGGCCGCGCGGAACAACGGATGGTCATCGGCGACGATGAATTTCTGGGCAAAAGCCATGGTTCTCCTCCGGTTCCGGATGCAACGGGCGGGGCCGCCGCCTGCTGGACGCTTGTATTTTACCGCATGTTACCCCATGGCCGAGGCAATGCCCAAGCGATCCGCCTGAATTGTCGACACTTTCCGTCAACGTCACGAAAAAGCCGGCCCATGGCCGGCTACGATGCGGAATGGTGACCGGGCGGCCGGCAACATGCCCCGCCCGTTCCTGCATTCCAGGGATCGCGCTGATCACGATGATCAGCGATTGGCGCGATGCTCGATCAAGTCCTCGACCACCGACGGATCCGCCAAGGTGCTGGTATCCCCCAGGCCGTCGCACTCGTTGGCAGCGATCTTGCGCAGGATTCGGCGCATGATCTTGCCGGAGCGGGTCTTGGGCAGGCTCGGCGCCCACTGGATGATGTCCGGCGAGGCGATCGGCCCGATATCCTTGCGCACCCACTGGGTCAACTCCTTCTTGAGTTCGTCGCTGGGCTCGTGCTCATCATCCAGGGTCACGTAGATATAGATGCCCTGCCCCTTGATGTCGTGGGGGAAGCCGACCACGGCGGCCTCGGCCACGGCCTCGTGCGCCACCAGCGAGGACTCGATCTCGGCGGTGCCCATGCGATGGCCGGAGACATTGAGCACATCGTCGACCCGACCGGTGATCCAGTAGTAGCCATCCTCGTCGCGACGGCACCCATCGCCGGTGAAATACATGCCCTCGTAGGTGGAGAAATACGTCTGGACGAAGCGTTCGTGATTGTTCCAGATCGAGCGAGCCTGCCCCGGCCAGGAGTCGAGTACGACCAGGTTGCCGTCGGTGGCGCCCTCGAGCCGATTGCCTTCGTTGTCGACCAACGCCGGCTGCACGCCGAAGAACGGCAGAGTCGCCGAGCCGGGCTTGAGGTCAGTCGCCCCGGGCAGCGGCGCGATCATGATGCCGCCGGTCTCGGTCTGCCACCAGGTGTCGACGATCGGGCAACGTTCCTTGCCGATCACCCGATAGAACCACTCCCAGGCCTCGGGATTGATCGGTTCACCCACCGAGCCCAGCAGGCGCAGGCTGTCGCGCTGGCTGGAATCCATGACATGGTCGCCATGGGCCATCAGGGCGCGCACCGCCGTGGGCGCGGTGTACAGGATGTTGACCTGGTGCTTGTCGACGATCTCGCCCATGCGGCCGTTGGTCGGATAGCTCGGCACCCCCTCGAACATCAGGGTCGTCGCGCCATTGGCCAGCGGCCCGTAGACGATGTAGCTGTGGCCGGTCACCCAGCCCACATCGGCGGTGCACCAGTAGACCTCGCCGTCCTGATAGTCGAAGACGTACTGATGGGTCAGGGCAGCCTGCAGTAGATAGCCGCCGGTGGTGTGCTTGAGGCCCTTGGGCGCACCGGTCGAGCCGGACGTGTAGAGAATGAACAGCGGATCCTCGGCACCGACTTCCTCGGCCGGGCAATCGGTGGACTGCTTGTCGACCAGTTCGTGGAACCAGACGTCCCGACCGTCCTTCCAGTCGATCTGTCCACCGGTGCGCTGGAACACCAGCACCTTCTCGGCCACCTCCGTGCCTTCACGGGTCAGAGCCGCATCGACATTGTCCTTGAGCGGCACCTGCTTGCCGCCACGCACCGACTCATCGGCAGTGATCACCACCTTGGAGGCGGCGTCCTTGACGCGCTGGGCCAGGGCATCCGGCGAGAAGCCACCGAACACCACCGAGTGCACGGCACCAATGCGCGCGCAGGCGAGCATGGCCATGGCCGCCTCGGGCACCATCGGCATGTAGAGCGTGACGGTATCGCCCTTGCCGACGCCCAGTTCCTTGAGGGCATTGGCCAACTGACAAGTGCGCTCGTAGACCTCGCGGTAGGTCAAGGTCTTGGAATTGGCGGGATCGTCGCCCTCCCAGATGATCGCCGGCCGGTCGCCGCGGCTGGCCAGGTGACGATCCAGGCAGTTGACGCTGGCATTCAGCTTGCCATCCTCGAACCAGCGGATGTCGACGTTGTTCGAGGCAAAGGAGGTATTCTTGATGACGCTCGGCGCCTTGAACCACTCCAGTTGCCGGGCCTGCTCGGCCCAGAAACCGTCCGGATCATCCACGGAGCGCTGGTACATGGCCTGGTAGGTGTCCTTGTCGGCCCAGGCCTTGGCGGCGATGTCATCGCGTACCGGATAGATATGCTGCTGATCGCTCATCGAAATGCCTCTGTCCTCGGGATGATCCCTTCAGGTGGATGAAGCCGACCGGGCGCGACGCAGCGTCGATCGGCACCATGTAAAGTATTCCCAGCATACCCCCCTGCTGGCCTGGCTTCACTTTAGACATTGGTATGAACGATTTTCTTTTTTATAACAAATAGTTAAATCGAATCATCGACCGCCGAACATCTCATGTAGACCAATGGCTGACCGCACTTTCGGCACTGGTAGCATCGCCCCTGCCGAGCCAGGCCATGACGACGCGCCGAGAACCCATGTTCTCGACAGCCACAGCGATAGCGATAGGGTTCGGGACTCGCGCGTCCGGTATCGAAACGATGCGTGGCATGTGGCACCAGCCCGAACAGGTCGCGCATCACCGTCTGCCATTCGTGCCCATGGGGCCGTGCGCGATAGCCATCCGCCAGATGATGTACCAACCAGTGGGCCACTTCGTGGGGCACCACCTCGACCAGGAAAGCACGGCGGTTCTCGTCGAAGAGAACCGGGTTGAATCTCAGGCCACCACGACCGAAATGGGCCTGCCCGGCGCCCTTGCCACGCAGGTCGAGCCAGACGGCCGGGCGCGGCAAGGTGCCATGCACCTCGCGACACAGCCGCCAGGCGGCCTCTACCCGCTCGCGCAACACGCGCTGGCTGGCAGCGCGATCGAGAGAGTCGAGCCATTCGGTATCGGGTTCGGGCAACGCGGGATGGATCATGGGGTGCTAGAATGGCGCCACGCCAAGGCGGCGTAAAGCCCCGCGCGAGACGACACCTGCGAGTGAGAGACATGTCAGACGACACCCCCCAGCCCCAGCCGCTCCTTGACGACGAGGCCCTCGACCGGCTCGACGACTTCCTCGAGTCCGAGCGGGTCGATGCCGACGCTCTGGACCTGATCGGCGCCCACGGCTTTCTCGTTGCCCTGGCCGTGGCCCCCAACGACTTGCCCGCCACCGCCTGGGTACCGGAACTCTTTCACGGTGAGCCGGCCTTCGCCGATGACGCCGAACGGGAGTCGGTCCTGGCACTGCTCGAGCAGTTGCGCCATAACGCCATTCAGGTACTGGAAGGTGGCGGCCTGCCCGAACTGCCGTTCGACCTGGAACTGGGAGGCCTGGCACCGGAAGATACGCCGATCGGCGACTGGTGCGCCGGTTTCATGGAAGGCGTCTTCCTGGACGAAGCAGCCTGGTTCGCCGACGACGAGGAGGCCGCCGCCACCTTGTTGCTGCCCTTCATGCTGCTCTCGGGGCTGTTCGCCGATGAACCCGACATGGCCGAGCTGGCCACCGACGAACAACGCCTGGAAAGGCTGGTGGCGCAACTCCCCGAACTGGTGCTCGATCTCTATCTGCACTACCGGGTTCCGCCGGAAACGCCCAAACCCAAGCCACGCCGCAAGGGGCCATCCGGTCGTGGCAAGAAGACGCGCAAGACGTAAGCTGGAAGCTGGAAGCTGGAAGCTGGAAGCTGGAAGCTGGAAGCTGGAAGCTGGAAGCTGGAAAACAGCATGAACCCCGACAACATGGGGTCAAGGTTTTTTCTTCCAGCTTCAAGCTTAAGCCCGCAAAGCGGGCGTTCTTCCAGCTCCGGGCCGGGCGCTGCCCGGACCGAGTCAGCGCAGCCTCGTCACCATGCCGTCCAGTATCCCGAACAGCCATTCCTTGAACCGTTGTCCGCGTGGCCGACGCGCCCAGTCGTCACGATGCACTTCCCGGCTGGCGGCGAAATTGCGCTCGAACAGCGCGGCCACCTCAGTGGCGAAGTCGGCGTCGTCCACTTCCTGATTGGCCTCGAGGTTCCACTGCAGGCTCCAGTGGTCGAAATTGCAGGAACCAAGGCTCACCCAGTCATCGACCATCGAGAACTTGGCATGGATGAAGGACGGCTGGAATTCGAAGATGCGCACGCCGGCACGTAGCAGACGCCCATAGAAACGCTGGCCGGCGTAACGCACGCCGGGATGGTCATGATCCCCGCCGGGCAGCAGCAGACGCACGTCCACTCCGCGCCGTGCGGCGCGTGCGAGTCGACGCCGCAGGCTCAGCGTCGGCACGAAATAGGGCGTGCATATCCAGATACGCTGGCGAGCCTCATCCACGCGACGCTGCAGGGACAGCCGGATGGCCTGATAGCGATAGCCTCGCCCCCAGACAACGCGGCCCCGCATGGTGCCTCGCGATGGCACCGCCGCTCCAGGCAGCCGACACTGAGCCCGTGGGGCGCCCTGGTTGCCTCGTGTCATCGGCGAGTCCCAGAGCGACACGAACAAGCGCACCCAGTCATCGACCACCGGCCCCTCGATGCGCACCGCCACCTCGTACCAAGCCTCGAGAAAGTCATCGACCGCCCCGAAGCCGCCGGTAAAGGCCACCCGGCCATCCACGACCACCAGCTTGCGATGGTCGCGCGTCAAGTTGCGTGCCAGGGAATGCCATCCCAGCGGATTGAACCAGCGCAGGGCCACGCCGCCTGCTTCAAGTCGACGACGATCCGCCGTCGACAAGCCCATGGCACCATAGCCATCGAGCAGCAACCTCACCGACACGCCACGCGACGCCGCTGCCAGCAAGGCATCGATCACCATGGTGGCCAGGCGCCCCGACTCCATCAGGTAGAGCTCGATCAGCAACGATTCCCGGGCCGCGCCGACGGCCTCGAACATCGCCGGCAGAAAGCGCGCCGCCTCCGGCAGCAGCTGGAAATGATTGGCCTCCCGCCAGACTCCCGACATCGTCCCGTCTCCCATTGCTCCCACGCCTCCTGACCCCACCGCAAGGCACCGCTATACTGGCCCCTCATCCTCTTCAAGAGCGATCGCATGGCCAGTGCCACTTCCGTCAATCCGCTCCGCGCACCATTGCGCCGCTTGATCGCCGCCTGGACCCAGGTACGCCTGCTCGAACCCGCGCCGGAGGCTCTCGGCCTCGATCCCGACCTGACGACCTTGTACGTCCTGCCGCGCTCCTCTCTCTCCGACAGCTTGCTGCTCGACGTCCTGGCCCGCCAGCAAGGCCTCCCCGACGCCACCCTGCCAAGGCACCTCGGCGATCATACCCTGCCCGCCCAGCTCTCGCTGCCCACCACGCGGCGGCACCTTTGGCAACGTCGCCGGGGGCCACGCTCGCCATTTCGAGCGGTCATCGAAGCTCACCGCGACACAGGCCGCGATATTCAGCTGGTCCCCGTCAGCATCTTCTGGGGGCGCGCGCCGGGCAAGCGTTTCGGACTCTGGCAGCTACTCGCGGCCGACAGCTGGCGCCTTACCGGTCGCCTGCGACGCCTGCTGGCCGTCATGGTCAACGGTCGCGACCTGGAGGTCCACTTCGGCGCTCCCCTGCGCCTCGCCGAGCTCGATGACGGTCGCGAGCCATCGCTCACCGACCGCAAGGCAGCCCGCCTGCTCCGCGTGCATTTCCGGCGCATGCGCTCCCGCGTGCTGGGACCTGATCTGTCCCACCGGCGCACCCTGATCGAGGGCGTGGCACGCAGCGAGCCAGTACGCCGCGCCATCGAGGAACAAGCCGGGCACTCACCCCGTCAGCGTGCGCGCCTGACGCAACGCGCACGACGCTATGGCCGGGAGATCGCCTCCAGCATGAGCTATCCCGTGCTGCGCTTCCTCGATGGCGTGCTAGGCCGGTTGTGGAATCGCCTCTACGATGGCGTCGATGCGCGTGGGCTGGAAGATGTCAAACCGCTGGCCGGTGAATGCACCCTGGTCTATGTGCCCTGTCACCGCAGTCACATCGACTATCTGCTGCTTTCCTACGTACTCTACGCCCAGGGGCTGATGCCACCCCACATCGCCGCCGGGCGCAATCTCGACATGCCGCTGATCGGCCCGCTGCTGCGTCGTGGCGGCGCCTTCTTCATGCGCCGCAGCTTCCGCGGCAAAGCCCTGTATTCGGCGGTCTTCAAGGAATACTTGCACCGCCTGCTCAACCGAGGCCATCCTCTGGAATATTTCATCGAGGGCGGACGATCGCGCAGCGGTAGAATGCTGCCACCCCGCCCAGGCATGCTGGCCATGACGCTGGACTCCTTCCTGCGCAGCCAGCGGGAAGGCGGGCAGCCGCTCGTCTTCGTGCCTGTCTACATCGGCTATGAACGCATCCTCGAGGAAGCCAGCTATCAGCGTGAGCTTGCTGGCGGTGGCAAGCGCAAGGAGTCGCCCCTGGCCTTGCTGCGGGTCGTGCGACGGCTGCGCGAGCCCCATGGTCGCGTTGCCGTGAACATCGGCGAGCCACTGGCGCTGGATGATTTCCTCGACCGCACCCGGCCTGGCTGGCGTGACGACTCCCTGGACGCCGCACCGCCCGAATGGCGGCGCACCGCCGTCACCGAGCTCGGTGAAACACTGGCGCGACGCATCAATGCTGCCGCCTCGCTCAACCCGGTAAACCTGGTCGCCCTGGGCCTTCTGGCCACGCCGCACCATGCCATCGAAGCGTCCTTGCTGGAGCGCCACCTGGCATTGCTGGCCTCGCTGGGGCGCGAGCATGCCTTCGCCCTGCCGCCCGGCGAGCCCGCCGACTGGATCGCCCAGACCCGTGCGCTGGGCATGCTCGAGCACAGCCCTCACGCGCTGGGAGACCTGGTCACTGCCGAGCCCGCCCAGGCCACGCTGCTGGGCTGGTATCGCAACAATGTCCTGCACCTCTATGCGCTCATCGGCCTCACCGCCTTCGCTTTCCGCCACCAGCCCTGCCATACCCTGGATGACCTGGAGCGCCTGCTGGCACCGAGCTGGCCGGTGCTGGTACGGGAATTCGCTATCGCGCCGCCGGCCTCGTTGCGCGAGGCGCTGGCCGACACGTTGGAACGTCTTGCCGAACAGGGGCTACTGGAAGACGATGGCGACCGATGGCGGCGTACCTCCTCGCTGACCGGCGAAGAACAACTGCGCATGCTCGGCAGGTTGATGCAACCACCGCTGGAACGCGGTTACCTGCTGCTCTCGGTGCTGCTCGGTGAGGCGCCGGGACATTTCACCCGTGACGCCCTGACTGAACGCACTCGCCAGCTGGCCGAACGACTGGGGCGACTGACCGGACGTGATTCACCGGAATTCTTCGACGCTCGCCTGTTCGCAAGCCTGGTGCAGAACCTCGAGGCCGAAGGCTGGCTCCGCACCCGGGATGGGCGCCTGTATTACGGTTCACGGCTGCGCGAAGGCGCGCTACGTGGACAGACGCTGTTCGACCCTGCGCTGCGTCATCGCCTGCAACGAATCGCGCGACATGCCCAGGCGTGAAACGGCGATCATGACGCCGTCAGCGCGCGATGGACATACAGATCGTAGCGGCTGGTCTTGCCTTCGAGGGTGTGCCGGGGCGACGGCCCGGCGATGGGCGGCGCCTTGCGTGGCCGCTTGACGACCACGCGATGCGTCGCCACGTCCAGCGCCGCCTCCAGCAGCCGCGGAGCATCGGCATCGTCGCCGGCCAGTTCACGGAACAACCGCATCTCCTTTTTGACCAGTGCCGACTTGGTACGATGCGGAAACATGGGGTCCAGATGGATGACCTGCGGGGCAATGCCACTTTCCTCTACCCGACGAGCCAGATCGCGACCGGCATCGCCATGCACAAGGCGCATGCGTGCCGCGATCTCGGCGGTATCGGGATCGGCGGACGCCCGGGCCAGACCATCCTCCAGCAAGGCGGCAATCGCCGCCACGCGCTCGACCAGCAGCACCTCGGCACCCAGCGACGCCAGCACGAAGGCATCACGCCCCAGCCCTGCCGTGGCATCCACCACCGAGGGTGTCACCCCCTTGCCGAGGCCGCAGGCTCGAGCGATCAACTGGCCTCGCCCGCCCCCGAAGCGACGTCGATGCGCGACCCGTCCGGCCACGAAATCCACCGCCAGTGGATGGCCGTAAGTGCCCGGATCACCGGCCAGAACGAGGCGCCCGGCCTCGACGCGCAACATCAGCGGGGCATCCGCCGCCTCGACGCGCAAGGGCAGCGCCCAGCGCTTGGCCAGGTCAGCGTCACTCTCGACCGCGACGCGACTGCCGATGCTCATTGCGACTTGCGCCAGGCCACCTGGTCGCGCAGGTAGACAGGCTGCACTTCATGGGCCGCTCGCCCCTCTCCGGCGGCGAAGGCCTCGATGGCCAGCAGCGCCATGTCTTCGGCGGCAGCGTCCATATCCGACAGACAAAGGCTCATCGCCACCTGCGTCTCGGCCGGCATGGACTCTCGCAGCGTCCAGCCGGAGCCCACACCCACCCAGTCGTGATCGTCATGCCCCTCGGGCAAGCGCAACCGCTCCGGAGGCAGCACCGCCTCGGCGTTGAGCGGCTCGACGCGTCCCCGATCGCAACGCCAGCAGGCCGCATAGACCTCCCCCATGCGGGCATCAAGGGCCGTCACCAGGTAGCGATAGTGATGGTGGCGATGTGCCCGCAGCGCCAGGGCCTGCAGCGTCGACACACCGAGCAGGGGCCGATCCAGACCGAAGGCCAGCCCCTGAGCGGCACCCGCTGCAATGCGCAGGCCGGTGAAGGAGCCCGGCCCGCGACCATAGGCGACGGCATCGAGCTCGGCCGGCGCCACCCCTGCTTCATCGAGCACCTCGTCGACCATCGGCAGCAAGCGGCGGGTATGCGCCCGGGGAGCAAGCTCGAAACGAGAGATCACCTCGTCCGGATGATCATCTTGGCGGCGCAGCAAGGCGGCGGAGCAGGCGCTCGAGGAAGCGTCCAGGGCGAGCAGGATCGTCATGGGAAATACGCGTCGATGGAAAATGGCAGGACATTATACGACAACAGCCCGCGCGATGCGGGCTGCCGAAGGTCAAGCGTCACTCAGCCCTCGAGGGCCTCGATCACCTGGGTGGTGATGTCATCGACGCTACCCACGCCCTCGACGCGATGGTAGCGGGGCGCCACGTCGGGTTCCTGCCGCGCCCAGTCCTGATAGTACTCGACCAGCGGCGCCGTCTGGTCGTGATACACAGACAACCGGTTGCGCACCGTGGCTTCGCTGTCGTCGTCACGCTGAATCAGCGGCTCGCCGGTGACATCGTCCTTGCCCTCCTCGCGCGGCGGGTTGAGATCGACATGATAGATCCGGCCGGAGGCAGGGTGCACACGACGCCCCGCCAGGCGATTGACGATTTCCTCGTCGGGTACGGCGATCTCGAGGACATGATCGATCTTCACGCCGGCATCCTTCATGGCATCAGCCTGAGGGATGGTGCGCGGGAAACCGTCGAACAGGAAGCCGTTGGCACAGTCGGGCTGCGCAATGCGTTCCTTGACCAGGGAGATGATCAGGTCGTCGGACACCAGACCACCGGTTTCCATGATCTCCTTGACCTGGAGGCCCAGTTCGCTGCCTTCCTTGACGGCGGCACGCAGCATGTCGCCGGTGGAGATCTGCGGAATGCCGAAGCGCTCGCAGATGAATTGGGCCTGGGTGCCCTTGCCAGCGCCTGGCGCGCCTAACAGGATCAAACGCATCTAAACTGCTCCTTGAGAAAGCGGGAAGTGTCGTAGCTTGGAAAAAGGGAGAAGCGAACCATACCCGTGCCATTCTCGCCAGACAAGCGAGATGGGAAGTCGCCTCTTTACGGTCCATGAAAAAAATTTTTATATCAGAAAGTTAGAGCCACTAGCACTTTCGTCTGCCCAGGGGGACAAGACATTGAGCAGGCAGCAAACAACGACGGCGCCTTACGGCGCCGTCGTCACACTCTTGGTGTCGCCACGTTTCAGAGCAGCAAGCGGCGGATATCCGTCAGCACCTGTCCCAAAAAGGCGGTGAAGCGTGCCGCATCGGCGCCATTGACCGCACGATGGTCATAGGACAGCGATAGCGGCATCATCAGACGCGGCTGGAAGGCCTGACCGTCCCATACCGGCTTGGTCTGGGACTTGGAGACGCCGAGGATGGCCACTTCCGGGGCATTGACGATCGGCGTGAAGGCGGTGCCGCCGATGGACCCCAGGCTGGAGATGGTGAAACAGCCACCGGTCATCTCCTCGCGCTTGAGCTTCTTCGACTGCGCCTTGCCGGCCAGTTCCACGGATTCCTTGGCCAGCTCGATCAGCGACTTCTGGTCGGCGTCACGAATCACCGGCACCATCAGTCCGTCCGGCGTATCCACGGCGATGCCGATATGCACGTACTTCTTGTGCACCACGGTTTCGCCGTCGCTCTTCAGGCTGACGTTGAACTGCGGGAACTTCCTGAGCGCGAAGGCGCAGGCCTTGATCAGGAACGGCAGCGGCGTGAGCTTGGCCCCCTGGGCCTCCGCCTCGGCCTTCATGGACTTGCGGAAGGCCTCCAGCTCGGTGATGTCGGCCTCGTCGAACTGGGTCACGTGAGGCAGATTGACCCAGCTGCGATGCAGATTGGTCGCGCCCATCTTCATCAGGCGACCCATCGGCTTCTCCTCGACTTCGCCGAACTGGCTGAAGTCGACGTCCGGCACCGGCGGGATGCCCGAACCGCCCTCGGCGGCGGCACCCGCGGGCACCTTGGCCTGGCCGGCCATGACCTGCTTGACGTAGTTGTGGACGTCTTCCTTGAGCACCCGCTCCTTGGGACCGGTGGGCTTGACCAGTTCCAGGTCGACACCCAGCTCGCGGGCCAGCATGCGGACCGCCGGACCTGCGTGCACCAGCTTGCCGTCGCGGGGCTTGTGGGCGGCCATCTCGGCCTCGGGGCTGGGGCGGCCGACCGGTGCGGAGGACTTGCTCTCGCCCGATTCACGCCCGGCGCTCGAGGCCTTGGCTGGCTTCTCGGCCGGTTTCTGCTCGGTCTTCTTGGGTGCCGGCTTGGCAGCGGCGGTCTCGATGATGGCGATCACATCGCCCTCGGAAACGCTGTCGCCTTCCTTCACCTTCAGCTCGACCAGCTTGCCCTTGTGAGGGCTCGGCACGTCCATGGAGGCCTTGTCGGACTCCAGGGTGATCAGCGGGTCCTCTTCGTCGACCTCATCACCCTCGGCGACCGCCACCTCGATGATCGGCACGTCGCTGGAACCACCGAGGTCCGGCACACGAACCTCCTTGCGCTCAGGTTCGCCGCCGGCGGTGTCGTCTTCGTCCTCAGCCTCGGGGTCAGCAGCGGGTTCCGGCTCGCTCGGCGCCTCGGCGCCCTCGCTCGCCGCGTCCCCGTCTGACTCACCGGCGACTTCCATGCTGCCGATCACGTCGCCTTCGGAAACCGTGTCGCCTTCCTTGACGGTCAGGCTGATCAGCTTGCCGGCATGAGGGCTCGGCACATCCATGGAGGCCTTGTCGGACTCCAGGGTGATCAGGGTGTCCTCGGCATCGAGCGTGTCGCCCTCGCTGGCCGCCACCTCGATGATCTCGACATCAGCGGCGCCCCCCAGATCGGGTACCTTGATCTCCACCGTGCGGGAGCCGCCACCGGACTTGGCGGCAGGCTCGGCCGGTGCCTCATCGGCCGGAGCTTCCTCGGCCTCGGCGCTCGATGCCTCGGCGGAGGTGTCTTCTTCGGCCTGGTCGGCATCGCCGCCGCCTTCGGCTTCGATTTCGACGATAGCGTCACCCTCGGAGACGGTATCGCCCTCCTTGACCAGCACCTTCAGCACCTTGCCGCCCTGGGGCGATGGCACATCCATGCTGGCCTTGTCGGATTCCAGTGTGATCAGGGTGTCCTCGGGCTCGATGACATCGCCTTCCGACACCGCGATCTCGATGATTTCGACATCAGTATCGCCACCGATGTCGGGCACTTTGATGATTTCGCTACTCAAGGTCGCGCTCCTTCAAACTCTTGACGGGGGCGGGCCCTACGGCCCGCCATGCCACCGGATCGGTCGACGACTCACACCTCAAGCGGATTGGGCTTGTTGGGGTCGATGCCGTACTTCTCGATGGCCTCGGCCACGACCTTGCGATCGATCTCGCCACGGTCGGCCAGCGCCTTGAGCGCGGTCACGGTGACGAAGTAGCGATTGACCTCGAAGAAGTGACGCAGCTTCTCGCGGGTGTCGGAACGACCATAACCATCGGTACCCAGTACATGATAGTCGGTCGGCACCCAGGCACGGACCTGGTCGGCGAACAGCTTCATGTAGTCGGTGGAGGCGATGGCCGGCCCCTGACGACCTTCCAGGCAAGCGGTGACGTGCGGCTTGCCCGGCTCCTCGGCCGGCTTGAGGAAGGCCTGGCGATCGATTGCCAGGGCCTCGCGGCGCAGTTCGTTGAAGCTGGTGACGCTCCAGATATCGGCGCCCACACCCCACTCCTCGGCGAGCAGCTCGGCGGCCGCCTCGACCTCGAGCAGGATGGTGCCGGAGCCCATCAGCTGAACGCGCGCCTTGTCACCCTGGGTCTCGCGCAGCAGGTACATGCCCTTGATGATGTCCTCGGTGGGCACCTCTTCCAAGGCAGGCTGCTCGTAGTTCTCGTTCATCACCGTCAGGTAGTAGAAGCAGTTTTCCTTGTCGGCATACATCCGCTTCAAGCCATCCTGAACGATCACCGCCACTTCATGGGCATAAGTGGGATCGTAGCTCCGGCAGTTCGGAATCATCGAGGCCTGCAGGTGACTATGGCCATCCTGGTGCTGCAGGCCCTCGCCGTTCAGGGTCGTGCGACCGGCCGTGCCGCCGATGAGGAAGCCGCGTGCCTGCATGTCGCCGGCGGCCCAGGCCAGATCGCCGATCCGCTGGAAGCCGAACATCGAGTAGTAGATGTAGAACGGCAACAGCGGCAGGCCGTGGTTGCTGTAGGAGGTCGCCGCGGCAATCCAGGACGACATGGCGCCGGCCTCGGTGATGCCCTCCTCGAGGACCTGACCCGCCTGGTCCTCGCGATAGAACATCAGCTGGCCCTTGTCCATGGGCTCGTACTTCTGCCCTTCGGAGGTATAGATGCCGAGCTGGCGGAACATGCCCTCCATGCCGAAGGTACGTGCCTCGTCGGGCACGATCGGCACGACGCGCTTGCCGATCTGCTTGTCCTTGACCAGGCCATTGAGAATGCGCACGAACGCCATGGTCGTGGAGACTTCACGCCCCTTGGAGCCGCTCAGCTGCGAAGCAAAGATCTTGTCTTCGAGAGACGGAATCTCGAGCGCCTCGAAGTCCGGGTTGCGCGCCGGCAGGTAGCCCCCCAGACGTTCGCGCTGGAGATGCATGTACTTGATCTCCGGACTGTCGTCGTCCGGCTTGTAGTAGGGCATCTCGTTCTCGATCTGCTCGTCGGAGACCGGGATGCCGAAACGATCGCGGAAATCCTTCAGGACTTCCGGGTCATCGATGGACTTGACCTGGTGGGCCTCGTTGTCGGCCTCGCCGCCGGCGGCGCCCAGACCATAGCCCTTGACGGTATGCGCCAGGATGACGGTGGGACGACCGTTGGCGTTGTGGAAGGCCTCATGGTAGGCGGCATAGATCTTGAACGGATCGTGGCCACCGCGGTTGAGCTTCCAGATGTCCTCGTCGGACATGTCCTTGACCAGCTCGGCAGTCTCCGGGTACTTGCCGAAGAAGTGCTCCCGGGTATAGGCGCCGCCGTTGGCCTTGTAGTTCTGGTATTCGCCGTCGACCGCCTCATCCATGCGCTTCTGCAGGATACCCTTCTTGTCCTTCTCGAAGAGCGGATCCCACAGCCGGCCCCAGACCACCTTGATGACATTCCAGCCGGCGCCGCGGAACACGCCCTCGAGCTCGTCCATGATGCGTGAATTGCCACGCACCGGACCATCGAGGCGCTGCAGGTTACAGTTGACGACGAAGTTCAGGTTGTCGAGTTTCTCGCGGCTGGCAAGGTGAATGGCCCCGAGCGTCTCGGGCTCGTCGCACTCGCCGTCGCCGAGGAAGGCCCAGACCTTGCGATCCTGCATCGGCTGCAGGCCGCGCTGATCCAGGTACTTCATGACGTGGGCCTGATAGATGGCCATGATCGGCCCAAGCCCCATGGAGACCGTGGGCAGTTGCCAGTAGTTGGGCATCAGCCAAGGGTGCGGATAGGACGACAGGCCATCGCCATCCACTTCCTGGCGGAACTTGTCCATCTGCTCCTCGGTGAGGCGGCCTTCCAGATAGGAACGCGCATAGATGCCCGGGGCGCTGTGCCCCTGGATGAACACCAGGTCGCCCTTGAAATCACCGTTGGGAGCACGGAAGAAATGGTTGAAGCCCACGTCGTAGAGAGTCGCACTGGACATGAAGCTGGCCAGGTGACCACCGATCCCCTTGTTGGCCTTGTTGGCCCGGGTCACCATGGCGGCCATGTTCCAGCGAATCAGCGAACGGATGCGACGCTCCATGAACAGGTCGCCCGGCATCGGCGCCTCACGATGCACCGGAATGGTGTTGCGATGCGGCGTCGTCACCGAGAAGGGCACTTGCATGCCGTCGCGGCGATAGCGATCCGCTAGCCGGGTCATGAGGTACCGGGCCCGGTCCTCACCCTCGCGATCCAGAACCGACTCCAGGGAATCCAACCACTCCTGGGTTTCGACCGGATCGAGATCTTCTCGTGTCTCAAGACTCATAGACGTCTCTCCGAATGACGGTGGGGCGACAGCCCCGCAGCGAGGGGCATGTGGCGCTCTGAGGGAAGGCATGGAGGGCAATTCCACGCCATCTGCCAGATTTGTAGTCGTTTTACAAGACAACGCGACCAATGTCGGTGGGTGCGTTGACGATACCGTAAACACTCACTGGTGCCAATTGAAACAGACATGGAAATTTTTTTCAAAAGCCTTGTGGCGCCCATAACACGTGGAATAACCCCGCCTTCATAGTGGATCGCACCAGAAACGCCGCGTTAGTAGAACAACGAGCTGGTTCGGGGCTCAACAGAGCTCACCCGGCAATTTGAATGTTTTTTTACGTACTATCGGGTCACTTCAGCCAACAATTGGCGAAAATAGGCCCAGTCGAAGGCCGGCCCGGGGTCACTCTTGCGTAGCGGTGCAACACGCGCATGGCTGGTGATGCGCTCGGGCGTGATGGCCGGATAATGCGTCCACAAGGCACGGCAGGCACGCACCAGCGAGTCATACTGGGCTTCGGTATAGGGCGTCACCTCGTCGCCTTCCAGCTCGATGCCCACCGAGAAGTCGTTCAACGCCCGGCGCCAACGCTCGCCATCGCGCCACCAGGAGCGTCCGGCGTGCCAGGCGCGGGCCGTGAACGGCACGAACTGCACGCATCCCCCATCCCGCCGGATCAACAGATGGGCCGACACCCGCAGCCGATGGATGCCGGAGAAATAAGGATGCGCCTCGGGATCCAGGCGGTTGGTGAACAATCGCTCGATAGCATCGCCGGAGAACTCCCCCGGCGGCAGGCTGATGGAATGCAGGACCAGCAAGGAGATCTCTTCCTCCGGCCGTGCGTCCTGATTGGGCGACACCACGCGACGCGCCCCTCCCAGCCATCCCTGGTCAATCGACATGCTTTCCCCCTGACGTCGATGCTTCGCTTTCCTCTATAATGAACGTCTCCCGCTTTCCAGCACAGAGACGATCCCCGCCATGCACTATCAGGATGCCCTCGCTGAAGAGATCCGCGACAGCGCCGCCCGGCTGCTGGCCGAGGATGTCGGCCCCGGCGACATCACCGCCGAACTGATTGCCGAGAAACACTGGGCCCGCGCCCGGGTGATCACCCGGGAGGACACCGTGCTGTGCGGCGTGGCCTGGGTCGATGAGCTCTTTCGCCGCCTCGACCCCCGCGTCATCCTGCACTGGCAGGCCGCGGACGGCGACCGGCTGAGCGCCGATCAGGTCTTCCTCGAGCTCGAGGGGCCGGCACGCAGCCTGCTGACCGGCGAGCGCGCGGCACTGAACCTGCTGCAGACACTCTCCGGCACCGCCACGCGCACCCGCCATTACGTCGACCTGCTCGCCGGCACTGGCGTGCGCATGCTCGACACCCGCAAGACACTACCGGGCCTGCGCCTGGCACAGAAATACGCGGTGTCCTGCGGAGGCGGCCACAATCACCGCATCGGTCTCTACGACGCCTTCTTGATCAAGGAGAATCATATCGCGTCCTGCGGCAGTATCGCCGCAGCCGTCCGGGAGGCCCGGGATATCGCCCGAGACCTGCCGGTGGAGGTCGAGGTGGAAAGCTTCGAGGAGCTCGACCAGGCCCTCGAAGCCGGGGCGGACGTGATCATGCTCGACAACTTCTCGCTGGACGACCTGCGCGAGGCCGTGCGACGCACCGCAGGCCGCGCCACGCTCGAGGCCTCCGGCAATGTCGACGATTCCACGCTCAAGGCCATTGCTGCCACCGGCGTGGACTGCATCTCCAGCGGCGCCCTGACCAAGGACGTCAAGGCGATCGACCTGTCGATGCGCTTCCTCGGGCAAGACGACTGATTCTCTCAGGTCTCGACGGCCACCAGCGACTTCTCCAGGATCCGCCGGCGCAGTCGCTGGCCGCCGCGCTCGACCCACTCCTCGCGCACCCGTCGCCAGCCTCGGCTTTCCAGGCTATCGGCCAGGACCAGGCTGGCGGCGATATCGACCCGATCGGCGCCCTGCTCGACCAGCAGACGTTCGGCGTGCACCAGCAGGGTCGAGCCAATGCCGCGACGAGCCAGCGACGGCCACACATAGAGCGACTCCACATGCTGGCGTCGCAGATCGAGTTCCAGAAAGCCCACGCAGCGGCCATCGCAGCTTGCCACCAGAGTGGTGTAGAGGGCCTGTCGCGCCACCCAGGCGCTACCGTCCCGGGGTAATACGGAAGCCCAGGCCTCCCGTGCCTCCTGCGAGTAATGCGCCATGGCACCCTGCATCACGGCATGATGGAAGACCTCGGCCTGATCGGCACCGTCCCGCGCCTTGGCGAGCCGGTAGAAAATGCGTGGCGTTTTCCGTTCCTGGGAGGCATCGCGGCCAGGAGCCGCCGATGCCCGCTCGATATCGGCATGACGCATGCATGACTTCCTGAGATGATGAAACCGCCAAGAGACTACAGAAGCCAGGCCGCCGGGCCAATGCCCGAACGCGACAAGCCGTGGAATCGAGAATGCCCGCATCCCCTTGCACCAGTGTGAGCCTGACCCCCATCGGCCGCATCGAAAGCGACTATCCCGACAAGTTCGGCGTGCCACGACAGCCGGGACTGGCCGATGCCGCCCGGGCCCGTCTGGTACTGACGCCTCCCTTCGACGACCCCCTGGCGGTGCGTGGCCTGGAGGCCTTCAGCCACCTCTGGGTGACCTTCCTTTTCCATCTCAGCCCCGAGCGCTGGACGCCCCTGGTACGCCCGCCCCGCCTGGGCGGCAACGCCAGGATCGGTGTCTTCGCCAGCCGCAGCACTCATCGCCCCAACCGGCTGGGGCAATCGCTGGTGGAACTGGAAGGCATCGACACCGACGCGGGCGTAAGCCTGCGCCTGCGCAGCGTCGATCTGGTCGATGGCACCCCGGTACTGGACATCAAACCCTACCTGCCTTGGGCGGAAGCCCGCCCCGAGGCCCGTGCCGGCTTCGCGCCCGAGGCCCCCGCCTTGCTGCCGGTACGCCTCACGCCGGAGGCACAAGCGACCCTGGCCGCCCGACCCGATGCCACCTCGTTGCGGGAGCTGATCCACCAGGTGCTGGCCCAGGACCCACGCCCCGCCTATCGCCGCGGCGCGGAGGATCGAATCTACGGAGTGCGATTGCGCGACGTGGACGTGCGCTTTCGCGCCGTGGTCAACGATGAGAGCAAGACACTGCTGGAAGTCATCGAGATCGTGGTGGTGTAGGCGCCGGAGGCCAAGAGGGGAGCGCCGGGGGGCAGTCGAAGAGAGGGGCCGATACCAGGGATGGAATCGGTAGACCCAGGGAAGGGGTCACAGCGCCTCTCGGAGACTGCCGAAGGAGAGCCCCGCGAACTACGGCACTCGACCGTCAACTGCGATAGTTCGGGAGCAGACACGGCGGAAGGGCCCCGCAGGGCCCTTCATGCAGGAGCGTGTAGATCTCCTCAGGAGAAATCGACGCCGATGCGCCTTCCCACTTCCTCATAGGCCTCGATCACTCCGCCCAGGCCCTGACGGAAACGGTCCTTGTCGAGTTTTTCGCGGGTCTTGGCGTCCCACAGGCGGCAGCCATCCGGCGAGAACTCGTCACCCAGCACGATGCTACCGTGGAAGAGGCCGAACTCGAGCTTGTAATCCACCAGCAGCAGACCGCCATCGGCGAACAGCTGCTTGAGGACCTCATTGACCCGGTAGGTCAGGGACTTCATCTCGGCCAGCTGTGCAGGCGTTGCCCAGCCAAAGGTCTCCGCCAGTGACTCGTTGATCATCGGGTCGTGCAGGGCATCGTCCTTGAGGAAGAGCTCGAAGGTCGGCGGTGCCAGCTCGCTGCCCTCTTCCACGCCCAGGCGCTTGACCAGCCCTCCGGCGGCGATATTGCGGACGACGCACTCCACCGGCAGCATGTCGAGCTTCTTCACCACGCTTTCGGTGTCGGAAAGCAAACGCTCATAGTGAGTGGGGATTCCCGCTTCCTGCAGCTTCTCCATGATGAAGGCATTGAAGCGGTTGTTGACCTTGCCCTTGCGCGCCAACGACTCCATGCGCTCGCCGTCGAAGGCGCTGGTGTCATCGCGGAAGTGCAGGATCAGGCGGTCGGGATCATCGGTGGCATACACCGACTTGGCCTTGCCGGCATAGAGTTCTTGACGCTTGTCCATGGGAGCCTCCAGGGCAATGTGATAAGTAGCCCAGGCATTGCCCGACACCTCGGCGAGTGGCCTCGGGCGCCTGTGTATGTTCAGCGGATCACCCGCCAGTCCAGCCCCTGGTCCTGGGCGGCCACCGTCAGGCGGGATGCCTCGCCATCGAGCAGCGGATCCAGCGCTGCCACCGCCAGTTCGGGACGATTATTGTGTTCGGAAAGGTGCGAACACACGATATGCTGCAGACGATCCAGGCCCAGCCGCTGCAACAGCCAGGCGGCCTGCTCGTTGGCGAGATGTCCCCAGCGGCCGCCGACCCTGCGCTTGAGGCTCGGCGGATACGGTCCCGTCTCCAATAATCGCACATCATGGTTGCATTCCAGCACCAGGGCGTCGCAGCCCTGAAAGGCGTCGACGACATGGCTGCTGGGATGGCCGAGATCGGTCAACAGGCCGAGCCGCCGTCCGGCGGCGGAAAGGCAAAACTGCACCGGCTCCCGGGCATCGTGGGGCACGGTGACAGGATCGATCTCGATCCCCTTGACCCGGAAGGGCGACTGGGGCGTTATCCAGTGTCGCTGGGGCAGCTCGCCGGTGCGTCCCGCCAGCCAGGTGCCCGGCGTCAGATAAACGGGCATGCCGTGTTTCCTGGCCAGGGGGCCAACACCCCGCAGGTGGTCGCCATGCTCATGGGTCACCAGCAGAGCGTCGAGCTGGCGCGGATGCAGGCCGAGCCGCCCCAGTCGGCGTTCGGCCTCCTTGAGACCGAAACCGCAGTCGACCAGCAGATGCGTCTCACCGTCACTGACCAGGGTCGCGTTGCCCTTGCTGCCGCTGCCCAAGGACGCGAAGCGCAGGTGTCCTGGGGCATCGAGCGGCGCGGTCATCAGCGCAGAAGGCCTCCGACCCGCTCCAGCAGCTCACGGGCATCGTTGGCCGCAAGCGCCTCGTCATCGGCCGCGCTGGCACGCACCAGGGTCTGGTCCGCGCCCTGACGGCTCAGCGTCAGGCGCAGGCGACTGGCCTGTTCGCTGAACTCCAGCGACGTCAGCGATTCCCAGACCCCGCGACTGCGCTCGCTGAGGGGCAGGTAGTCGACCAGGAACGTATGCGTGCTGATATCCTGTTCGAGCAGCTGACGGCGATCTTCCAGGGAGAAATCGGCCTCGAGCTGCGCGCTCAACTCCGCCCAGGCGCGGTCCAGGTCATAAGGCAGCACCAGTTGCCAGCCATCCTCGGCCTGCTCGAGACGCGGCGGCTGACGCGTCTGCGCCATGCGTCCCTGGACCGACAAGCCGGATGCAGTGGCACTGGCAAGGTTGCTGCGCTGTTCGAAGCGACGCTCCAGCGCCCTCAGGCAACCCTCCACGGAAGCGCCTCCCTGCTCGCAACGCACCTCGCTGACCCCCTGATGCAGCCCAGGTGACACGCTGATGCGCCCTTGCTCGGTCTCCATCACACCACGGCGGTCGTCGCGCGACAGCACCTCCAGCCCGCGGGTGGTGGCAAAGTCGTCGATCTCGGACCAGACGGTGCCCGGTGCAGCCCCCACCACCAGCCAGCTCTGCTCGCCGGCCTCGCGGCGAGCCACCTCGCCGGGAGCAACGCCACTGCCGGCATTCAGGGCACGAGGCGGAGGCGCCTGAAAGTCATCGCCTTGGGAGGCGAAGGCGCCGGGAACATCGGGCACTGGCATGGCATCGCGGTAACGACGCGTATTGCGTGTATCGGGAAGTTCCAAGGGCGCGCTTTCCTTGGCCTTGGCATAATCGACACTGCGGTTGTCGTAATAGCCTTCCCGAGCGCAACCCGCCAGGGCCAGAGCGGCCAGCAGCGGCATCCATTTCAGCGCAGAGTTCATGCGTCCACCTTGCGTCATATCATTGGGGGATGGCCACGGCCACCACTCAGTCTTCGATCAGGCCCGCCAGCTGCAGGGCTTCGCTGACGGTGGAGTGATACTTCTCGGACAACCAGGTCAGCGGCAGGCGGATGCCCGGTTCCAGCATGCCCATCCGGTTCAGGGCCCACTTGACCGGGATCGGATTGGCCTCGATTCCCAGGTTGGTGTGCAGCGGCATCAGGCGGGTATTGATCTGATGGGCCTTGTCGGTCTCGCCGGCAACGGCGGCGGCACAAAGATCGTGCATGGCCTGGGGCGCCACGTTGGCAGTCACCGAGATGTCGCCATGCCCACCCATCAGCATGAAGTCGCATGCCGTGCCGTCATCACCGGAATAGAGCATGAAACCGCTGCCCTCGAGACGGGCGATCAGGTCCTCGGCGCGTTCCAGGTTGCCGGTGGCATCCTTGAGGCCGACGATATTGTCGACTTCGGCCAGTCGCAGCACCGTCTCATTATAGATATCGGAGCAGGTGCGGCCCGGCACGTTGTAGAGAATCACCGGCAGATCGCTGGTCTCGGCAATGACCTTGAAATGCTGATAGAGACCTTCCTGGGTCGGCTTGTTGTAGTAGGGCGCCACGGTGAGGCAATAGTCGGCCCCGACCTCCTTGGCATAGCGGGTCAGTTCCACCGCCTCGGTGGTGTTGTTGGAACCGGTACCGGCAATCACCGGAATACGACCATCGACTTCCTCCACCACGGCGCGAATCACGTCGAAGTGTTCGGCGAACGACATGGTCGTCGGCTCACCGGTGGTACCCGCCGCGACAATGGCATCGGTGCCATTGTCGAGATGGAAGTGAACCAGGCGGCGCAGGGCCTCCCAGTCGATGTCGCCGTTGACTTTCATCGGCGTCGCCAGCGCGACGATGCTACCCGTGATCATCCTCTACTCATCCTCCCGGCCTGCCTGGTGTACGCGGCCTCCGCGCACCGGGGGCCAGACAACGCCTGGAAAGTGCCTGCGCTCGTCAGCTTTCAGGTGATGCCCGGCGCCCGATCAATGTCTCGCCGCCAAGGGTCAAATGGTACTCAGGGCGTCAGGGCCTGTACAGCGGCGACTTTACAGTTCGTGCGCGGTTGCGTGTAATCAGGGCTTCATTTACCTCACCAGCCCAGGAGACGCCATGAGCCTCACACTCGGTCAGCCAGTGCCCGACTTCACCGCGACCGCCACCGGCGATACCCAGTTGACGCTGTCGGCGCTGCGCGGCAAGCAGGTCGTGATCTATTTCTACCCCAAGGCCAGTACCCCCGGCTGCACGACCGAAGGCGGCGACTTCCGGGACAACAAGACCGCATTCGACGCCGCCAACACGGTGATCATCGGCGTTTCCCGAGACGGCATCCGTGCTCAGGAAAACTTCAAGGCCAAGCAGGATTTCAACTTTGCGCTGATTTCCGACAAGGACGAAACCGTCTGCCGGTTGTTCGACGTCATCAAGCTCAAGAAACTCTACGGCAAGGAACATCTGGGCATCGAGCGCAGCACCTTCCTGATCGACGTCGACGGCAAGCTCGCCCGGGAATGGCGCGGGGTCAAGGTCAAGGGGCACGTGGCCGACGTCCTGGAGGCCGCACAGGCACTGCACGCCGGCGAATGACTCCCCACCTCGGCCGCCCTCCCCGGGCGGCCGGCCCCGTTGGCGGGCATCGATACCTGCCGAGCGCGCTTACCCCTCGAGGCCTTCGCCGGTCTCGCTGACGGCCCCCGACGACACTTCCTCGCGTCGCTGCTGGATGCCTCTCGGCCAGGCATAGACCAGTGCCTTGAGCAGGGTGGCCAGCGGGATGGCGAAGAATATCCCCCAGAAGCCCCAGATGCCGCCGAAGAACAGCACCGCCAGGATGATCGATACCGGATGCAGATTGACGGCTTCGGAGAACAGCACAGGCACCAGGACGTTGCCATCCAGCGCCTGGATGACGCCGTAGGCGATCAGTACATAGAGAAACTGGTCGCTGATACCGAAGTGAAAGCCAGCCACCGCCGCCACCGGGAGCGTGGCCAAGGCCGCCCCGATGTAGGGTACCAGCACCGATAAGCCGACCAGCACGGCCAGCAACGCCGAGTACGGCAGACCGAAGCAGATGAAGGTGAAGAAGGCCACACTGCCGACGATGATGATCTCGATGAACTTGCCGCGTACATAGTTGGCGATCTGGTCATCCATCTCGTGCCAGATGCGAGTCATCAGCTCACGACGCTGAGGCAGCAGCGACATCGTGAAGCCCACCAGGCGATCGCGATCCTTGAGCATGAAGAAGACCAAAATCGGCACCAGTACCAGATAGATGATCAACGACAGCACATTGCCGAGCGAAGCGAGCGACAGCGACAGCGCCCGCTGCCCGAGTTGCGTCATCTCGCGGCCGGCCATGCCGATCCAGGACTGGATCTGATCCGGTGTCACCAGTTGCGGATAACGGGCCTGGAGATCGTCGAGCAGAGACTGCCCGCTGGCGAACATGCGTGGCGTCTCCTGCAGCAAGTTGACCATCTGGTTCCAGATCAACGGCATGAGGATCAAGGCCATGGCCAGCAGCACACCGAGAAAGCCGAGAAACACCAGCAGTACCGCCAGCAGATGGGGCACGCGACGGCGCGTCAGGCCGTTGACCGCGCCTTGCAGCAAAAACGCGATGACCAGTGCCGTCAGGAAAGGCGCCAGCATCTGGCCAAGCCAGATCACCACGGCGAAGCCCAGCACCAGCACCAACAGCAGGATGACGGCTTCCTCGTCGGAGAAATAACGCTCCATCCAGCCTCGAAGCAGTGACCTCAGGGTCATCGAGCGCGCTCCCCCGCCTTGCGGATCCAGTAGTGGTAGACGTCGCCGCGCTCCTCTCGAGCCGGCATTTCATGGCCACTCTGCGCGATGAAGGTTTCGAAATCCTGCCAGGAGCCGCCATCGGTCGCCATCACCTCCAGCAGCTCTCCCGGCGCCAGCCGGGCCAGGGCCTGCTTGGCCTTGAGCAGGGGTAACGGACAAGGCAGACCACGTGCGTCGAGCACATCGTCGGGTTGCACAGTCATGTTGTCTCCCAGGAGAATGCTTGAGCATGCCGGATCGGCCGAGGCGTGTCTCCGACATGAATCCTTGGGATTTAAAGGCACTTTGTCGGCTGAATCAATGTCGGATGGCAAGCGCCTCCCCCTGTTCCGTGACGAGGAAGCCATGCAACGTCGTTACCTAACCTGCCTGGGCATCGTCGCCCTGTGTCTGGCACCGGCACCCTCGAGTGCCGCCCTCGATCTCGAACTGCCTGAACCGCCCGAGCTGCCCAGCCTGGTCAGCAGCAACACCCAGGCCGTCAGCGGCGAGGAAGTTCGTCTCGGCCGAGCTTGGTTGCGCCAGTTCCGGGCCCGCGCGCCCATCTGGCAAGACCCCATCACCCGAGAGTACGTGGACTCCCTGGTGGCGCGCCTGTTGCCTTACAGCCAGCTCAGCGGCATCCGGCCGATCACCACCCTGGTCGCCAGCGATCAGCTCAATGCCTTCGCCGTGCCCGGGGGCGTGATCGGCATCAACGCCGGCCTGTTCGCCTTCGCCGATCGGGAGGCGCCGATGGTCTCGGTGGTCGCCCACGAGCTCGGGCACCTGTCGCAACGCCATTATGCCCGTGGCAAGGCCCGTGCCGAGCAGACACAGATCCCCGCCATGGCAGCCATGCTGGCCGGCATGCTGATCGCTGCCGGAGGGGGTGGTGACGCCGGCATCGCCGCCGCCATGGGCTCTCAGGCTGCCTTCATACAGGATCAACTGGCCTATTCCCGGCGCTTCGAGCGCGAGGCCGACCGCGCCGGCCTGCAGACCATGGCGGGCGCCGGCTACGATCCGCAGGCCATGGTCGACATGTTCCGTACCATGCAGCGCATGATCGCCCTGCAGGGCGGCAATCCACCGGAGTTCCTGCTGACCCATCCCGTGACGGAATCGCGCATCAGCGATGCACAGGGGCGCGTCGACCAGATGCATACCGATGTCACCCGAGGGGACAGTCTCGAATATCAGCTGGTACGTGCCCGAGCCCTGCTGGCCATCCATGACCGGGATCCCCGCCAGGCCCTCACCCGACAGAGCCGCGATTCGGTGCCTGAAGACGCAAGCCGCTATCTGCGGGCATTGATCGATGCCGAGCAGGGCCATGCCGGCAAGGCACTGGAGACGCTGGATGCCTTGTCACGCCAGCATCCCGATCTGGCGATGCTGCCGGCCACGGCCGCCCAGGTCGCCCTGGAAGCCGGCCGCATCGACGATGCCATCACCCGCAGCCGCCACCAGTTGCGCCTGATGCCGGGCTATGTCCCCACCACGCTGGTACTGGGTGAGGCCTTGCTCCAGCGCGACCCCGATGCGGCCTATCGGGTACTGCATGATCTGGCCGGACGACGCCCGGAAGATCCCCAGGTCTTCGCCCTGCTCGCCGAAGCCGCCGGCCATAGCGAGCGACAGGCCTGGGGCCATCTCGCCCGGGCGGAGCAATTGCAGCTCACCGGCCATATCGATCGGGGCATCGAACAGTTGGACGTGGCCAAGAAGGTCGCTGAACAAAGCGGCGACACCAATGCCCTCTCTCGGATCGAGCAACGCCGCGACGCCTTCACCGACTATCGCGAGACAATGGAAAAGTTTCGCTAGGCACTACCGATACGGGCCGGGGAGAATCGCTCGCCCCAGCCCGCCGCTCTCGGTTTGCGCTTCGTGGTCGACTAGCCGAACACCACCTTGGCCACGTCTCGATAATGGCTGGCGAAGTGCACCGTCACTCCCTCGCGCAGGTAATCCGGCAGCTCTTCGTAGTCGCGACGATTGGCATCGGGCAGAATCACCTCGAAGATCTCGCTGCGTCGGGCGGCGATGACCTTCTCGCGGATCCCGCCGACCGGCAGCACCTGGCCGGTGAGAGTCAACTCCCCGGTCATTGCCAGCGGCCTGTCGATGGGCTCGTGGCGCGCCAGCGACAGCAAGGCCGTGGTCATGGTCACGCCGGCCGACGGCCCGTCCTTGGGGGTGGCGCCTTCGGGCACGTGCAGGTGCACGAAGGCCGAGTCGAAGAAGTCGGGCTCGGCGCCGTAGTCACCGAGGTGGCCCAGCACATAGCTGTAGGCGATATTGGCCGATTCCTTCATGACCTCGCCGAGCTGGCCGGTCAGCTTGAAGCCACGATCCAGGGCATGCACCTTGCCGGCCTCCACGGAGAGGGTCGCCCCGCCCATGGCGGTCCAGGCCAGGCCGGTGACCACGCCCTCGCCCTTCATGACCTTCTCCTTGCGGAAGGTCGGCGCGCCGAGAAAGTCCTCGAGGTTCTTCACCGATACCTTGATGGTCTGCTGTTCGTTTTCCAGCAGCTTGACCGCCGCCTTGCGCACGATGCGGTGCAACTGCTTCTCGAGCTGACGCACGCCCGCTTCACGAGCATAGCCCTCGATGACCTGGCGCAGGGCAGCATCGGTCAGGTTGATGCGCTTCTTGGGGATATGATCGCGCTTGAGCAGCTTGGGCCAGAGATGATGCTTGGCGATGGCCATCTTCTCCTCGGCGATATAGCCGGAGAGCCGGATCTGCTCCATGCGATCGAGCAAGGCAGGCGGCAGCGAATCCAGGGTATTGGCGGTGCAGACGAACAACACCTTGGACAGGTCGAGCCGCACGTCCAGATAATGATCGAGGAAGTCGATGTTCTGTTCCGGATCGAGTACCTCGAGCAACGCCGAGGCGGGATCGCCCTGGAAGGACTGTCCCATCTTGTCGACCTCGTCGAGCATGATCACCGGATTTTCGACCTCGACTTCCTTGAGGGCCTGGACCAACTTGCCGGGCATGGCGCCCACATAGGTCCGACGGTGGCCCTTGATCTCGGCCTCGTCACGCATGCCGCCCACCGAGAAACGGTAGAACTGGCGTCCCAGCGCCTCGGCGATGGAGCGCCCCACCGATGTCTTGCCGACGCCGGGCGGGCCGACCAACAGCAGGATGGAACCGCCGACATCCCCCTTGAAGGTACCCTCGGCAAGAAACTCGACAATGCGTTCCTTGACGTCCTTGAGGCCATCATGATCGCGGTCCAGCACCTTCCTGGCATGTGCCAGGTCGAGCTGATCGTCGCTGGTGACGCCCCACGGCAGCGAGGTCAGCCAGTCGAGATAATGCCGCGTGGTGCCGTATTCCGGCGAGCCGGTCTCCAGAACGGAGAGCTTGTCCAGCTCATCGTCGATGCGTTCCATGACACGCTCGGGCACGACCTTGTCGTTCAGCCGCGCCCGGAAGGTATCGACATCATTTTCCCGATCGTCCTTGGAAATGCCCAGTTCACGCTGAATCACCTTGAGCTGCTCGCGCAGGAAGAACTCCCGCTGGCGCTCCTGCATCTGGGCGTTGACCTGCTCGCTGATCTCGGTCTGCAACTGGGCGACATCGATTTCCTTGCGCAGCAGGGGCAGCACCTTCTGCATGCGCTCGATCACCGGCAGCGTAGCCAGCACGTCCTGCAACTCCGGCCCCTTGGCCGAGGTGATGGCTGCGGCGAAGTCGGTCAGCGGCCCCGGCTCATGCGGGCTGAAGCGATTGAGATAATGCTTGAGTTCCTCGCCATAGAGCGGGTTGATCGGCAACAGTTCCTTGATGCCGTTGATCAACGACATGGCGTAGGCACGCGTCTCGTCATCCTCGGCATCGACCGGCTCGCGCGGATAACTGACCTCGACCAGGTACGGCGGCTTCTTGGAAAGCCAGCGCTGAATGCGGAAACGACGCATGCCCTGGGCAATGAACTGCAGCTGCGCGTCTTCCCCCTGCAGCTTGTGCACCTTGACCGCGGTGCCGACCTCAGGAAAATCCTCGTGACTCAGCTCCTCGACGCCGGTTTCACCGACGAAGGCCAGCCCCACCATATGGTGCGGTGTATTGCCAACGCGTCGGATGGTCTCTTCCCAGCGCTCGCGATTGATCACCAGCGGCTGCACCTGGGCCGGGAAGAAGGGGCGATTGTGGATCGGCAGCAGATAGACGCGTTCGGGAAGGCTGTCACTGGCCGGAACCACGGCCTGCCCTGAACCGCTGCCGGGCTGGAACGCGTCGTCCTTCTCGTCGGCCTGGACCCATTCCAGGCCATCCTGTTCGAAACCTTGCTCGTTGTCGTCGCTCATGCGCACCTCATCCTGAAGGAACGGGACGTTCGATCCCGTGATGATGTCGGAATGCGGGCGATGGTGACGAACTTCAAGTCACGGCAAGCGTTCGGAAAGGGGAGGCAAGGGACGACCATTGATGCGGACCTTGCCCCTCACCACATCGACCTGCAGGTCATCGGTGTCCAATGGCAGCCCCAGCCACAGCGCCACCACCGCCGGCAGATCGTGCCACAGGAAATCGCCATCGAGACGCTCGAGCCAGGCACGGCGCCCCCCCCGGTCCACCAGCGCCTCCGGTTCGAGTTCGTCCAGGTCGCGACCATCGAAGATCAAGGCACCCTCCCCCGCCAGGGACAATCCAAGCATCGGGCTATCCAGATCGACCCCGAGAAGGTCCAGGCGGGGGGAATCACGCATCAGGGCACGAATGTCGGGCGCCAGCAGGGACAGCAGATCGCGGCTGGTCACATCGGTTCTCCCTCGGGCGGCTTCCGCCTTGAGGTGCGTCAGCAACGATCGCACGGCATCGGCATTGATCCGCGACAGCTCACCCGCCACGCGGCCTTCCATCAGCACCTGGCCGGCGGACATCACCTCGCCCAGCGCCAGCTCAGCCCGGACACGCAGTTCCTGCTCGTCGAGCTCGGTCCTGCTGTGCAGCACCAGTTCATCGGCGTCCAGCTCGAGACTCGGCGAACGCCAGCGAAGGCCATTGATCTTGAGCAGATCCCGCTGGGTGAAATGATAGGCACCATCGATATAGGCATACCGGCTCTCCAGCGTCACCGGTCCCGCTTCGAGAGTGGTATTGCCATCGTCGAGACGCGCCGAGTTCAAAAGGGCCCGCAACTTCCAGTCACCGAATTCCCCTTGCACCGTCAGCCGAGCACCATGCAGTGACAAGGTGCGATCTTCCTGCCTCAGGACCAGAGGCGACAATTCCAGGGCACCATCGAAGGTCCCGGATAGCGGGTGATAGCGTGCTTCCCAGGCCGGCGGTGTCCGGGCAACCTCGACTCGCGCCTGGCCGGTACGCTCCAGATGCTGCTGCAGATAGCCATCCATCCGAGTGCTCAGCAGGCCATGACGGGCTCGGTAGGTAATGTCCAGGTGCCAGCCATTACCGAACAAGGGCGCCACATGGATGACGCCCGTCGAGGTGAGCCAGCCTTGATCGGTCTCGCTGCGCCAGATCGACAACTCGCCTCTTGCCTGCAGGTCCCGGATGGCCCGCGCCAGTTCGCGTTCGAACATCAGGCTGGCGATCGTCTGCGCCACGGCCCAGGCCACGGCCACGACCACGATCACCGGCACGATCAACCGCTCCTTGCGCATTCCCCGCTCCTTGTCCCTCTCGCGATGCCCTGTCGCGACGACATCATCCGAGTCCTGCCGCCAGGCTCCAGCACTTAGCCATTCAATGCAACCAGAACCACAGGTGCATGGTACTCCAGCCGTAAATGCTGGCCAGCACATCGTCGATCATGATGCCGAAGCCACCGGCGACGCGTCGGTCGGCCCAGCGAATCGGCCATGGCTTGAAGACATCGAAGGCTCGGAAGACAACGAAGCCCCACAGGGCAGCCTCCCAGGAAAAGGGCACGGCAGTCAT
This sequence comes from Halomonas caseinilytica, assembly GCF_001662285.1. Taxonomy (NCBI): domain Bacteria; kingdom Pseudomonadati; phylum Pseudomonadota; class Gammaproteobacteria; order Oceanospirillales; family Halomonadaceae; genus Halomonas; species Halomonas caseinilytica. The sequence goes on from NZ_BDEO01000007.1 coordinate 125,088, forward strand.
GGTCAGCCAGTAGCCGACGAACTCATCCCAGACGATGCCGGAGTGGTCGTGGACCCCCAGATCCCGGGATGTCTTGTCGCACAACCAGATGCCCCACAGGAAGGTCACGGCCACCACGACCAGGTACCATCCCAACGGCAGCTCGGACATCAGCCAGTAACAGGGGATCGCCGCCAGGGTTCCGAACGTCCCCGGGGCAAAGGGCACGGCGCCACTGCCGAAGCCAAAGGCAAGAAAATGGGCCGGGCGACGCCAGACGCTCTGCGGGGCTCGATTCATGGCGCCTCTCCTGGGAAATGCCGCCAGCCTGGAGACGTCGATGCCTCGACGCCACTCATCCCTGGCTCGGCGGTGATGCGGCCAATTTCCGTCAGTGGCAGACCCTGCGCCGCCAGGCGCCTTTGCGCCTCCTCGAGGCAGGCCGGAGGCAGGGTCACGAGAAGTTCATAGTCATCGCCACCGCATAATGCCGCCTGTCGCGCGCCCGGCTCACCCAATGCCTCGACGAGCCCCTCGGCCAAGGGCAGGGCATCGGGCGACAGTACCACGCCAACGCCAGACGCCTGACAGAGGTGCCCCAGATCCGCCTGCAGGCCATCGGAAATGTCGATGGCCGAGCTGGCCAACCCACGAAGCGCCACGCCCGCCACCAACCTTGGCTGTGGCAGCAGGTAACGACGCAGCAAGGGGGTGGCAAGGTCGCGCTCGCCTTCCCGCCAGCGAGCGAGGCCGCCGGCGCCGCCCCCCAGGAACCCTGTGACCGCCAGGCAGTCGCCCGGTCGGGCACCGGCACGGGTCAGCGCCATGGCCGGCGGCACTTCCCCCATCACGGTGACGCCGACAGCCAGCTCGCCGCGACTCACATCGCCTCCCGTCAGCGCGACACCGGTCGTCCGGCAGAGCGCATGGAAACCGTCGGCGAAGTCCGCCACCCAGTCTCCATCGGCTTCCGGCAGGGTCAGGGACATGACGCACCAGCGGGCACGAGCCCCCATCGCCGCCAGATCGCTGAGGCTGACCGCCAGCGCCCGGTGGCCGATGGCATGGGGAGGCGCCGAGGCGGGGAAATGCACATCGGCCACCGAGGTATCGACACTGACCGCCAGCCGCTCACCCGGCGTGGGTTCGAGCAAGGCGCAGTCATCGCCGACCCCCAGTTCGACACCGGCCTCGGAACCGGCCGAAGCGGGGGCGAGAAAGCGGGTAATCAGATCGAATTCGCTATGCATCCGGTCAACAGCCTTCAGCGACGACGCGCTTCGACCTCGGAGGCACGCAACCGGGCGGCGAGCTTGTCGAGAATGCCATTGACATACCGGTGCCCCTCGGTGGCGCCGAAGGCCTTGGCCAACTCGACACCTTCGTTGATGACCGCTCGGTACGGCACTTCGAGACGATGCGACAGCTCATAGGTCCCCAGGCGCAGGATGGCCAGCTCGATGGCATCCAGATCCTCGAGACGACGATCAAGGACAGGTTCGAGCTGGCCATCGATCTCCTCATGGTGGCGCGCCACGCCCGTCAGGAGCTCATGGAACATCGCCAGGTCGGCCAGCTCCATGACCTTGCGCCAGTTTTCGTGATCCTCCATGTCCTCGTCGGCCACCTGGCCACGGAACTCGGACTCCACAACGGCGATCGACTTGCCGGTCATCTGCCACTGGTACAGCCCCTGGACGGCCAGCTCGCGAGCGGCACGGCGGGACTGCTGAGCCCTGGAAGGCTCGCGCTCGCGTCCGCTCATTGTTCGCCTCCGTCGGAGGACGTGTCGAAACAGCGCATCAGCGAGACCATCTCCATCGCTGCCATGGCCGCTTCGGTGCCCTTGTTGCCGGCCTTGGTGCCTGCACGCTCGATGGCCTGCTCGATGGAGTTGACGGTCAGCACGCCATTGGCCACCGGCGTCTCGAACTCGAGCTGCAGACGACTCAAGGCCGAGTTGCACTCACCGGCCACATGCTCGAAATGCGGCGTGCCACCACGGATCACCGCGCCCAGGGCAATGACCGCATCGGGGCGCGCCACCCGCAGCGCCCGCTGAACGGCCAGCGGCAGCTCCCAGGCACCCGGCGTGTGCACGATATCGATATTCGCCTCATCCACGCCATGACGCACCAGGCTATCCACCGCGCCTTCCACCAGGCTATCGACCACATGATGGTTGAAACGACCGACCACGATCACATAGCGGCCGTCGACATCGACGAAGCTTCCTTCGACTTGAGAAATCGGTTGCATGGTTCTTTCCTGATGAATCCGATCATGCACGCCCCCGAGAGAGCGCGCTTGCGTATACCCGACGCGGGGCGTTCAGATGCCGCCCTCGTCATCGTGCGTCGATATCCCGTCGGGCTCGACCTGCTCGACCACCTCCAGGTCGAAACCGGAAAGCGCCGAGAAGCGCCAGGGCGAGCTCAGCAGGCGCATGCGTCCGACGCCCAGGTCACGCAGGATCTGCGAGCCGGTGCCGATAGTCAGGTAATTGCCCGCGCCATCGGAGTCGGTGGTACGTGGCGCCCGGCGGCGTTCGAGAAAGAGGTCGAGCAACTCATGAAGATCCTGACGGGGACGGCCGTCGTCGAGCAGCACGAAGACGCCGTGCTCGGCCTTCGCGATCTCGGCCACCGCCTCGTGAGCCGCCCAGCTGTCGTGCTCGCCCTTCTGCAACGACAGCAGGTCCCGCATGACGTTGACCAGGTGGACGCGCACCGTGGTAGTCGCTTCGGGATTCGGCTGACCCTTGACCAGGGCCAGGTGATGCGCGCCCTGGATGCTGTCCCGGAAGACATGCAGGGTCAGCTCGCCGTGCGGCGTCTGCACGGGCATGGCTTCCATGGGCTCGACGGTCTGTTCGTTGTGAATGCGATAGTGGATCAAATCGGCAATGGTACCGATCTTCAGGCCATGCTCATGGGCGAAGCGCTCCAGCTCCGGCCGCCTGGCCATGCTGCCGTCCTCGTTCATCACCTCGCAAATGACCCCACTGGGGTCCAGCCCGGCCAGGGCCGAGAGATCGCAGGCCGCCTCGGTGTGGCCGGCACGCCGCAGCACGCCGCCCGGCTCGGCCATCAGCGGAAAGATGTGCCCAGGCTGGACGATATCCTCGGCCCTGGCATCACGCGCCACCGCCGCCTGGACCGTGCGTGCTCGATCGGCGGCCGAAATGCCGGTAGTCACACCTTCAGCAGCCTCGATGGAAAGCGTGAACTTGGTACCGAAACCGGAACCGTTGTCGTTGACCATCAGGGGCAACTGCAAGCGCTCGCAACGCTCGCGCGTCATCGGCAAGCAGATCAGTCCCCGGGCATGGCGCGCCATGAAGTTGATGTGCTCGGCCTCGACCTTCTCCGCGGCCATGATGATATCGCCTTCATTCTCGCGATCCTCGTCATCCATCAGGATCACCATCCGCCCTTGGCGGATATCCTCGATCAGCTCTGGAATGGGGGACAGGCCCCGGGAAGAGGAGTGCACCATGGAGTCTCCGTAATTGAGCGTGGCGGCTGTCGCACCGGCAAGACGCGGGCGTCGCCATCGGGCGTCGCCCGATTCGAAACCGCGTCAGGGTACCGTGGCAGGAACGCCGGCGCCAGTAAATCGGCGCATGGATGCGGGCATGGCGTCAGGATGACGTCGCCTCCCGGGCGCGTTGCCGAGGAGAGGCGATGATCCGCCAGTCGTCACCGACGGCACGGATATCATGAATCTCCAGTGGCCGCTGCTCGTCCATGCGCGTCAACCCAGGCAGCTCGAACAGCGGTCGGGCCTCGCCGCCGAGCAGGGTCGGCGCCACGAACAGTTGCATCTCATCGACCAGGCCAGCATCCAGCATCGCCCCGGCCAGGGTGGCACCCGTCTCCAGCAGTATTTCGTTGGCCGACTCATGAGTGGCGAGATGCGACAGCAAGGCGGTCAGGTCGACACGACCACCCTCCTCTGCCGGCAGCACCACGATCTCAGCCCCGGCCTGCTCGAGCCGCTCGCGATGTTCACCATCATAGCCTTCGACCGTCGCCACCAGCGTGCGTCCCGGCTCGCGCAGACAGGCCGCCGCCAGCGGCAAGCGCAAGCGGGAATCCACCACCACGCGCAGCGGCTGGCGGGTAGCAATCGCCTCGGCATTGTCCAGTTCGAGCTGCTCGGCGCGCACGGTGAGCCGCGAGTTGTCGAAGATGACCGACTCGACACCGGTCATGATCACGCTCGAGCGTGCCCGTAGGCGCTGCACCTCACGCCTGGCGCACGGGCCAGTGATCCACTGAGACTCGCCGGAACGCATCGCCGTGCGTCCGTCGAGACTCATCGCCATCTTCATGCGCACGAAGGGGCGCCCCCGGGCCATGCGCGCAATGAAGCCGGGATTGAGCTCGCGCGCCTCATTCTCGAGCACGCCCTCCTCGACCTCGATCCCCGCTCGACGCAAGCGCTCGATGCCACGTCCTGCCACCAGGGGATTGGGATCGCGCATGGCCACGACCACCTTGGCCACCCCAGCCTCGACCAATGCCTCCGCGCAAGGACCGGTTCGCCCCTGGTGAGAGCATGGCTCGAGGGAAACATAGGCCGTGGCTCCACGCGCCGCTTCACCGGCATTACGCAAGGCATGAATCTCGGCATGGGGCTCGCCGGCACGCTCATGCCAGCCTTCGCCGATGACTCGCCCTTCCTTGACCAGGACACAACCGACACGAGGGTTGGGCGCGGTGGTATAGAGCCCATGGCGAGCCAGCCGGAGCGCGCGCGCCATCCAGCGTTCGGGCGGTGTAGGCGACATCATGATTCTCCCGATTCATCGGGCCGGAAGCTGGGCTCCTGGGCCAGGCGATCGATCTCGGCGCGAAACTCGTCAATATCCTGAAAGCTTCTGTACACCGAAGCGAAGCGAATATAGGCCACCTGATCGAGGCGCTTCAGCGCATGCATCACTTCCTCGCCGACATCCCGGCCATGCACCTCGCGCTCGCCACGGGCCCTGAGGGTCTGGCGAATGCGCTCGACGGCAGCCTCGATGGACTCGGCGCTGACCGGCCGCTTTTCCAGGGCACGGAGCATCCCGGCACGCAGCTTGCTCTCGTCGAAAAGTTCCCGGGAGCCATCCGACTTGATCACCCTCGGCATGACCAGCTCGGCGGTTTCATAAGTGGTGAAACGCTCGCTGCACCCTGCGCACTGACGTCGACGACGTACTTGATCACCATCCGCTACCAGACGTGAATCGGTCACTCGTGTGTCATTGGCGCCACAAAAGGGGCAGTGCATAGCGATCACCCAGTATTGATTGAAGAAGTGACGTGTCGCCGTATTGTAACGGCTTGGCGTCGAAGCGCCCAGTTGCATGCCCGACACTGGCATCATGCGCCACCGTTCGGGAGTCGAGTGCTTCTTTTTCTACCTACAAAAACGGAGATGCCAATGGCACCTCCGCCTTGAAACGCCTGCTGTCATACCGACTCAAGCGGCGATGAGTCACGAGAAGGCCAACTTCAGCCTTCAGGACATCCCATCATGCCGTATCACTAGCAAGCATTCTTATGCACAAAACCATGAAAGATGGTCAACCAGATAATTTTCAGGTCGAGTAAAAGTGACCAGTTGTCAATGTACCATAAATCATGTTCGACTCGCTTCTCCATTTTCTCTATTGTATCCGTCGCACCGCGAAACCCATTCACCTGAGCCCAGCCAGTAATACCAGGTTTCACCTTATGGCGCTTCATATAAGATTCTATGAGATCCTTGTAATGCTCATTATGCACAAGCGCATGAGGCCTTGGGCCGACAATTGACATCCGCCCTTGCAGTACATTGTAAAATTGCGGCAACTCATCCAGGGACGTACGCCTGAGGAAAGCGCCGAACTTGGTCACACGAGGATCACCTCGGCGCGCCTGGGTCACATGACCATTGGGCTCCTCGTGGACTTCCATGGAGCGAAACTTATAGACCTCAAACCTCTCCCCATTGACCCCAGCACGATATTGTTTAAATAAAACGGGGCCAGGGCACTGGCATTTGAGAATGATCGCGATAACTGCACATAGAGGCAACGACAGCAACAGAAAAAGGCTCCCGAGCACAATGTCTTCCACCCGCTTGAAAAAGCGTGCCGTTTCCGTCATGGGAGTGACGCTCAAGTCGATAGAAAAACGACCTGCGACTTCGCTGACGCGATGGTTCAACAACTGCATATCCTGAAACTCGGGAAGAAAGCGCACCTCAGCCGTTTGATGGCGCAAGGCAAACATGATCTCCCGTACGGTTCCCCCCATTTCCAGGGGCAGGCACAGCCAGACCTCTCTTGCCCCAGATGCTTCCACACGACGCGCCAAGTTTGCCAGACAGGCCCCATCCGGTGCCGCTCCCAGGCGCTGCACCCCCGAAATGGCAAAACCTTCCCCCGGCGACCGACGCATTCCGCGTGCGACGTTGAGCAGATTATCCTGTGGACCAACTAGAAAGACACCACGAAGGTTCTTCCCCGAGGCTCGTGCCCGTTTCAAGGATATCATCACGAGCACACGAAAACCGGCAGATACCAAAAACGAGAAGAGCAGCGTCATACCCAGCCACAGCCGGGAATAGCGGACGGAAGCTTCCGCCAAGTAGATGATCGACGTTGCCAGGAGCGTCACGACAATCCAGATAAAAAGAAGGCGAAACAAAATGCTGGAAAGCCGGGTCGTTCGCCATCTCACATAGGCGTTATCAATAAAATTCGCCATCACGACAAAGACAGCGATAATGAGCATGCCAAGCAGAAAGCGATCATGCACATCGGTCGATCCAAAGCGAATGCAATACGCCAAAAAACCGGAGCCCATCACCCCGCCTGCATCTACCAATGGAACAAAGACCTGCGCGGGAAAACGCTCCGTTATAACTTTTCCATTTCTATCGCCTTGCATCAAAAAACAACGCCTCAACTCTATACAAATCAGAAAATCATAAACTCACCGCTACCACAAGAAACCCTACAACATTCCGACAATATCACTCGCCATCCTTTTCATTATAACATCCCGCCGATAATCCATTACAAATTCATTGCGCGAGCACGCCTCTAGTGAAAGGCGACCAAACTCTTCCAAGGCAGAATCCACATTGCATGACTCAAAGACAGCGATATTGGTGATATTTTTCTGAAAAAAGCGAGCAGTGAAGGAACAGACCCCAGCCCATATCGGTTTCCCCGTCGCCGCATACTCAAATATCTTCGATGGAATCACCCGCTCGAAGCAAGGCATATCGTTCAAGTGAAGAAAAAGCACATCTGAGGCATGATACTCTTCCAAGAGCCGATCTCTTTTTACTGGAGATCGGACCTCTACATTTCTTACACCTTTCTCTTTCAAGACCTTCTCAAGCAGCGCACGCCGCCCGCCATCTCCTATCACTATAAAATCGGCCCGATCCTCCAGGCGCTTCGCCAACCCAGGTAAAATACGGTCAAGCCCTTGCCCCATTCCAATGTTTCCCGCATAGAGAATTCTTAATCGCCCTTTCTCCACCGGAGAAAACGAAGAACTTTCCTCCGCATCTATCGAAGGATTTTTAGGAAAAGAACCAGCTGCCCAGTCTGCAAAAACCGGGTCCACCCCGTTCGTATGCCAAGTGAAGCATTGGGAAGGGTAACGTGGTGCGAAATAACCTTCGAACCCCGGTGATGCCAGATTGACGATCGCCGCCCGCCTCACAGCCCAACGCTCCAATGCGCCGAAGAAGCGCATACCGAGCCACTGCGAACCGCGCGGAAGGAGGAACGGAAGATTCTCGATAAAGATATCCCGAATATCCAGATACAGCTTGGCTCGGCATCGTTTTGCAACCCATGCCCCGAGCACCGCTGTCATCAGTCGGGATGACGTTGCTACAACGATATCGTAACTTTCCCTCCGAGTCTTTTTCAGTACCCGCCTGGCATAGCACAGAAAAGCCAGAGATTGGTCCAGCATTCCACTTTTATGGGAAGGTAATGGTATACGATGAATCGTCAGGTTGGCATTTTCTTCATACTCGACCGCAGTCGTCGAAAACGATGCATAACGGTTAGGCAATGTCGTGACTACATCCAGGCTCGAATGGTCAGGAAGCTGGTCCAGTAATGCCTGGACGAGAGCTTGTGCTCGAAATGATCCCGCACTCAAATCCGGCGGAAAATAAAATGTCAGCAAAAGAACTTTCAAACGGCACCTTTTCAATATCTTTCAAACCGAAGCTGCAAAGCGTCTACCCACTGATATTTCACGAGCCTCATAGGTTCTTGCAGTTCCGAAAAAGACCCACCACTTTCAACACCTGAACACATCACGGCATCGCCATAACCTGACAACAATTTTCAACAAAAAGCTTTCCCAAAAGACTGCTTCTCCAGCACCTTAAAAGCCATCACCTTTTGTTGCGTCATTTCATATCCAAAAAATCACAGAAAAACTCCAACTCATCATCCATTCCTAAACATCACTTAGCGGAAGATCCTTTCTTCCCCATTATTTCCTCTAGACACTGCCTCGCCAGTACCACAAAGTCACTGGCCATTTTAAATTTCTGGTTATTGATATGCGTTTCGATCACAGAGATCAGTCCACACAAGCGCACGGCATGCCAATCTATATCATTATGCCGAGAAGAGCTTAGCACTTTCTGAAGATGTCCAACCTCCAACTCGGGTACCGAAAGGCCAAAGCCGACAGGCTCAATACTCCATCGCTCCCAATGGAGGCAAACCACTTCATCGCCAACAGTGACTAACGAGTCATTCGTTACATCCGGAGTCACATAATGCAGAGGAAGATCAACAAGCACGGCAACAACATGAGCAATAAAGTCAGAAGCCTCCCACCCTTCCAAGGAAGAAGAAAAAACATTAAGTGACAAGGCGCTATACCACCCCTTTACTCTATCAGGAAGCAGAAGGTGAGATCGAAAATATTTTTTTAATATTTCATCATCGGGCAAGCAGCTAAAGCTTTCCCTCCTAAACAAGTCACGACGCTCTTTAAATTCCACAAAGCTTGGCACCTCTGCTCCTTCAGGGATAGTATAAAAATGAGCTTTAAACCCCCTAACCTCTGAGACAAAAAGAAGATCCAGTGAAGGAAGGGTTTCTTCATGCCCCGTCAACAGATCACATTCCCGAACGGACAACAGGTGGTGCCTTCCTGCATATAATTTAAGCAAAAATCTCTTGGAATCATAAACAATCAAGAAAAGAACAATATCAACGATTGATGATTGCAAAAAGACAACTCGAGGAACCCCTTCTCCTGTACCCAGAGCCCCATGTGCTTTCATGACATCATCAAGCGTGCTCGTCCAGAAGAAGGATTCCGCGGAGCCAATGACTTCGACAAAGGGTTCTTCACGTGAATTAAGAGAGGTAACCGGCGCATGATCCCGTAAAAAAAGAGCGTTAATCTTCTCTTTTTGCCGAAAAAGAAGGACAGCGTCCAGGGTAGAATTCGTCAACCTCTGAAAAAGCTGACGAACGAGAAGAACCGCAACAAGAGACAGATAAACATTCACCTCACCAAGATAGATGATATGAAGAACCATCAACCCAAATACAAAAAGAAACAACACCCCATAAACCTGAGAAACGGAAGAGTGCAAGGAAGTAGAAAAACTCTCGACTACCCTATCACTAACCCGAAAGGCCAGTGCCACAAAAAGGAAGCAGGCAACAAGCAAAAGCGCCACTATCCAAAACAATGCATGATAAAAAAACCAAAACAGCAACAATGAAACCACAAGAAAGAAAAGCCCCGCCAACAGGCTCCCAAACCTATGATAGGCTCTCCTTGCAACTTCATCCTGATCGGAAAAAAGTGTCAACTTAGAGGATGATGCAACAACTTCATTCCCACCCCTTGACGACAGAGTTTCTGCATATCGATTCGCAGCGAGAAATACAAAGTATGACCCTATGGAAACGGCCACCAAAATGGCCAGAAGCTCTCCAAGAGTGACTCCTGGAAACACATGGGCAATATACGAAGGGACTTCATCCGCATTAAGCAGAAAAACCACCTTCAGCGGGAGAAAAAAGGATACGACCATCGCCATTTGCGACACCAAGGCTGAAACCGCAGAGCCAACAAGGCAATAGGGGGAAATGGCCAACACCCTTTTATAGGGGACAACAACCCACTTCAAAAAAGTTAACGTCAAATAGAAAAAGCTTCTGTCAGGCATCCCCAAACTTCCTTTCCAGAAGTTTATGCATCACATCCATATGACTTTCCTGATCACCACTCCTTGACATGAGAATGCGCCCAGACTCATCGGAATCACTAATCTTATGCAAAACACTTCCTTCTTCGACAACAGCCCAAACATCTGACTCACTTCCCATGTAATCACTCAACTTCGAAGGGAGGTAAGGGTTAATACTCTTCACTTCAGAAGTGATGGCATCATTCACCAGGAGACAATCAAACTGGTTCGTCAATGCCAAGAAATCGACAAAGGCAACATAACTATTTACAGAAACATTCCTGGAAATACCTAGCGACAACGCTTCAGAAAGCACCTTCTCTCTATCCGACGTGAACACATGGAAATGTATCCTTCCTAGAGACCCACTAAACTTACTCAGGAGCGAAAATATTTCTGACAACCCCCGTGTTGCATAAAACCCACCAAAGTAGGCAATATTCACAACATCTTCATCCAGCTCATACATGGGGTTTGATATGTTATAAAACTCTTTGGGCAGGCTTGGATGATGCTGAACTACACTTTTTGCCTTCACAGATGAAATTTCTTCAGATGTCAACCCAGAATATGACAACATGTACTGAAGCTGGTTCTCGTTCGTGAATATTATCTCATCCGCCAAGGTATATACTAGAAACTCACACCAGAAAAAAAGGTTTTTCGTCTCAGGAACCTCAATACCTCGTTTTGACAAAGCAGTAAGAACGCCACTACTTTTTAGCCAACCGAGCTCCAACTCAACATCTCGATCGTTGCCATTCACATCCCTGAGAATCGGATCAGAAAATTCAGCTCGCCAGACAACGTCAGGCTCCCGAATCTTATGGAGCACGGCTGCAAAATGTGATGCGACCCACATCGCCCTACTATAAATAACCTGATAGGGCTTTCTCGATTTTTCAATCTTTAGCACTGACTTCTGTGCATTATCTGCAAAATGCTTTATCTCAGGCCAGCTAGAGAAGCTCGGTCGTCCGTTAATTGTAATCTGTCGACCAATAAGTCCTGCTGTAATTCTGTCAAGCCTGTCATCAACATCCCTGACGCCTGCCATGGTGTTACACACTACATCTACGGGGACGCCCTCTTCGCGAATCCGTTTGGCCATCACAATTCCAGCTGTATCAACATATGGCGCAAAACAGTACGAGTAAACAATGACTTCGCTCAGACTAGATGCAACATGCTTATCATATCTGAAATTGACAGGCTCCATTTGCACAAGAGATGCATATCGCCCTACTTCATCTCGATGATTCTCAAGATAGGTTTGCATGAAACTAGATTGTGCCATAATCTTTGACACAAGAAACTCCCTGCCTTCCTTATCACCAACAAAGGGCAGGCACCTATCAATCGACTGTATGACCCCTAGTCGTTGCTCAACATTAAAATCAAAGGAGGCTGGTTGCCGAGACACGGATTGAGAAGAGAGGAAGCGATAGTAAGTCGCTTTAGATCTAACAGGCGAAAGGTTTATACCAGGAGAAAAGCGAGTTATATAACGTGTAAAATAACAGACATCTTCACCACTACGGAGTTGTGAATTGTAACAGAGCTGAGATGCCAGGCTTGTAGGAAGCATCTTGCAGGCATTCATGGTCAAGACAGAAGAGATATCAGCATACCGGCATGCTTTGTAATTCTTTGCATTTTCGAGCTGCTGATTTATAACATTATCGTGGACTTCACCAGACGCATCCACGTCCAACACCGAAGCAATTGAGATGTGATCGTAAGAACCACCCCTCCACATGCTCTCGAGGTAGTTCTCTGATACGAAATCATCATCGTCAACAAATGTCGTATACTCGAAGACTGCTGAAGAGAGGCCCAGATTTCTTGCATTTCCTGCACTGGGAACCTCGGTTTTCAACACCTTCACATCCAGATCTGGGTATTGCTTCATGAAATCAGCAATCAGGCTCTCGCTACTATCTGGATAGCCATTCAGCACCACAATAACTTCATACCTTTCGCTCTCCAGCGTTTGGTTCGCCAAGTAATTCAAGCAGCGAATAATAGTTCCCTCTCCCTTATAACAGGGAACAATGACGCTGACGCCTGGAGACAACGTTCGATATCGAACTTCAGAGAACTTTTTGGCGCCCTCATCAAGGGAACCGCTATCACTTATTCTAAATTCAAGCTTCAGTCCATCACACGATGAGCTCGATACATGATGGACAAAGGACAAGCCCAAGGAATCATTCCCTATATATGCATGGGCTGAACGATAGCTATTGACAGGGGACTTAAGTTCTCGAGAGCAAAGGACCTTTCCCTTCCGCGTCAGCTCATTTACAGTAATGGAGAACTCTTCATCGAGTGAAAAGGGAGGAAGCCCACTATCAAACGGAAGGAAAAATTCGAAAACCTCACCAGCCGCAGCACTCAGCTGCTTACTCTCGAGAAAGTTCTTCTGAAAGGCGTCAACCTCAAGCGATTCGGTTTTCCTTCCCGAATCGTAAAACCCCACCCAAAGCTGATCGTATACCGGCCGGTTATCAACAAGATCTTCTTCCCTTTCAGGCTCCCCGCCCACTTCCTGCCCGATCTTCTTGCTCTGCCTTGACTTATACTCCATGTAAATTTTCAGCAACCGCCACGGAAGCCTGACAAGGCCTCGCGGTGTTCTTGAATTCACAACTAAAGAGCCAACCCTATAGGTAACAGAACCTCGAATTGCTTTTATCTGATTCTCCGACGCAGATAGATGAGAACGCAACGATCTCAATTCTTCTTCTAGAGACTCTTTTTCAGCCCGCAGTTCAACAATCTCTTCCCTAAGAGACTTTCTGCTAGATTCATCACGACTCATCTCGCTTCCCTTGGTCACTGAAGAACTCTTATCCACGCCAGACATCTCTTCCAAACATAAATCTCAAGCCTATAAACTCAATACTAGGCCTACCAATGTACCGAAAAATTCTTTGCAAAAGGCAGTGACTGAGACGAAATCATTTTCCATTCCATCGCCACGATAACGTAAAGGCCAAACCATCACCTATTATTTTATGAGCTCTCAAGCTGGACTATATTTTCTTACACGCACATCGTTTGACTAACCCCACCTGAGGCCTCGCCCTCCTCTTCCTGGCGATATCCTGAAGCGCGATTACAACTCCCCAGGTAACTCACTTAAAAACTTTTGCGATTTTGGAACAACCAACAAGGATCTGTTTCAGGACATCTGCTTCATAAGCACTCAAACAATCGATGCTTTCAGGATCGGTATGACATGCTTTATTAAAACAAAAGGGAATAACTTGTGAGATTTGACTAATTATATTTCGTTCTGGCAACGAAACTCATCGCGGCCTAGGCCCAGTTTCTCAGTACAACCTTTCAATTGCCGGACTTATAGACCGTTTTCCAAAGCGTCATACCACTTCACCCCATTAGACACCAGAGCAAAGGCCAAAAGAAATCTCATGCTCATTTAGGCAATAAATAGTGCATTGGCTTATAAGTCAAAACAATATCCCCCACATTCTATCAGAGAATTCGTAACGTCTTGCCATTCCTTACCTACGCATTCTCGAAATGAGGAACATTAAAAACCAAACCTTTCAAGCCCTAGGCATGAGCGCATCCCCGAGATATGTAGATAAAAATCTATCAAAAAACTGAAACGCCATCAAAAAAACTTACCAACAGATGTATAAAAACCTCACATTTCACAAAACATAAGCACTAGCTCTTACACATTTTACCTAGCTTTCAGGCCTTCCAGATAGTTTTTTTCGAGTTTCCTCTCAACGTCCTATCCCACCCAAACACCTCGACTATCGACAAGATAATCAGGCCTAGTCTTCCCAACAGCAGCCTGTTTGAATTCTTTATGGTCAACCAATAATACCACCACATCAGCCGTATCCAAAGCGACTTTCTCGTCAACCAAACTTCCGCTATCCAATGTACCACTTGGCAAACATTTAATATTCGGCTCCACGATCAACGACTGACCTGGGTGGGTCGCCACAATGGTTTCCGCAATCTTCAACGCCGGGCTTTCACGCAGGTCATCAATATCGGGTTTGAAGGCTAACCCAAAACAGGCAATGGTCACATCTCTGGCAGTCTTGTCGGGATTTTCCTTCAAGTACTTACCGACAGTTTCATTGACCTTGTCGACTACCCACTGGGGCTTCCCATCATTCACTTCACGGGCTGTGCGAATCAGTCTCGCTTCTTCTGGTGTCTCACTGACAATGAACCATGGATCCACAGCGATACAATGCCCTCCCACCCCAGGACCGGGCTGGAGAATATTTACACGCGGATGTCGGTTGGCCAGTCGGATCAATTCCCAGACACTGATATCCAGTTTATCGCAAATAATGGAAAGCTCATTGGCAAATGCAATATTGACGTCCCTGAAGCTATTCTCGGTTAGCTTTGCCATTTCAGCGGTACGAGCCGTCGTCGTAATGCACTCCCCTTCCACAAAGATCTTGTAGAGATCCGTAGCAGCCTGAGAACACTTGGTAGTCATCCCCCCAATAACGCGATCATTTTCCACAAGCTCACGAATAACATGGCCAGGGAGCACACGTTCTGGGCAATGTGCTATACGAATATCCGATTCCTCACCATGAGTCTGAGGAAAAGTCAGGTCTGGTCGTGCTTCGGCGAGCCATTGGGCCATACTTTCCGTGGCACCGACAGGCGATGTCGATTCTAGAATGACCAGGTCACCTTTCTTGAGCACGGGTGCTATAGATTCACTCGCGGCTTTTATATAAGTGAGGTCCGGCTCATGGCTGGTATATTCAGGGTTTGTCTTGAAAGGCGTAGGTACAGCAACGAGAAATGCATCTGCTGGCTCGGGGGACGTCGTCGCCCTCAGTAGACCTTGTTCCACGGCAGCGTGGACTATGATATCGAGCTCGGGCTCGACGATATGAATCTCACCTCTGTTGATCGTATCGACAGCATGCTCACTAACATCTACACCAATGACCTGTTTTCGCCGTGAAGCGATGACTGCCGCAGTAGGTAAACCGATGTACCCTAAGCCAATTACCGAAATAGTATTGAATTCCATTTACCGAGTTCTCGACAACTATTTTAATGAATGGGGAGTAAAATTACCGATTCGCCAGTACTTCCATGATCCTCTGACAGGCTTTCCCATCACCATATGGATTATGGGCATAGCTCATTGCTTCATAGGATTTCTTGTTCTTGAGTAAGCTATCTAGCTCACCTACAATCTTATCAACATCAGTTCCAACGAGCTTTACGGTGCCAGCCTGTACGGCTTCCGGACGCTCAGTTGTTTCTCGCATCACCAGCACCGGTTTGCCAAGCGACGGGGCTTCTTCTTGGATACCGCCGGAATCAGTCAGAATCAGATAGGCGCGGTTCATCAAGTAAACGAAGGGCAGATAATCCAGAGGCTCAATCAAGTGGACATTGTCGATGTCCGAGAGTAGCCGATTGACCGGCCCTAGTACATTCGGGTTCAAGTGCACCGGATAGACGATTTGACAGTCAGGATGGCTCACTGCTGTATCATGAAGCGCTTGGCAAATACGCTCGAAACCGCCACCAAAACTCTCTCGTCGGTGTCCTGTCACCAAGATCAACTTGCGATCAGCGTCGAGGAAATCAAACTGTGTGGAAAACTGTTGTTGGAAGCGACTGCTGTCCTCGAGTTTACGAACCACATCCAGTAGCGCATCAATCACGGTGTTGCCGGTGACATGCACCTTCGTCGGGACAACACCCTCCTCCAGGAGGTTCTGCCTAGAGCGATCAGTGGGCGCGAAGTGCAGCTCGGCCAAGGCTCCGGTGAGCTTGCGATTGGCTTCTTCGGGCCAAGGACTGTAGATGTTTCCCGTGCGCAGACCGGCTTCCACGTGTCCCACGGGAATCTGCTGGTAGTAGGCAGCCAAGGTAGTGGCGAAAGTGGTCGCTGTATCGCCATGTACCAGTACGATATCCGGCTTTACCTCGCTCAGTACGCTTTTCATGCCCTGCAGAATGGCCGTGGTCACGTCTGTGAGGTCCTGGCCAGGCTTCATGATATTCAGATCGTAATCGGGGGCAAGAGAAAAAAGATCCAGTACTTGATCAAGCATCTCGCGATGCTGCCCAGTCACGCATACCTTTGCATCAAAGCGCTGATCATTGGCTAATGACAGCGCCAGCGGTGACATCTTGATCGCCTCCGGGCGCGTACCGAATACACACAAGGTTTTGATAGGCATAATTCGTTGAATATTATCTTAGAGGCTAAACTTTCAGTAAGGATGGGACCATCTTGTAGCTTCGATGGTTACGCAATTGATTGAGCAATGCTGGCCGTTGATATCCGTCGCTTTTTCCAAGGCCATTTGACAACCGAAAAGCTGCTGCAGATTGGAGCGACAAAAACGGATAAACGCCGACTTTTGAGTTTCCATACCCGAACGAGTACGACGTCTTCAGCCCAAGAGCTAACACAGGTTTGCACGCTACCGCCCGGAGATTGTTCCGGGCTGAATCTCTTACCCTTAAAGCACCGACGCTCATCGGTGCCAGCTTGTCTGTTGCCGCCGGTTGCCGGTGTTCCGCAGCCCTGCCTGGTGGCAGGGTACGGCGCCCTGTCTTCTTCGGTTCGCCACGAGGCACACCCGGCAAATGGGCACCCTGAAACGAGAAAGACGCCCAGCAGGGCGTCTTAGGGTACCATTTTCTAACAGACTGTTACCGGTATACGGGCAGCCGAGCACACACTTGTTCAACCTTGGCCTTCACCTCGGCCTCGATGGCAGCCGTGTCTTCACCCTTGACCATGACGTCGAGGATATCGCAGATCCAGCCGGCCAGCTCGCGGCACTCGGTCTCGCCGAAGCCGCGAGTGGTCACTGCCGGCGTGCCAATGCGCAACCCGGAGGTCACGAAGGGGCTCTGCGGGTCGTTCGGCACGGCGTTCTTGTTGACGGTGATATGGGCACGCCCCAGGGCGGCGTCCGCGTCCTTACCGGTCAGGCCCTGCTTGACCAGCGACAGCAGGAAGAGATGGTCCTCGGTGCCGCCAGAGACGATATCAAAGCCGCGCTCGATGAACACGCTGGCCATCGTCTGGGCATTCTTCACCACCTGCTGCTGATAGGCCTTGAAGTCGGGCTCCATGGCCTCCTTGAAGCAGATCGCCTTGGCGGCAATGACATGCTCCAGGGGACCGCCCTGCCCGCCGGGGAAGACAGCAGACTGCAGCTTCTTCTCGATCTCGGGGTCATTCTCGCTGGAGAGAATCAGGCCGCCGCGGGGGCCACGCAGGGTCTTGTGGGTAGTAGTGGTCACCACATGGGCATGGGCCATCGGGCTCGGATAGACACCGGCGGCCACCAGGCCGGCGATGTGGGCCATGTCGACCAGCAGATAGGCGCCGACCTCATCGGCAATCTCGCGGAAACGGGCCCAGTCGATGATCTGCGAGTAGGCAGAGAAGCCGGCGATGATCATCTTCGGCTGGTGTTCGCGCGCCAGCCTGGCGACTTCGTCATAGTCGATGCGGCCGCTCTCGTCGATGCCGTACTGCACGGCATTGTAGTGCTTGCCGGAGAAGTTGGGGCGGGCACCGTGGGTCAGGTGACCACCGGCGTCCAGGCTCATGCCGAGCACCGTATCGCCCGGCTTGACCAGGGCCTGGAAGACGGCACCGTTGGCCTGGGAGCCGGAGTGCGGCTGGACGTTGGCGTAGCTTGCGCCGAACAGTTCCTTGGCGTAGTCGATGGCCAGTTGCTCGACGACATCGACATACTCGCAGCCACCGTAGTAGCGCTTGCCAGGATAGCCTTCCGCATACTTATTGGTCAGCTGGCTGCCCTGGGCTTCGAGTACCCGGGGGCTGGCGTAGTTCTCGGAGGCAATCAGCTCGATGTGAGCCTCCTGACGCGCGCTCTCCTTCTGCATCGCATCGAACAGGGCATCATCGAAACCGGCAATCTGCATATCACGGCTGAACATCGGCGCAAGACCTCGCATCACGGGAAAATCGGAGGCGCTCATCATACCCCAGCCCATGACGGCTTTCACATGAAAGGCCGTCATGGTTGAGCGCATCATTTCTCATGCGCGCTTGAGAAATTCTGAAGGCACCTTCCACGCGGTCAGCGGGTGTGCACTTGCATCGACAGCTTGCTCGGCAGCACCAGCGGGTCGTCGGCCAGAGCGTCCAGTTCCTGCTCGTCGCCTTCCGGCAGGGTGAAATGCACGACCAGTTCACTGGCCTTGCCTTCCATCATGTCGACCAGACCACCGAGCAGTGTGGCGAACTCCGGACCGAACAGGCTGCCGAGTCCCTTGGCCTGGGTACGCGCCTGCGCCATGAACTCATCCTCGCTCATGCTCTGGCTGGTCGCGATCACCGCCGGCAGACGACCGAACAGACCAAGATCGGTCAACGTCGTCTCGACCTCGCCGCCCAGCAAGGTGACATCATCGAGACCATCCACCTCGGCAAAATAGCTCGCCGGATCCGCACCTTCCGGCAGACGGGCCGGGGTCTCGCTGTCGAAGGTCCAGCGGAAGGCATCATCGGCGGTCACCCGGCTCTTGCCGAGCAGCATCGCCCGGGTATCGTCCAGCGCTTCCCACTGCCCATCGAAGGCGGCATCGAGCGAAAGCTGACCGCTGCCGCCGGTGAGCACATTGCTCATCATGCGTAGACGAGTGCGCTTCTCGGCCGGCGCCAACTCGATCATGCGCGCCAGATCAAGATCGAGCGATTCCAGCCACAGGCCGCCGGCACCATCCGACATGTCGCTCTCGACCAGCAGGCGATCCAGCGTCGCCGCCAGGCGCTGGGCCTCGATATTCAGATTCTTCAGCTCCATGCGGTCGGCCCGCGCCTCGGCCTGGCTCTTCAGGTCGTGCAATCCCTCGATGTTCAGGACGCCCAACGTGAACTTGCCATCGCCGATCTCGCCGAAGGACTCGCCGCTGCCGGCGATATCGGTTGCTTCCAGGCTACCGATGGTATCCGGGGCAAGATCCCTGGCATGCAAGCGCTCGACCGTCAGGCGAGGATTGGTGACGCTGCGCGCGCGCTCCCCGGCCGTACCGAGCACGGTGCGACCGCTGCGCTCGATCACCAGCCCTTCGGCCGTCAGCTCGGCGGCCTCGAGCCCATCGGCCAGCACACCCCGGGGCGAAAGCACCGGGCGAGAAGGCTCGACGACCACCAGCCGGCGCGCGGTAATCGTCCCCGCCTGGCCGTCCTCCTTCTCCTCGGTGACGCTCAGGCCCTCCAGGACCACTCGGTCGGGATCATCGTAATCCCCCTCGACGACATAGCGATCGACATGCACTCGCCCGCCCCGGTCACTGACGTACTCCAGGTCCTCGGCACGGGTCTCGCCGCCCAGCATGCTCTCGGAGATATCTCCGATAGTCAGCTCTCCCGGCTGGTCGGCGAACAAGGCACGCAGATCTGCCTCGAGCTTCTCGGCATCCGCCAGGGCAGGTCCAGCACAGGCCAGCAGCAATGCTCCCAATACCACGGCACGAGCTCGCTTGCGCGGCATGAATCCTCTTTCCATTGCACCCAGCTCCTTTGGTGATCTGTCACCGTTGATACCCCGCAGACGGCGCCACGAATTCCGAGTATGCATGATCTCGACGACGCTGGCGTGATGCGGCGTTCACCTTGCCGACACCTCAGGTCTCCCCGAGCAGGCCGAGACTCGCCGCCGGCGCCTGACGCCTCAGCCCCCGCGACAGCCACTGGCCGATTCCCCCGACCAGCAGGACGCCGCCCAGCGGCAACCAGCCCCACAGGGCAGGATGCCAGCGTGGCGCCAGATCCAGCCAGGCGACGTAGATCCCGGCGGCGGCCAGTTCCACCAGCAGGGCCGCCAACAGGCCGCTGGCCAGCCCCAGCAGGGCGAACTCGGCCCCCTGGATACGTGACAGCAACCGATTGCCGGCCCCGAACACACGCAGCAGCCCGGCCTCGTGCGCCCGCACCGGCATGCTGGCCACCAGGGCGGCGTAGAGAACGCTGACACCGGCCAGCAAGACGAAGACCAGTACCAGCTCCACCGCCCTCGTCACCTGATCGAGCACCTCGCGGACCCGCGACAGGATCGACTCGACATCGAGCAGCGTCACGGCGGGAAAATCCCGCACCAGATTGCGCAGCAACTCGCGCTCGCCGCCATCGAGATGAAACGCCGTGATGTAACTGTGGCCGAAGTCCTCCAGTACGCCCGGCGGGAAGATGACGTAGAAGTTGGGTCGGAAACTGTCCCAATCCAGGTCTCTCAAACTGGCGACGCGCCCTTGCAGCGTTTCGCTGCCGATCGAGAACGTCATGGTGTCGCCGAGCGTCAGCCCCAGGCGCTCGGCCAGCCCGCTCTCCAGCGAGATCGGTGCGACAGGGTCGGCGGCAACGGCTCCCAGCCAGCCTTCTGCCGTTGATGCCGACGGCGCGAACCAGTCGCCGGCCACCAGCCGATTGCCGGTCGGCAGATCGGCACGCCAGGTCAGATTGAGCTCGCGACGCAAGACGTTGTCGCCACGCGCCTGCTCGGGAACTGCCTCCAGTGGCGGCTGTCCGTCGATGGCAGTAATGCGCCCACGCACCATGGGATAAAGTGCACTGCGGGCATCGGCGGTTCCGGCCAGCGCTGCCTCGAAGGCATCGCGCTCGGCAGGTTGAATGTTGATGGCGAAATGGTTCGGCGTGTCCTCGGGCAACTGAGCGCGCCAGGTATCGAGCAGATCGCCACGTACCAAGGCGATCATGCCCATGGCAAACAGTGCCGTCGCGAAGGCCAGCAGCTGGCCTAGGCTGGCGGTACGGCGCCGTGCCAATTGCTGCCCGCCCAGTCGCAAGGCCCGCCACAAGCCATCATGAGGCGCCGCCTGACGTGGCAGGTGCGCGCAGAGCCTGGCCAGCAAAGCCAGTAGCACACCGCCCAGCCCCCAGAGCGCCAGCAAGGCCGCCAGCCCGCCGACCAGCAGCCCCAGAGCCAGCACGCCATCGCTGGAATACAACCACAACAGGCCACCGAACACGCCGGCGGCCACGGTCACGACCCACCAGGCCGAAGCTGGCAATGGGTCGAGTTCCCGGCGCAGCACCTTCAGGGCGCTGACGCGGCGCAGCCGCAGCAGGGTCGGCCCGGCGAAGCCCATCAGCACCGCCAGGGCGGTGAAGATCCCCATGCCCAGCGGCAGGATCCCCGGTGGCGGCAGCTCGATCGGCATGACCGCCCCCAGCAGGGCCAACAGCGCCGCCTGTCCGGCCAGCCCCAGCACGGCGCCGAGCAGCGAGGCCGCCAGGGCCAGCCACAAGAGCTGCAGCACGAAGATCCACACCAGCTCGCGTTGGCTGGCACCGAAGCAACGCAGCAAGGCAGCGGTGTCCAGATGCCGCTCGACATAGCGACGCGTCGCCATGGCCACGGCGACCCCGGCCAGCAGCACCGCCGCCAGCCCTGCCAGGCTCAGGTAGCGATCGGCACGCGCCAGGGCGCTGCCCAGCCGGGGCCTGTCCTGGCGCACATCCCGCACCTCGACGCCCTCGCCACGCAATCGCTCGAGCAGCGGCGCAACCTCCTCCACAGCCTGCGCCGGCCCTGCGGCCAGCAACTCGTACTCGATGCGCGAGCCTTCCTGCACCAGCCCGGTGGCCGGCAGATCATCGACATGCATCATCAGGCGCGGATTGAAGCTACCGAAGCCGGCCGAAGGATCGGCCTCCCGCTCGATCACCGCACCGACACGAAAGGTGGCGCTTCCCACCCGCAGGCTGTCACCGCTCTGTAGATCCATCAGCATGGCCAGCCGGGGCGCGATCCACACCTCGCCACGCGGCGGCCCGGCGGCCACCTCCTCGACCTTGCCGCCCCGCGAGACGCGCGAAGCGCCGTAATGCGGATAGACATCGTCCACCGCCTTGAGGCTGACCGATTGAAAGGCATCGCCCCGACTGACCATCGACACCATGTCGACCTGGTCGGACAGGGTCAGCCCCGCCGCCTCCAGCGTCTCGCGCAGTTCGGCCTCGAAGGGGCGAGACTGCTCCAGAACCACATCGCCACCCAGCAACTGGCCCGCCTGCCGCGTCAGTCCCCGATCCAGGCGATCGAGGAAGAAGCCGATCATCGTCGAGGCAGCCACCGCCAACGCCAGCGCCACGAACAAGGCCCGCACATCCCCGGAGCGCAGGTCGCGCTTGAGCCCGCGCCAGGAAAGACGCAGCAGTCGCCCGCTCATGCACCGACCTCTTCACGTGCCATCTCGACGAGCTGCCCCTCCGCCAGACGCAGGCAACGATCGCAGCGCCGCGCCAGGGCATGGTCGTGGGTCACCAGCACCAGGGTGGTCCCGGAGGCGTGATTCAGCTCGAACAGGGTGTCGATGATGCGCTCACCGGTCGTGGGATCGAGATTGCCGGTGGGCTCGTCGGCGAACACCAGCTCAGCCCCCGTGACGAAGGCCCGAGCCAGGGCGACGCGCTGCTGCTCGCCGCCCGAGAGCTGCTTGGGCAGATGCTCGAGCCGCTCGCCGAGGCCGACCCGCTCCAGCCAGCGCCGAGCTCGGGACTCAGCATCCGTCACTGCCGTGAGTTCCAGCGGCATGAGCACGTTCTCCAGCGCCGTCAGGGTCGGCAACAGCTGGAAGTTCTGGAACACGAACCCGACCCGTCCGGCGCGCAGTCGGGCTCGGCCGTCTTCATCCAGTTCGCCTAGGGACTGGCCGAACATCGCGAGCTGGCCGGCGCTGGGGGCGTCCAGCCCGGCCAGCAGACCCAGCAGGGTCGACTTGCCCGCTCCGCTCTGACCGAGGATGGCCAGGCTTTCCCCCGGAAGTACCGCGAGATTCAGTTCCTGCAGGATGGTCAATTGCCGTTCGCCGCTGACGACCTGCTTGGTCAGGCCCTCGGCGTGTAGAATCGGCACCTGGGCATTCTCGTGCGAGGAGTTGGACATGCTGCAGCATTCCCCCGTTGGTCGAGTTCGCAACCCCCATTGGCAGCCCCTGCGGCTCGTCTGGCTGGCTCTGGTACTGTGCCTGGTCGCGGGGCCGGTGATGGCGGCACCTCGCCCCCTGATTCTGGTGATGGGCGATAGCTTGAGCGCCGCCTATGGTATCGAGCGCGAGGACGGCTGGGTCAGCTTGATGGCCGATCATCTGACGGGCAAGGCCCGGGTCGTCAACGCCAGCATCAGCGGCGAAACCACCGCCGGAGGCAAGGCGCGGCTACCCGAGTTGCTGAGACAGCACGACCCGGACATCGTTCTGCTCGAGCTGGGCGGTAACGACGGTCTGAGAGGACTGCCTCCCAGCCAGATGCGCGCCAACCTGGCGGCCATGATCGAGGCCAGCCAGGCATCCGGCGCCGAGGTGGCCCTGCTTGGCATCGACATTCCGCCCAATTATGGCCAGGCCTATCGCGAGGCCTTCGGCGACACCTTCGCGGCGCTCGCGAAGCGCTACGACATTCCCCTCGTTCCCTTCCTGCTCGACGACGTGGCCCTGCAGGATGGATTGATGCAGGACGATGGCATTCACCCCACCGCCGCCGCCCAGCCTCAGATACTCGACAACGTCTGGCCGGTGCTCGCCGCGCTGCTGGAAACCTCCGGCATCGACCTCGCCAGCCGCCCGCAGTGAGCCTCAGGACCGTGCATCGGCAGGTTCCACCGGCGCCTTCTGCCGTTGCTGCAGACCGAGTCCGCCGAGAATGAGCACCAGCCCCAGCAGCGTCGAGGGCAGGATCGGCTCGCCCACGATGAAGAACAGCAGCACCAGCGATATCGGCGGCGACAGGAAAATCAGGTTGGATATCCTGGCGGTACGCGAGACCGTGCGCATCGCCAGTTGCCAGAACACGAAGGCAATACCCATCTCGAACAGTCCTACATAGATGCCCGCGGCAAGCCCGGTAGCGCCGACCCACTCCACCTCGGGGCCCATCAGCAGAATCAGGGTGAGCACCGGCACGCCGACGCTGAAGTTCTGCCATTGCGCCACCAGTGGTGAACGCCGGTCGCGGGTGTTGAGCAACCAGTACAACGCCCAGATCAGCGTCGAGACCAGCGCCAGGCCGACGCCCAGCGGATCGGCGAAATCCACGTCGAGAACGCGACCCCGGGTAGCGATCACCCAGACGCCAGAATAGGCGATCAGGCCGGCCAGCACGTCCATGCGCGTGAGCCGCTGGCCGAGTATCGGCACGGCGAGAAACGCCATGGTCAACGCCCAGGTGTAGTTGAGCGCCATGGCCTCCTGGCCCGGCAACCGGTCATAGGCCGCAAACAGCACCAGATAATAGGCCACCGGATTCATCAATCCGGCCCAGGCGGCGGTGCGCCAACCATGACGCAGGGCCTCCGGAAACTGACCGCGACGCCACACCAGCCCACCGATCACCACCCAGGAGACCAGTGAAGCGATCCACATCAGGGTCAGCGGCGACATATAGCCAAGCGCCACCTTGAAGGCAGTGGCCACCGTAGACCACAACCCCACGGCACCGAGGCCGTAGAGGATGGCACGACGATCCGATGTCATAGACTCTCCCTGTCCATCAGCCAATGTTTCGCCTGTCGTCGCTTAACGATCGACGTGCCCCAGGTCGCGCTCCGGGTCCAGCCGGTCGCGCACCTTCTGCTTCAGGATCTTGCTGTCGGGGAATCCCCCGTCGCGCTTGCGTTCCCAGAGACTCTCCTCGTCGAAGAAAATCTCGAAATGGCCACCGTGAGATGGCGCCAGCGCCACTTCCTCGAGCGCCTCGCCGAAGGTGGAAAGCAGCTCCTGGGCGTACCAGGCACTGCGCAGCAACCATTGGCACTGGGTGCAGTAGTGAATGCGAATACGTGACATGACGCCTCGACTGCCGCAAGAATTATCGTCTCATCTTACCGCCAAGGAAGGACGATGGCCCAGCGCGAGATCAGCCAATCCAGACTCTTCGAAAGGCTCACCGGCGACGAGGACAGCCGGATGTGCCGCGACATCCCCGACGCGGCCTGTCGAGAACAACCCCGTAATGCGCTTCTCCATCTGCTGGCCGCCTTGGGCAACAAGCTCGCCGACGAACTGTCCAGCGCCCGCCTGGTACTGCCTTGGCTGCTCGGCACCATCGGTGCCCCGGCCTGGATGGTCGGCCTGCTGGTACCGATCCGGGAAGCCGGCGCCTTGTTGCCCCAGCTGCTCGTCGCCGGCCTGATTCGGCAGCATCCACGCCGCAAATGGGCCTGGGCCATCGGCGGCCTCTTCCAGGCCCTGTGCGCTGCCGGCCTGGCGCTGCTGGCGCTGTTCGGGCAAGGCGGAACCGGTGGCGCCCTGGTGCTCGTCGCACTGACGGTCCTGTCTCTGGCACGCGGCCTTTCCTCCATTGCCACCAAGGACGTGATGGGCAAGACCATCGCCAAGCGCCAACGCGGTACCCTGATGGGCTGGAGCGGCGGAGTGGCCGGTGCGGTGACACTGCTGGCCGGCATTGTCCTGTTGTGGTTCGACGACCGTCCCGGTGAGCTGGCTCTTGCCACGCTCCTGGCCATCGCCGCCCTCGGCTGGGCGCTCAACGCCCTCTGCGCGGCGCGCATTCGGGAAGCGCCCGGCGCCGTGGAGGGAGGGGAAAATGTCTGGCAGGCCATTGGCACCGGCTTTCGCCTGCTGCGCGAAGATCGTGTCTTCCTGCGTTTCAATCTCTCCCGAGCCCTGTTGCTTTCCAGCGCCCTGGCCCTGCCCTATGTCGCCCTGCTGGGCCAGCAGCAAGGTGGTACGGCGCTCGGCGGGCTGGGCGTGCTGATCCTTGTCTCTGGCGTGGCCGGCATGCTGGCCAGCCCCATCTGGGGGAAGCGTGCCGATGTCTCGAGCCGCACGGTCATGCGCGATGGCGGACTGGGCACCACTGCCTGCTGCCTGCTGGGAGCGGCCTTCGCCTGGTGGCCGGCTGAGTGGACACAGAGTGTCTGGCCCTATGCGTTGGTGTATGCCCTGCTGGTCATCGTCCATGCCGGCGTGCGCTTGGGACGCAAGACCTACATCGTCGACATGGCCGACCAGCAGGATCGCGCGCTTTACGTGGCGCTCTCCAATACCTTCACCGGCGTCCTGATGCTCGTGGTGGGCAGCGTGGTCGGAGCCCTGGCCCAGTGGTTCGGCACCGCTCCACTGCTGGCCTTGCTGGGCATGACCGGGCTTGCCGCCGCCGTCTGCGCCCAGGGCCTGCCCGAGGTCGAATGAACGACACAACATGAAAACTGCGCTTCAGAAGCCGCTCGGGCTTGAACTGAACCGCGTCTCGTCTTATATAGCCGGCAGGTGCCCTCGCCGAGCGCCGGCTTGAGGTCCGGTGCGGCGTATGGCAACGCTTGTGCCCGGCCATGGGAGGAGATCGCATGCGCCCCGAGTCCTTTTACGATGACCCCTTCGACGATCCCGATCAGGACGCCGACGCCACTCCCGAACGCCCCGTCAGTCGCACCGAACGACTGCGCGCCCGACGACGCCTGGAGGATCTGCTCGAGGAACGGCGGCTGCGACGCGCTATCGAGGACGACTGGGACCTGGACGAAGAGGAATGACGGCATGCCCCTGCCATGAAAGGCGCGGGCACGAGAGTGCGCAGGCGACGCTCAGACGAGTTTGTCTCTCCACTCCCTAGCCTTTCCCTTGCCCGGCCACTATCATCAGGGCCAGCCAGTGCTCCAATTCCGAACCTCCAACCCTAGTGAGATTCCATGGCGCAATACGTCTACACCATGAATCGGGTGGGCAAGGTCGTGCCCCCCAAGAAACAGATCCTCAAGGACATCTCCCTGTCCTTCTTCCCGGGCGCCAAGATCGGCGTGCTCGGCCTCAACGGCGCGGGCAAGTCGACCCTGCTGCGCATCATGGCCGGGGTCGACACCGAGTTCGAGGGCGAGGCCCGCCCGATGCCGAACATGAATGTCGGCTACCTGCCCCAGGAACCCGAGCTCGACGACGACAAGAACGTCCGCGAGACCGTGGAAGAAGCGCTGGGCGCCATCAAGGAGGCTCAGGAGAAGCTCGACGCCGTCTACGCCGCCTATGCCGAGCCGGATGCCGACTTCGATGCCCTGGCCACCGAGCAGGCGCGCCTGGAGAACATCATCGAGGCCGCCGACGCCCACAACCTGGAACGCAAGCTGGAAGTGGCCGCCGAAGCCCTGCGCCTGCCGCCCTGGGACGCCAGGGTCGGCAACCTCTCCGGCGGCGAGCGCCGTCGCGTGGCGCTTTGCCGTCTGCTGCTATCCAACCCCGACATGCTGCTGCTGGACGAGCCGACCAACCACCTCGATGCCGAATCGGTGGCCTGGCTGGAGCGCTTCCTGCACGACTACAGCGGCACCGTGGTGGCCATCACCCACGACCGCTACTTTCTCGACAACGTGGCCGGCTGGATCCTGGAGCTGGACCGCGGCGAAGGCATTCCCTTCGAGGGCAACTATTCCCAATGGCTGGAAGCCAAGGAAAAACGCCTCGCCCAGGAAGCCAAGCAGGAAGCCTCCCGCCAGAAGGCCATCAAGCACGAGCTCGAGTGGGTGCGATCCAACGCCAAGGGGCGCCAGGCCAAGAGCAAAGCTCGCCTCAACCGCTTCGAGGAACTGCAGTCCGGCGAGGTCCAGCAGCGCAACGAGACCAACGAGATCTACATTCCGCCGGGGCCGCGTCTCGGCGACAAGGTCATCGAGTTCCACGGCGTCTCCAAGCGCTTCGACGACAAGCTGCTCTACGACGACCTGAGCTTCACCGTGCCCCCTGGCGCCATCGTCGGCCTGGTCGGTGGCAATGGCGCGGGCAAGTCGACCCTGTTCAAGCTGATCGAGGGCACGGAAACTCCCGATGCCGGCGAAGTGGTCAAGGGCGAAACCGTGGACATCGCCTACGTCGAGCAGCTGCGCGACGATCTGGACAACAAGCAGACGGTGTGGGAGGCGGTCTCGGACGGCCAGGACATTCTCAACATCAACGGCTATGAAGTCTCGTCGCGCGCCTATGTGGGACGCTTCAACTTCAAGGGCAACGACCAGCAAAAGCGCCTCTCGGACCTCTCCGGCGGCGAGCGCGGTCGCCTGCAGCTCGCCCAGACCCTCAAGCAGGGCGCCAACGTGCTGCTGCTCGACGAGCCGTCCAACGACCTGGACATCGAGACCCTTCGCGCCCTCGAGGAAGCCCTGCTGGCCTTCCCCGGCTGCGCCTTGGTGATCTCCCACGATCGCTGGTTCCTCGACCGCATCGCCACGCACATCCTCGCCTTCGAAGGGGATTCCCAGGTGGTGTTCTTCGAGGGCAACTACACCGAGTACGAGGCGGACCACAAGAAGCGTGTGGGAGACGACACACCGCACCGGATGAAGTACAAGCGCATCGATGCCTGACCGGCTTCGCCGGTCGGCAGCCTTAAGCAGTAAGCTTTAAATTGAACCCCAAGGCCTCGTGCCTTTGGGGTTTTTTCATGCTTACCGACCCCAGAGCCTCGCCATGACAGTCGCCGTGTTCACGCCATTCTTCCAGCCCTCTGGCATTCATTGCTGTGCCGTCACAACCGTTCACTTGCGCTTGATCACAACTCACTGCATAAGAGAGAAGCTACCTATCAACGACTGACCAAACCCCGCACGGGGAGGGAACCTCATGCTGTTGTTTCACCCCATCATGCTGTTCAAGCGCTTTGCCAGTAGCATTGCCTACCTGCCGACACTGGCGGCACTGTTCTATGCCGCCCTCGGGCTGCTGGCATTGCTACCGCCGGTGACCAGCGATTTTCTGCCGACGATCATCAAGGAACTGGGCCTCGAAGACCCTGGTGGTGCGCAATCGCTGCTCACGGCACTGCTCGGCGGCATGATCTCGTTGGTGGTATTCAGTTTCTCGATGGTCATGTCGGTACTGTCCCAGGCCGGAGCCAACTTTTCCCACAAGCTGGTGTTCGGATTGATCTCCGCGCGCCGTCACCAGCTGGTTCTCGGCCACTATCTCGGCACCATCCTGTTTATCCTGATGCTGCTGATCGTGCCCTACTCGATCGACGGTGACCCTATGTGGCGCTCCATTGCCGTGTATGCCGCCTGCGTCATGGTGCTGCATTGTCTGGCTCTGTTCGTCTACTTCATCCACAACGTGTCACAGTCGATCCAGATCGATGCCGTCATCAGCAGCCTGCATACCGACACCCTGTCCTCGATGAAGCAGCGCCATGACAGAGAAAAGGAAGCCCGATGGCAATACCAGCCCATCACGCCGCCCCTGCAAGCCCCCTGTCATCCACTGCATGCCGGTGAGGCCGGATACATCCAGAACGCCGACCTGCCCGCCATGGCCAAGCTGGCCGAACGTATCGGCGGGGTCATACATCTCGACTTCCAGTTTGGCGACTATGTGCTGAAGGGCCAGCCGATCGCTCGCCTTGAAGGCAAGCAGGCTCCCGATGAAAAGTGGCGCAGCTCCTTTCTCGAGACACTGACCCAACTGGAAGGAGAGTCCGTAGGGGAGCACTTCGCTCATGGCATGACCCAACTGATGGAGATTGCCATCAAGGCGTTGTCTCCCGGCATCAACGACCCCGGCACTGCCCGCCTGTGCCTCCATCGCATCACTGACTTGCTGAGCCATTACCTGGACACGAGGATGGCCAATCGATTACGGGACAGCCATGGTGAAGTGCGTGTCTGCTGGCAACTGGAATCCTTCGACAGCCTTCTACATCGCCTGCTGACACCCATTCTCCATTATGGAATGGAGGACCAGAGCATTCTGCTGGGGCTGCTCAAGGCATTGAAATCGCTCTCGGTCACCGCCGATTCGCAATACCTCGCCACCCTTCAGCAGTTTGCCGACCGGGTCGTCGAGTGCCTCGACGCGAACAGCCGACACGCGCTGGACCGAACGTTCGTCAACCAGCGGTTGAACCGGGGCTACCACCGGCTGAATCTGCCAGATAGCCTGGACGCACGGTCACCGTGACCGCGACGCATGCCATCGATCGACGTAGCGACACGGACCTGCCCATGAGCAGGCCCGTGGCTCACACATCATATAGCTTGGGGTCACTCTTGTTGGGTCGTGTCTTGAAACGACGATGCAGCCACAGGTACTGCTCGGGATGTCGGCGGATGGCGGCTTCGATGACGGCGTTGATGCGGGTGGCATCAGCCACCTCATCACCGGAGGGGAAGTCCTCCAGAGCGGGCAGGTATTCCAGACGATAGGTGTAATCGTCGGGATTGCGATGAAAGATCAGTGGCATGACCGGCGCACCGGTCATGCGGGCGATCTTGGCGGTGAGCTTGATGGTCGCCGCCTCGACACCGAAGAACGGCGCGAAGACACTGGCCTCCCGGCCGAAATCCTGATCCGGGGAATACCAGACATGATGCCCCGACTTGATCCGGCGAACCACGCCCCGCAGGTCGTGGCGATCGATGGCGGTGCCGAAGATGCGGTTGCGCGCCCGGGTCATGAAGCGCTCGAACAGGGCATTGTCATGGGGTCGGTAGACCACGTCGGCGGGAAAGAACAGGGAATGCAGGGCGCCGCCAAGATCCAGCGTCGAGAAGTGAATGCCGATGATCAGCGCCCCCTTGCCCTCGGCCTGCACCCGAGCCATGTGCTCCTGGCCCTCGAAGACCACACGATGGCGCAGATGCTCCGGGTCCCGACACCAGCCGGTGGCCGTCTCCAGAATTCCGATGCCGTTGGCAATGAAGGTGTCCCGGACCAGGCGACGTTGCCGCTCATCGTCGAGTTCGGGAAAGCACAAGCGGATGTTGGTCTCGGTGATACGCCGCCGACGCTTGGCAAAACGCCAGGCAGCGAGCCCGATGAGCTTGCCGACCCAGAGCTTGAGCCGCCAGGGCAACCAGGCGCCGACATGCATGGCACCGATGGCCAGCCAGGTCGGCCAGTAACGGGGATGAAGAAAACGGGTCGCGGAAGCTTGCTCGGACATGGGGCTCTCACACTCGGATTCAGCCGCCATGATACCGCCTGGGCACCCTCGGCAGCACCCCGGTCAGCAGGGTATAGCTGATGGTATCGCAATAGCGGGCCACCTCATCCACCGACAGCACTTCGCCATTGGCGGCGCATCCCCAAAGCACCACCTCGCTGCCGATCTCAGCCTCGGGCAGGTCGGTGAGGTCCACCGTCAGCATGTCCATGGAGACCTTGCCAACAAGCGCCGTGCGGCGCCCCTCGACCAGGACCGGCGTGCCATCGCAGGCATGGCGATCGTAACCGTCGCCATAGCCGCAAGCCACCACGCCGATGCGTGACGGGCGTGGTGCTCGCCAGCGCCCGCCATAGCCGACCGGCTCCCCTTCGTCGAGATCGCGCACGGCGATGAGCTCAGAACGCAGCGTCATCACCGGTGACAGCCGACGGCTCGCCGTGTTGGAGGCCTCGAGAGGATCGCTGCCATAGAGCATGACGCCGGGCCGATTCCAGGCCCCGTGGCTCT
The DNA here is from genome assembly GCF_001662285.1 of Halomonas caseinilytica. Classification (NCBI taxonomy): domain Bacteria; kingdom Pseudomonadati; phylum Pseudomonadota; class Gammaproteobacteria; order Oceanospirillales; family Halomonadaceae; genus Halomonas; species Halomonas caseinilytica. The sequence goes on from NZ_BDEO01000007.1 coordinate 156,742, forward strand.
CCGGCCGAGCCAGGGTGGCCGGCGAGTTGGCCAGGCAGGTCGGTGCGCCCAGCTTCTCGGCCAGTGCGCGCAATGCGCTCATCTGGCGTTGGAAATACTCGGTATCGGCATGATCGGCGGTGGCGAAGTGGCTCATCAGATGCAGATCACACGCCTGTGTCGGGGCGGCGCTCAGACGCGCCCAGACCGATATCGCGCGCTCGGGGGAGAAACCCAGGCGGTGCATGCCGGAATCGACCTTGATCCAGGTGGGGACCGGCTTTTCAAGCCGATGACGCAACAGCGCCTCGACCTGCCAGTCACTGTGCACCGCCATCCAGAGACCCTGGGCGTCCACCTTCGCCAGCTCCTCGGCCGAGAAGACGCCTTCCAGCAAGACGATCGGTGCGGTGATGCCGCCCTCGCGCAGCGCTTCCGCCTCCTCGAGACACGCCACGGCAAAGGCGGGCGCCAGCCCCTCCAGAGCGCGGGCGCAGGGGACCAGTCCATGACCATAGGCATCGGCTTTCAGGACCGCCAGCGACTGGCTGTCCGGCGCCAGGTCTCGGGCGAGGCGATAGTTGTGGCATAGCGCCTCGAGGTCGATGTCAGCACGCAAGGGACGGGGCATGGGTCACTCCAGCAAGATGAAATCCTGAACGACGATCACCGCTCAGAATGCCATGACATCCATCGAACAGGTCACCAAAGTCATGCAGCTATCCAGTCCATTCATCTAAATTGGATATCACTTGCTGGATTTTTTATCGCCCAAAAACCAAAAAGCCAGGACAATGCCCTGGCTTTTTGGTTCGATGGCAATCGGCCAAGGCCGGTCACTCGAAGATGGCGTCCAGGTCCAGGCCTTGCTTGTCGAGCATGCGGCGCAGCTTCTTCAGCGCCTCGACCTGGATCTGGCGAACCCGTTCCCGCGTCAAACCGATCTCCTCGCCCACCTGCTCAAGGGTCGAGGCTTCGTGGCCGCGCAGACCGAAACGCCGCACCACCACTTCGCGCTGCTTGTCGGTCAGTTCGGCCAGCCACTCGTCGACATGCTGCTTGACGTCACCATCCACCAGGGTGGACTCGGGTCCCAGGTCATTGTCGTCGGTGAGCGTCTCGATCAACGGCTTGTCGCTTTCGCTTCCCACCGGGTAATCCACCGACGAGACCCGCTCGTTGAGCCCCATCATCTTCTTGACGCTCGCGACCGGCTTGTCGAGATGGTCGGCAATTTCCTCGGCGGTCGCCTCGTGATCGAGCTTCTGGGTCAGCTCCCGTGCCGCCCGCAGGTAGATGTTGAGTTCCTTGACCACATGGATGGGCAGACGAATGGTGCGGGTCTGATTCATCAGCGCCCGCTCGATGGTCTGGCGAATCCACCAGGTGGCATAGGTGGAAAAGCGGAAACCACGCTCGGGATCGAACTTCTCGACGGCGCGGATCAACCCCAGGTTGCCTTCCTCTATCAGGTCGAGCAGGGTCAGCCCCCGGTTGAGATAGCGTCGCGCGATCTTGACCACCAGTCGCAGGTTGGACTCGATCATTCGCGAACGCCCCTGCGGATCGCCCTGGCGAGCAAGACGCCCATAGTGGACTTCCTCCTCGGGCGTCAGCAACGGCGAGAAACCGATCTCGTTGAGGTAGATCTGCGTGGCGTCCAGGCTGTGGTGGTGATGACGATCCTCGCGGCTGAGCGCCTTCTCGAAGGCTTCGTCACTACTGTCATCGACCGCGCCGGCCTCGATCTCGACGGTCTCAACGGCGTCGTCGTCCGCCTCCGCGGCCGACTCCAGATTCACATCCTGAAGGTCCCGTTCAAGCATGCTCATCGATTGCTACCCCATGGTTGCGGCTGGACATCGTTCGTCATGCTGATCACGATCAATGCCCGAGGTTATTATTGTATGACGTTCCGACAGTGACTCGGGAGAGGCTCGTTGGACACGCCATTCAACGTGCGGGCAGATACTCCAGGGGATCCTGAGGCTGGCCATCCTTGCGAACCTCGAAATGCAGCCTGACATCCTGGGCATCGCTGTCGCCCATGGTGGCGATCACTTCGCCGGCCCGGACCACGTCATTCTCCTTCACGCGCAGGGTGTCGTTGTGGGCATAGGCACTCAGGTACTGATCGTTGTGCTTGAGCAGGATCAGCTTGCCATAGCCGCGTACCCCACTGCCGGCATACACCACGATGCCAGGCCCGGCTGCCTTGACAGGTTGCCCCTTTTGACCACCGATATCAATGCCGGCAGTGATGCTGTCGCCTTCTCCATAGCCCCCCACGACACTACCGTCGGTCGGCCATTGCCAGGGAACGTCGTCCACCGGCGTGTAGCGTCGCGGCCCTTCGTCCTGCGTATCCTGTGCAGCCGAGGATTCCTGCGCCTCAGAGGCATCGGCGGTCTCGGTCGATGATGAACCGGCGTCCTCGTCGGCCGACGCCTCGGCGGTCTCGCCGTCGTCGTTGCTCTCGCGTTCCTCATCGGCCGCGTCGCTGTCATCCGACTCGTCGGCTGCCGCTTCTTCCTCGGCGGAGGCGGGCTTATCTTCATCCTCGTAGACCGGGCCGGGCACACCGGCGCTCGCCTCATCACTCGACGCGCCGTCGGCAGCAGCATCCTCGGGCAGCAACCAGTCCAGCGAGCCATCCTCGTCGCCACTCGAACCACCGCTCTGGGTGCCACTGGCCACGGCACCGGCCGCCGCCACGCCAGTGGCGACGGCGCCTTCGCCACCGTCGCGTCCGGTGCCGCGATCGGCTCCGGTCGACGCCTGGCGAGCCGAGCCATCGTCGCCACCCAGCACCAGCCGCTGACCGGGCTGAATATTGTAGGGCGGCGCGATGTTGTTCATCTCGGCCAGGTCACGATAATCCATGTCGTGTCGCCAGGCGATCCCGTACAGGGTGTCACCGGACTTGACGGTATACTCGGCGGGTACGGATGCCGCCCGGCCGGTCGACAGGTCCTCGACCTGTACCGGCGGCGCCTCGCTCTGCGAGGTGGCGCAACCGGCCAGTACCAGCGCAAGCCCCGAGATCAGCAGCCCCTTATGCATTGGAACCCTCCTCCTTGTCCTTGTCTACGCTATCATGCTAACCGGCCTGCGGTGTATCAGGGCCGCGGTTGAGACGGTCAACGCACAGCACCAGGCCGGCACCGACCAGCATCAATGCCAGCACGGCCGGTAGCTGGGCGGAATCACCGGTGACGACACCGAAATCTCCCGGGGTCAGGTAATGGTAATCGAGCGGGATCATCTGCCCGTCCTCCCCGATCTGGTAAGACGCCAGCTGGCGCCAGGGCCAGAGGGTCGGCAATGAGCCCACGATGAACCCCACCAGCATCTGCAGCGTGGCGCCATGGCAGTGCCTGAGCAGCCAGGACAGCAGACGCGAAAAAACGAACAGGCCGACCAGGCAACCACCTCCGAACACGGCAAGCAAGCCCAGATCGAAGCTCCGAACGCCTTCCATCACGGTGCCATAAAGTCCCATGGTCAGCAGCAGAAAACTACCGGAAACGCCCGGCAGCAACAGGGCGCTGATGGCGATGGCCCCTGCCGTTGCCAGCACCAGATGGGTACTGCCCAATTGTGACACCCAGGGCATCAGGTCAGGCAACCATTGCGCCAGCAGCAACCCGAGGACCAGTGGCATCAGGTACCACCATCGCCACTCCACGGGATGACGCCAGACCACCAGCGCCGAAGCGGCCACCAGGCCGAAGAAGAGGCCATCGAGCAGCAGGGGCTGCACTTCCATCAACCACACCACCAGATGGGCGACGCTGACCAGGCTGATCGCGATACCTGCCAGCAGGGGCACCAGGAAACGCAGGTTGAGATACTCGACCAGTCCGGCCAGTCCCTGCCGACGCCAGACGCCGAAGGCCTCGGGACCGAAGCGTTCGATGGTATGAATCAGCTCTTCATAGATGCCGGTGACAAAGGCGATGGTGCCTCCGGAAACCCCAGGCACCGCATCGGCGGCTCCCATGCCGGCACCCTTGAGCAAGAGGCCAAGATGACGCTTCAACGAATGACTCCTTCCAGCAACGGCACGAAACGCACCGGCTCCAAACGCTCTCGCTCGAACTGATCGCCATTGCGACGGACCCGAACGAGCCACTGGCGCCCCCCCTTGTCCGCCACCGGGGCGATCATGACGCCCCCATCGGTCAACTGGGCCAGCAGCGGCATGGGCATCTCGCTGGCGCAGGCGGTGAGCAGGATAACCTCGAAGGGGGCCGCCTCGGGCCACCCGTGTCCGCCATCGGCCAGTCGCAACTGGACGTTGTCCGCCTCCAGCCAGCGCAGCCGATCGCCGGCGCGGCGGTGCAGTGCATTGATCCTCTCCACCGACCAGAGTTCCGCGACCAAGCGAGCCAGTACCAATGTCTGGTAGCCGGAGCCGGTACCGATCTCGAGCACCCGGGACGGCCCGGCCTGGACGACCAGCTCGCTCATGCGCGCCACGATCCACGGGCGCGACAAGGTCTGGCCGTGCCCGATGGGCAGGGAGGTGTCCTCGTAGGCACGATGCGACAGTGCCTCATCGAGAAAGAGATGGCGAGGCTCACGAGCCATCACTTCCAGCACGCGTCGATCGCGAATGCCCTGCCGGGCCAGACGCTCCACCATGCGATCTCGGGTCCGTTGCGATGTCATGCCGACACCGCGAAGGTCAGGTGAGTGCATTCAGCCAATCCTGCACGTCGTCGCGCGCTGCATGCCGGGTCAGGTCGGTCTGCAGCGGCGTGATGGAAACGAAACCGGCTTCCACGGCGGCGAAGTCGGTGTCCGGGCCATCATCGGCATTCTCGCCCACCGGTGCAATCCAGTACCGCTTTTGGCCACGCGGGTCCTGCACCTCCAGAGGACGCGCCGCCGGCCCTCGGTAACCCATCCGGGTCACCCGAAAGCCACGCAGCTCCTCCCAGGCCAGATCGGGCACATTGACGTTCAGCAAGCTGCGCGGCGGCAACGACAGCTGATCGGCAGCCCCCACGAGACTCGCTGCCACACGACCGGCCGTTTCGAAATGATGCCGGCCCACCAGTGACATGGCGATGGCGGTCATGCCCAGGTTGCGCCCCTCCATGGCTGCCGCGACGGTGCCGGAATACAGCACGTCATCGCCGAGGTTGCCGCCATGGTTGATCCCGGAGATGACCAGGTCGGGCCGCTCCTCCCAGACACCGTTGACCCCCAGGTAGACGCAATCCGCCGGTGTCCCGTCGACGCTGTAGAAGCCGTTCTCCAGGGCCGACAACGCCAGCGGTCGCGTCAGTGTCAGCGAGTTGCTGGCACCGCTCTTGTCGCGGTCGGGCGCCACCACCCGCAAACGGGCATGCGGGAGCAGCGCATCGTACAATGCCTGCAGGCCGGGGGCATGGACACCATCGTCATTGGACAGCAGCAGTCGGCGCATCCGGAGCTCCTCGTTCATCGTCCCCGGACGGGGACGGCTGGAAATTCAGGGTCGGGTGATCGATCAGTTCGCGCAGCACCGAGGTGGCATAGGCCCCCGGCGGCAACTCGAACGACAGCCATACCGCACCCTCGGCATCGCGCTCGAGACCGGGGGCGGCCAGACGCAGTCGCAACGGCCGCCGCGCAAGACGAGCACCGGCACGCACCAGTCCCTCGCATAGCGGCTGGTGCGCTGCCAACGGATCGCGCTCGGACGCCAGGGCCTCTTGCCGGGCCACCGACTCGCCACGGCCCCACAACACGCCACTGGGATGGATATCCAGACGCGCGGCCCTGTCGCGGAGCTCATCGTCGAGCCGCTCGATGACGAACTGGCTGCTCGAACCATCCAGGATCACGGCCTCGCCCTCGAGCGGCGAGTCCCAGGTGCCCTGCTCGATACGTGCGGCCAACTGGACGTTGAAGAGATAGCTGCGTGCCGCCGAGAGCAGCATCCCCTGGGGATCGTCACGCTTCCGCCATACTCGCGCCAGCAACGAAGCCGCACGATGTAGATTGCGGCCATCCGGACCGAATCGCTGGGGGCCGAAGTAGTTGGGTACCCCGTGTCGACACAGCCATGACCAGCGTTCATCCAGTCCAGGCATGGCCGTGACATCACCGGTCAACCGCAGGTGAAAGCGGTTGCCGCGATGCACGCCGCGCTTCAGCTTTCGCGGATGGCGACGGGTCTCCAGCAGCGCGAGGGACTGCCCCGCCAGGCGGGACGGCAGGTCATCCGGTGTGGCGCGACCTGGCAAATGCACCGAGAACCATTGCCGCGTCACGGCGACCCGATCCTTCAGCCCGGCATAGCCGACCGACCGCGGCGACACCTCGCAGGCTCGTGCCAGCGCACGCGCCACCGTGTCGCTGGTCATGCCGCGCTTCTCGATCCACAGCCAGAGATGTTCCCCCTCCCCTTCCGGCGAGAAACCGAGGATTTCCTCCACCTGGAAATCCTCGGGGCAGGCCCGGTAAGCACCGGGGCGGGGCGGACCGAAACGGGCATCGAGCACCCGAGGCCAATGGGGTGGCCAGACGGGAGGCGTCTCAGTCATTCGCACGCCCCATCAGCAGGACCACCGCCTCGGCGGCCACGCCTTCTCCGCGACCAGTAAAGCCGAGACGCTCGGTGGTGGTCGCCTTGACGTTGACCGAGGAACGCTCGACGCCCAGGTCCTCGGCGATATTGGCGGTCATGGCAGCAATATGCGGCGCCATGCGCGGCGCCTGGGCGATCACCGTGGCATCCAGGTTGCCCACTCGCCAGCCCTGCTCGGCGATCAGCGCCACCACATGGCGCAACAGCCTGCGGCTGTCGGCGCCAGCCCAGGCCGGATCGTCATCGGGGAAATGGTGACCGATGTCCCCAAGGGCGCAGGCACCGAGCAGCGCATCACAGACCGCATGCAGCAGGACGTCGCCATCGGAATGGGCAACGAAGCCATGCGTATGGGGAATGGCGACGCCGCCGATCTTGAGGTGGTCGCCTTCGCCGAAGCGGTGTACATCGAAACCGTGGCCGATTCGCATCATGGTGTCAGCGGCACTCCTCATGGCCGATTGAACGCTCATCCGATGCCTGGGCGGCCAGGATACGGCCGGCCAGGGCCAGATCTTCGGGATGGGTGATCTTGAGATTGTCGCGCCGTCCGGGGACCAGTCGCGGCGCCAGCCCCAGGGCCTCCACCGCCGAGGCCTCGTCGGTCACGGTCACGCCCTCGGCCCGGACTCGTGTCAGGGCACGACGCAGCACCCCCAACCGAAACCCCTGGGGCGTCAAGGCGTGCCACATGCCCGCGCGATCCTCGGTCCGTGCCACCCGGCCGGCACCATCGTCCCGCTTCATGGTATCGGCCACCGGCGCGGCCAGCAGGCCGCCAACGGGGTCGTCATCCACCACGGCAAACAAACGGGCCAGATCACCGGCATCCACGCAGGGGCGCGCGACATCATGCACCAGGACGAGTGCCTGCTCATCGCCCTCCTCGGCCACGATGGCCTCCAGGGCATTGATCACCGAGTCGACACGTTCCACGCCGCCGTCGACTCGACGCCAATCGCGGAACGGCACCCAGGCGGGATTGAAGTGGCTGTCATCGGCATCCAGGCAGAGACACAGACGCGCCTCGGGAAAGGCGGCGTGAAGGCGAGACAGCGTATGCGAAAGGACGGTTCGCCCGCCCAGCGTCAGATACTGCTTGGGCCGATCGGCACCCATGCGACGTCCGCACCCCGCGGCGGGCACCACCAGCCAGAGCGTCGGCGTCACTGAGCCGCCTCCCCATCGCCCGCATCGGGCACCCAGAAGAACTGCTCGTCGCTGCGCACCATGCCCACTTCATTGCGCGCACGCTCCTCGATGGCGTCCAGACCGGTCTTGAGGTCCACCACCTCGGCCGCCAGGCGTTCGTTGCGCGCCCTCAAGGGCGCATTCTCGGCCTCCAGGCGCTCCACGCGCTGCCCTACCTCGGCGAGCTCGCGCACACTGCCTTCGCCCAGCCACAGGCGATACTGCAGCAGTACCAGCAGTGCCACGAGCACGACGGCCAACCACTTGAGCATGCGAGAATTCCGTCAACAGATTGCAATGGCGGCATTATGCCATCTTCCCCCGCCGGCCTCACCCACGAAACGGCAAGGCACGCTCTGCCGCCTCATGGTAGGCCACCACATGGGCGCTTTCTTCTTCGCAGAAGCGCGCCACGCCATCCCGCAGACGAGGATCCGCTATATGGTGCAGCGATGTCAGGCGGCGTGGGGCGAATCCTCTCGTCAACTTGTGCTCTCCCTGAGTGCCGGGATCAAACAGGGTCCGCCCCGTTGTCAGGCAATGCTCGATGCCCTGGTAATAGCACGTCTCGAAATGCAGGCTATCCGCCACCACCTCGCTGCCCCAGTAACGCCCATAGAGGGTCCGGGGCCCTTGCAGGCACAATGCGGCCGCCACGCGCCGCCCCTCCAGACGAGCCTGGACCAGCAACAGGGATTCGGGCAGGTCACGACGCAGCCGGTCGAAGAAGGCTTCTCCGAGATAGCCCCGCTGCCCCCGTTCCAGATAGGTGATCTGGTAGCACTGGAAGAAGTGAGCCAGATCCTCGTCGCCGATCTCGTGGCCCTCGAGGCGATGCAGGGTAAAGCCTTGTTCGGCAACCCGTCGGCGTTCACGGCGAATGGCCTTGCGACGCTTGGACGTCAGGGTCGCCAGGAATCCATCGAAGTCACCGAATCCGCGATCCCGCCACTGGAACTGCACCCCATGACGAGGAAGCAACGTCGGGCACGCCTGTCGCCAGGCATCGACCTCGGCTTGCTCGGCGAACAGTAAATGCCAGCTCGAGACATCGCCCTCCTCCCAGGCTGCCGCCAGCCGACACCGCGCCTGCAACGGATCGACGTCGTCGGCCAGCAGCAGGCGAGACCCCGGCACCGGCGTGAAGGGAATGGCGCTGAGGGCCTTGGGATAGTAACGCCCTCCGGCACGCTCCCAGGCCTCCGCCCATGCCCAATCGAAGACATACTCGCCAAACGAGTGATACTTGAGATAATGAGGCAAGGCGCCAACCAGTTCTTCCCCTCGCCACAACGTCAGGTGGCGGGGCACCCAGCCGGTCTCCGGCGTCACGGCCCCGGTATCCTCGAGGGCAGAAAGGAACTCGTGGCGCAGGAAGGGATCGTCATCGCCTGCCAGGGCGTTCCAGGCCGCTGCCGGTATCGCCTCGATGGGGGATGGTTCTCCAAGGCATAATCGGGTCATGGCGTCTCCAGGCATGGGGCGGGGCGGCTGACAAGCAACCGACGCAACGCCTACATTGTGCGTAGCCCCGTCCTCACTCGCCACCCCGCCGGCCATCGGGAAGCGGCATCAATAACCTCATCCTTTTGGGTAGAATAATTACAAAAACAGCCAAAAAAGCCCTATCATGGCCAAGTGACTCGCGATATTTTTGTTAAATTTACCAAAATTTCTTTATAACGCTGCCGAGGTGCCCCATGGCCCAAGCCCCCACGCCCCTCAACGCCACCGTCCAGCAAGTCACCGAGCGCATCCGTGAGCGCTCGCGTGAACGCCGCGCCCTCTATGAACAGCGCATGGACGATCAGCATCGACGCGGCGTGCACCGTGCCGAGCTTTCCTGCGGCAACCTGGCCCACGGTTTCGCCGCCTGCGGCACCGAGGACAAGAACGCGCTGAAGATGCTGAACAGTGCCAACCTGGGCATCATCTCCGCCTACAACGACATGCTCTCCGCTCACCAACCGCTGGAGACCTTCCCCGAGACCATCAAGTCGGCGGCCCGTGCCATGGGCTCCACCGCCCAGTTCGCCGGCGGCGTACCAGCCATGTGCGATGGCGTGACCCAAGGACAACCGGGCATGGAGCTGTCGCTGTTTTCCCGCGACGTCATCGCCATGGCCACCGCCGTGGGTCTCTCCCACAACATGTTCGATGCCGCCCTGTATCTCGGCGTGTGCGACAAGATCGTCCCGGGGCTGTTCATCGCCGCGGCGCGCTTTGGCCACCTGCCGGCGATGTTCGTGCCCGCCGGCCCCATGCCCAGCGGCCTGCCCAACAAGGAAAAGGCTCGCATCCGCCAGTTGTTCGCCGAAGGCAAGGCAAGCCGTGAAGACCTGCTGGAAGCGGAGTCCCAGTCCTATCACAGCCCTGGCACCTGCACCTTCTACGGCACCGCCAACTCCAACCAGTTGATGATGGAGATGATGGGCCTTCACCTGCCGGGCACCTCCTTCGTCAACCCGGGCACCGAGATGCGCGAGGCGCTGACCCGCTTCGCCACCGAGCAGGCGATCCGCAACACCGAGCCCGGCGGCGACTATCGCCCCTTCTACCGGCAGATCGACGAGCGCGCCATCGTCAATGCCGTGGTAGGCCTGCTGGCCTCCGGCGGCTCCACCAATCATACCCTGCACCTGGTGGCCATGGCCGCGGCGGCGGGCCTCACCCTGACGTGGGAAGACTTCACCGACCTCTCGGCAGTGACGCCCAGCCTGATGAAGGTCTATCCCAACGGCCAGGCCGACATCAACCACTTCCAGGCCGCCGGAGGCATGAGCTACCTGTTCCGCGAGCTGATCGGCGCCGGCCTGATCCACACCGACATCCCCTCGGTGTTCGGCACCGACATGACCGCCTATACCCAGGAACCCTTCCTGGAAGACGGCAAGCTGGTCTGGCGGGAAGGGCCGAAGAAGAGCCTGGACGAGGCAATCCTGCGTCCGGTGGCCAATCCCTTCACGCCCACCGGCGGCCTCACCGTGCTCGACGGCAACCTGGGGCGCGGCGTGATCAAGGTCTCGGCGGTGGAAGAGGAGCACCGCGTGGTCGAAGCTCCGGTGCGGATCTTCGAGGACCAGAACGAGATGAAGGCAGCCTTCGACGCCGGCGAGCTGGACCGCGACGTGATCGCCGTGGTGCGCTTCCAGGGCCCCAAGGCCAACGGCATGCCCGAGCTGCACAAGCTGACGCCCTATCTCGGCGTACTGCAGGACCGCGGCTACAAGGTGGCACTCGTCACCGACGGGCGCATGTCCGGCGCCTCCGGCAAGGTCCCGGCAGCTATCCACATGAGCCCCGAGGCACTGGACGGCGGTCCGTTGTCGAAGCTGCGCGACGGCGACATCGTGCGCCTGGACGCCAACGCCGGCACCCTGGAGGCCAAGGTGGACGCCCATGTCTGGGCCGAACGCGAGAAGCATGTCGCCGAGCTGGACCATTACCACGTGGGCCTCGGTCGCGAGCTGTTCTCCGGCTTCCGCCATCTGGCCATGCGCGGTGAGGAAGGTGCCGGGGTCTTCGGTGGCTTCGAGGCCGACGACCTCGCCCGCCAGCAGGGCCAGATCCACGACGAAGACGCCTGAGATGCCCCATGACCCGACCCGCATCGAGTGGCGGAAAGGACACTTCCACGATGCCCCGGCCCGCGTCCGTCGGAGGACCTTGTGGCGAACGGCGGTACCGCCCCACTCGCGCGCGACGACCTGACGATACGAGTTCACGATGACCCGACCCGCACTTATCGGCGACATCGGCGGCACCAACGCCCGCTTCGCGTTGGTCACGCCGGGCGCCTTTGCGCCCCACGACATCCAGAGCCTGCCCTGCGCCGACTACCCCGGCGTCGTCGAGGCAGCGCGCGACTACCTGAACCGCGTCGGCGCCACCGGAGACCTCGCGCCCCGCGAGGCCTGCCTGGCCTTCGCCTGCCCGGTCCACGGCGAACGGGTGGTGATGACCAACAACCACTGGGACTTCACCAAGACAGCAGTTCGCGAAGCCCTGAACCTCGACCTGTTCAAGGTCATCAACGACTTCATGGCCCAGGCACTGGGGGTTCCCCACGTCGATGACGACGAACTGGTGACCCTGCAGGAAGGCACGACGGCGCCACACGCCACACGGCTGGTTATCGGTCCCGGCACCGGGCTCGGCGTGGCCGGGGTCTTCCCCGGCCGCCAAGCCTGGATCCCGCTGCCTACCGAAGGCGGTCACGTGACCTTCGCCCCCACCGACGAGCGTGAGCAGAACCTGCTGCGCTACTTCCGCAACCGCTATGGCCGGATCTCGGTGGAACGCCTGCTCTGCGGCCAGGGGCTGCTGGACCTGTATGCCGCCCACTGCTCGCTGAAGGGTGCCCATCCGCGCTACCAGGCCCCTGCCGAGGTCACGGAAGCGGCCAGGCGCGACGACCCCGTGGCACGTGATACCCTGCTGCGTTTCCTGAAGATCCTCGGCGACGTCAGCGGCGATGCCGCGCTCACCATCGGAGCACGTGGCGGTGTCTACCTGTGTGGCGGCATCTTGCCACGCCTGCTGGACTGGTTGCCGGATAGCCGCTTTCTGGAAGCCTTCGCCGCCAAAGGCCGGATGAGCGACTACACCGCGGATATCCCGGTGCATGTGGTAACCGCCCCCTGGACGGGCCTGCTGGGCGCCGCCGAGGCCCTGCACAATCCAGAGGTCGAATGACCCTCGAGGAGGTCGAATGATTCCCGAAACGCTGCGCGCCCTGCTGGACGCCACCCAGGGTCAACGCCGCGCCGAATGGGCCGGTCGCGAGGTCTGGCTGGCCAACGAGGCCTGGGGTGAACTCGCCGTTTCGCTTCAAGGGGCCCAGGTCCTGCACTATCAGCCTTGGGCGCCCGAAGCCACGCAAGCACACGCCACCACCTCAAGCCCGGACCAGCGCGAAGACGCCCTGGTGCCCGGCGGCTGGTTGTGGGTCACCCCAACGCCTCAGGAGCGACCCGGCGCGATCCGCGGCGGCATTCCGTTGTGCTGGCCCTGGTTCGCCGACGAACACACCGCCGACGAGTCCTCCGACCGCTCGGGACCCATGCACGGCCCCGCACGCAAGGCTGACTGGCGCCTCGACGCCGTGGACGAGCACGAGGAAGGCGTGGAGCTGCACCTCAGCCCGCTCGAACGCCTGCACAGCCAACTCATGCCTCGTGCAGTGATCCAGGCCAACGCCCAGCGCCTGCATGTCGAACTGATCACCGAACACACCGGCGAGACACCGGTGAAGATCACCGGCGCCCTGCACAGCTATCTGGCGGTAGACGATGCCTTCGCCTGCCGTGTCGAAGGCCTGGCAGGCGCCCGCTACCTCGACAAGCTCCAAGACTTCGCCGAGAGCGAGCAGCAAGGCGAACTCGGCGTGCGCAGCGGCATCGACCGTATCTACCACAGCAACGCGGAGACATGGCTCGACGACGGCCAGCGGCGCCTGCGCATCGCCCGCCAGGGCAGCGACTCCGTGGTGGTATGGAATCCGGGCGACACACCACCCGCCGATACCTCGCTGGCGGCCGCACGGCGCTTTTTGTGCGTCGAATCGGCCAACACCCGGCTCGATCCGGTCTGGCTGGTGCCCGGTGCCCAGCACCTGCTGGGCACGACCCTGTCACGAGCGAGCTGACCGCGCCGGCCTTCGCCCTAGGCCGCAGGATCGTCAGACACTCGCCACCAACAACCACAACCAAGAGGGATGCGTCCGATGCACCGACTGATCGCCTTCGGCGAGGCCCTGGTCGACATGCTTTCCAGCCGACTGGGCGATGCCCACGAGGGGCCGGAGACCTTCACGCCCTACGCCGGCGGCGCTCCGGCCAACGTCGCCGTGGCCTGCGCCCGCCTCGGCCTGCCGAGCCAATTCCTCGGCATGCTCGGCGAGGATTACTTCGGCGACTTCCTGGCCCGTGAACTGGCCGCCCACGGCGTCGATGTCTCCGGCGTGCGCCGTACCCGCGAGGCACGCACGGCACTGGCCTTCGTCTCGCGCGATGCCGACGGCGAGCGCACCTTCGATTTCTATCGTCCGCCCGCCGCCGACCTGCTGTATCGCCTCGACCACCTTCCCGCCGGGATCTTTGGCGAGCCTGCCCTGCTCCACCTGTGCAGCAACAGCCTGACCGAGCCGACCATCGCCGACACCACCCTGGCCATGGCCAGCATGGCCCGACGTGCCGACTGCCTGGTCAGCGTCGATGCCAACCTGCGTCACAATCTCTGGGCAAGCGGCGAGGCGGAGATCAGCCTGGTCACTCGGCTCCTGGATAGCGCCGACCTGCTCAAGCTTTCCACCGATGAGCTCAATTATCTGCGAGCCGAACACCCCGAAGACGACTGGCTGGCCGAACGGCTGGCGGCCGGCGTCAAGGTCATCGTCATCACCGACGGGCCCGGCGAGGCACGCCTCAGGCAACGGGACACCGAAATGCGCCTCGCCCCGCCGCCGGTCCAGGCAGTGGATACCACGGCCGGCGGCGACGCCTTCATCGGCGGCCTGCTGACCCGGCTCGCCGAGCACTACCACGACGACTGGCATCGCGACACCGCCCTGCTGGAGGACGCCCTGGCGTTCGCCTGCCGCTGCGGCGCCCATGCGGTGGCCCGCCCCGGCGCCTACTCGGCCCTGCCGACCCGCAACGACCTCGATTGAGCCAGCCGGCTCGAAGGCCAGCATCTGGCCTCGCTCCTTCCAAGGCCCATCGGCCCCGAGTCTCGAGTTGATCGCCGCGCCATGAGCAAAAAAAAAAGCCGGCCCTGTGGGCCGGCGAGAAAAAGACAGCATCAGGCTGCCGAGAGAGAGCAGGTAACCACCGAGCATGGCTCAGTGGTGAAAACGTTGGGCCGCTTCCTTGGCCAGTTCACGGATGCTGTTCCAGTCCTCGGCCTCGACCAGCGGTGCCGGCGTCAGCCAGGAGCCGCCCACGCACATCACGTTCTTGAGCGCCAGGTAGTCATCAGCGTTCTCCAGGGTGATCCCTCCGGTGGGGCAGAAGCGCGCCTCGGGAATCGGCCCTGCAAATGCCTTGAGCGCCTTGACGCCGCCACTGGCCTCGGCGGGGAAGAACTTGAAGCGGCGATAGCCGAACTGCCAGCCGATCATCAGTTCGGACACGGTGGCCACACCGGGCAACATCGGGACCGGGCTGCTCACGCCGTGGCGATACAACGCCTCGGTGGTCCCCGGCGTCACCACGAAGTCGGCGCCAACCTGCTCGGCCTGACGATACTGCGCGGGCGTCAGCACGGTGCCGATGCCGACGCTGGCCTGGGGAAGCGCCTCCTTGATGCGTTGCGTGGCTTCCAGGGCACAGTCGGTGCGCAGGGTGACCTCGAGCACGCTTAGCCCCCCTTCGACCAGGGCTGTCGCCAGCGGTACGGCATCTTCCACGCGCCGGATAGCCAGCACCGGAATCACCTCGGCCTTGAGGCAGATGCTGTCGAGTTCGGTGGTCCGCGTGGATGGCAGTTGCTTATCGATGGTCATGTAATTCTCCGTGATGCGGGGCCGGTGACGGGTTGACTCAAGGGGCCCAGTAGATACCCAGCGGGCTGGCCAGGAAGGCACGAATCGGCAGCGCCCGGGTGTCATCGCCAGCGAGCGCTTTGCCCAGAACATCGCGCTTCGCCTCGCCGGTGATGTGCAGGAAGTGTCGATACGCCTGATGCAGCCTATCGGCACTCAGACTGATACGCGGTTGCGGCTGGCTGGGAGTGCGCACCGCCACCACAGGCTCGGTGGTGGAAAGCGCCAGATCCAGCTCGCGACTGTCCGGAAACAGCGAGGCGGTATGACCGTCGCCGCCCATGCCCAGCACCACGGCACTGGCCGGCCATGCCAGGCCACCGACACGTTCGGCCACCTCGGCCGCGCCCTCCTCGGGCGTGGCGGCATCGCTGGTCAGGGGCACGAAGCACGCCCGGTGCGCTTCGCTGCGCAGGAGATGCTCGCGTACCAACCGCGCATTGCTGTCGTCATCGCTCTCGGCCACCCAGCGTTCGTCGGCCAGGGTCACCTCGACGCGAGACCAGGGCAGCGGCATCTCCGACAGGGCGCGCAGAAAAGGGACCGGCGTCGAACCGCCGGACACCACCAGCAGCACTCGCTCCCGCTGCGCCAGATCGGTTCTCAGCGCCTCGGCCACGGCTTCGGCAAGCTGTAGCGAGAGTCGCTCGCGTGGCGCCTGATCGCGTGTCATATCAGTAATCCTCATACCAGCTACGACCATCCTGGGTGATCATGGCGATCGAGGCCACCGGCCCCCAGGAGCCGGCAGGATAGCGTCGCGGCAATTCCTCTCGCGACTGCCAGGCATTGATCAGGCTGTCGCACCACTGCCAGGCATGCTCGACCTCGTCGCGACGCACGAACAGGTATTGCTGTCCCTTCATCACTTCCAGCAGTAGACGCTCATAGGCATCGGGAATCCGCGTCTTGGCAAAGGCACTATGGAAATCCAGGTGCAGCGGCCCCGGGCGCAGCCGCATGCCCTTGTCCAGGCCGCTATCCTTGGTCAGTACCTGCAGGGCGATTCCTTCATCCGGCTGCAGACGGATCACCAGCTTGTTGGCGGCCAGGGCACGCTGATCGGGGTCGAAGATGTAATGCGGCTGCTGGCGGAAGTGAATGACGATCTGCGAGAGCTTCTCGGGCATGCGCTTGCCGGTACGCAGATAGAAGGGCACGCCGGCCCAGCGCCAGTTGGCCACCTCGGTCTTCATCGCCACGAAGGTCTCGGTGTGGCTCTCGGTATTGGCGTCGGGCTCCTCGAGATACCCCGGCACGCGAACGCCATCGCTGGTGCCGGCGATATACTGGCCACGCACCACGTCTCGACCGAGCATGTCGTCGGTGAACGGCTTGAGCGCCTTGAGCACCTTGACCTTCTCGTCGCGAATGGCGTCGGCATCGAGGTTCGCGGGCGGATCCATGGCAATGAGGCAGACCAGCTGCAGCAGATGATTCTGCACCATGTCGCGCAGTTGGCCAGCCTGATCGAAATATCCCCAGCGCCCTTCGATGCCGACCTTCTCGGCCACGGTGATTTCCACGTGCGAGATATGGTTCTGGTTCCACTGGGTGCCGAACAGCGGATTGGCAAAACGCAGGGCGATCAGGTTCTGGACGGTCTCCTTGCCCAGGTAGTGATCGATGCGATAGATGCGCGATTCGGGGAAGACCGCACCGATGGCGTCATTGATCTCGGCAGAGGACTCGAGGTCATAGCCGATGGGTTTCTCGACCACCACGCGGCTGTGCTCGTCAAGACTGCCACTTTCCTGGAGATAGCGGCAGATATCGCCATAGAGGCTGGCGCCCACCGCCAGGTAGACGACCATGGGGCGCTCGCCCGCATCCTGTCGCCATTCGCGGATGCCGGCATAACCTTCGGGCTGGGTAGCGTCCACACAGCGATAATCGAGCCGGGCCAGAAAGCGCTTGAGCACCGAGCGATCCAGCTCCTCGGCATCGACGTACTCCTTGAGCGCCGCCTCCACGCGAGACCTGAAGCCCTCGAGGTCCACCTCCTGTCGTCCCGCACCGAGCAGCCGCGTGCCCTTGGCCAGGAGGTTTTCCCGGTCGAGCTGATACAGCGCGGGGTACAGCTTGCGCTGCGACAGGTCGCCCAGCGCGCCGAACAGCACGAAATCGACCTCCGTTCCGACGGCATCGGAGGACCGCGCCGACCGGGACCGCGTGTCTTGACTCATGTCCGCCCCCATCTGGTTAACTTACCAAAATATTAGCGCAAGCGAGCGCCAATCACCAAAATATTCTGTAAATTTACTACTAAAGGCAAAACGCTCAGTGAACGCCCCGCCACTGACTATGGCCTCCCCTGAGGCTCCCGCGCTAGGATACCGACCATCATGTAGTTAAATCACCACCTGGAAAGTACTGCATAGATCGCCGAGCGGTGTCAGACATGGACGCGGAGGCATTCGTGCAGTGCTTCCTCAAGTCAGGGCATTGGCCCGCCATCATGGAGACAACCTTGCCCATGGTCAGTCACGATCTGCTGGACCGCATCCGCCGCCGACTCGACGAACTCAACCGCTCCGAGCGCAAGGTCGCCGACGTCATCCTCGCCGATCCAGGCTCCGCCACCAGCATGAGCATTGCCAGTCTGGCGCACGCCGCCTCGGTCAGCGAGCCCACGGTCAACCGGTTCTGCCGCAGCTTCGATGCCAAGGGCTATCCCGACTTCAAGATCAAGCTGGCACAGAGCCTCGCTGGCGGCACCCCTTACGTCAGCCAGGCTGTGGAGCCCGGCGACAGTGCCGAGGGTTATACCAGCAAGATTTTCGGCGCCACCATCGCCGCGCTCGACCTGGCGAGACGCGAAACCGATTCGGCTCGCGTCGAGCGCGTCGTCGACTATCTCACCCAGGCCAAGCAGTTGCACTTCTTCGGCCTCGGCGCCTCGGGGGCCGTGGCCCAGGATGCCCAGCACAAGTTCTTCCGCTTCAACATCCCCGTCTCGGCCTATATCGATGTCCTGATGCAACGCATGGTCGCCGCCGCCTGTCATACCGGCGATGTCGTGGTCGTGCTCTCCTACACCGGCCGCACCCGCGAGCTGGTCGACATTGCGGCCCAGGCCCGCAACAACGGTGCCATCGTGCTGGGCATCACCGACCCGAACTCACCGCTGGCCGACCAGTGTACCGAAATCCTCGCCGTGAGCGCCCCGGAAGACACCGACCACTACATGCCGATGACCTCGCGCATGATCCAGCTGGCGCTGATCGACGTCATGGCCACCGGCGTCACCCTGAGGCGCGGCGAGGACTTCCTGCCCCACCTGAAGAAGATCAAGGACAGCCTGAAGGAAACCCGCTACCCGGCTTCTCGCTGATGGGGCGCCGCTTGCCAAGTCGCCGGCGAGCCACAACAATGGCGGCCTCTTTCCCATCAGGAGACCGCCGATGCGCTGGATCGCCGCGACTGCCGCCGCCCTGGCCCTGCTCGCCCAAGGGGTTCAGGCCAACGAGACCTTCCGCTTCACCGCCATTCCCGACGAGGACCAGTCGCGTCTGATCGAGCGTTTCTCGAAGGTCGCCGACTATCTCGAGGCGCAACTGGACGTCGAGGTGGAGTACGTGCCGGTGAAATCCTACGGCGCCGCGGTCACGGCCTTTCGCAACGATCAGGTGCAGCTCGCCTGGTTCGGCGGCCTCTCCGGCGTTCAGGCCCGCCGCCTCGTCCCGGATTCCCGGGCGCTCGCCCAGGGCAAGGAGGACGCCGAGTTCAAGAGCTACTTCATCGCCCACCGCTCCACCGGCCTGGAAGCCACCGACGAGCTGCCGAGCGACATTCGCGACCTGAGCTTCACCTTTGGCTCGAAGACCTCGACGTCCGGCCGGCTGATGCCGGAGCACTTCCTGCGCCAGCGCTTCGACGAGCCGCCCGAAGCGATCTTCTCGCGGGTCGGCTTCTCCGGCGACCATTCGCGCACCATCGCCCTCGTCGAGTCCGGCACCTACGAGCTCGGCGCGGTCAACTACGCCGTCTGGGAGGCGGCCGTCGAGGATGACCGCGTCGATACCGACAAGGTCGGGGTGATCTGGTCGACCCCCAGTTACCCTGACTACCAGTGGACCCTGCGCGGCGATGCCGACGAACGTTTCGGCGAGGGCTTCGGCAACCGGGTTCGCGATGCCCTTCTGGCGATGGACGACCCCGAGCTGCTGCAGAGTTTCCCGCGCTCGGCCTTCATCCCGGCCGACAACGCCATGTACGCGCCCATCGAGCAGGTGGCGGAATCGCTCGGCCTGCTGCGCTGACATGTCGGAACGCCATGCCCCGCTACTGGCCCTGGAAGGCGCCGACCTCGGTCACGGAGACCGGGTGGTGCTGCCACGCCTGAGCCTGGTGCTGCATCCTGGCGAGCGCGTCGCCCTGCTCGGTCCCAGCGGCGCCGGCAAGTCGACGCTGCTGGCGGCCCTGCGCGCCCGGCTGGGCGATGACGTCGCCTGGTGCCCTCAGCACCACGGCCTGGTACCGGGGCTGGCGGTGTACCACAACATCTACATGGGGCGTCTGGCCGAGCATTCGGCCCTGGCCAACCTGTGGAACCTGGTGCGCCCCTTGCGTGGGCCTTGGCGGGAAATCGCCGAACTCTGCGGGCAACTCGGCATCGATGAGCTGATGCGGCGTCCGGTGGGGCAACTGTCCGGCGGACAGCGCCAGCGTACCGCCATCGGCCGCGCCCTTTACCAGCGGCGCCGCCTGTTCCTCGGCGACGAGCCGGTGGCCAGCGTCGATCCCCACCAGGCGCTGCGCCTGTTGTCGCTGATCGATGCACAGCACGACACCTGCGTCGTCGCCCTGCATCAGCGCGAGCTGGCACTGTCGCATTTCGACCGGGTCTGGGGACTGCGGGATGGCCACCTGGTGCTCGACGCCACCACCGCCGAGTTGACGCTCGACGACCTCGACGCTCTCTACCCCGATGCCGGGGCAAGCGCCGCCTCCGACACGCTGGCGGCGGCATCACAGCCCCGTCCACTGCCCTGTTATCGGGGGCAAGCGTGACCGTGACGCCACCCGCTCGCCCCTTGTGGTTCACCGGCGACGCCCTGGGGCCCCGACTGGCCCGCCACACCCTGACACTGGTGGCGCTGGCGCTGCTTCTGCTGCCCCTGGCGGACCTGTCGATCGTCACCCGGGACCCATGGGCGGAACTCGCCCGAATGGCCCAGGGGCTTGCCTGGCCGGCCTGGGGCGCCGTGGAATCGCCCTTTCATGCCCTGGGACTGACCATATCGGTTGCCCTCTGGGGAACCCTGGCCGGCGTGGTGCTCGGCTTTCCCCTGGCGTTGCTCTTCCATAGATCCCGGTTGATCCGCTCAGGCTGCGCCTTCCTGCGCGCCATCCATGAACTGTTCTGGGCCCTGCTGTTCCTGCAGGTATTCGGGCTCTCGGCCCTGACGGCCCTGGCCGCCCTGGCCATTCCCTATGCCGGCATCTTCGCCAAGGTCTATGCCGAGATCCTCGAACAGACGCCCGGGGCACCCGTCGATGCCTTGCCTCCCGGAGGCAGCCGGCTCGTGCGCTTCGTCTACACCGAGTTGCCGCTGGCCTGGCCGCGACTGGTCGCCTATACCCGCTACCGCTTCGAATGTGGCCTGCGTGCCAGTGTGCTGCTGGGCTTCGTCGGCCTGCCGACCCTTGGATTCCAGCTCGAGACGGCCTTTCGTGAAGGTCGCTACCACGAGGCTGGCGCCCTGCTCTGGCTATTCTATCTGCTGATCGCCAGCTTGCCCTGGTGGAGCCACCGGCGGCTGTTGCCGGTGCTGGCCATCGGCGGCGCCTTTCTGCTCGGCCCCTGGCCCTCGGTGGATGGCGCCTTGCTGTGGCGCTTCGTCAGCCAGGACATCTGGCCGCGGCCACTGCTCGAATGGGACTGGCCGGGACTCGCCAGCTGGTTGACGCGAATTCCCGATCTGGCCCCGGCCATCGGCAACACCCTGCTGCTCGGCCTGCTGGGCACGGTAGGTAGTCTGCTGGTGGCCCTCGCCATGTGGCCCCTGGCCAGCCGTCACTTCGGCAATAGCGTCTCGCGCCTGGCGGGCAGCGGGCTGCTGGTTGTGCTGCGCTCCACCCCGGAGCTGATGCTGGCGTTCATCTTCCTGCTACTGCTGGGCCCCTCGATGCTTCCGGCCTGGCTGGCGCTCGCCCTGCACAACGGCGCGCTGATCGCCTTTCTCATCGCCCGCCATGCCGACAGCCTGACACCCGGCATGCCCAACCTGCCCGTCTCGGGCCGCCTGGCCTACGAGCTGCTTCCACGCCTCTACCCGAGCCTGCTGGCGCTGCTCTACTACCGCGCCGAAGTGATCCTGCGCGAGACGGCGATACTGGGCATGCTGGGCGTGGCCACCCTGGGCTATTACATCGACGAGAACTTCCAGTACCTGATGTTCGACATCGCCTTCTTCCTGCTGCTGGTGACCGCCGCGCTCAATATCGCCGTGGATGCGCTGTCGCGACGGTTCAGACCGAAGGAAGCACCGTTGGACGTGCCGGGCATGGATTAGGTGTATAGTCCCGGGAGGCGCCGCTTCATGTCACAAGCGTTGAGGGAGTGGCCTGCTGCCGCCGGAGCGCAGCGATACCTCACTGCTTGCCCTTCACCAAGGCAGTGACGGTGATCTCCACCTTCAGCTCGTCGGCCGGCATCGGGGCACAGACGCAGGTACGCGCCGGGGCGTGCCCTTCGGGCACCCAGGCGTCCCAGACGGCGTTCATGGCGGCGAAGTCACTGCCTTCCTTGAGGTAGATGGTGGCCGTGAGCAGGTGCTCGCGGTCGGAGCCGATCTCGGCAAGCAAGTCGTCGACGCGGGACAGCATGCTCTCGGTCTGGACGGTGATGTCACCGTGGCGTGCCTCGGGGCCGGCCACCTGGCCACACAGGTAGGCGACGTCATTGTGGATGACGGCACGGCTCATGCGTGCCTTGGTGTCATGGCGCTGGATACTCATTCACGTTTCTCCTGGCAATGATGGATAACAAGGCATGTTACCCCAGGCAATCGTGAAAAAGCAGCGAGACGCACCAGATCAATCGGCACATTCGATACACTTCAATGCCAACGGGTCCCACGTCAGACGCTTGGCCCCGATCCACTCGCCACACTCGATGCATTCGCCGTACTCACCACGCTCGATTCGTGCGAAGGCGGCGGTGATCCGGCGCAAGGAGAGCTGGCGTCGCTCTTCCTCGGCCTTGGCCATGGCCTGGCCCTGCAGGGCATCCATGCGCGAAAGGCGCCCCACCGAGGTCTGGTCCAGCATCACGGTGTCGCGCGACTCCTGGCTGGCCTCGCTCTGCGCCTGCAAATCGGCTCTCAGCTCATGCAGCCGCGCCTCGACGGCCGCCATCTCCAGTTCGGGGTGGTTCATGATCGTCTCCGGCTGATATGCCGCGTCCAGCCTCTCGCCCGATGAATGATATCCTGCATGGCCTGGCGATCGGGGACACATCTGTCATCCTGCCATCTCGCTGCCGATATCGCATTCGCCGTTTCAGGGAGGAACGTCATGGGGTACCGCACCCTCCTGCGCGACCACCGTGGTCTGCTGAGCATCGCCTTTCTGGCCCTGTTTTCTTCGAGTCTTGGCCAGAGCTACTTCGTCGGCCTCTTCCAGGCGCCGATCTCAGAACGCTTGGCTCTCAGCGCGGGCCAGTTCGGTACCGCCTACTCGCTCGTCACCTTGATCGCCGGCTTTGCCATGCTGCGTCTCGGTCCCAGCATCGACTGGATATCGCCGCGCCGATTCGCCCTGACCGTCCTTGCCGCACTGTTGCTCGGCGTGCTGTTGCTGACGCTGTCGCCCTGGTGGGGCATCGGGCTGCTGGGCCTTGGCCTGGTGCGGTTATGCGGCCAGGGCATGATGTCCCATCTGGGCAATACCCTGGCCGGACGCGAATTCACGACCATGCGCGGCCGCGCCCTCGGGCTCGCGGGAATGGGCATCATGCTGGGCGAGACCCTGCTGCCCCCGGTGATCGCGGCACTGCTGGTGTGGCTCGGCTGGCGCGAGCTGTGGTGGCTGTTCTGCCTGTTGCTGGCCGGGCTGTGGATGCCGCTGCTGTGGCGCGGCAACTGGCCCCAGGCGCCGGGCAAGCGGCCGGACCGTACCCGACGCCACGACGGCCCCCGCCCTTTTCGCGAACGTCGCTTCTGGCAACTGCTGCCCTTGCTGATGATTCTGCCGGTCACCATGACGGGCCTGTTCATCTATCAGGCACGGATGACCGAGGACCTGAACAGCAGCCTGGCGATCTATGCCCTGGCGCTGACCGGCATGGGCATCGCCAAGTTACCCGGTGCGCTGCTCGGGGGGCGGTGGGTCGACCGCCTGGGCCCGGCGCGAATGGCGAGGCTGTATCTCCTGCCCTATGTAGTGGCGCTGCTGATCGCCATTCTTCACGGTGGCAACGCTGGCGTCTGGGCCTTGATGGTCGGTGGCGGGCTTGCCATGGGGGCGCAGGAATCCATCGCCACCAGCCTGCTGGTGAGGGTCTGGGGCGCCGACCATCTGGGCACGCTGCGCGCCACACTGACCGCCTGCATGGTTTTCTCCACCGGCATTGCTCCCGCGATCCTCGGCGTGGCCCTGGATCTCGGCGCGTCCTTCACTCAGGTGCTGATCGGCATGCTGATCCTGCTGGTCGGCGGTTGGGCCATCGCCCAGCCCGTGCTGGCTACCCCGGAAGCCCGGGGCAGCTGACACGCGGCCCTCGCCGTCAACGCAGCAGCAGTACGGGGAGGCTGGCGCGCCGCAACATGGCCGTGGTGGTGCTGCCCACCAGCAGGTGGCGAATGCGCGAATGGCCGTAGGCGCCCATGACCAGCAGGTCGATATCCTGCTCATCCTTGTAGGCCCGCAGGGTCTCCTCGACCTCGCCGGCACGAATGGCACCTTCCGCCTCGTGGCCGGCGTCGCGCAGCGTCTTCAATGCCCAGTCGAGCTGGGAGCGATTGTCGCCGGTCTCGGCACCGACGATCACCACATGCACCGGGATGCCCTGGAACAGTGGGCTGCTGGCCAGCATCTCCACGCCCTTGCGGGTTGTCTTGCTGCCATCGAAGGCGATCATCACCCGCTCGGGCCGCTTGAAGGCCTCCGGTACCATCAGGATCGGGCGATGCAGGCCCCGCACCACACGCTCCAGGTTGGAGCCGAGATGCTCACTGGCCTGATGCGCCGTCTCGCCGCGCTTGCCGATTACCAGCAGGCGTATCTCCGCTTCCAGCTCGTCCAGGGTCTCGACGAGGGTCCCGTTGCGCTGGCGCGTCGCGGGTTCAGCGACACCATCCTCCATGGCGCGCTCGCTGGCAGCCTTGAGCATCAGCCGTCCGCGTTCCTGAGCGACCTTGGCACGCTCCTCATCCAGGTGCGAAAGCTCTTCGAGGAGATGTTCCCGCGACCCAAGGCCGATATTGCCGGAAAGATCCGCCTCGGCGGTCTGAGGGTGGTTGTCCACCACATGCAGGAAGGTCAGCGGTGCCTCGAGCGCCAAGCTGGCCCAGGCCGCGTAGTCGCAGACCCCCTCGGAAAATTGCGAGCCGTCGATGGCGGCCATCACCTGTTCTGTCATCTGTCTGTCCTGAAGCTGGCGTGTATTGTCTCGTTACTCACGTTCTACACCATCGCAGCCACCCCGTCACAGGGGCGGCCGCAGGAAGTCCTCAGTGTCCGCCCATGAGCTTCTCGACGGCTTCCGGGTCGTCGTGGATGGCATAGCGATCGACGATGGTAGCGCTGGCCTCGTTCAGGCCGATCAGCTCCACCTCGGTCCCTTCGCGGCGGAACTTGATCACTGCGCGATCCAGTGCCTGCACGGCGGTGATATCCCAGAAGTGCGCCCGGGACAGATCAATGATGACCTTCTCGACACTCTCCTTGAAATCGAAGGCCGCAGCGAAGCGTTCGGAGGAAGCGAAGAACACTTGGCCGACCACCTTGTAGACCCGGCTGTGCTCGCTCTCGCCATCCTCGACGCCGACATAGAGGATATTGCCGACCTTGTTGGCGAAGAACAGCGCCGCCAGCAGCACCCCGACGAAAACGCCGATGGCCAGGTTGTGGGTGCTGACCGTGACGGCCACCGTGGCCAGCATCACGATGTTGGTGGAGAGCGGGTGCTTCTTGAGATCCCGGATCGAGGTCCAGCTGAAGGTCCCGATAGACACCATGATCATCACCGCCACCAGGGCGGCCATGGGAATCTGCGAGACCCAGTCGGCGAGAAACACCACCATCATCAGCAACGTGACGCCCGCGATCAGCGTCGACAGGCGACGACGCCCGCCCGACTTGATGTTGATCACCGACTGGCCAATCATCGCGCAGCCCGCCATGCCGCCGAGCAGCCCGGCACCGATGTTGGCGATGCCCTGGCCCTTGCACTCGCGGTTCTTGTTGCTGCCGGTATCGGTCAGTTCATCGACGATGGTGGCGGTCATCATCGATTCGAGCAGCCCCACCACGGCCAGCATCACGGAATAGGGGAAAATGATCGCCAGCGTCTCGAGGTTGAGCGGCACGTCCGGCCACAGGAATATCGGCAGGCTGTCCGGCAGTTCCCCCATGTCGCCCACGGTACGGATCTCCATGCCGGTGGCCAGGTATACCCCGGTCAGCACCAGGATGCAGACCAGCGGTGATGGCAGCGTCTTGCCGATCACCGGTACATAAGGGAAGAGATAGATGATGCCGAGCCCCGCCGCGGTCATGGCATAGACGTGCCAGGTCACATCGGTGAGCTCGGGAAGCTGCGCCATGAAGATCAGGATCGCCAGGGCGTTGACGAAGCCGGTGACCACCGACCGTGACACGAAGCGCATCAGGTCGGCCAGGCGCAGATACCCGGCGATGATCTGCAGCACGCCGGTGAGCAGCGTGGCGGCCAGCAGGTACTGCAGACCATGTTCCTTGACCAGCGTCACCATCAGCAGCGCCATGGCACCGGTGGCCGCCGAGATCATGCCCGAACGTCCACCGGCGAAGGCGATGATCACGCAGATGGCAAAGGAGGCATAGAGGCCGACCTTGGGGTCGACACCGGCGATGATCGAGAAGGCGATGGCCTCGGGAATCAGCGCCAGGGCAACGACGATGCCCGAGAGAGTGTCACCCTTGAGGTTGGAGAACCAACTCAGTTTCATTTTTTCGTACATGCTACGGTCCAGTCAGGAATGGAGGATCGTGTCACAGGGGCGCCGGAGCGTGTCACAAGCGCACCTTGCCCAGCCAACTTGGCGGTGTTGTCGTCATCGATCGAAAGCAGGCGAAAATCGCCAGGACGGATGCAGGGGCACCCGGGATATCGGAGCGATATCCATGACACCGCGGAACAGCATGCTCGCGGCTTGGGGAGGGGAAAGCGCTAGGGCGGCGTGGCCAGCCCTGCCAGAGGCGTCATCACGGTGGTTCGATCCTTGCTCTGGTTTGACGGTAGTGCCTCGACCGGCATCGCTGCACCACCCGGCGAGAGCGGCGCATGTTATCAGAGTTCATCACGAGGCGCACCCACCCCCGTGAGAGCACCTCCCATCGAAAGCAACAGCGGCGCCTTCACGACTCGGGCGTATCATCCGTTGTCGACGCCTTGCCGGACGCTTTGGCACTTCCGCCCCTGGCCTGCTGAAAGGCTTCCATGATGTCGATGGGCAACGGCACCACAATGGTGGAGGCGTTCTTGTTGCTCATGTCACTCATGGTCTGCAGGTAGCGCAGCTGCAGGGCGGCCGAATTCTCCGACATGATATTGGCGGCTTCGACCAGCTTCTTCGAGGCCTGGAGTTCGCCCTCGGCATGGATCACCTTGGCACGCCGCTCGCGTTCGGCCTCGGCCTGGCGGGCAATGGCGCGGATCATGCTCTCGTCCAGGTCGACGTGCTTGATCTCCACGTTGGCAACCTTGATGCCCCAACCCTCGGCCGAGGCATCGATGATCTCCTGAATGTCGTCATTGAGCTTGTCGCGCTCGGAGAGCATCTCGTCGAGATCGTGCTTGCCCAGCACCGAACGCAGGGTCGTCTGGGCAAGCTGGCTGGTGGCGTTGACGAAGTGCTCTACCTGGATGATGGCCTTCTCCGGGTCCACGACCCGGAAATAGAGCACCGCGTTGACCTTGACGGTGACGTTGTCCTGAGAGATCACGTCCTGCTCGGGCACATCCATGGTGATCACCCGCAGATCGACCACCTGCATCTTCTGGATGGCAGGGATGACGATGACCAGCCCCGGCCCCTTGACGGACTGGAAGCGTCCCAGGAAGAACACCACGCCGCGCTTGTACTCCGGCAGGATACGAATCGAGGCCGCCAGCAACAGCAGCACCAGGACGGCCGGCACGAGATAGGAAAGCATCATGACGCATTCTCCTCATCGTTGACGCCTGTGGCAGTGGCATCGGTGGGTTCGACCACGACCGTGAGACCGTCCATGTCGACCACCCGTACGACCTGGCCAGATTCGAGGAATACCTCGCTGCGGGCATTCCATCGCTCGCCGTGCAGGCGCACATGACCCTCGCCGCGAAAGCCCTCGAGCACGCGGGCCTCGCTGCCCAGCAGCTCTTCCGGTCCGGTGCGTGCGGGGCGCCGACGCAGTCCCATGAAGCGCGTCACCACCCACAGCATCAGGCCCGCTGCCACCAGGGCCACACCGCCGATCAGGGGAAGCGAGATGTTCAATGTATCCGCATCCATCAGCATCACCGATCCGATCACGAAGGCCACGATGCCGCCCATGCCGAGAATCCCGAAGCTGGGCATCAGCGCCTCGCCGACGATCAGCCCCAGCCCGACCAGGATCAACGCCAGGCCGGCATAGTTGATGGGTAGCACCTGAAAGGCGAACAACGCCAGCAGCAATGAGATGATGCCCACGGTACCGGGCACCAGGCTGCCGGGGTTGGAAAGTTCGAAGATCAGGCCATAGAAGCCGATGATCATCAGGAAATAGGCGACATTGGGGTTGGTGATCACCGCCAGCAGCCGGGTGCGCCAGTCCGGGGCGAAGCGCTGGATGGCCAGCTCCTTGGTGGAGAGAGTGCGCTGCCCGTCGGCCATGACCACCTCGCGACCGTCGACCTGGGCGAGTAGATCATCGAGGTCAGTGGCCACCACATCGATGACGTTCCGCTCCAGCGCCTGCCTGGCGGTGAGATTGCTCGCCTCGCGCACCGCGGACTCGGCCCAGTCGGCATTGCGCCCGTGTCGCTCGGCCAGGGAGCGAATATAGGCGACGGCATCCTCCAGCACCTTGCGCTCCATGGCCGTCTCGCCACGACGCTTTTCCGAGGCGCCGTTCTCCGCGGCGTCCGGCGTGTCGGTCGTCTCCTCCGACTCGGCGCCACCGGCATCATCGCCGGCGCCCTCATCCTCGTCCGGCGTTTCGGGTTCACCGCCAATGCCTGGCACGCCGCCGCCTCCGAGCTGGACCGGCGTGGCCGAGCCCATGTGGGTCGCCGGCGCCATGGCCGCCACATGGCTGGCATAGAGCAGGTAGGTGCCGGCACTTGCGGCTCTGGCACCGGCGGGCGCGACATGGAAGGCCACCGGCACGTTGGCGGCGAGCATGGCACTGATCATGTCGCGCATCGAGGCATCCAGACCGCCCGGCGTATCGAGACGCACCACCACCAGCTCGGCGCCCTCCTCCTCGGCCATGGAAAGGCCGCGCTGGAAGTAGTCGCTGGTGGCGGGTCCGATGGCGCCCTCGAGAGTCATCACCAGCGCCGAGTCTCTCTCCTGCCCGCGCTCCGCCTGCTGGGCCACGGCCTGCCACGCCAGCAGGGCACCCGCCAGCAGCAGGGAGGCCAGGCACAGCCAGATGATGGGATGACGCGGATGGTGTCTCGGCTCGCCGTACATGCGCCTCACCTCGAAACGGGAGACAACCTAGCACGTCCCGCCGATCCATCGGCATGTTCAGCGCCGGGGATTCATCGCCAGGACATCGGCACGAATCACCTTTTGCTCGGCGATCAATTCATTGACGACCGCACGGCTCTCCTTGTAATGGGACGTTTCCTTGTGGGCCACCAGGGCCTGTTGATCAGTGTAGATCTCATAGAGATGAATGAGGTCCGGTTCGTCGCGATCCTCGATCACATCGAAGGCATGGCAGCCGGGTTCCTCGCGTACCGAGGCTTCGGCATTGGGCAGCATGGCCTCGAGAAAGCGCTCCCGGGTGCCGGGCTTGAGCCGCGTCTGGACGATGATGCAGTACATGAGGATCTCCTTGGGGTTGTGGAACAACGCTATATGTGAAAATATTTTCCACTATACGTTTCAACCCTGATCGCGCACAAGGAGAGCCCATGCAACGCCCCGCTCCGTTCAACGGCATGCGTCATATCGCCCTGCAGGTTCAGGATCTCGAGGCATGCGAGCGCTTCTACGTCGACATCCTGGGCATGAACATCCTGCGCCGCGCCCACGACGACCTGGTCTACCTGACGCTCGGCAACGACAACCTCTCCCTGGCCCGCGCCAAACAGGAGACCGGCGGCGACCCGCAACGCCTCGATCACCTCGGCTTCGTCGTCGACGAGCGCGACGATGTCGACGCCTGGCACGACTATCTGGTGGCGCAGGGCGTCGAGGTGGTGCGCGGCCCTCACGACCATGCCGACGGCGGACGCAGCCTCTACTGCAAGGACCCGGACGGCAACACCATCCAGCCATTGTTTCATCCCAGTGTCTCGGGACAGCGCCTGGCCTGAGGCGCATCTCCAGGCACCCGGTGGCAAGGGCCCCTCGTGCCAACCCGCTCTCTCGTGGCGGCCCATGGCCGCCTCATCCCTGCATGCCTGGCATGCTGGCTCGTTTGGCGTCCCGGTCGCGGTGACGCCCTTTTTCTTTGCGTAGCAACGGTTACCATCAGGGGATGCCTTCGACCTGGATGCCGCCGATGTCACGCCGTTTCGTCCTTGCCCTCGCCCTGGCCACCGCCTCGATCGCCCCCATCCCGAGCCTGGCCGCCGACGCCCAATCGCTGCTGGAAGCACCCTGGTCCGCCATCGAGCGCGAGGCCCGCGGCCAGACCGTCTACTGGAGCGCCTGGGGAGGCGATCCTGCCATCAATCTCTACATCGGCTGGGTGGCCGAACGACTGGACGAGCGTTACGGCCTGGACGTCGTGCACGTCAAGGTGGACGACATCGCCACGACGATATCCCGGATCGTGGCCGAGCGCGCCGCCGGCAACGACGACGCGGGCAACGTCGACCTGCTGTGGATCAATGGCGAGAATTTCGCCGCCATGAAGGAACGCGACCTGCTTTTCGGCCCCTTCGCGCGCCGGTTGCCGAACTTCTCGCTGACGGCTCCCGACGACAACCCCGAGGTGCTCACCGACTTCACCCTGCCAACCGAAGGCTACGAGTCGCCCTGGGGCAAGGCGCAGTTGACCTTCTACTACGACGCTGAACGGCTCGAGACGCCGCCACGCAACATGTCGGAGCTGTTGTCCTGGGCCCGCGAACATCCCGGTCGCTTCACCTACCCCCTGGTGCCCGATTTCCTTGGCACCACCTTCCTCAAGCAGGTACTGCTCTCGCAGGTCGAAGCACCGTCAGTGCTGGCCGAACCGGCCTCGCGTCACGACGTCGACGCCGTGATGGCACCGCTCTGGGACTATCTCGATGCCCTGCATCCTCATCTCTGGCGCCAGGGGCGACACTTTCCCTCCGGCGGCCCCGAACTCAAGCGCCTGATGGGCGATGGCGAGCTGTCGCTGGCCTTCACCTTCAATCCGGCCGAGCCGGCCGCCGCCGTGACCGATCATCAGTTGCCGCCCAGCACTCGCAGCTATGTGCTGGAAGGTGGCACCCTGGGCAATGTCCATTTCGTGGCGATTCCCTTCAACGCGCGCCACAAGGCCGGCGCCATGGTGCTGGCCAACTTCCTGCTGTCGCCCGAGGCCCAGGCCCGCAAACTGGATATCGATGTCTGGGGCGATCCCAGCGTCCTCGACATGCGACGCCTCGAGGCCGCCGAGCGCGAGGCCTTCGAGGGCGACCGCCATCCCGCCAGTCCACCGCCCGACGCATTGCAACGCGTCCTGCCCGAACCCCATCCGAGCTGGGTCGAGGCCCTGGAAGCACAGTGGCAAGTACGTTATGGCGATAGCTGACGATAGGGCGCGCCCCTGATGCCAAGCTTCGTGACCGCGATACGCACCGCGCCCACCGTTGCCCTGGCGTTGCTGATCCTGCCGGTACTCCTGGGGCTGGCCGGCGTCGTCGCCCCGGCCTTCGGCTGGCACCCGGCACTGGGCGGCGAGACCTGGACTCTGGCCCACTGGCAGGCGCTCGGCAACACGCCCGGCCTCGTCGACATGATTCGCCTGAGCCTGTTCACCGGACTGGCCAGCGCCCTGGCGACATTCGGCATCGTGGCGCTGTGCCTGGCCACCTTTCTCGAGACACGCGCGTTCGGTGCGATACGGCGCCTGCTGTCGCCACTGCTGGCGGTGCCTCACGCCGCCGCCGCCATCGGGCTGGCCTTTCTGCTGACGCCCTCGGGCCTGGCCAGTCGCCTGGTCTCGCCCTGGCTCAGCGGCTGGGTCTATCCGCCCGACTACCTGTTTCCGGGGGACTCGCTCGGCCTGGCCCTGGCACTCGGGCTGACGCTCAAGGAGATCCCCTTCCTGCTGCTGATGAGCCTAGCCGCCCTGCCCCAGTGCCGCGCCGGCGAACGCCTGATGATGGCACGCGCGCTGGGTTATGGGCGGATCAATGCCTTTCTCAAGGGCGTGTTGCCGGCCCTCTACCCACTGATTCGTCTGCCCCTTTACGCGGTCATCGTCTTCGCCACCGCCAACATCGAGGTGGCCATGATTCTCGGTCCCTCGACGCCGCCACCCCTGGCCGTGGCCGTGGTGCGCTGGCTGGGCGATCCCGACCTCGCGATGCGCTTCCAGGCCGCCGCGGGAGCACTGCTGCAGCTCGGCGTCACCGCCGGCGCCCTGCTGATCTGGTGGCTGGGCGAGCGCCTGGTCTCGCGACTGGCAGCCGGCTGGCTGCGCGATGGACACCGGCTGCGCGGCGAACGCCTGGGGCGAGGCATTGGCAGCCTGACGACCTGGCTCGCCATCGGGGTACTGGTCGCCGCCCTGGCAGGCCTCATCCTCTGGTCGCTGGCCGGTTACTGGCCCTTCCCGGAAGCCTGGCCCGCGCCGCTGACGCTGCATGCCTGGCAGCAGGCTGCCACGGGCCTCGGCGATCCCCTTTCGAGCACCGTCACCATCGGGCTGGCCGCCACCGCCATCGCTCTGGTGCTGACCCTCGGCTGCCTGGAAGCCGAAACACATCGTCGCCGCCCACTGGGCGCCGGCGCTCAGCTGATTCTCTACCTGCCCTTGCTGGTCCCTCAGGTGGCCTTCCTGCAGGGCCTCGTGCAGTGGCAAGCCCAGATCGGGCTGACGGCCGGCTGGCCGGCGGTGATGCTGGGCCATGCCCTGTTCGTGCTGCCCTACACCTTCCTCTCCCTGGCGGAAAGCTATCGACGACAGGATCCCCGCTGGCGCCAGGTCGCCGCCTCCCTGGGCGCCTCGCCCGCCAACGTCTTTCTCCGTATCCGCCTGCCCATGCTCACCGCGCCGATCCTCGTCGCCGGTGCCGTGGGCTTCGCCGTCAGCGTCGGCCAATATCTGCCCACGGTGCTGCTCGGCGGCGGTCGCCTGACGACCCTGACCACCGAGGCGGTGAACCTGGCCAGCGGCGGCGATCGACGCCTCACCGCCGTCTATGCCCTGTTCCAGCTCGCCCTGCCCGCCATTGGCTTCACTCTGGCCATGACCCTGCCCCGACTGTGGTGGCGACATCGCCGCCAGATGCTGTCCGGAGACACCGCATGAGCACTGCCACCCTGCGCCTGGAAGAGATCGTCATCACGCATGACGGCCACCCACTGATCGAGGTCTCGGCCAGTGTCGCCCCAGGCGAGGTCCTCACACTGATGGGACCGTCCGGCGTCGGCAAGTCGACCCTGCTGGCCCATGTCGCCGGCTTTTTGCCGCTCGGCTTCCGGGCCTCGGGGCACATCCTGCTGGGCGACTCCGACCTCGGCTGTCTGCCGCCCGAGCAGCGGCGACTCGGCCTGCTGTTCCAGGACCCGCTGCTGTTTCCGCACCTCGACGTAGGCGGCAACCTGGCCTTCGGCATGCCGGCGGGCGGCTCGCGCCGGCAACGTCGAGAAGAAGTGGCCACGGCGCTCGACGACATCGGGCTGGCGGGCTTTGCCGAACGCGACCCGGCGACCCTTTCGGGCGGCCAGCGCGCCCGGGTCGCCCTGATGCGAGTGCTGCTCGCCCGGCCCCGCGCCATGCTGCTGGACGAGCCTTTCTCCAAGCTCGACACCGGCCTGCGCGACGAGATGCGACGCCTGGTGTTCGCACGCGTGCATCGGGATGGCCTGCCGACTCTGATGGTGACCCATGATCGTGCCGATGCCGAGGCGGCCGGCGGGCCGATCATCGAACTGTGAAAGCCCCTGATCGCCGATTTTCGGCATGACGTGTGTAAGGACTGAAGGGCTGTCTCGACCAAAGGATGTCCATCGACGTATCGACGCAATGCGAGATGGCACATCACAACAACGCGCACGGAGACAGACCATGAAACATTCCATGCTGATGGCCGCCGTCATTACCACCGCCATTGCCCAAGCCGGGGCCATGGCGACCACCTACGCCGACGAAGAGGAATCCGACAAGCAGGCCATGGAGAAGTGCTATGGCGTTGCCCTGGCAGGCCAGAACGATTGCAAGGCAGGCCCCGGCACCACCTGCGCCGGCACGTCCACCGTCGACTACCAGGGCAATGCCTGGAAGCTGGTGCCGGAGGGCACCTGCACCAGCATCGAGACACCTCACGGTAACGGCAGCCTGACCGAGATCGACCGTCCCTGACACGGAATGACAAGGTTCATGGCCCGCATCCGCGGGCCATGGTAGTTGCCGAGAGGAGGTTCACATGCCGATGGATACCACCACGCTGCCAACCGGCGCCCAGGGCATCGGGCTCAAGCACCGCCACGTTCCGGAACTCCTGTCCCGGCACGCCGACGTCGATTTCCTGGAGCTGCATGCCGAGAACCACATGAGTGCGGGCGGTCCATTTCGCGACG
Organism: Halomonas caseinilytica; assembly: GCF_001662285.1. Taxonomy (NCBI): domain Bacteria; kingdom Pseudomonadati; phylum Pseudomonadota; class Gammaproteobacteria; order Oceanospirillales; family Halomonadaceae; genus Halomonas; species Halomonas caseinilytica. The sequence continues at coordinate 191,171 of NZ_BDEO01000007.1, forward strand.
ACCTCGCCGCCATTACCGAACGCTACCCGCTTTCGGTGCATGGCGTCGGCTTGTCGCTGGGCAGTGCCGAACCGCTGGATACCGCCCACCTCCACCGGCTCGTCCAACTGGTCGACGAGCTGCGCCCGCCACTGGTCTCGGAACATCTCGCCTGGAGTCGCCTCCAGGGAGACGTCTACAACGACCTTCTGCCGCTGCCGTTGACGCGCGAGAGCCTGGCCGTGGTGACTCGACACGTCGACGCGACACAACAGGCGCTCGGCCGCCGGCTGCTGGTCGAGAATCCCAGTCTCTACGTGCATCTCGACAACACGCTGGGCGAGGCGGAATTTCTTGCCGAGCTCGTCGAACGCACCGGCTGCGGACTGTTGCTGGACATCAACAACGCCTACATCAGCGCCCAGAACCTCGGGCGCGACCTCGATGCCTACCTGGACGCCTTGCCGCTATCCGCCGTGGGGGAATTCCACCTCGCCGGCCACCATCTCGACACCGAGGCCGTTCCACCGCTGCGCATCGACGATCACGGCAGTCCCGTCTGCGATGCCGTATGGCAACGCTATGCCCAGCTATCGCGCTGGTTGCCGAACGTCCCGACCCTGATCGAGTGGGACACCCGCCTCCCCTCCTTGTCCCGCTGGCTCGAGGAGGTCGACCTGGCGCGCCATCATCATCCCGCGCATCGCCCGCTGGCCACCACGATGGAGGAGATATCATGACGATCTCCCTGGCCGACTGGCAGCATCGCTTCGCCGAGGCCCTGCACGCCCCCGACGCCACGGATCCCGACCTTGGCCCGCAGCCGGGGCTCGACGTCTATCGCAACAACGTCCGGAAAAGCCTGATCGAGGCGCTGTCCAGCACCTTTCCGCATACCCGGACACTGCTGGGCGAACGCTTCTTCACCGCCGTGGCAAGCGACTACGTGCGTCGACACCTTCCCGACGAGCCCCGCCTGGTCCACTACGGGAACCACTTTGCCGACATGCTCGACAGCCTGCCGACGCTGGCCGACTACCCGTATGTCATCGACATCTGCCGCCTCGAACGCGCTCGGCTCGATGTCAGCCATGCCGCCGATGCCACGCCGCTGGACGCCGAGGCACTGGCCCGCTCGCCCGATCCCGGTGCCCTTGCGTGCTCGCCTTGTCCTGCCACCCGCCACCTGATCGGCTGCCACGATGTGCTCGGCTTGTGGCGGGCCCTGGAGCGCGGCGAAGCGAGAGCCGGCGTCGGGGCGCCGGGCAGATGGCACTGGCTGTTGGTGCGGCGTGGCCGAAACGTTGACATCCAGTCGGTCACACCGGCCTGTGGAGCGCTCTATCACGCGCTCGCGACACGAGTGACGCTCGGCGATGCCCTGACAGACTGCGGCCGACGCCACGACCCGGAGGAAGCCGGCGAAGCGCTTGGCACCCTGCTCGGCCTCGGTGCCTTGACGTTGTCCCGCCACGAGGAGGCCACGCCATGACATCGCCCCTGCTCAAGCCCCTGAGGGGCTATTATCACCACCTGGTCCCATGGCTGGATCGTCGCTCCCTGGATGCTGTGCTGCTGCTGATGCGTGTCGTCCTTGGCAGCGTCTTCTTCCTTTCCGCCCTGACCAAGGTGGATGCCAGCGGCATCACGCAAAGCACCTTCTTTCTGTTCGAAAACGAATACGATCTGCCACTGATTCCCCCGGCCCTGGCGGCCTATCTGGCCACGCTTGCCGAGTTCAGCCTGTCACTGGCGTTGTGGGGCGGTCTCGCTACCCGCCTCGCCGCCACGGGGCTGCTGTTCATGACGCTGGTGATCCAGACCTTCGTCTATCCCGACGCCTGGATCACCCACGGCCTCTGGGCCGGCAGCCTGCTGACCCTGATACTACGCGGCCCGGGTCGCCTGTCCCTGGACTGGCTGGTGAACGCCTGGCTGACCGAAGCAGCCCATCGGCGTTGAAGACAGGATTCATATACCCTTGTCGATGCAGGGAAGAAAAGGCCGAACGGCCCGATGACAACCCGCGACAGGGGGAGACACGTGAACGACAGCACCGAGAGCCTTGCCGATGCGACACGCTATCGCCGACGCCTCGAGGCCGTGCGGCCCCGTCTGGTGTCCTTCGCCCTGCTGCATCTGCGCGACAAGACCCAGGCCGAGGATACCGTCCAGGACACCCTGGTGACCGCCATGGAAAAGAGCGACGCCTTCTCCGGACGCTCCGGCTACGAAACCTGGGTGTTCGGCATCCTCAAGCACAAGCTGCTCGACGCCCTGCGGGCCCAGCAGCAAAGCGGACAGTGGCAGCCCATGGAGAACGAGGCCAGCGACGAGGTCGTCGATCGGCTCTTCCAGCGGAACGGGCGGTGGGAGCAACACGCCCGTCCAAGCGCCTGGGGAGAGCCCGAGGCAACCTTCGAGAACGAAGCCTTCTGGCAGGTCTTCGATGCCTGCATGATCGGCTTGCCGGACAACCTCGCACGCGTCTTCTCGCTGCGTGAACTGATGGGGCTCTCCACCCGCGACATCTGCCGCGAAGTCGGCATCCGGGAAAGCAACTGCTGGGTGATGCTGCACCGCGCTCGACTGAGACTGCGCACCTGCATCGAAAGTGGCTGGTTGAAGGAGACTCACCCATGCTGATGTGCAAGGACGCGACCCGACTGATGTCAATGAAGCGGGATCGTCCCCTGACACTTCGCGAGCGCTTCTCGCTACGCTTTCACCTGACGATGTGCAGCGCCTGCCGGGAGTGTGATCGCCAGTTCGAGTTGTTGCACCACGCGGGGCGACGCTTCGAGCCGCCGACGGAAGACCGGACGACCGACGACGCCCCTCGACACTGAATGGCGGCCTCACGCCAAGGCCCGCCTCATCTAGTTCAGGTAGTCGGCCAATCCCTCGAGATCGGAAACCGTGATGTCGGGATCGATGCCCCAGGAATCGAAGGGGGCCTCTGGACTGCGACGGACCCAGGCGGCATGCAGCCCGGCATGGCGCGCGCCGATGACATCGAAGGCATTGCTGGAAATCAACCAGGTATCACCGGGCTCGACTTCGAGACGCTGGCGCAGGTAGGCATAGACCGCCGGGTCCGGCTTGAAGCGCCTGACCTCCTCGACGCTGACGATATCAGCGAAGTACTCGCTCAGCCCGGCACCTTCGAGCAGCCCGGCCACCGCCTGCCGACTGCCATTGGAAAAGGCCACGCAAGTGATGCCGGTCCCGGCGAGACGGGCCAGTGCCGTTCTCGCATCGGCGAAGGCCGGCAGGCTCGCATAGGCGCCCATCAGATGTTCCTTGTCGGTATCGGACAAGCCGACGCCCAGCGCCCGGTCGATGAAGTCCAGCGCCTCCCGGGTACAGCGCGCGAAGTCCACGTAAGCGCCCATCAGCCCGCGTCGGAAGCTGTACTCCAGCTGCTTGTCGCGCCAGCGCCGCGAGAACTCCATCGCCGTGGACGGATCCCCCAGGCGGGTCTGCAACTCGGCGACCACGCCATGCGTATCGATCAGGGTGCCATAGACATCGAAGGCCAGTACGCGTCGGCTCATCACGCTCTCCTCGACAAGGGGTTGATGCAGACATCCTCGGCTTCAAGATTGGTCCCTTTGCCCATCGTCGGCAAGCCCGAGCGCCCCTAGCCCGACAGCCGGGACAAGGCGTAATCGGCGATGGCCGTATCCTGCACGCCGGTGCCGGTGAGGTCGCAGACCGTGATGGTGGCGTCCGACAGCCGCAGCATCTCGCGAGCCGCGATCACCTGTCCCAGCTCGTGAACCTTGAAAGGCGTTTCATGGCCGGCGAAGGCCTTGAGTTCGCCATTGGCCTCGCTCTGAGCCCGTGTATCGCAGACGAAGGCATCGGCACGGGTCAGCAAGGACGTGTCCAGTTCGCGCTTGCCGGGACTGTCGGAACCCATCGCCGTGACGTGCACGCCCTCCGGCAGGTCCCGAGCCTGCAGCAGCGGCTCCCGAGACGGCGTGGTGGTGACGATGATGTCGGCCCGTTCGCAGGCCGCCGGCACATCCGTGTGCACATTGACCTCCAGACCACGACCGCGCAACGCCTCGGCATACGCCTCGGCGGCTTCCCGACGCCGAGCCCAGACATCGACGACTCGGATGTCACGCACCAGCCGCAAGGCTTCCACCTGTCGCTCTGCCTGCTCGCCGGCACCGAGCACGGCCACGCGATGGCTGTTCTCCCTGGCCAGGTGCTTGGCGGCGATGGCACCGGCCAGAGCGGTCCGGATCATGGTCAGATAGCCTTCGTCGAAGAGCACCGCCTCCACCAGGCCTGTCCTGGCGGAGAACACCATCATCAGGCCATTGAGGCTTGGCAGGCCGAGCCTGGGATTGTCGAAGAATCCCGGGCTGACCTTGATGGCAAAGCGCTCGGCGCCACGAATGTGCGCCGTCTTGACGTCGACCTCACCGTTGGCCTCCTCGATGGCCATGGACAGGATCGGCGGCTGCACCACCTCGCCCCGGCCAAGAGCGGCAAACCCAGCCTCCACCGCCGCCAGCGCATCACGATCGAGGGTGACGGCTCGGGCAATGGCATCGCGCTGATAGAGCTGCATGGAAAACCTCCCGGGAAGCGTGAAGAACAAATGGCACAACGCCGACGCTCATCGTCCCGCCAGGGCGCGGGCACGATCAAGCGCCTCCAGCGACACGGCGTTACCGGAGAGCACCAGCGCTACCTTGCGCCCCCGCACGTCCAGGTCATGTTCATTCAGGGCCGCCAATCCCACGGCGGCGGCACCCTCGACGAGCAGTTTCTCGTGTTCGAGCAATTCGACCATGGCCGTGGCAATGGCGCGTTCCGAGACTCGCCAGTGTGAATCCATGACCTCGCGTACCAACGCGAAGGTGCAGCGATTGTCCAGCCCGATGCCACCGCCCAGCGAATCGCCGAGGCTTTCGACCTCCTCGACTGCCACCGGATGGCCGGCCAGCAGGCTGTCATGCATCGCCGCGCCTTGCGACAGACTCACACCGGTCACTTCCAGCGACGGACGGATCGCCTTGAGGGCAGCGCCGATGCCGCCCAGCAGGCCGCCGCCGGAAAGCCCCACCAGCACGTGATCGAGATCCGGCGCGTCCTCCATCAGTTCCAGGCCAATGGTCCCCTGACCGGCGGCGATCAAGGGATCGTCGAAAGGGGGAATCGCGACCATGCCGCTCTCGGCCACCAGTCGCGCGACTTCGTCGGAGGCTTCGTCCTGGCTGTCGCCGACGCGCCGCACCTCGGCGCCCAGGGCCTCGATGGCCGCAACCTTATTGTCGGGCACCCGCCGCGACAGGCAGATCACCGCTGGCACGCCTAGCCACGAGGCGGCATAGGCCACCGCCCGGCCATGATTGCCGGTGGATGCGGTGGTCACGCCCGCCGTCAGCGCCTCGCGGCCGTGGCGTTCCAGCAAGGCCGCGATCATGTTGGCGACGCCACGCAGCTTGAAGGCGCCGGTGGGTTGCAGGGTCTCCAGCTTGAGCAGGATCTCGGCCTCGAAGCGCCGCGACAGGGTCTCGGCGCACACCAGCGGCGTGCGTACCGCCTGCCCGGCGATGCGCCGACGCGCCGCGTAGATCCCGGCCAACGTCACGCCATGCGATGGCTGCGACATCTCACCTCTCCTCTCTCCCCCCGAGGGTCATGCAACACCAAGACACAATCGCCGCAGGGAAAACCCTACGGCGATTATCGTCACATCGCAGTGACCTTCAACGCTTGCAACAGCTTCAGGCGGCCTGGATGGCACCTTCCCGCGTCAGCGCATCGGTCACCTTGTTCACCGCCCGCTCGGTGCGCGCGACGATCTCGTCGACTTCCTCGCGCGTGGTGGTCAGCGGCGGCGCAAAGCCGAGGATGTCGCCCTGCGGCATGGCGCGTGCGATCAGATCTTCCTCTAGGGCGGCGGCGGACATGCGCGGCCCGACCTTGAGGGACGGATCGAAGTGACGACGCGCCGCCGGGTCGGCGGAGAACTCCAGCGCCGCCATCATGCCCACGCCACGCACCTGGCCGACGACCGGATGATCGGCGAAGGTGGCCTTCATGCGCTCCTGCAGGTAAGCGCCGGTCTCGGCGGCGTTGGCGGTGAGGCCCTCGCGCTCGATGATCGCCAGGTTGGCCAGCCCGGCGGCACAGCCCAAGGCATGGCCGGAGTAGGTCCAGCCGTGACCGATCGGGCCGTACTCGCCGGTTCCCTGCTCGAGCACTTCCCAGACACGGTCGCCGACGATCACGCCGGAAAGTGGCTGATAGGCGCTGGTCAGGCCCTTGGCGATGGTGATCAGGTCCGGCTTGATACCGTAGTGATGGCTGCCGAAGTCGCTGCCCGTGCGACCGAAGCCGCACACCACCTCGTCGGCGATCAGCAGCACGTCATACTTGGCCAGCACCGCCTGGATCTCGTCCCAGTACCCTTCGGGCGGCGGCACGATGCCACCGGTGCCGAGTACCGGCTCGCCGATGAAGGCGGCCACGGTGTCCGGTCCTTCGGACAGGATCATCTCCTCCAGCTTGGCGGCACAATGCTTGGAGAACTCCCGCTCGGTCATGCCTTCCTGCTCCGCGGCGCGATGATAGTAGTACGGCGCCTCGGTGTGGCGGATCGTCTCGATCGGCAGATCGAAATGATCGTGGAATGCCTTCAGCCCGGTCAGCGAGCCAGAGGCGATGCCGGAGCCGTGATAGCCGCGCATCCGCGAGATGACCTTCTTCTTCTGCGGGCGGCCGAGCACGTTGTTGTAGTAGCGCACGATCTTGAGCTGGGTCTCGTTGGCATCGCTGCCGGACATGCCGTAGTAGACCTTGGACATGCCGGGACCGGCCAGCTCGAGGATCTTCTCGGAAAGCGCGATCTGCGGCTCGTTGGAGTGCCCCACATAGGTATGGTAATAGGACATTTCCAGGGCCTGCTGGTAGATCGCCTCGGCGACCTCGCTGCGGCCATAGCCGATGTTGACGCAGTACAGGCCGGCAAAGCCGTCGATGAACTCGCGGCCGTCCTTGTCGACGATCTTGATGCCCTTGCCGCCGGTGATCACGCGGCCCGGTGCGTCGCCCTGGGCGAAGTCGCGCAGGTGCGTGGAGGCGTGGAAGGTTACCTTGCGATCGCGATCGATCAGATCCTTGTGCGTGGTCATGCGCTTCTCCAGTAAGGCTCCCCGGCTCCGCCGGAGAGAAGGTTCATCGAATTCGGTTTGTCCCGGCGATTCCTGGGATCGGCGATTCGGCAGCAGGTTACGCAGTACTCCAGGCGAAAGAGCACTGCGAGGAGCGATGGTCAGGCAAGGCAAAAATCGGCGAAAAAGCGGAGTTTACATTGAGTAAATGAGCAGCTTGAGCCAATTTTTAACACCGCCTGACCGAGCGCCGCATGCTCAACTCCCGGAAACGGAGCCCAGGGCACCCAAGCAGTAATACTTCGTCTCCAGATACTCATCGATACCGGTCACGCCGCCCTCGCGGCCCAGCCCCGACTGCTTGACGCCGCCAAAGGGCACCGGGGGGCCGGTCATCTTCACCGAGTTGACCGAGACCATGCCGTACTCCAGCGCCCGCAGCAGCTTCCAGATGCGGCGGATGTCGTGGGTGTAGACATAGGCCGCCAGGCCGTACTCGGTATCGTTGGCCATCTCGATGACGTCGTCGTCGTCGCGATAGGACGTGATGCCCGCCACCGGTGCGAAGTTCTCCTCGCGCCACACCTGCATCTGCGGCGTCACGCCGGTGAGCAGGGTCGGCATGAAGAAATTCGGACCGGGCGCCTCGCGCTGGTCGCCCGCCACCAGGGTAGCCCCGCGAGACAGCGCATCGTCGACGATGGCCGAGGCTTTCTCGACCGCCTGGCGGTGGATCAGCGGCCCCAGGTCCACTTCGCTTTCCAGGCCGTTGCCCACGGTCAACGCCGCCATGCGCTCGGCGAACTGTGCCACGAACTCGTCATGGATCGACTCGTGAACCAGGATGCGGTTGGCCGCCAGGCAGTCCTGGCCGGCAGTCTGGAACTTGGCCGCCACCGCCGCGAAGGCCGCTTCCCGAGGATCCATGTCCGGCCCCACGATGAAGGGGGCATTGCCGCCGAGCTCGAGCGACACGCGCTTGACGGTGTTCGCACTCTGCTCCAGCAGCAGACGGCCGACCCGGGTGGAGCCGGTGAAGGACAGCGCCTTGATGCGCTCGTCATCGCACAGCAGCTTCGACACCTCGGGGGCATCACCCAGCACCACGTTGAAGACCCCGGCGGGAATACCGGCGCGCTCGGCCAGTTCGGCCAGTGCCAGCGCCGAGTAAGGAGTCTCGTGGGCCGGCTTGACGATCACCGGGCAACCGGCGGCCATGGCGGCGGCGGCTTTGCGGGTGATCATCGCCAGCGGGAAGTTCCAAGGCGTGATCAGCGCGGCGATGCCCACCGGTTCCTTGATGGTACCGAGGGCGGCATTGGGAATATGGCTGGGGATGGTATCGCCGAAGGTACGCTTGCCCTCCTCGGCGAACCAGCGCACGAAGCTGGCTCCGTACTCGACCTCGCCACGGGCGTCGGGCAGGGGCTTGCCCTGCTCCAGGGTCATGATGGTAGCCAGATCTTCGCGGTTGGCCTGCAACAGGTCATACCAGGCCAGCAGGCGCTCGCAGCGCTCGTCGGCGCGCAGCGCGCGCCATTGCACGAAAGCCGCCTCGGCGGCGTCCACCGCGCCCCGGATCTGCTCGGATTCCAGCACCGGGATATGGCCGATGGCCTCACCGGTGGCCGGATCGAAGACAGCTTCCTCACGGCCGTTATCGCCGTGAGTCCACTTGCCGTCGATATAGGCATACTGACGGAACAGTCGCAGATCGCTGAGTTGGTTGGACAGCGTCATAAGCACCTCCCCTGACATGCCGACGCCCAGGCGACGCCGACCATGAAGACAACCACGGCGCTGGCCGTGTGATGCCTCCATGGTAAGGGAGATGACGGTTCAGGACTTTTCGAAGCAAGCCGCCTGAGGCATGAGGATTTTTTTTCCCGAGCGACTGACTTGGTGTTTTTTCTGCACGACGTCGTGGCGTCTCATGTCGCGATGTCATCGGCGGAAATGCCCGCCGACGGGCGCTTGACGGTCTTGGTGATGATGTAGGTGAAATAACGCTCGATGCCGACATCCGAGGTCAGCCAATCGTCGATCAGGCGCTGATAGGTGTCGATGGAGGCCGCCTCGATCTTGACCAGATAATCGAGCCCGCCGCCGACGGCCACGCATTCGGTTACCTCCGGCGTGTCGTGTACCAGCGCCTCGAAGCGCGCGAAACTCTCGGCATTGTGGGCCTTGAGTTCGATCTGGACCCAGACCGGGGTGCGCTTGACCAGGACGTCGGTATTGAGCCGGGCACCATAGCCTTCGATGACACCGGCCTTTTCCAGGCGTCGCACACGCTCCCAGCAGGGGCTGACCGAGAGATTGATGGCCTCGGCCAGCTTCGACTTGGTGATACGACCGTCCCGAGACAGGATCTCGAGGATCTTCAGATCATAGCGATCGAGCTTCATGGGGCTACCTGATTGTCCGTATTCAGCCGAGCGACTCGACGACCTCGGCGATCACCGCAATGGTATCACCCATGTTGACACTGGCCGGGAAGCGCCGTGCGGCCAGCACGCCGTCACGCCCGGCGCGATACTCGATGGGCGCCACGCCGCTGCGGGTCATGTCATAGACCCGGGCAATGACCTGCCCCTGCGTCACCGCCTCGCCCAGTGCCACGGTCAGCTCGAGCAGGCCGGTGTGCTCGCTCTGCACGTAGCAACTGGCATCGGGCATGTCGAGGTAGACCTGGGGCGCATCGGGCAGCTGTAACTCGCCTTCGACCAGGCCGTAGTGCACCAGGAAGTTATCGATGCCGCGCTCGGTGATGGCCAGGCTCTCGGGCGTCGAGGTGCCGCCGCCACCCAGCTCGGTGGCCACGAAGATCTTGCCCTGGCGCTCCACGGCAGTATCGAACAGCGCCTCGGCATCGAGCTCGAACATCATGATGGCATAGGGCGCCCCGAAGGCCTTGGCCCCTTCCAGGGCACGGCGCTGCTGGTCGGCATCATCGAGCACGTGGGAGGCGGCGAACGGAATGATGTCCAGCGTCCGCCCCCCGGAGTGCAGGTCGAGCACGACATCGCTCATTGGTACCAGCACCCGGGTGAAGTAGTCGGCGATCTTCTCGGTGACGGAGCCGTCCGGGTCTCCCGGGAAGCTGCGATTGAGGTTGCCGCCATCCATCGGCGAGGTCCGGCGACCGGCCGTGCAGGCGGGCGTGTTCATCATCGGCACGATGATCACCCGCCCCTGGACATCCTCCGCCCTCAGTCGGCTGGACAGCTTCTGCAGGGCCGTGATGCCCTCGTACTCGTCGCCGTGATTGCCGCCGGTCAGCAACGCGGTGGGGCCTTCGCCACGCTTGACCACGGTGACGGGAATCATTACCGCACCCCAGGCGGACTCGTCATTGGAAATCGGCAGCTTGAGAAAGCCATGCTGGACACCGTCGGCCTCGAAGTCGACGGTGGCGGAAATCGGGCTGGGCCGTTGCGGGCCGGGTTGCTTGCTCATGGGGGCTCCTTACTTGACGAACAGCTGGCGCGGGAAATCGGCCAGCGTCTCGCAACCGTTTTCGGTGATCAGAATACTTTCGGTGATCTCGAGGCCCCAGTCCTCGACCCACAGGCCGGGCATGAAATGAAACGTCATTCCCGGCTCGAGGATCGTCTCGTCGGAAGGGCGAAGGCTCATGGTGCGCTCGCCCCAGTCCGGCGGATAACTGATGCCGATGGGATAGCCGCAGCGTGCGCCGCCCCGGTCGAAGCCGTACTTGTCCATGGCCGCACCCAATGCCATGGCGATATCGGCCGTACGATTGCCGGGCCTGGCCACTTCCAGTCCACTCTCGATCCCCTCGAGCAGGGCCGACTCGGCGCGCACGAACTCCGACGGCGGACGCCCCAGGTAGACGGTGCGCGACATCGGCGCGTGATAGCGCTTGTAGACGCCGGCGATCTCGAAGAAGGTCCCCTCACCCTCGCGAAACGGCGAATCGTCCCAGGTCAGATGAGGCGCCGCCGCATCCTGCCCGGTGGGCAGCATCGGCACGATGGCCGGATAGTCGCCACCGAACACCTGGCCCTCGGGCGACGTCCAGCCTTCGATGCCGACCCGGTAGATCTCCGACACCAGCTTGCTCTTGGGCAGCCCCGGCTCTATGACCTCGAGAATACGCGAGTGCATGCCGGCGACGATCTTGCCGGCGACGCGCATGTACTCGATTTCCTGGGGCGACTTGATGGCACGACACCAGTTGACGAGCGAGTTGGCGTCCATGAAACGCGCATGGGGCAGTTCCCTCAGCAGGCACTGATAGGCCTTGGCCGAGAAGTAATAGTTGTCCATTTCCATGCCCACGACACCCTTGTGCCAGCCGCGATCGGGCAGGATCGTCTGGGCCAGGTAGTCCATGGGATGCATGTCCGGATTCTGGACATAGTGATCCGGGTAATAGGTGATGTTGTCCGGATCTATCCAGCAGGTGCGCAGCGCCCCATTGGCATCCATGCGTCGTCCATACCAGACCGGCTCGCCCTCGAGGCCGAGCAGCACGCACTGATGCACATAGAACGACCAGCCATCGTAACCGGTCAACCACGCCATGTTGGACGGGTCGCTGATGATCAGTACGTCGATACCCCGGCTCGCCATTTCGGTGCGTACCTTCCATAGCCGGCCAGCGTATTCCTCACGGGTGAAGGGTAATGAAACCTGAATCATGAAATCGCTCGCCAAACGATCATGTCACCAATATCCGACTGCCTCTTTTCCCGAGGCACCGGGGCATAGCGCAAACTTGCCGACCGCATTGGAGGCCATGGTCATTGTCATGACATTTGTTAACATGTCTCATGACAATTACCGGTCAATATCGCTAATCGGATACTATCACCATCCATTGGCGGGCGGTCAAAGGCTTTATTGAATCATGACAATTGATCTGACGCCCTATCTTTCCCATACGGGCCCCAAGTACCTCGCCATCGCCCGGGCATTGTCCGAGGCGATACGTCAGGGCGAGCTGACGCCAGGCACCCGACTGCCGCCACATCGTCAACTGGCCGACACACTGGGCGTCAGCGTCCAGACCGTCTCCCGCGCCTACGCCCAGGCCGAAAAGATGGGGCTGGTCCAGGCACGTACCGGCAGCGGTACCTGGATCAATGCCCTCGACGATACCCGGGAATCCGCCTATCTGCGCAACCCCGAACCGCGCCACGAGGGGGCGTTGATCGACCTGTCCATCGCCCACCCGGTCTGCCCGCCGGGCCATCACCTGCGCTTTCGCGAGACCCTGGCCCAGCTCGCCGAACAGGCCAGTCCCGAGGTGGTCACCGCCAGCCGCCCGATCGCCGGGCTCCCCCATCAACGCGAACGGGCCAGCGAATGGCTGTCTCGGCGCCTCGGCGTCCCCGGCGACGCGGATGATCGAATCCTCTGCAATGGCGCCGCCCACGGCCTGCTGCTGGCGATTTCCACGATCGTCCAGCACGGTGACCTGGTGCTGACCGAAGCCCTGACCGACCATGGCCTGATTGCCCTGTCCCGCACCCTGGGTTTCCAGCTGCGCGGCGTGGCCCTCGACGACCAGGGCGTGCTGCCCGAGGCCCTGGACATCGCCTGCCGACGCTTCAAGCCCCGCGCCGTCTGCCTGACGCCGACACAGCTCAATCCCACCGGCGCCACCATGAACGAAGAACGCCGCGATGCCGTCGCCGAGGTACTGGAGCGTCATGGTGTCTGGCTCATCGAGGACGATGTGCATGCCTTGCTCGAGCCTCCCGGCCTGACGCCTCTCACCGCACGCGTGCCGCACCTGGGCTTTCACGTCACCAGCCTGACCAAGGCGGCGGTGCCGGGGCTGCGAGCCGGATATCTCAGCGTGCCCCGGGGGCAGCTGCACCACACCCTGCCCCGCATGCGCGCCACCACCTGGATGGCCACGCCACTGATCTTCGAGATCGCCGATGCCTGGATCGCCGACGACACCCTAGAAAGCCTGGCCCGCGAACAGCGCGAGCTGCTCGCCGAACGCCAGCGACTGGCCACTCGCCTGTTGAGCGGTCACGAACACACCGCCCGCCCCACCAGCCTGCATGTCTGGCTGGCCTTGCCTACTGCCTGGCGCACCGAGGAACTCCAGCAACAGGCCGAACAGGAAGGCGTGGCCATCACCACCGCCGTACCTTTCATGGTGGAACAGACGGCGGCCCCGCGGCGGGTACGCCTGAGCGTCGGTGCCGAGCCCGACATCGAGCGCTTCGAGGAAGGCCTCCAGCGCCTGGTCACCTTGCTCGACGAGGCGCCCCCCCCCATGATGCAATTCGTCTACTAGCCAGCAGGAGCAGGACATGACGCGCGTACTCGTCCATCACGACCGTGCCGACGAATGGTGCGACGCCCTCGCCCGACGCCTGCCGGGTGTCGAGATCCTGACCAGCGAAGCAGGCGTGGGACAGCACCGGGACATCGACTACCTGGCGGCCTGGCAGCCTCCCGCCGAGCTGCTCGCCGAACTCGACCGGCTCAAGGGCATCATCAACCTCGGCGCCGGCGTCGATGCCCTGCTGAACAACCCCGCCCTGCCCCGCGACATCCCCATCGTCAAGCTGCGCGACGCCGGCATGGCCGGCCCGATTGCCGACTACGTCCGCTACGGAGTGCTGCATTTCCAGCGCGACTTCGATCGCTACGCCCGCCAGCAAGCCGCCACGGAATGGCGCGAACGACCCATGACGGACAAGGCGGACTGGCCGGTCGGCGTGCTGGGGCTCGGCGCCATTGGCGCCAAGGTCGCCACGACCCTGGCCGCCGACGGCTTTCCGGTGCATGGCTGGAGCCGTTCGCCCAAGCAGCTCGACGACGTGACCTGCCACCATGGCGACGAAGGGCTCGATACCCTGCTTGGCCAGATACGCAGCCTGGTACTGCTGCTGCCCGGCACCGCCGCGACCCGACACCTCATCGACGCGCGAACCCTGGCGCTGCTGCCCGAAGGCGCCAGCCTGATCAATCCCGGGCGTGGCTCGCTGATCGACGAACACGCCCTGCTCGAAGCGCTGGACGCGGGACAACTGCGTGGAGCCCTGCTCGACGCCTTCCCGGTGGAACCTCTCCCCGAGGACAGCCCGCTGTGGCGGCACCCCCGCATCCTGATCACACCGCACATGGCCGGCCCCACCCCACTGGGCGATGCCGTCGACCAGGTCGCCGAAGCCATCCGGGCCTTCGAAAGCGGTACGCCCCAGCCGACCATCGATCCGGACGCCGGCTACTGAGGCCACGACCTACACGAATGCCCCCGCACGCGGTACGCTGATGAATAGCGAAAGCGATACCGACGCCTTCGCAGGTGTCACCCACCGACTCCCCGTGAAGGAGGTGCGCGATGTCTCAGGTCACTCAAGACTATGATCGCCGCGACGCACTGCTGGTGGTCGACATGCAGAATGACTTCTGCCCGGGCGGCGCCCTGGCCGTGGCCGGCGGTAACGCCCTGGTCCCGGGCATCAACGCTGAGATGGCCGAGGCCCGGCGGGCCGGCGCCCTGATCGTCGCCTCCCGGGACTGGCATCCGGTGGACCACGTCAGCTTCGCCCATCGAGGCGGCCCCTGGCCGGTGCACTGCGTGCAGGACACGCCCGGCGCCGCCTTCCACGCCGAGCTGGCGCTACCCGACACGACCATACGCGTCAGCAAGGCCACCGCCTTCGATCGCGACGCCTATTCTGCCTTCGACGACACCGGGCTCGGCAACTACCTGCGCGAGCGCGGGGTCGAACGCGTCACGGTCTGTGGCCTGGCACTGGATGTCTGCGTCAAGGCCACGACCCTCGATGCACTGCGCGAGGGCTTCGCCACGCGCCTTCTCGAAGACTTGAGCGCGGCCGTGGACCCCGATGCCATCGAGGCCTGCCGCGAGACCCTCTCCGATGCCGGTGCCGAACTATGCCGATGACCGCCCCACTGACGGTGGAAGAAGACGAGCTGGCGCTGCTCACCGATCTCTACCAGTTGACCATGACCCAGGCCTACTGGCGCGAAGGCATGGACGATCAGGCGACCTTCAGCCTGTTCTTCCGTCGCCTGCCGGCCGAACGACGCTTCATGCTCGCCTGTGGCCAGCAGCACGCCGCCGAACTCGTCAGCCGGCTACGCTTCGGCAAGCGCGCCATCGCGCGGCTGGCCGAGACCGGACGCTTCGATGACGCCTTCCTCGACTGGCTGGCCAACTGGCGCTTCGAGGGCGACATCTGGACCCTCCCGGAAGGCACGCCAGTCTTCGCCAACGAGCCCTTGCTGGAAGTCGATGCGCCCATCGCCCAGGCCCAGCTACTCGAGAGCCTGATCATGAACCTGGTGCAGCTGGAGACGGTGCTGGCCTCCAAGGCGATACGGCTGGTCATGGCCGCCCGCGGCCGACCGGTGGTCGACTTCGGCCTGCGTCGCATGCACGGCGTGGATGCCGCGGTGCGTGGCGTGCGTGCCTATCGCACCGCCGGGCTGGCCGGTACCAGCAACGTTCTCGGCGGCCTGCGCCACGACCTGCCCCTCAACGGCACCATGGCGCATAGCTATATCCTCGCCCACGACAGCGAACGCGAGGCCTTTCGGGCCTTTGCCCGCCACATGCCGGGCACCACCCTGCTGGTGGATACCCATGACACCCTGGCGGGCGTACGCGAGGTCATCGCCCTGCTGCACGAGGAACCCGACCTGAGCATCGGCGCCATCCGGCTCGATTCGGGCCACCTCGAGGAACTGGCGCGCAGCGCCCGCCAACTGCTCGATGAGGCCGGCCTCGACGACGTGAAGATCGTCGCCAGCAGTGGCCTGGACGAGCACGCCATCGATGCCCTGCTCGCCGCCGACGTCCCTATCGATGCCTTCGGCGTCGGCACCCAGCTGGGCGCCTCGGCCGATGCCCCGGTCATCGATCTCTCCTACAAGCTGGTCGAATACGCCGGCGAGCCGCGCATCAAGCACTCGCCGGGCAAGGCCAACCTGCCGGGGCGCAAGCAGGTCTATCGCCATGTCGACGCCGCCGGGCGCCTCGCTGGCGACACCATCGCCGGCCGCGACGAGCAACTCGATGGCTCACCACTGCTGGTGCGCAGCGTGACGCAGGGCCAACCCGATCCTCAGACCATGGCACTGGCGGAGTCCGCCCGGGAACGCGTGGCACAGACCCGGCAGCGCCTTCCGGAAAGCCTGACCCAGCTTGCCCCAGGCGACGGAAATTACCCGGTAACGCTCAGCGAGGCCCTCTCGGCCCGGCGCTGAGCCGAACGACCGGGGCCATCGGAACCGGCGGCTTACAGCAGTTCGTTGAAGCGCGCCAGCCAGGCCGGATGTGCAGGCCAGGCCGGGGCGGTCACCAGCTTGCCGCTGGTGATGGCCTGATCGACCTCGATCTGGGCATAGTCGCCACCGGCTAGGGACACCTCCGGTGCGCAGGCCGGGTAGGCCGAGACACGAAATCCCGACAGGGAGATGGCGGCGGCCAGCAGCTGGGCGCCATGGCAGATGGCGGCCACTGGCTTGTCATGCTCGAAGAAGTGACGCACCGCTTCGAGGACACGCTCGTCCAGGCGCAGGTACTCCGGGGCACGCCCGCCGGGAATCACCAGGCCGTCGTAGTCGGCCGCCGACACCTCGGAGAAGGTAGCATTGAGAATGAAGTCATGTCCGGGCTTCTCGGTATAGGTCTGATCACCTTCGAAATCGTGAATGGCGGTACGGATCCGGTCGCCCTCGCGCTTGTCCGGACACACGGCGTCGACCGTGTGGCCCATGGCCTGCAAGGCCTGGAAGGGCACCATGATCTCGTAGTCCTCGACGAAATCGCCGGCGATGAGCAGTAACCTGGCCATGGGGATGAACCTCCTGAGTGATTGGAGTGGCGCTACTGCCGCCAGCATAGGTCATGTTCGCCGAGGCGACGAGCGCAGCCAGGCGAACCGCATGAAGCTGGCCATAGCCGCCGGTTCTACCTATCCTCGGGAACCCCGCGTCTCCCTTCGCGTTCCCAGGGCTGTCGACACCGAGAGGACCTTTCATGCCTGCCTTGCCGCTACGCCCCTCGTGGCTGCTGCCATTGCTCCTGCTGCTTGCCGGTTCCGCCACGGCCGCAACGCCACCGCAGCCCTTCGATGCCCGCTATCACCTGCAGGTGGCAGGCTGGCCCGACGCCGACATTCAGCATCAGCTGCAGCGCACCGGCATCGGCTGGCAGAGCGAGATGAGTACCAAGCTGCCGGGCATCAGCGGTCATGAGATGGGCCGCTTCCGTCTCGACGAGGACGGCCAAGTTCAATCGCTCTACTACGCCTCCGGCTACTCGCTGCTGGGCATCCAGCGCTCCTATCGACTCGAACGCGACGCCCTGCAGACCTGGCTGGACCGCCAGAGCGCCCTGTTCTCCCTGTCGCGGCAGGCCATCGACGGGGACTGCACCTCGGAGTGCCGAGTGCATTATCTCGACCATCGCGGGCGCGAGGAGCGCGTCGATTACCGGGTGACGGGACGCGAGATGCTGGAACTCCCCGCAGGTCGGTTCGAGGCGCTGCGCGTGGAGGTGACCGAGCCGGGCGAGCCGGATCGTCGCCTGGTCTTCGACTTCCTCCCCCGAATGCCGGGCCTGCTGCTGTCCATGGGCTACTACCGCGATGGCGAGCGGCGCAGCCACCTGACGCTCACCCACCTAAACGCTCCCTGACCCGCGGCCTTCCGCCAGGTAACGAAAACGCCTAGAGTGGGGGATTTGCCGGCAGACTCGAGGCCGGCGGCGTATCTATCCAAGGAAGGAAAATCGCGATGTTGAGTGGCCTGTTGATCGTCCTGCTCCCCCTGGTGCTCGGCTATCTGGTGCGCGTTCGCCACACGGGGCTCATGGCCGGGATCAACCGGGGCGTCAACGTTTCCATCTACGTGATCCTGCTGCTGATGGGCATCGGCCTGGCCGGCCTCGACGACCTGGGTGGCAAGCTGGCGCAACTGGGCGGCCAATCGCTGTTGCTGTGCGCCGTGATCTCGGCCTGCAACCTGACGGCCCTGGCCTGGCTGTCGCGTCGCCTACGTCTCGAAGTCGATGCCTCCCGGGCAGTGGCGGACGCCCCCACCAGCAAGCTGGCCGCCATGGCAGGCTCGCTGTCGCTGATCGGCATGGTGCTGGCCGGCGTCATCCTCGGCCTGGTCGCCGGAGGACCACTGGGCGAGCCCTTGTTCGCCTGGGCCGAGACGCTGTCCGAATGGGTGCTCTACGCCCTGCTCGCCCTGATCGGTTGCCAGCTCAGGAACTCCGGCATGCCGCTCAGGCAGATCCTGCTCAACCGCTTCGGCCTGGCCATCGCCAGCGTCTTGGCGGCAAGCTCGCTGATCGGCGGACTACTGGCCGCCCCGCTGCTCGACCTGCGCTGGAGCGAGGGGCTGGCCATGGCGGCCGGCTTCGGCTGGTATTCGCTGTCCGGCATCCTGATCGGCGACCAGCTCGGGCCGCTGCTCGGCGGCATCGCCTTTCTCAACGACCTGTTCCGTGAACTCGTCGCCTTCGTGCTGATTCCGCTGGTCATCCAACGTCATGCCGCCCTGGCCATCGGCTATGGTGGTGCCACCTCCATGGACTTCACTCTCCCGGTGATCCAGCAGCACGGCGGTGTTGCCTGCGTGCCGGTCGCCGTGGTCAGCGGCTTCATCCTCTCGCTGCTCTCGCCGCCGTTGATCCTGTTTCTGCTGACGCTCTAAGACAAAAAGCCCGCGCAAGGCGCGGGCAAGGCATCACAACCAAACGGCTCAAGTTCCTAGAACCAGACTTCCGACTGCACACCGAAGGCCCACTCGCCGCCGGTGAAGCCGTCGCTACCGAAGGCATCGTCCGCCGAGTAGTCGTTGAGTGCTTCGTCCCAGTCGCTCCAGGAGGCGAACACCCGGATCTCCGGACGCTTCCAGAAGCCTCCCACCTCCGGCTTGAAGGTCGGTGCGATGGTCAGCTTGGTGTAATCCCCTTCCACGGCATTGTTGCCGCCGAAGCCTTCGGGCGAGATATCCATCCACTGGTAGCTGCCTTCATACTGCATCTCGAAGTTTTCGGTCAGCTCATTGGCCAGGCGAACATTGAACGTTGCCCAGTCATACTGGTCACCCTCGACGTAACGGTCTTCGCTGGTTTCAGCCAGAATCGCCGGCGCCACGCGCCAGTTGGGCGCCAGGTAGGTGGTACCATAAAGGCCCAGGCGTGTCGCGGTGGCATCCTCGCTCAAGTTGCCGTTGGAACCGATGCTCTTGGTCTCGGCACCCAGCCCCTGGCCATGCATCACCGCCGCCTTGAAGTTACCGTCACCCAGGCCGAAGAAACTGTCGCCATGATAGGCCACCATGGTGTGTACGCCATTATCCGCGGCGCTGATGTTGCCTTCGGTCAGACGCTCATCGTTGTCGGTGGCATTCATGCCGCTGAGCATCCACTGCCAGTTACCGAAGTAATTATTGGTCGTGAGGATCAAGTTGTCGGTACTGCCGGACTCTTCGGCTGGATTATGGCTATCGACCGGAAAGTCGGTGAAGCTGCGGCCATAAACGGACAGATTCGACTTCCAGTTGTCGGCAAGCTGCATGTCGTAGATACCGCCACCGGTACCGGCCAGGAAGATGAAATCGCTATCGAGCCAGTGAATATCGAAATTGTCGCGGTCGAAGCGCTTGCCTGCCCAGATGGAGGCATTCTCGAAGGCACCGGTAAAGCTTGGCAGATCGCTGAACTCGGCATAGACCTGACGCACGTTGAGACTCGATTCGTCGGATGTCCAGTCATTACTGGTGGTGACGCCATCGGCGATCATGGTGGTGTACTTCGCCTTGGCGCCGTTATCGAAGCGCATCTTGTAGTTGAGAACCGCCTCGGCGTACGTATCCGGCTCGTTGCCCAGACGTCCCACGGCACCGCCCTGCTGCCCAGCAGGCGTCAAGTAGGGGCCACCCTCGGTGCTCTTGCCGTTCTCACCGATCAGCAGCCCCGAACGGGCATAGGCGTTGAAGGAGAAGCCTTCTTCACCACTGGCGTGTCGCTCCACCTTGGCGAGCCGTGACTCGATGTCCCGGCTGTCGGTTGAAGCACCGGCAGCCTGCTCCTGAGCCACCTCCTGCTCGGCCTGGTCGGCACGTCGTTCGGCAGCCGCAGCACGCTGCTCGGCGGCAATGATGCGTTGTTCCAGCTCGGCCAGCCGAGCCTCGAGATCGCTGGTCGTCTGAGCACTGACCAGGCCACTGGTGCTCATGGCAGTGGCGACGGCCATGACGAGCAGTGACTTGCGCGGGCGTGGGGTCGGAAATGTCATCGTGATAATGCCTTTGTTGTTGTCGCGAAGGATTTCGTCCGGTGACGCCTGCCAGGCTTGCCGGCACGAAGACGATCGATATGGCGCACATCGAGACTTAATCGTTTCAGACACTAGTCACAACATGACGTAAAAAAAACACGACTTACGTCTAAACCATAAAGAATGAGCAGAAAAAATAGTAAACAAACAAGATCGTACATTTATCTGCCCGGTATTCGCGACGAAAGTCTAGGTTGCGGAGCCGTTCCTGCATCGCTTAACTGAACATCATGTCTTAATCGTTTAAGACGATGCTCTACAACAAGCGCTACAACAACAAGCGACTGAGGTAATGCCATGCAACGCCAGCCCCTGATCGCCTCCGGCCTCGCTCTGCTGGGCGCCGTGAGTGCTACCCCGGCCCTGTCGGCTGACCTGACCATCTCCTGTGGCGCGGTAGGCGCCGAACTTGCGCTCTGCGAGCAGGGCGTCGAGGCCTGGGAGGCCGAAACCGGCCATGAGGTGGAGATCGTCTCCACGCCCAATTCCTCCACCGAACGGCTGTCACTCTACCAGCAGATCCTGTCGGCACGCTCCGACGATATCGACGTGCTGCAGATCGACGTGGTCTGGCCAGGACTGCTGGCCAACCACCTGCTCGACCTCCAGGAAACGCTCGGCAAGGACGCCGCCGCCGGTCACTTCGAGACCATCGTCGCCAACAACACCGTCGACGGCCGGCTGGTGGCGATGCCCTGGTTCACCGACGCCGGCGTGCTCTACTACCGCAAGGACCTGCTCGAGCAGCATGGTGTCGAGCCACCCGAGACCTGGCAGCAACTGACTGACATCGCCACCGAGATCCAGTCCGCCGAGCGCGAGGCCGGCAACGACAAGATGTGGGGCTACGTCTTCCAGGGCCGCGCTTACGAAGGACTGACCTGCAATGCCCTCGAGTGGGTGGCCAGCCAGGGCGGCGGCACCCTCGTCGACGCTGACGGCGAGATCACCATCGACAACGAGAATGCCGCCGCGGCGCTGGACCTGGCCGCGAGCTGGATCGGCGAGATCGCCCCGCAGGGCGTGCTCAACTACACCGAGGAGGAGGCCCGCGGCATCTTCCAGTCCGGCAATGCCGTATTCATGCGCAACTGGCCCTACGCCTGGTCACTGGCCCAGAGCGAGGACAGCGAGGTGGCCGGCAAGGTCGGCGTGGTCAAGTTGCCCCACGGGCCGGATAGCGACAGCGCCGCTGCCCTGGGCGGCTGGAACCTGGCCGTCTCCAGGTACAGCGAGCATCCCGATCTCGCCGCCGAGCTGGTGGCCTTCCTGACCGGTGAGGCCGAACAGAAACGACGCGCCATCGAGGCGGCCTACAACCCCACCCTCACGTCGCTCTACAAGGACGAGGAGGTGCTCGAAGCGGTGCCCTTCTTCGGCACCCTCTACGACACCTTCACCAACGCCGTGGCTCGCCCCTCCGCCGTCACCGGCGACAACTACGGCCGGGTCAGCAACGGCTTCTTCAACGCCGTGCATGAGGTGTTGTCCGGCAACCAGAGCGGCGCCGAGGCCGTCTCCGATCTGGACAGCGAGCTCTCGCGCATCAAGCGTCGTCGCTGGTAACTCAGGAGAT
Organism: Halomonas caseinilytica; assembly: GCF_001662285.1. Taxonomy (NCBI): domain Bacteria; kingdom Pseudomonadati; phylum Pseudomonadota; class Gammaproteobacteria; order Oceanospirillales; family Halomonadaceae; genus Halomonas; species Halomonas caseinilytica. Next base: position 213,187 of record NZ_BDEO01000007.1, read on the forward strand.
CTCCATGTCGACTCCCGTCACCGAACAGGCCCCCCAGGCAGCGCGGCGCAACCCGGCGGGCTACCGCGGCACCAAGGTGCGTCGTCAGCGAGTCCGCGCCGCCTGGACCTTTCTCGCACCGATGCTGGTCGCGCTGGCCCTGGTCGCCGGCTGGCCACTTCTGCGCACCTTCTATCTGAGTCTCACCGATGCCTCGCTATCGGATACCGCCGGCGCGGCGCTGATCGGCTTCGAGAACTATCTGGTCTACGACGACGGCGCCTGGTATGGCCTGCTCACCGACCCGGTGTGGTGGAACTCGGTGTGGAATACCGTCTACTTCAGCCTGGTATCGGTCTCGCTGGAGGTGGTGTTCGGCATCATCGTCGCCCTGCTGCTCAACGCTGAATTCAAGGGCCGCATGCTGGTGCGGGCGGCAGTGCTGATTCCCTGGGCCATCCCGACCATCGTCTCGGCCAAGATGTGGGCCTGGATGCTCAACGACCAGTTCGGGATCATCAACCACGTCCTGATGGCTCTGGGGCTGATCGACGCGCCCCTGGCCTGGACCGCCGATGCCGACCTCTCCATGTGGGCGGTGATCATGGTCGACGTCTGGAAGACCATCCCTTTCGTCGCCCTGCTGGTGCTGGCCGCCCTGCAGATGCTGCCCAGGGACTGCTACGAGGCTGCCGAGGTCGATGGCATCCATCCGGTCAAGGTGTTCTTCCGCGTGACTCTGCCACTGATCACCCCGGCGCTGCTGGTAGCGGTGATCTTTCGCCTGCTCGACGCCCTGCGCGTGTTCGACGTGATCTATGTGCTGACTTCCAATTCCACCAGCACCATGACCATGTCGATCTATGCCCGCCAGCAGTTGGTGGAGTTTCAGGACGTGGGCTACGGCAGCGCCGCTTCCACCCTGCTATTCCTGATCATCGCCCTGGCCGTGGTCATCTACCTCTACCTGGGCCGCCGTCAACTGGGAGTCGATCAATGAACCAGTATCAACTGATAAAGCTCGCCAAGCGCGTCGGCCTCTACGCCCTGATCGCGATCGTACTGGTCTACGCCATCTTCCCCTTCTACTACGCAGTAATCACCTCGCTGAAACCCTCCAGCGAGCTGTTTCGCGTCGATTTCTGGCTGTCCTCACTGGACTTCAGCAACTATGTGCAGATCTTCACCCAGAAGAGCTTCGTACGCGCCGTCTTCAACTCCATCGTCGTCTCGCTGTCGGTGGTGGCCATTGCGTTGCTGCTGGGCATCACCGCCTCCTATGCCCTGGGCCGGGTGCGCTTCCGCGGCCGCACCACGGTGATGCTGACGATCCTCGGCGTGTCGATGTTTCCCCAGGTGGCGGTGCTCTCCGGACTGTTCGAGGTCATCCGAACGCTGAACCTCTACAACAACCCGGGCGGGCTGATATTGAGCTACACCATCTTCACTCTGCCCTTCACCGTCTGGGTGCTGACGACCTTCATGCGACAGCTACCCATGGAACTGGAAGAGGCGGCGATCATGGACGGCGCCACGCCCTGGATCACCATCACCAAGGTGTTTCTGCCGTTGATGTGGCCGGCCATGGCCACGACGGGGCTATTGGCCTTTATCGCCGCCTGGAACGAGTTCCTGTTCGCCCTGACCTTCACCCTCACCGACGACCAGCGCACCGTACCGGTCGCCATCGCTCTGATCTCCGGTGGCAGCCAGCACGAGCTGCCCTGGGGCCCGATCATGGCCGCCTCGGTCACCGTCACCGTGCCGCTGGTCATCCTGGTGATGATCTTCCAGAAACGCATCGTCTCCGGTCTCACGGCCGGCGCCGTCAAGGGATAAGCCACATGCCATCGATGAACAAGACCATGCAAGACAACCTGACCTGGTGGCGCGGCGGCGTCATCTACCAGATCTATCCACGCAGTTTCATGGATGCCAACGGCGACGGCATCGGCGACCTGCCTGGCATCACCGACAAGCTCGACTATGTGGCAAGCCTCGGCGTCGACGGTATCTGGCTGTCGCCCTTCTTCACTTCACCGATGGCCGACTTCGGCTACGACGTCAGCGACTACCGCGACGTCGACCCGATGTTCGGCACCCTCGACGACTTCAAGGCACTGCTGGCCCGCGCCCATGAGCTGGGCCTCAAGGTGATGATCGACCAGGTGATCAGCCATACTTCGGAGGCGCATCCCTGGTTCCAGGAGAGTCGCGCCGATCGCACCAACGCCCGCGCCGACTGGTACGTCTGGGCCGACCCCAAGCCCGACGGTACGCCACCCAACAACTGGCTGTCGATCTTCGGCGGCTCGGCCTGGACCTTCGACTCGCGTCGCCAGCAGTACTACCTGCACAACTTCCTGGCCAGCCAGCCGGACCTCAACTTCCACCATCCCGAGGTTCGCCGAGCCCAGCTCGACAACATGCGCTTCTGGCTGGAGCTCGGCGTCGACGGTTTCCGCCTGGACACCGTCAACTTCTACTTTCACGACGCCGAACTGCGCGACAACCCGCCAGTGCCCGCCGGCGAGGCCAAGACGCTCGGCGCGCCGGACAGCAACCCCTATACCTGGCAGCGCCACGTCCATGACCTGAGTCGCCCGGAAAACCTCGACTTCCTGCGCGAGTTGCGCGCACTGATGGACGAGTTTCCCGGCACCACCACCGTCGGCGAGATCGGTGACGACAATCCGCTCGAGCGCATGGCCGAATACACCGCCGGCGGCAACAAGCTGCATATGGCCTACACCTTCGACCTGCTCAACACGGCCCATTCGCCTGCCTACATCCACGAGGTGCTCGAACGCTTCCAGCGGCTGGCCGGCGATGCCTGGCCGTGCTGGGCACTCTCCAATCACGACGTGGTAAGAAGCGCCACCCGCTGGGGAGCCGGCAAGGATCCGGTCGCCTATCCCAAGGTGGCCCTGGCGATGCTGTTGTCGCTGCGCGGCAGTGTCTGCCTCTATCAGGGCGAGGAGCTCGGCCTGCCCGAAGCCGAGGTGCCCTTCGAACGTCTTCAGGACCCCTACGGCAAGGTACTGTGGCCGGAGTTCAAGGGTCGCGACGGCTGTCGCACACCGTTGCCCTGGGAGCAAACGGAGCATGGCGGCTTCACCGCCGAGGGAGTGGAACCCTGGCTGCCGGTCGAAGCGAGTCACCTGCCGTGCGCCGTGTCACGCCAACAGGACGACAGCACTTCGGTTCTGGCCGCCACTCGCCGTCTGCTGACCTTTCGCCGCGCCCATCCAGCCCTGTTCGACGGCGATCTCGAACTGGTCGACGTCGGCAAGGAACTGCTCGGTTTTATCCGCGAGAAGGGCAATGAGCGGCTCCTCTGCGTGTTCAACCTCGACGGCGATACCCGGCAGGCCACCTTGCCGCAAACCGGCACACCGCTCGACGGCCACGGTTTCACTACCACCCTGGAGGGCACGATGCTGCAGTTGCCGCCCTACCAGGCCGCCTTTATCCAGATCGATCGATAACACAACACCAAGCAGGCCGGCCCCCGATGGGCCGGCGAGGAGTCGCCAGATGGCAAGCGTGACGCTCGACAAGCTCAACAAGGTCTTCGGTCATACCCACATCATCAAGGATGTCGACCTTCGGATCGGCGATGGCGAATTCGTGGTCTTCGTCGGTCCCTCGGGCTGCGGCAAGTCGACTCTGCTGCGGCTGATCGCCGGACTCGAGTCGATCACCGACGGCGAACTCAGGATCGCCGATGACGTGGTCAACGACCTGCCGCCCCGCGAGCGCGGTGTGGGCATGGTGTTCCAGTCCTATGCGCTCTACCCGCACATGTCGGTCTACGAGAACATGGCCTTCGGCCTCAAGCTGGCCAAGATGGCCAACGAGACCGTCGAGGATCGGGTGATGGCCACCGCCCGTATCCTGCAACTCGAGGAGCTGCTGCATCGCAAGCCCAAGGAACTCTCCGGCGGCCAGCGCCAGCGGGTGGCCATGGGCCGGGCAATGGCCCGTGAACCGCGCATCTTGCTGTTCGACGAGCCGCTATCCAACCTCGACGCTTCGCTGCGCGTGCAGATGCGCAATGAGATCGCCCGCCTGCACCACCGGCTGGGCTCCACCATGGTCTACGTCACCCACGATCAGGTCGAAGCCATGACGCTGGCCGACAAGATCGTGGTGCTGCGCGATGGCCGCGTCGAGCAGGTCGGCAGCCCCCAGGAGCTCTACCAGCGGCCGGCCACGCGATTTGTCGCCGGTTTCATCGGCTCGCCGACCATGAATTTCATGCCGGCCGAACTCCTCGGCGGCGATGACGAGGGCTGCAGGATCAAGGCACCGGGCCTCGGCGAGCTGACCCTGCCCCAGGATGCCGGTGGCCAGTCCCGCGGCACTGGCCTGAGCCTTGGCGTGCGTCCCGAGCACCTGAGCCTGGCCGAGGCCCAGGGAGACAACGCCTTCGAGATCGTCAACGTCGAGTACCTGGGCAACGAGGTCTACGTCTATCTGGAGCCCAAGGCCGGCGACACCTTGTTGATCCATCGCAGCGAAGCCCCCAGCCGCTGGGAGATCGGCCAGCGGGTGGCATTGGTGCCCGAGCTCGAGCACGTTCACCTGTTCGACACCGCCGACCAGGCCCTCGGCCTCGCCAGGCAACGCCAGGCGGCCTGATTCCACCAATACCGCCGGCCCTGCCCCGTACACGGCGGTTGCCGGGCCGCGACACGTTCGACACCTACCCGATACGCCCTGGAGGCGGGATGGAAGCCCCAACAACGACAAACAAGATGAGGTAGCCCATGAAAACATCGTTTCACCTTTCGCCTGCCCACCATCGCCTGCTCGCCGGGCTTCTGTTGGGCGGCTCGACTCTGATCGCCCAGAATGCTCTGGCAGCGGAGATCGCCATCGCCTGCGGCGCCGGCGACACCTCCGACTACTGTCCGATCGCTGCCCAGCAGTGGGCCGAACAGACCGGCAATACCGTGAAGGTCGTCTCCACGCCAAACAGCCCCACCGAAAAACTCTCGCTCTACCAGCAACTGCTGGGTAGCGAGTCCAGCGATGTCGACGTGCTGATGGTCGACATCGTCTGGCCGGGCATGCTCGACGACCATCTGGTGGACCTCTCCGAGTACCTGCCGGATGACATCGCCGACGACTTCTTCCCGGCGCTGATCGACAACAACACCATCGACGACCGCCTGGTGGCCATGCCCTGGTACACCGACGCCGGCGTGCTCTACTATCGCAAGGACCTGCTCGCGAAATACGGCCACGAGGTTCCCGAGACCTGGCAGGAGCTGACCGATACCGCCACCGACATTCAGGCCGCCGAGCGCGAGGCCGGCAACGACGACTTCTGGGGCTTCAGCTTCCAGGGCCGGGCCTACGAGGGGCTGACCTGCAACGCCCTGGAATGGGTGGCGAGCCACGGCGGCGGCACCCTCGTCGACGCAAAGGGCGAAGTGACCATCGACAATCCCCGTGCCGCCGCGGCCCTGGACCTGGCCGCCTCCTGGATCGGCACCATCTCGCCGGAAGGCGCGCTGAACCACACCGAGGAAGAGACCCGCGGTATCTTCCAGTCCGGCAACGCCCTGTTCCTGCGCAATTGGCCCTACGTCTGGTCGCTGGCCAACGGCGACGGCAGCGAGGTGGCCGGCAAGGTCGGAATGGCGCCGCTACCTCACGGTCCCGAGGGCGAGTCGAAGGCAACGCTGGGCGGCTGGAACTTCGCCGTCTCGCGCTATTCCGAGCATCCCGAACTGGCCGCCGAGCTGGTCGCTTTCATCACCTCTCAGGAGCAGCAGAAGGCCCACGCCGTCCAAATGGGCCGCAACCCGACCATCGAGTCGCTCTACCAGGACGAGCAAGTGCTGGCCAGCAACCCTTCCATGAGCGATATCTACGAGACCCTGACCAATGGCGTAGCGCGACCCGCCACCGTGACCGGCGACGCCTATGCGCGAGTCTCCAACGCTTTCTTCAACCATACTCACCGGGTGCTCTCCGGCGAGCTGGACGGTGCCACTGCCGTCCGCCAACTGGGTCGTGAACTCGAGCGTCTCGGTCGCCGCGACTGGTAAGGTCATGTCCCTCGCCCGGTCGGTGCATCTTCGGCCGGGGCTGCCGTCATCCCCGCTGTCAGGCCCCCCCACGGACGACACGCTCCCAGGGGCCTCCGTCGGGCGAGACGTGTATCGATCACTGCTCGCCCGGCAGATCGAGCCCCGGCTGGAATGGCCACACTGTCCCGGGGAACGGAAGACCGGTATCCTAGACAACGAAGCACTTAGCAGGGAAACGAAAGTGTCCTCACTGCCCCGCCGCATCACCTTGAAGGAGCTGGCCGCCAAGCTCGGCGTTTCCACGGCGACCGTCTCCAACGCCTTCAACCGCCCCGACCAGCTTTCGCCGCTGCTGCGCGAACGCATCCTCAACGAAGCCAAGCAGCTGGGCTATCGCGGCCCCGACGCCAAGGCACGCAGCCTGCGCACCGGTCGTTCGCGGATCATTGCGGTGATTCTGGCAGAAAGCCTGACCTACAGCCTGAACGATGCGGTGGCCAGCGAGCTGCTGTCGGGCATCGCCGAGGTGCTCGACGCGCACGGCCATACCATGCTGCTGCTCTCGGGCCGCAAAAATGCCTCTCAGGTCCCCGGCTCGTCGAGTATCGCGGACGGCTTCATCGTCTACGGCCTGATGCCGAGCCTGATGCTGCTCGACGACCTGCCGCTGCCGGACCAGCGCCCCCTGGTGGCAGTGGACTTCAGCCTCGAGGGCTACCCGACGGTGCATATCGACAACGAACCGGCCGGCTATGCCATCGCCAGCCATGCCTTGAAGACATCGTCGCGGCGTCCCGGCATCATCAACCTGCGGCTCACCAAGCACCCCTGTAACGATCGCGTCGCCCCCGACCAGGAACTGCTTCCGGCCGATCGCACCATCACGCGTTCGCGGCTCACCGGCTTTCATCGTGCCCTCGACGAGCACGGCATCGATCCGACCTCGGTGCCGATGTGGAATATCGAGGAGAATACCCATGACGTCTGCGCCCCGGTGATCGCCTCCATCCTCGATCTTCCCGATGACGAGCGGCCGGATCTACTGCTGTGCATGTCCGACCGCATCGCGCTCACCGCCCTGACCCTGGCCGAACAACGCGGCCTGCGCGTTCCCGAGGACCTTCGCCTGACCGGTTTCGACGGCATCGCCGAAGGCCAGTACCGATCCCCACGCCTGACCACCATGCGCCAGGACAGCGTCGAGAAAGGGCGTGTCGCGGCCCGCATGATCCTCGGACTGGAGACACCCCGAGCCCAATTGCTGCACACCGAGCTGGTCGTCGGCGACAGTTGTCCCTGATCAGCCGACGACTTTCACCGGGATTGCACGATGCCGGCTCCCCGTGACGGTATCCTGAGGCGATGCTCCCTGCCCGAGGAATCCCCGCGTATGCGCTCCTTCCGCCCCTCCTTCTCGCGACTCGGCATCAAGCTGTTCGTGATCATTCTGGTGGTCAACGTGGCTATCGCGGGGCTGGTGTTCATCGCCGTATCGCGCAGCCTCGACCAGGGCTTCATCGAATACCTCGACCGCACCCAGACCCGCCGCGCCGAGACACTGGCCGAAGGTCTCGCCGACGAGTGGTCGCGGCGCGGCGACTGGCAATGGCTCCGACAGTCGCCACGCGCCTGGCATCACCTGGTTCGCCATCAGCTATGGCCCGGCGACGCTCCACCACCGGAAGGCATCGAACGTCGACTCGGCGATCCCCGGGACTTCGTGCTGCATGACGCCCGCGGCCTGCCGGTGATCGGCCTGCCCCCGGACAACGACCGGGATGCCGCCGAGCTGCGCTGGCTGCCGATCATCAACAATGGCGAACAGGTCGGTACCCTGGGCTACCGGCCGCCTCAGCAGCTCATGGCGCGCATGGACCGCATCTTCCTCTCCCAGCAACGCCGCAACCTGGCGATCATCGTCGCCGCTCTGGGCCTGGCGTCGCTGCTGCTCGCCGGCGGGCTGTCGTGGTGGTTGGGGCGCCGCACCGGCGGCATGACGCTGGCCACTCGACGTCTCACCGAGGGCGACTACAGCACCCGCCTGACTGAACGCGGCGGCGACGAGCTGTCGCACCTGGCGCACGACTTCAACGTCCTGGCCGCCACGCTGGAAGCCAGCCGTGAGGCCCGCAGCCGCTGGGTCTCGGACATCGCCCATGAACTGCGCACCCCGCTCGCCGTGCTGCGCGGCGAGATCGAGGCCATGCAGGACGGCGTGCGTCCCTTGAACCTGGACAGCCTGGGCTCGCTGGCCCAGGAGGTCGGCCAGCTCGAGCGCCTGGTCTCCGACCTGAGGCTGCTCTCCCAGAGCGATGCCGGTGCCCTCGAAGTCCAGCTGGCGCCACTCGATCTGGCCGACAGCCTCGCATCACGCCTCGGTGAGGCCGAAGGCTGGCTCGCCGACGAAGACATCTCGCTCGATACCGACATCGACGGCCCGGCCTGGATTCGCGGCGATACCCAGCGCCTGCGCCAACTCTGGACCAACCTGCTGGACAACACCTGTGCCTATACCAGCTCGCCCGGCCGCCTGCGGGTCACGCTCGCACGGCAGGACGAGTCCTGGCAACTTTGCTGGGAGGACAGCTCGCCCGGCGTGTCGGAGGCCGAACTGCCACGCCTCACCGAGCGTCTCTACCGGGTCGAGGGGTCGCGCAGCCGAGCCAGTGGCGGCAGCGGCCTGGGACTGTCCATCGCCATGGCACTGGCCCGGGCCCATGGTGCCGAGATGATACCCAGCGTTTCGGCACTGGGCGGGTTATGCTGGACGCTGACCTTTCCGGCCATCACCGATCACCAGCTCAGAGGGACTGACACATGAGCCACATCACCACCGACAGCGTCCTGATCGTCGAAGATGAACCCAAGATCGCTCGCCTGGTGGCCGATTACCTGGAAGGCAGCGGCTATGCCACGCACCACCTCGATCACGGCGATACGGTACTGCCCTGGTTCGAGTCCCAGGAGGCACCGCCCGAGCTGGTCCTGCTGGACCTGATGCTGCCGGGCACCGATGGCCTGACCCTGTGCCGCGAGATCCGCCAGCGCTGGCCCAGGGTGGCCATCATCATGCTTACCGCCCGGGTCGAGGAGGTCGATCGCCTGCTGGGGCTGGAGCTCGGTGCCGACGACTACATCTGCAAACCCTTCAGCCCCCGCGAAGTGGTCGCCCGCGCCCGCGCCGTGCTGCGCCGCAGCCGGGCGGCCGACGCCGACCGGCACACGGGTACCGACGACCTGGTGCTCGACGATGATGGCTGGTGTGCCATGGCCGATGGGCACGACCTGGCGCTGACCGCGGTAGAGTTCCAGCTTCTGCGGGTGATGATGCACTCACCCGGCCGCATCTTCTCTCGCGAACAGTTGATGGATCACATGTACCGTGACCACCGCATCGTCTCCGAACGCACCGTGGACAGCCACGTCAAGAAGCTGCGCAAGAAGATCGCCGATATCTGGCCGGACCGCGAGATCATTCGCTCGGTCTACGGCGTGGGCTACAAGTATCAACCCGAAGAGTGACGAATGGCGCCAGTCCTTTCCGGAGGCTAGTCTGAAGATTCCAGACAAGGGAAAGCGATATGGAACGCCATCGGGACGTCATGCGCTTCTGGCGTGACCCCACTCTGCCATTTCTCGAGGCACGCCGGGTCACGGACGGGCGTCGCGTCTGCTATGCCAAGCACAGCCACGAGACCTTTTCGATCGGCGCCATCACCGGAGGGCGCAGCACCTACTGGAATCAGGGCCACACGGAAACCGTCACCCCGGGTACGGTCGTGGTCATGAACCCCGAAGCGGTTCATGCCTGCAACCCCATCGACGACCGCCCCTGGTCGTATGACATGCTTTATCTCGACCGCGACTGGCTGGCCGGCCTGCAGCATGAGCTCGGCGCACCCGCGCACCTCGACTTCCAGGCATTCTCCGCCCGCTCGAGCCGGCATCCGGTACTGTATCGACGGCTCGTCAAGCTCTGCGACACCCTGTTCGCCCCCGATGCCACACGCCTGGCCCGGGAAACCCGGGCCACCGAACTGGTCGTCGAGATGCAGCGTCGACTCGCTCCCCGGCTGCAGCCCCTCGAGGCGCATCCTCTCGGTCTGCAACGCGCGGCGGAGTACATCGATGCCCACTGCACAGAGGCCATCGGCCTTGACGATGTCTGTCAGGCAGCAGGCCTATCGCGCTCCTACCTGGTGCGCCGCTTCAAGGCCCATTACGGCATGACCCCGCACGCCTTCCTCATCAACCGTCGCATTCAGCTCGGTTGTGCCAGGCTACGGGCCGGCCACCCCATTGCCGAGGTCGCGCTCGATTGCGGCTTCGCCGACCAGGCGCACTTCCAGCGCACCTTCAAGCGCCTGCGGGCCACCACGCCTGGCCATTACCTCGCCGCCACCACCAGATAACCGGCACTGACCACCAGCAGCAATGCCAGGACGCGATTGACCAGGCGTACCTGGGACGCATCACGTAGCCAGTGCCGCAGAAAGGCGCCGGCCACGGCCCAACAGGCGATCGACAGATAACAGATCACCAGATACAGCAACGCGAAGCGCAGGATCAGGTCGACCTCGCCACTGGCGGCATAGGCTCCCATCCCCGCCAGCGAAGCCAGCCAGGCCTTGGGGTTGAGCCATTGCATGATCGCCCCCTGCAGCATGGAAGGCCCACGAGCGTTGTCGTCATCCCCGAGCCGGCCATCGTCGATGCCGAGCTTGATCGCCATGTAGCCGAGAAAGGCCACCCCAGCCCAGCGAACGCCCTCGATGATGCCCGGCCAGCGAGTCAGCAGCTCATGCAGGCCAAGCCCTATCAGCACCAACAGCAGGGTGAAGCCCAGGGAGGCACCTGCGACATGCCGCAGGCTGGCGCGCAGACCGTGACGGGTTCCGGCGGACAGGGCCACGATGTTCACCGGTCCCGGCGATATCGATGCGGCCAGGGCGAAGGCCGACATGGAAAGCAGCAAGCTGAGCGTCATCGCGCCTCTCCTGTTTCGCGGGACAATGCCAGGCAAGGATACGCACACCCTGCGGGTGGGTATTGAACATCATTGCCCTCCTGCCTCCTCTGTGTTTGCACGCTTGATACACCGACCTTGCACTCCAGCGGACAATACTGACCGTGTCACTTCAGGACACAAGGAGTCTGTTCATGACCACATCGCTTTCCCGCAAGCTGCTGATGCCCGCCGTACTGGCCGCTCTCGTCGCGCCGCTGTCGCTCGCGGCCCATGCCGCTCCCGATCATGCGCCTCACCCGGGCGATCACCGCGATGACATCCGTCAGGAAGTGTTCGAGCGAGCCGGTATCGACCAGCAGACCCGCGATGAACTCAAGGAAGCCCGCGAAGCCTATCACCAGTCGATGGACGAGCTCCGTACCGAACACCGCCAACAGGTCGATGAGATCCTCGGGGACGATGGCAAGGCCGCCCTCGAAAAGGCCAAGCAACAGATGCGTGAAGAACATCACGCCGAGCGGCAACAGGCACGCGAAGCACGCGTCAAGGCCCTGTTCGACGAGTGGGAACTCTCCGACGCGACCCGCGACGCCCTGGCAAAGCAGCATGATGAATTCCGGACTCAAGCCAAAGCCCTGAAAGCACAGGAATTCGAGGGTCCCGAGGAGCGCCGCGAAGCCTGGAAAGACCTCTTCCAGTCGCATCATGAAGCACTGTCCGAGTACCTGAACGACGAACAGATGAAGGCGCTTGGCAACGCCATGCGCCCCGAAGGTCATGGCCCCGGTCGACCGCATGACCATGGCCACGGTCCCAAGCCCCCCGAGCCCATGGACGGCTGATTTCCCCTTCCCGCACTGCTCGATACGCTTCACAAGACGCCCGGCCCCGTGCCGGGCGTCTTGCGTCATGACACCGACATTTTTCCTGCAGCCCCCGTCACCCGGTCGATTCCGCCATTCGACTTGCAGTCAACGAAGGATGTGCGTATTTTATTTGAACATTCATTCAAAAAAGAGCTACCAAAACAGCAGGAGGATATGTTGAATGTCGGATAACCATGCCATTCCCGAGAGGCGCGACCGGATCAACCCCACGGTCTTTCACGGCAGTGTGGCCGGGATCCTGGTCTTCTTGATCCTGACCATGACGTTTACCGAGGAGGCCGGCGCCTTTTTCGACGCCGGCCTGGCCTGGGTGAACGATACCTTCGGCTGGTACTACATGCTGGCCGCCGTGGTCTATCTGGTCTTCGTGATCGTCATCGGTTGCTCCCGCGTCGGCAACATCCGCCTGGGGCCCGACCATTCCCGGCCCGAGTTCTCGCTGGTCTCCTGGGCCTCGATGCTGTTCGCCGCCGGCATCGGCATCGACCTGCTGTTCTTCTGCGTTGCCGAGCCGCTGTCCCACTACCTGGCACCACCCGACATGGCACCGGAGAGCGCCGCGGCGATGCGCGCCGCCGTTCCCCAGACCTTCCTTCACTGGGGGCTGACCGGCTGGGGCATGTATGTGCTGATGGGTATGGCACTGGCCTATTTCAGCTACCGTCATCGCCTGCCGCTGGCCATCCGTAGCGCCCTTTTCCCGTTGCTCGGCAAACGCATCCACGGCCCCATCGGCAGCGCCGTCGATATCACCGCCGTGATCTCCACGGTCTTCGGCATCGCCACCAGCCTGGGTATCGGCGTGATGCAGCTCAACTACGGGCTGACCTTCATGTTCGGCGTGCCTGAGAGCCTTTCCACCCAGGTGGTGCTGATCGTGCTGGTAGTGATCCTGGCTACCATCTCGGTGGTCACCGGCGTGGAGAAGGGCATCCGCCGTCTTTCCGAGTTCAACATGGGACTGGCCGCCCTGCTGCTGCTGTTCGTGCTCTTTCAGGGCGATACGCTGCACCTGCTCGATGCCCTGGTGCTCAACGCCGGCGATTACCTGAGCGGTTTCGTCGGCAAGAGCTTCGATACCTATGCCTTCGCCGGACCCGATGCCCAGCAGTGGAAGGGCTGGTGGACCATCTTCTTCTGGGGCTGGTGGATTGCCTGGACGCCCTTCGTCGGCCTCTTCCTGGCCCGTATCTCGCGTGGTCGCACCATTCGCGAATTCGTCATCGGCGCCCTGCTGATCCCGCTCGGCTTCATGATGGCCTGGATGTCGATCTTCGGTAACAGCGGCATCGAGATGGTGGCCAATCAGGGACTCGCGGAACTCGGCCAGGAGGCGCTCAACTCGCCGCAGACCACCATCTACACCTTCCTCGAGCAGTATCCGTACATCGGTATCACCGCCTCGGTGGTCACCCTGCTCGGCATCGTGTTCTTCGTCACCTCAGCCGACTCCGGCGCCCTGGTACTGGCGAACTTCACGTCGATCCTGTCCGATGTGAACCACGATGCCCCGATCCGCCTGCGCATCTTCTGGTCGGTGGCGATCGGCCTGGTCACCGTGGCTCTGCTGATGGCCGGCGGCCTGTCGGCCCTGCAGAGTGCCGTGGTGATTACCGCCGTGCCCTTCTCGCTGGTGATCTTTGCCATCATGGCCGGCATGACACGGGCCCTGAAACTGGAAAGCACCAAGGCCGATGCGCGCCAGCATGTCAGCGGTGCCGCACCAGGCGGCGACTGGCGCGAACGTCTGGACCGAGCTCTGGACACTTCCAACCGCGCCGGTGCTGCCGCCACTATCGAACATGCCATTCGCCCGGCCCTGCACCAGTTCGCCGAGGAACTCGAGAGTCGAGGCCAAACGGCGACGGTGAACGAGGAAACGGTCGACGGCGAACCCTTGCCCCATCTGACGCTGCAGGTGGAGTTCGACGACGCCGCCAGCTTCGTCTATCAGGTTCGGGCCCACCGCTTGCGCACACCGAGCTTCTTGCCGGTGGATGACGACTACTATGTGCGCCTCGATGTCTATCTGACGGAAGGCGGCGCGGACAAGGACCTCAATGGCTATACCCGAGGTCAGGTGATCGGTGATGTGCTCGCCGAGTACGAACGCCATCTGCACTTCCTGGCGCTGGCCGGCAAGACCGGCAACGTACAGGCCATGCCCGGCTCGGTGGGCGAGCCGCCCGAAGAGGCCTCGCCGGCCTGAGACTGACGCTCGTCACGACGGCGACCCTTGGGTCGCCGTCGTCGTTCATGCCCCAGTGAAGATGAGGTCCGGGTCGGGTAGGCTGGGGAGTATCTCAGCCCAGGAGGCTCCCATGCCCGACTCCAGCTCCCTCGATACCCCCCATATTCGCTACTACCATGCCCATCTCTACTACCGTGATGCCGCCGGCCTGGCCGAGGCGCAGCGGGTCGCTGAGGCGGCCGCCGAGCGCTTCGACATCCAGGTGGGGCGCTTTCACGAGCGCCCGGTGGGACCCCATCCGTTATGGAGCTGTCAGCTGTCCTTCGCCCCGGCGGTCTTCGCCGAATTCGTGCCCTGGCTGGCGCTCAATCGCGGCGACCTGGACGTCTTCGTGCACCTGGGCACCGACGATGACCTGTTCGACCATACCCAGGGCGCGATGTGGCTCGGCCATAGCCATCCCCTCGACCTCAGCGCCTTCAACGCCTGAGCGAGCACGCAAACACGAGGGGCGCGACCGGTGTCGCGCCCCTCGCTATCGATTGCCTTTCCTTGGCGATCAGAAGAAGCCCATGGGATTGGTGTCATAGCTGACCAGCAGGTTCTTGGTCTGCTGGTAGTGTTCCAGCGCCACCTTGTGAGTCTCGCGTCCGACGCCAGATTTCTTGTAGCCCCCGAAGGCGGCATGCGCCGGGTACTGGTGGTAGCAGTTGGTCCACACTCGTCCGGCCTGGATGCCACGCCCCATGCGGAAGGCCACGTTGATGTCGCGACTCCATATCCCGGCACCCAGGCCGAACTCGGTATCGTTGGCAATGGCCAGCGCCTCGGCCTCATCCTTGAAGGTGGTCACCCCCACCACCGGGCCGAAGATTTCCTCCTGGAAGACGCGCATCCGGTTGTTGCCCTTGAGCAGGGTCGGCTGGATGTAGAAGCCCCCATCATAGGCCGGGTCGAAGCTTTCACGCTCACCGCCGGTGAGGAATTCGGCGCCTTCCTCACGGGCGATGTCCATGTAGGACATGATCTTGTCGAACTGCTCCTGGCTGGCCTGGGCGCCCACCTGGACCTCGGTATCCAGCGGGTTGCCGCGCTTGATCGCCCGGGTCCGCTCGACCACCCTGCCCATGAAATCGTCGTACATCGACTCCTGGATCAACGCCCGGCTCGGGCAGGTACAGACCTCGCCCTGATTGAGGAAGGCCAGCACCAGTCCTTCGACGGCCTTGTCGATGAACTCGGGCTCGGCATTCATGATGTCGGCGAAGTAGATGTTCGGCGACTTGCCCCCCAGTTCCACGGTGGACGGAATGATGTTCGCCGCGGCGCATTCGAGGATGTGCGAGCCCACCGGGGTCGAGCCGGTGAAGGCAATCTTGGCGATGCGCTTGCTGGTCGCCAGCGCCTCGCCGGCCTCGGCACCGTAGCCGTTGACCACGTTGATCACGCCGGCCGGCAGCAGATCGCCGATCAGCTCCATCAGCACCAGGATCGAGGCTGGCGTCTGTTCGGCGGGCTTGAGGACCACGCAGTTGCCGGCGGCCAGTGCCGGGGCCAGCTTCCAGGTGGCCATCAACAGCGGGAAGTTCCATGGAATGATCTGCCCGACCACGCCCAGCGGCTCATGGAAATGATAGGCCACGGTGTTGGCGTCGATATCGGCCGTGGCTCCTTCCTGAGCGCGAATACAGCCCGCGAAATAGCGGAAGTGATCGACGGCCAGGGGAAGATCGGCGTTGAGCGTCTCGCGCACCGCCTTGCCGTTGTCCCAGGTCTCGGCGACGGCCAGCATCTCGAGGTTGTCCTCGATACGCTGGGCGATCTTCAGCAGCAGGTTGGCACGCTCGGCGACGGCCGTCTTCCCCCAGGCGGGAGCCGCGGCGTGGGCCGCATCCAGGGCCTTGTCGATGTCCTCGACATCGGAACGAGGGATCTCGCAGATCACCTGGCCGTTGACCGGGCTGACGTTGTCGAAATAGCGCCCCTTCACCGGCGGCACGAACTCACCCCCGATATAGTTGCCGTAGCGCGTGGCGAACTCGACCAGGGCACCAGGGGTTCCGGGGTTGGCGTAGATCATGGCATGACTCCGCAGGTTGGCAGTGATGAATGGCAACCCTCAGTCTTGGTCATGTGGCGCCAGTGGAACATACGCCTTTGGCAGGACAGCCCCTGGAAGCGTCGAAACGGACGTAGCGCCTACGCCCTACGCTGGTGCCACAGGCGCCAAAGACGCGCCAGGGGAGCCCCTCTGCCATGCAGCCAGGGCGCCAGCAGGCGAGTCGACAGTGGAATGAACACGAACACCATCACCGGCGTGAGCATCAAGGTGCCGACCAGCACCCTCAAGACCAGCGGCAAGGCGGCCAGCGTCTCGCCGAACATGGCCTGATGCCCCAGGGAGACGGGAAAGAAGGCCAGCCAGATCGCCACGGCCTGCTTCCAGCGTGGCGGCGTCTTCTGCCCCGGGGCCTCGTGAAACCAGCTATCCAGCCCGGTGGCACGATGCTCATGAGGGGATTCGAACAGTCGCCGGCCGCGTGCCAGCCAGGCACGCCGGGACGCGGAGTGCTCCCAGGCCGCCAGGGTCTCGGCATCCCGGAAGCGGAAGATGACCTGATATTCGTCGTCGCCGGGTGGCGGCGCCAGGATGCCGGAGCCCAGATAACCCGGGAAATCGGCGGCGAGTTCGCGGCCCTCATCGAGCCAGGCCGTGAAGGATCGGTAGCGCCCGCGTGCCACGCGGCGCGCTACCATCAGGGTAACGGGGGCGGTGGACATCGTGTATCTCCTCGCGATTCGGCGACCGGGGTAGGGGGTCGCCGACAAGACGTCGGCCCGGGTAGGGGCCTCCGTGACAGGGAAGCAGAAAATACACCAGCCGGGGGATTCCCTCCAGTACCGACGGCCCCCGCGTCAGCCTTCCGCGGCTACCGACATCGCCTTGTCGCCGCGCTTGATCAGCGCATAGCCCAGCCCGGTGACCAGCGAACCGGCCACGATGGCCAGCAGGTAGGGCAATACCGGGGTGATGGCATTGGGAATCATCAGCACGAAGATGCCGCCATGAGGCGCCATCAGCTTGGCACCGAAGAGCATCGCCAGCGCGCCGGTCAGGGCTCCTCCGACCATGCTGGCGGGAATCACCCTCAGCGGGTCCTTGGCGGCGAAGGGTATGGCGCCTTCGGTGATGAAGCACAGGCCGAGCACGAAAGATGCCTTGCCGGCCTCTCGCTCCGGCTCGGAAAATTTGCCGCCGGCAACGAAGCTGGCGATGCCCATGCCGATGGCCGGCACCATGCCGGCGGCCATGATCGCCGCCATCGGCGCATAGCTCTCCGAGGCCAGAAGCCCCACGCCGAAGGTATAGGATGCCTTGTTGACCGGCCCGCCCAGGTCGAAGCACATCATGGCGCCGAGCAAGGCACCCAGCAGCACCGCATTGGCCGAGCCCATGTCCTCGAGAAAGGCCGTCAGGGCGGCAAGAATGGCAGCTACCGGCTCGCCCACCACATAGATCATCACCAGACCGGTGACCAAGCTGGCCAGCAGCGGGATGATCAGGATCGGCTTGAGCGACTCGACGCTGGCCGGCAGCTTGATGTACCGGGTCACCGCCCAGGCCGTGTAGCCGGCCAGGAAACCCGCCAGGATGCCGCCGATGAAGCCGGCACCGATGCTGGATGCCAGCATGCCCCCGATCATCCCCGGCGCAATGCCAGGCCGGTCGGCGATGGAATAGGCGATATAGCCGGCCAGTACCGGAATCATCAGCGCGAAGGCCGTCTCCCCGCCGATCTGCATCAGGGCGGCGGGCAACGTGCCCTCTTCCTTGAAGGCCTCGATGCCGAACACGAACGACAGGGCGATCAGCAGACCGCCGGCTACCACCATCGGCAGCATGAAGGAGACGCCGGTCAGCAGGTGCTTGTAGACGCCCTTCTCCTTGATGCTCTTCTTGGCGTCGCCGCCGCTGGAAGCCGTTCCCTCGCGTTCCACCTCGGCATCCACCAGGGCCGCCTCGATGGTCGGCCGCGGCTTCTTGAGCGCATTGCCGGTCGAGGTGCGATAGGTCCGCTTGCCGGCAAAACGCGTGGGATCCACCTCGATGTCGCAGGCCAGGATCACCACCTCGGCGGCGGCGATCTCATCGGCGGTAAGGGCATCCTGAGCCCCTACCGAGCCCTGGGTTTCCACCCGGATCTCGTGCCCCATCGAGCGTCCCGCCTCAGCGAGTGCCTCGGCCGCCATGAAGGTATGCGCCACGCCCGTCGGGCAGGCGGTCACGGCGACGATGCGCTGCCCCCCGGCCTCACTCGCTGGCGTCTCGTCCGCCTCCTCCTCGGGCGCGAAGACGTCGGCATCACGCTCGGCGCGCGCCAGGAAGGTCTCGGGATCAGGCAATGCCTGGTCGATCGATCCCTGGAAGACACGCTTGCCGGCAAAGCGCGCAGCGTCGGGGATTCGATCGGCCGCCACCACGACCAGCTCGGCGGCTTCCAGGGTCGCTTCGTCGACCGGCGTGACGGCTCGCGCCTCGCCGTGCGCCTCGACCGTCACCTTCCAGCCCAGGCGTTCGGCGGCGCTCTGAAGGCGACGCGCGGCAAGGTAGGTCGTGGCCATGCCACTCGGGCAGGCGGTGATCAGGATCACATTCATGCAAGCGCTCCCTCTGCGGCATCGCCGGCGTCCAGGCGATACACGCGAGTCTGTCGTTGGAGTTCGGAAAAATCATCGGCACCCGGGCGTCCCACGCCGATATGCCGCACGGCTTCGGCAGACAGGGCCGTGGCCAGGCGCAGCGCATCCTCGGACGATGTTTCCTCGAGCACACCGTGCAACAACGCCGCGACCAAGGTGTCGCCGGCCCCCACGGTATTGACCGCTTCCACTCGAGGCGGCCTGGCCTCCCAGGCACCACGACGGCCAAGCCACAGCACCCCTTCGGCACCGGCGGAAACCACCGCCTCCTCGACGCCGGCATCGCGCAGCCGGCGTGCCGCCGCGCGCCGCCCCGCGTCATCCAGCGCCGCTTGGCCGGCCCAGGCGGCAAGTTCATGTTCATTGGGCTTGACCGCCGTGGCCCCTGCCACGATGGCGGCATCGAGCGCCGGGCCACTGGTATCCACCCATACCGGCAAGCCCGCTGCACGCCCTCGGGCCACCAGCTCGCCGAGCCGATCAGGCGTCACGCCGGGCGGCAGGCTGCCGGCGATCACGACCGCCCCGGGGCAATGGCGCGATGCCGCGAGCCGCCGCTCCAGCTCGTCGATCAACCGCTGCCAGGCATTGGCGTCGATGGTCACGCCAGGACCATTGATATCGGTGACACGTCCGTCGTCCTCGGCCAGCTTGACGTTGGTGCGGGTCTCGCCGGGTACGCGCAGACAGGCATCCTCGATGCCCAGGGTCTCGAAGGTACGGCGGAAGGCACCGTCGTTGTCGGCACCGAGAAAGCCCGACACGGCCACCTCGTGTCCCAGCGCCACCAGCACCCTGGCCACGTTGACGCCCTTGCCGGCGGCCTCCAGATGCGTCGCGCGGGTTCGGTTGACGCGACCGGGCGACAGGCGTTCGAGGTCGACCGACAGGTCGAGTGCTGGATTGAGGCTCAAGACCAGAACCGCTGCCATCATGCCTCCTCCAGGGCGTCACGCACCTCGTCGGCGGTCGCCCGGGATAGCGCTCGCCGCGCTTGCTCCTGGGCACTCGCCAGGTCGAACTCGCGCAATCGCGCCTTGACCATCGGCACCTGGCGGGCACTCACCGATAGCTCGTCAACCCCGAGTCCCACCAGCACCGGCACCGCCATGGCATCCGAGGCCAGTTCCCCGCAGACCCCGACCCACTTGCCTTGGGCATGGGCGGCCTCGACGGTCATCTGGATCAGCCTGAGCACGGCCGGATGCAAGCCGTCGGCCTGGGCAGAAAGCTCGGGATGGCCACGGTCGATGGCCAGGGCGTACTGGGTCAGGTCATTGGTACCCACCGAGAAGAAATCCGCCTCCACAGCCAGGCTGGCCGCCAGCAAGGCGCTGGAGGGCACTTCGATCATCACGCCCAGTTGCACATCGGTGGCACGCTCGTCGCCCGGAATGTCGGCGAGCAGTCGATCGAGCATTCCCCGGGCCGTACGCAGCTCGGCCACATCCTTGACCATCGGCAGCATGATGCGCAACGGCCTGCCGACGGCCGCCCTCAGCAGGGCTTCCAGCTGCGTGGCCAGGACGTCGGGGCGCGTCAGCGCCAGGCGAATGCCGCGCAGGCCGAGGAAGGGGTTGTCTTCCTGGGGCACCGGCCAGTACGGCAAGGGCTTGTCGCCCCCCACGTCCAGCGTGCGCGCCACCAGAGGACGCCCATCCAGCGCATCCAGCGCCTCGCGGTACTCCGCCATCTGGGTCTCGAGATCCGGTGCCTCGGCGTGGGCCATGAACAGGAACTCGGTCCGCAGCAGGCCGACGCCTTCGGCGCCTCGCGACACTGCATCGGCGGCATGGGCCGTATTGCCCAGGTTGGCCGCCACCTCGACACGATGCCCATCGCGGGTGGTGGCCGGCGCGAAACGGGCTTCCCAAGCCTCGTGCTCGCGGCGTTCGCGATCGGCCAGCTGCCGCTCGGCACGCTGACGACGCGCCTCGCCCGGCGCGGGCACGATCCGGCCCCGCTCGCCATCGAGAATCAGGGGGGTCTCGTTTTCCAGTGACAGGATTCGCTCGCCGGCGCCCACCACGGCGGGAATGCCCAGGGCCCGAGCGAGGATGGCGCTGTGGGCCGTGGCACCGCCCCTGGCGGTCAACAGGCCGCGCACGCGCTCGGTGTCGAGGCGCGCCACGTCCGAGGGGCCGATATCGTCCATCACCAGGATATAGGGATGTGCCGGCGGCTCGGGCAAGGCCACGTCGCAAAGTCTCCCCAGCACGCGCCGCCCCACGTCGCGCAGGTCGGCGGCCCGCTCGGCGAGCAGCCGGTCGGCCAGCATCTCCTGGGCCCGAGCGGCTGCGTCGATGGCATCCCACCAGGCAGCCTCGGCGGAATACCCTTCCTGGATGCCTTCACGGGCAGCCTGCAGCAATTCCGGGTCGTCGAGCATTTCCTCATGCATGGAGAGAATCTCGGCGACCTCTCCGCCCCGCGCGCTGCGCGCCAGTGCCGCGAGCTGCTCGCCACCCTCGCGGACCGCCGCTTCGAGTCGCTGCGTCTCGGCGGCGGGATCATCGGCACGCTGTGGGTAATCGAAGCGCGGCATGCGCATCACGAAAACAGGCGCAATGGCCAGGCCCGGCGAGGCGGCCACCGCCTGATAAGCGGTGTCTTCCGGCAAGGGCTGAGGCGCGCCTTCCTCGTCGGTCGTCGCAGCCGCCGGCACGGATTCGTGGCTGTCGTCGAAGGGTTCCACGGCTTCGCCAAGCCCGTCGACGACGGCCTCACCGATGGTAGACAGCGCCTGTTCGGCGCCCTCACCCTCGGCGGAAAACACCAGCCACTGGCCGCGGCGTGCGCCGAGCCCGATGACCTTGGTCAGGCTGGTGGCCGACACCGGCTCGGCACCGCCTTCCGCCAACCGAACCCGGATCGGCACGGCCTGCTCCCGTGCCACCTGAACGAGCTGCTTGGCCGGACGCGCATGCAGGCCATGGGCGTTGAGCACCCGCACGCGCTGGGTATGCGCCACAGCCCCTTCACCCGCCAGTCGGGCCAGCACCGTCTCGGCATCACCATGCCGCAGCGTCTCGATGCCACCCTCTTCCAGCAAGGCGGCAAGTCGCTCCAGCAGTCCCAGGTGAGCGTCATCGCGCGCCGCCAGACAGAACACGCCATTCACGCTCTCGCCTTGCACCTCGAAGGGCGTGGCGGGAGTCGCCAACGACAAGGCCGGCACCGAGACATTGCGCTCGGCCATGGCCAGCCAGGTTCCCTGGCCCAGACGTCGCGGAGCCATCCCCGCCATCTCGGCGATGAAGCCATCTTCGACGCAGCCGGCCTGGCGCAACCGAGCCGCTCCCGCCAGCGCCAGTTCCCGGATGTCGCGGGCGGGCACCCCCAGGCACAGGGTTTCGGTGTCGAGCCGTGCCTTGGCGGGAACTCGCGACAACAGTGTCACCACCTCTTCGGCATCATCGGCACGGGCCAGACGATCGGCGACATCGTCGCGGTCCAGCACGTGCGTCAACTGGCGCAGAATGTCCAGATGCTCGTCGTTCTGGGCGGCGATGGTCACCAGCACATGCACCCGCTGACCGTCATGCCATTCAATCCCCTGAGGGAACTGCAGCACCCTGACGCCGGTGCGCAGCACATGGGCACGACTCTCGGGCGTGCCATGGGGAATCGCGATGGCATTGCCTAGATAGGTGGAAGATTGCATCTCCCGGGAAAGCAGTCCCTCCCGGTATGCCGGTTCGGTCAGTCCCGCCCCAGCAAGGGATTCGGCGGCCAGGTCCAGGGCCGAACGCCAGTCCTCGGCCCGGCAGCCGAGCAGAATGTCGCTCTCGCGTAGCGTCAGCATGCGTCTCTCCTGTTCGATGGTGACGCGACAGGGATAGCTTTTATGCTGAATCGTGTCACCTTGATGATATCAATGCTGGATCGATTCATACTGTATGGCAAGCTAAAACGTCTACGACTTTGGCAGAAACCAAGCGCGGCATCGTCGACATCACCGCCTCACTTGCATCGGATGGACCCATGACGCTCGCTGAAATCGCCCGACTGGCCGGGGTTTCTCGTACCACCGCCAGCTATGTCATCAACGGCAAGGCCCGGGAACGCCGCATCAGTCAGGACACTGTCGACCGTGTCATGGCCGTGGTGGGTCGCTACCACTACCGGGTCGATGCCCAGGCCGCCGCCTTGCGTCGCGGCTCCAGCCGGCTGCTCGGACTGATCGTTCCTGACCTGGAAAACGCCAGCTACGCGCGCCTGGCCAAGTTGCTGGAACAAGGCGCCCGACAACGCGGCTATCACCTGCTGATCGCCGGCTCGGATGACGACATGGCCGGTGAACGCGAACTGGCCCTGGCACTGAGGGCCCAGGGATGCGATGCGCTGATCACCGCCAGTTGCCTGCCGATGGAGGCGCCCTTCTACCGGGATCTGATGGAAAGCGGATTACCGGTGGTGGCCATGGACAGAGGCCTGGATCCGGCGCATTTCACCAGCGTGGTCAGCAATGACCGGGATGCCGCCGAGCGGCTCACTCTCGCGGCGCTGGACGCTCCGGTAGAGCGCGTTGCCTGGTTCGATGCGGTACCCGAGCTCTCGATCAGCCGCGAACGCCGCGCTGGCTTTCAGGACGCCCTGGCCCGGCACGATGTGGCGGCCAGCCTGCACAGCGCGAAACGTTACGATCGCGCCGCCGGCGCCGAGCTGATGCGCGAACTGCTCGATCGTCATGGACTGCCCGACGTGCTCATCACCGCGTCCTACACGCTGCTGGATGGTGTCTTCGACGTCCTGCTTGCAGAGGGCCGGCTGCCCGATGATCTTCGCCTGGCGACCTTCGGCGATAACCGACTGCTGGACTTTCTGCCCCTGGCGGTGGACTCGGCGGTCCAGGACCATGCCCGCATCGCCGCCACCACCCTGGCCTGCGCCGAGTCGGCGGCCAGCGGCGACTACCGCCCCGGCCATCATGTCATCAGCCGGACCCTGCATCGACGCACCGCATCCCCGAGCCGGCGGCGAGGAGCCCGCGCCTGACGCGCCAGCCACCCGACCCGTGATTCATCATCGCGGCAGCAAGTCGTCGAACGCTTGCAGGGTGCGCGCCAGAAGCGTCTCCAGGTGCCGTACTTCGGCTTCCGCGTTATCCAGGGCGGCATCCTTGCCGGCACGTTCCAGGCGCAAGGCCGCTTCGGCGACCTTCACCGCTCCCAGACTGGCAGACTCCCCCTTGAGTTGATGGGCCTGTTGTCGCATCGCCTCGCCATCGCGGCGCGTCACGGCGTCCCGCAATGCCGCCAGATGCTCACGGGACTGATCACGGTAGCGCGCCACCAGGGCCGCCAGATCATCATCGCCGAGGCTTTCCTTCAGAGCACCGATGACCTCCTCATCCAGCCACTGCTCCGCCCCCGGCGAAACGCTCGTTGTCTCCACCTCATCCGTGCCCCGATGAAGATGGCGGCGCAACATCGCCTGCAGGGCATCCTGGAACAACGGCTTGACCAGATAGCCATTCATTCCAGCGGCCAGACATCGGGCCTGGTCGCCACCGGGGCCGCCGGCCGTCATGGCGACGATCGGCACCTCCGCCATCCAGCCACCACGCTCGCGAATCTGGCGCGTCACCTCCAGGCCATCCATGTCGGGCATCTGGACATCCATGAAGACGAGATCGAAACGCTCCGTCTCGAGACGCTCCAGCGCCTCGTGGCCGGAACTGGCCAGGCCGACACGACACCCCAGCTTGTTCAACATGGCGGTGGCCACCTGTTGATTGACGGGGTTGTCCTCCACGACCAGCAACCTGGCACCACTCAAAAGGTCGTCATCCTCTCGGCGGGCACCACTCTCCGGAAGGGCCGTATCCTCGGCGCCCACCACCAGCGGCAAGCGAACCCAGCAGCGACTGCCGACATGCAACTGACTTTCCATGCCGATACGTCCGCCCATGGCCTCCGTCAACCGCTTGCAGATCGCCAGCCCCAGCCCCGTGCCGCCGAAGCGCCGGGCAGTGGAGGGATCGCCCTGCTGAAAGGGCTCGAACAGCTTCGACTGGCGCTGCTCATCGATACCGCAACCCGAATCGATGACATCGATGCCCAGCTCGCCCTCGTCGGTGACGAACGCCTCCACGCGCACCTCGCCTTGCGCGGTGAACTTGATGGCATTCGACAGCAGGTTCAACAGGATCTGGCGCAGGCGACCGGGATCGCTGACGACATGCGTCGGCAAGGCAGGATCGATCCATGCCACCAGCCGAACCCCCTGGGCTTCGGCACGGGGCGCGAAGAGCGACAGCGCCCCATTCACCAGTTCGGCAAGCGACAACGAGCGGGTTTCCAGGTCCAGCCGCCCCGCCTCGATCTTGGAGAAATCCAGGATGTCGTTGATCAGCTCGAGCAGACGTTGAGCACTGTCGTGGATGGTGTCGGCATAGTGTCGGGCGCCCTCCGGCAAGCGATGCTCCACCAGCAATTCGCTCATGCCGATCACGCCATTGAGGGGGGTGCGGATCTCGTGGCTGACGGTGGCGAGAAATTCCGACTTGGCCTGGCTGGCCGATTCGGCCCGGCGCGCCGTGACCTCCAGCTCGTCGCTGAGCGCTTCCAGGGCACGACGAGCGGCGGCATTGTCGCGGGATTCGCGAATCAGGAAGGTCACCACCATCATCGCCGACACGCTCATCGCCAGAATCAACACCAGCAGTAGGCCATACAGCCATTTCAGGCGCCCGCGCTCGCGGGTCGAGGCCTCTGCCAGATGGCCATTGATGGTCACGATCAAGCGTTCGGTAGGTTCGCTCAGGGCCACCAGTTGACGGCTCATCCTGGCGCGTGTCGCGGCATCCAGGGTATCGGCCTCGCTCAGGATGGCATCGAGCGCTTCGAGATGTTGCTCGATCTTGCCGGACAATTGCTCGGCCAGCGGAATGGCCGCGATGAGATCGGCGATCTCGCCGCCCTTCAGCAGCGTGAGTCGGCTATAGAGGAGCTCGAAGCGCAGCCGGACATCCTCGAGCGCGCCCTCGCCGGGTTCCTGCACCGCCAGGAAATTGCGCAGTTGCACGACATCGCGATCCAGCTTGTAGGCATGCCAGGTGGCATCCTCGCCCACGCGCCAGATCAGGCTGTCCTGTCGCCAGGCCACCAGCCCCACCACCAGCAAGGCGCCGGCAAACAGCACCAACGCGGAAATGGCGCCGAGCTTGAGACGCAGAGGGTATTGCTGCAGCACCGATTTCTCCCACGGGGATCAATACACGAAGATGTGATGCACCTGCCATACCGAGCGAAAGCGGATGGCTTCGGTCATGAGTTCGGGATGCTCCTCGAAGGGATACACCACGAACAAGGGCCCGAAGTTGCGGATCGTCATCGGCTCGCCATTACGACGCATGGCCAGGATGACGTCGTAGCGTTCGAAATCGCTGACCGGGATGTCGGCCTCGAAACCGTTCAAGGCCCTGACTCTCACTTCATCGCCGTTGGCCCCCACAGCCTCCAGCAGGGCCGAGAAGAGCGGGCCCTCGAAGCGGCCCGTGCCGGGTTGCCAGGGCGTTCTCGTGACGATGGTGCGAGATGGCAGGCGATCGAGCATGGCACGATCGAAGCGAGCTTCATCGCCGACATTGGGATGCTCGATATCGCCCCGGATCGTGAGGACCACCTCACCGCTTGGCGATGGCAAGGGCATTGCCTGGACGGCGGTACCCATGGTCGCCACCACCAGGCCAACGATCATCGCAAGCACAGACATGGGAGACATCTCGATTGCCGATCATGTCGACAAGCCTACGCGATTCACGTGCCACATGCAGTGACAGTCTCGTCACACAATGCCCCGGGACGCCCGCAGCGTCCGGGGCACGGCGGCCGGCCTGCGCACCGGTCAGCGCACGATCATCACCGACACCTTGCTGTGATGCACCACATGCTCAGCATTGGGACCGAGGACATAATCGGCAAACTTTCGCTTGGTGTGTGAGGCCATGACGATCAGATCGGCCTCGACTTTCTTGGATGCCTTGATGATCGCCTCCCAGGGCGAGCCCTCGACGATCACGCTCTGGACCTGAACATCCTCCGGCACATGGTCACGGATGAACGCATGCTGTGCATCGCTTACCGCCTTGCGCGCCTTGTCGGCGAATCCCGCGGGGAAGAACCCGCCGACCAAGGGCATCTGGACATCAGGCAGTACGGTGACCACATGCAGGGACGCACCGAAACTACGGCACAACGTCAGTGCCGTGGGCAGCGCCTTGGACCAGGAGGCCTCCTCGTTGAGGTCCACCGGCAACAGGATCTTGTTGTACAT
Source organism: Halomonas caseinilytica (assembly GCF_001662285.1). Classification (NCBI taxonomy): domain Bacteria; kingdom Pseudomonadati; phylum Pseudomonadota; class Gammaproteobacteria; order Oceanospirillales; family Halomonadaceae; genus Halomonas; species Halomonas caseinilytica. The sequence continues at coordinate 240,238 of NZ_BDEO01000007.1, forward strand.
GGCTTACCTCCTCAGGCCGCTACCGGGTCGCGACCGCGATCCCGGCGCCGACGCTGCAGCAATACCACCAGGGCAAAGACCAGGAACGCCGGTATCCACATCCATTCCTTCGTCCAACGCTCTACGGGTGCCTGTACCTCGATGATCTCCTGATCGAAGTCGAAGCCGAGCTCCTTCGCCTGGCTACCGAAGGTCACCATGTCGACCACGGCTCGGTCACCCTCCGTGCGCAGCTCGAGTCCGAGGTTGGTCATCCGCTCCTCGCCACTGTCGCCATCCGGCACCGGCAGGGTCATGTAGGTCGTCAAAGGGTCGCCGTAGGGCCCCTCCCCCCGAATCTGCAAGCGCAAGGTGCTGTCCTCGTCGACATTGCCCAGCGCCTCGACGAATTGCGTCGGCGGGATAGAACGATAGGGGTCATGGATCATGTCCATCCAGAAACCGGGACGGAACAGCGTGAACGCCACCAGCAGCAGCAGGATCGACTCGTACCAGCGATTGCGGGTGATCATGAAGCCCTGAGTCGCCGCCGCGAAGATCAGCATCGCCACCGTCGCCACCACGAAGATCAACACGCCCTGAAGGGGCGAGACATCGATCAACAGCAGGTCGGTGTTGAAGATGAACAGGAAAGGCAGCGCAGCGGTACGCAGGCTGTAGTAGAAAGCCTGGAAGCCGGTGCGGATGGGGTCGCCCCCCGACACCGCCGCAGCGGCGAACGACGCCAGCCCCACCGGCGGTGTGACATCGGCCATGATGCCGAAGTAGAAGACGAACAGATGCACCGCGATCAGCGGCACCAGCAGGCCATTCTGCTCGCCGAGCGTCACGATCACCGGCGCCAGCAGGGCCGATACCACGATATAGTTGGCCGTGGTGGGAAGCCCCATGCCGAGGATCAAGCTGAGCACTGCGGTGAACAGCAGGATCAGCAGCAGGTTGCCCATCGACAGGATCTCGACCACATCGGCCAGCACCAGGCCCACGCCGGTCTGGGAGACGGCCCCGACGATGATACCGGCGGTAGCCGTCGCGATACCGATGCCGATCATGTTGCGAGCGCCGGTCACCAGGCCGTTCCACAGGTCCAGAAAGCCTTCGCGGATATCGGCACCGACATTGCTGCGATGGCGGAACAATGCTGTGATGGGACGCTGGGTCAGCATGATGAAGATCATGAAGACGGTGGCCCAGAAGGCCGACAGCCCCGGCGACAGACGCTCCACCATCAAGCACCAGATCAGCACGATCACCGGCAGGATGTACTGCAGGCCGACCATCACCGTGGGGCGTGTCTGCGGCAGCTTGTAGATCGGTTCGTTGGGGTCGTCGAGCTCAAGCTCGGGATAGCCCGAGGCCAGCTTGAGCAGGGCCACGTAGATCGCCGCCAAGGCCAGGGCCACGACCCAGGGCGTGGCATCCCCGAGCACCGGCTTGAGCCATCCCAGCCCGTAATAGACCACCAGCGCAGTCACCATCATCAGCAACAGGCCACCGAGGAAGCCGATCACCTTGCGCGCCAGCGGCTTGGCCGGATTGCTGCTCTCCAGCCCCTGCATGTTCGCCTTGAGCGCCTCGAGGTGCACGATGTAGATCAGGGCGATATAGGAGATCAACGCCGGCAGGAAAGCGTGCTTGATGACCTCGACATAGGAAATGCCCACATACTCGACCATCAGGAAGGCCGCCGCCCCCATCACGGGAGGCATGATCTGGCCATTGACCGACGAGGACACCTCGACGGCGCCGGCTTTCTCCGCGGAAAACCCGACCCGCCTCATCATCGGGATAGTGAAGGTACCGGTCGTCACGGTATTGGCGATCGACGACCCGGATATCAGGCCGGTCATGCCGGACGCCACCACAGCGGCCTTGGCCGGGCCACCCTTGTAGTGCCCCAGCAGCGAGAAAGCCACCTTGATGAAATAGTTGCCGGCGCCGGCCTTATCCAGCAAGGCACCGAACAGCACGAACAGGAACACGAAACTCGTCGACACCCCCAGAGCGATGCCGAACACCCCCTGGCCGGTCAACCACTGGTGGTTGATCAAGCCATCGAGGCTCACGCCGCGGTGAGCCAGGATGCCGGGCATCCAGGGGCCCGCCAGGGAATAGATGATGAAGATGCTGGCAATGATCGTCAGCGGCGGCCCCAGGGCGCGTCGCGTGGCCTCGAGCAACAGCAGCAGACCGATCACCCCGACGATGACGTCCTGCAGGATCGGCGCCCCGGGTCGCTGGGACAGTTGATCGTAGAACACGAACGTATAGGCCGCGGCAGCCGCCGCCAGAATGGCCAGCCCCCAATCCATCAATGGAATACGGTTACGCGGCGAGCGCTTCAACGCCGGGTAAGCCATGTACGCCAGGAGCAAGGCAAAGGCCAGGTGAATCGAACGCGCCTCGGTGGCGTTGAAGACCCCGAAGCCCAGGATGAACGGCAGCGGAGAGGCGATCCACAGTTGAAAGAGCGACCATGCCGCAGCAATGCCCACCAGCAGCTTGCCCGGCATTCCCGCTGGCTTGCGGGCACCCGAGTCACTCGAGGCAACCATATCCTCGAGATCGACCTCGGCGCCTGGCCCTCTCTTGTTATCCTCAGTCATATGTATGTCCTGCTCTGAATCGGTTGACACTTCCCGTGCGTCGCCGGCGACCGACCGGCACCACCAACGTAAAGCGCGGCCCCTCGACAAGGGGCCGCGCATTCTTCCATGAGATACGCGATCTCATCCAGTCCCGATCACTCGATCCAGCCCTGCTCGCGATAGTAGCGCGCCGCCCCTTCGTGCAGCGGTGCAGACAGCCCTTCGGAAACCATGTCCTCGGGGTTGAGGTTGGCGAAGGCCGGGTGCAGTTGCTTGAAGCGATCGAAGTTGTCGAACACTGCCTTGACAGTCTGATAGACGACGTCGGGATCGGTGTCGGTGGAGGACACGAAGGTAGCCGCCACACCAAAGGTCTCGACGTCATCCGGATTGCCCTTGTACAGGCCGCCCGGAATGGTCGACATGGAATAATAGGGATACTCTTCGACCAGTCCCTGGATGGTCTCGTCATTGAGCGGGACCAGGCGGGAATCGACGGTGGTGGTGGCTTCCTGAATGGCCCCGTTGGGATGGCCGACCACATATGCCATGACATCGATGTTGTTGTCGGCGAGAGCGGAAGCCATCTCGGCGGCATCCAGCTCGGAAGCCAGGGAGAAGGTATCTTCGGTCCAGCCCTTGGCATCCATCACCACTTCCATGGTGTTGCGCTGCCCGGACCCCGGATTGCCGATGTTGACACGCTTGCCTTCCAGGTCGTCGAGGGTTTCGACGCCGGAATCGGCGCGGGCCAGCAGAGTCAGCGGCTCGCCATGGACACGGAACACCGCCCGCAGGTCTTCGTAGGCATCGCCCTCGAAGTTGCCGGTGCCATTGTAAGCCTGGTACTGAACGTCGGACTGGGCGACCCCCATGTTCAGCTCACCGCTGCGGATGCCATTGATGTTGGCCACCGAGCCGCCGGTGGAGGGAGCGTTGCACTTGATGTTGGCGTCTTCCAGCCGGTTCACCAAGCGACACACCGACTGACCGACCACATAATAGACACCGGTCTGACCACCGGTACCGATGGTGATGAACTGCTCTTCTTCCTGCGCCATGGCCGGCGATGCGAACATCGCAGCCCCGAGCAAGGCGCCGGAGAAAGTGGCGGCGGAGAAAACATGGCGTTTCATGGACACACCTCATTGTGACGTTATGGTCGAAGCGTTCGATCGGCGATCTCCTGTCGACGATCGTCGGCGGATTGACCGCCCCTTCCTACTTTAGCGGAAACTGCAGCAACATGGTGCGGCATCTTGGCTGTCTTTGCCGTGACAGTCTAGCCGGCCACAACGTTTAGCGTTCGTTAATTTTCATGTCTGACGGCCGACGGCGCAACAGCGTGTCTCGGCACGGCGGTTGCCGTCATGTCTCACTGATCCCAGACTGATAAAGCATAGCCCCGGACGAGGAGATCGACATGCAGGCTCCCGACCCGCTCATCGAATGCACACAAGGGGACATTGCGCGCCAGGACGACATGGAGGCGGTGGTCAACGCCGCCAACGCTGCCCTGCGCAGTGGCGGCGGCGTGGCAGGCGCCCTGCATCGCGCCGCCGGCCCGGCGCTCGCCGACGCCTGCCGCCCCTTGGCGCCTATCCAGCCCGGCCAGGCGGTGATCACCGAGGCCTTCGCGCTGCCCAACCGCTATGTCATCCACTGCCTGGGGCCGGTCTACGGCGTCGACGAACCCTCCGATACCCTGTTGGCCGACGCTTACCGCAACGCCCTTCACCTGGCCCAACAGTACGATATCGGGCGACTGGCCTTTCCGGCGCTGTCCACCGGCGCCTTCGGCTATCCGGCCTCCGAAGCGGCACGCATCGCCCTGTCCACGGTATTGGCCACCCTACCAGACTGCCCGGCCGTTCGGCGGGTTCGCTTCGTGCTGTTCGACAACGCCAGCCGCGCGTTGCACCAGCAGTGGCTCGACACCCTGGTCAGCAACTAGCGGCAAGCGGACACGCGCTTCGCAGCACAGGCCACGAAACCCGGGAATGGAGGCCAGGAGCGGAGCCGGGGCTAGACGTTATAGCCGAGCACCTCGGGCAACCACAGTGCGATGCCGGGGAAGATGGCCACCAGCGCCAGGGCGCTCGCCATGGCCACCACGAAGACCATCGCCCAGCCAACGGTCTGTTCCAGGCGTACGCGGGCCACCTCGGTAGTGACCATCAGATTGACCGCCACGGGCGGCGTGAACTGGCCAATGGCAATGTTCATCGCCAGCAGGATGCCGAACCACACCGGATTCCAGTCGAAATGCTGCATGACCGGTATCAGGATCGGCATCAGGATCAGATAGATCGAGATGGCATCGAGCAACATACCGGCCACCAGCACCGCCAGCATGATCAGCACCAGCAATAGCGTCCCGTTGTCGGAAAGACCGATCACCCACTCCGCCAGGTGCCGGAAGGTTCCCAGGGTGGTGCCGGCCCAGGCAAAGATGCCGGCCAGGGCAATGATCAGCATCACCACGCCGGAGATCACGGCGGCTTCGCCGAATAGCTCCCACAGGTCGCGCCAACCGAGTTCGCGGGTCAGCCAGAGCCCCACCACCACGCCATAGGTGACGGCCACCACCGCCGCCTCGGTGGGCGTGAACAGGCCACTGCGCAACCCGCCGAGGATCAGCACCGGTGCGAAAAGCGCCGGAATGGCCTGACGAAAGCTCTCGCCGAGCGGGGGACGCTCGGCGTCTTCCGGTGCCTCCCAGCGATAGCGGCGCGCCAGCCACCAGGCCGGCACCAACAGTGCCGCACCGGCCAGCATCCCCGGGAAGAGACCGGCAGCGAACAATGCCCGCAGATCCACCCCCGGCACCACGATGGAGTACAGGATCAGCGCCACCGAAGGCGGGATCAGGATCGCCGTGGATGCCGAGGCGGCGATCAGCGTCGCCGAAAAGGGGCGCGGGTAGCCGGCCCGCGTCATGCTGGGCAGCATCACCATGGCAACGGCCGCCGCATCGGCAGGCCCCGAGCCGCTCATGCCGCCCATGATCATGCACACCAGCACCGCCACCAGTGCCAGCCCGCCATGACGAGGGCCGATCAGCGCCTGGGCAAAGCGCACCAGTCGTGCCGCCACTCCCGCACGTTCGAAGATCAAGCCAGTGAGGATGAACAGCGGGATGGCGATCAAGGGATACTTGGCGACACTGTTGTAGGTATTGGTGCCCAGGGTCGCCAGCATCGAAGGAGACAACCCGGCGACGATGCCCACCGCTCCGGACAGGCCCAGCGAGAAAGCCACCGGCACCCCGGCGATCAGCAGGCCAGCGAAGGCCAGCAGCATCCAGAGGTCAGGACTCATCATCGAGCTCCCCACGCAGGCGGTCGAGGATCTGCTGGCACTGGCGCCACAGCATCAGTATGGCAAGCAGCGGCAGCCAGACCAGATACCACCACTGGGGCAGCCCGAGACCAGGCGAGCGAGTTTCCCACTGGTACTCCTGCCAGGCCAGCTTGGCACCAAACCAGACGATCAGCCCCAATACGACGAGGCCACAAAGGCCCTGGAAGAGGATCAAGACAGGACGCACGGCGTCCGGCAAGGCCCGCTCCAGCAGAACGATGCGAATATGGCGGTGGCGACGCAGCGCCACCGACGCACCGGCGAAGGTCAACAGCACCAGCAGGAAGACCGAAAATTCCTCTGTGAAGGCAAAGGAAGCATCGGTGACATAGCGCACCACCACGTTGGCCAGGCTGATCAGGCCGATGATCAGGATGGCCAGGGTCGCGAGCACACGCTCGAGTCTTGCGTCCGGACGTTTCATGACAGGTATTCTTGACGGATAAGGGAACGCCCGGTACCACGACCGGACGCATTCAAGGCATCACTCCGCGTCGATGTCGCGACGGGCCGCCTCCACGATGGCCTCGCCGATTCGCGGCACCCATTTTTCATGGACGCTCTCGGTGGCCTCGACGAAGGCCTGATGCTGTGCCTCGGAAAGCTCAGCGACTTTCACCCCGCGCTCGCGGATCGCCTCCAGCCGCGCCGCTTCTTCCTCGCGCGTCTTGGCGATCTCCCAGGCACCGGCCTCGACGGCCGTCTCGCGCAGCATCTCGCGCTGCGACTCGGAGAGCGAGCCCCACACCTGTCGGTTGGCGGCGAACACCAGCGGGTCGTTCATGTAGTTCCACAGGGTCAGGTGCGTCTGCCCCACCTGGTCGATGCGTGCCACATCGAACACCGACAGAGGGTTTTCCTGACCATCCACCGCACCGGTGGTCAGTGCCGGCTTGGCATCGGCCCAGCTCATCTGGGTCGGGTTGGCGCCCAGGGCAGAAAAGGTGTCCTGGAATAGTGGCGAGCCCACCACGCGAATCTTGAGGCCCTCGAGGTCGGCTGGCTCGTCGATGGCACCGCTGGAGTTGGAAAGCTGGCGGAAGCCGTTCTCCCCCCAGGCCAGCGGCACGACACCCTTGTCCTCGATGGCGGAGAAGATCATCTGCCCGGCCTCACCACCGGTCACCGCATCGACGGCTTCCTCATCAGGCAACAAAAAGGGCAACGAGAACAGGTTGAGCGCCGGCACCTGGGGCGACCAGTTGATGGTCGAGCCGACTGCCAGGTCGATCAAGCCGGAGCGCATGGCCGAGAATTCCTGAGTCTGGTCACCGCTGACCAGCTGGGCATTGGGATAGACGCGCAGCGTCAGCTCGCCGTCGGAGCGTTCTTCCACCAGCTCGGCCCATTTCTGCGCAGCCTGTCCCCACGGGAAGGCATCGGACAAGACGGTGGAAACGGAAAGCTCCCGGGCCTGGACGGTCAACGCCGACGTCAGGAGGGCGGCGCCGGCCAGGGTGGCGGCGAATCTTGCGAGGGGGCGGGTCGTTGGCATGGCGAGTCCTTGGTGTCCGCGTCGTGGTTATTGATTATCGGGAGACACGACGGAAACCCCGAGCCGTCCGTCCAGAGCATCGCCACGCTCCCTGGCCTGTCAGCAGCTCGTTGCATCGGCCGGGTCATCGGTCCTGCTCGATGCTCCCTGATCTCGGGGTTCTCCGTTGTTCACGGCCTTTCAATATGCATGCAAGACACGGCTCCCCACAAGGGGGCCCTCAAGCGGCGTCGGCATATTTCGATGAACACTTATGTACACAAAAATCGTTGATAAGGAATCCTCTAAAACTTATAACTGTATACAAGCACTGTCACACACCATCGCCTCGCTTGTTCACAAGCGATGAAAACAATAACAAGCTTCGACCGCGTCTCTCAGCCGCTCCGTGGCGCACCTTGCCACCGACAGTGCCGGATTGCCCGACGGCTGGGCGCCCGAGGCATCGGCCCACTCCAACGACAACAGCCGACAATGGAGAACCATGATGCTCAACAAGACCCGACTCGCCCTGGCCGCCGCCACGTCGCTATGCGTGGCCCAGAGCGCCAATGCGGCCCTTTTCAGCACCACCAAGGTGGAAGCCCTGTACGGCTGGAATTACGAGGACCAGGCAGGGGCCGGCTTTCCCATCGACAACGAGGAACACGCCATCCTGACACTGGCCAATGCCACGGGCTGGACCTACGGCGACAGCTTCTTCTTCGCCGATGTCACCAACCTCGATCACGGCAGCGAAGGCGAGAACGACTTTGGCAGCGTGCACGCAGAGTGGAACCTGCGCGGCAATATCGGCGAGCTTACCGGCCGCGATCTCTCCGCTGGACCAGTCAGCGATCTCTACGTCACCGGGCAGCTGGATATCGACCGTAACTCCTCGGTACGCAAGACCATCCACATGGCAGGGCTGTCCGCCGACCTGGAGATCCCGGGCTTCCAGTTCTTCAAGCTCTACGCCATGTATCGCAACGACGAGAGCAGTGCCGCCCGCGGCAGTTCCGAGCAGTACACGGCAGTCTGGAACCTGCCCTTCACACTGGGCGGTGCAGACTTCACCTTCGAGGGGTTCGTCGACTACATCACCGAGGAAGGCGACCTGGAAGCCCAGTTGCTGACCCAGCCACAACTGGTCTGGCATGCCACCGAGCATCTCGGCATCGGCATGGAGTACCAGCATTGGGAAAACAAGTTCGGCCTGGCGGACACCGACGAGTCCTTCCCGCAGGCCATGATCCGCTGGACCTTCTAGGCTCTGGGCGACACGTGCCGGCGCTCGTCGACCTTTCGTGCAAGGCCCGGCCTGCCTCGGAAAGCATCGGCGGGAGGCTTCATGGCGGCCCAGGGCCGCCATGGGGGCTCAGCGAGGCGGTTCCTTCACCTCACGCCCGGCACCGGGTCTGATATGCTGACGACTTCCTGCTAACCATCGACCAAGGAAGTCTCGTGCCGCTACGTGACCTGTCCATCGGCCTGGGTGTCATCGTCATCTGGGCGCTGAACATCATCGTCATCAAGGTCGGGGTGACCGACATGCCGCCCTTGCTGCTGACCACCCTGCGCTTTGCCCTGGTGGCCTTGCTGCTCGTGCCCTTCCACCCGGTCGCCCGCCACCAGCTCCCTTTTCTGGCCTTGCTGTCGTTGACCTTCGGCACGCTGCACTTCGCCCTGCTGTTCATCGGGCTCGGCCAGGCCGAAGCGGGTACCGGCGCCTTGCTGGTGCAGATGGGCACGCCCTTCGCCACCCTGCTGGCGGTGATCGTACTCAAGGAGCGCCTGGGACTGCGGCGCCTCATCGGCCTGATCCTCTCCTTCGGCGGCATGGTGGTACTGGCCGGCGGCCCGACACTGCCCGCTCCCCTGCCTACCGCCCTGCTGCTCACCAGCGCGCTCGGCTGGGCCATCTCTCAATTACTGATCAAGCGCGGCCCCAATGTGTCCCCCCTGGCCCTGGCCGGTTGGGTAGCGTTGTTCGCCATTCCCCAGGTCGCACTGGGCTCTTGGTGGTTCGAGCGGGATCAGTTGGCCGCCCTCGGCGCGGCCGGCTGGGTCGGTTGGGGAGCCGTCTTCTACACAGCAGTGATGTCCTCGATCGTCGCCTATGGCGCCTGGTATGGCCTGCTGCGTCGCCACCCCGTCAATCGTGTGGTGCCATTGACGCTGCTGGTCCCGGTGCTGGCCGTGGGGCTCGGCGTCTTGATACTTGGCGACACGCTGGGCCCCCACAAGCTGATCGGGGGCGGCCTGGTGATCGCCGGTATCGGCTTGATCGTGTTGCGCTTCAAGGGCGGAGCGCGTCGCCAAGCATCGTGACAGGCCCGACACGGGGTCGGGCCAGAGGCGGATCATTCTGTGAAGGGTGCGATATCCCCTCGCCCCTCGCGTACCACCCGGGGCGGGAGCTCGCGCAGATCGACGACACTGGTCGGCTCCAGGTGGCAGGCACCGCCATCGATGACCAGATCCAGGTGTGCACCGAAGCGCTCGCGGATTTCCTCGGCATCGGTCATCGGCAGTTCCTCGCCCACCGGAATCAGCGTCACGCTCATCAGGGGCTCGCCCAGCTCATCGAGCAACGCCCGGGGAATCGGATGGTCCGGCACCCGCACGCCGATGGAGCGTCGCTTGGGATGCAGCAACAGCCGAGGCACTTCACTGGTGGCCTGGAGGATGAAGGTATAGGCACCGGGCGTATGCGCCTTGAGCAGACGAAAGACGGCATTGTCCACCTTGGCGTAGGTACCGATTTCGGACAGATCCGAGCACACCAGGGTGAAGTTGTGCTTGTCGTCCAGGGAGCGCAACCACTTGATGCGCTCGATGGCCTTCTTGTCGCCGAGATGGCAGCCCAGGGCATAACCGGAGTCGGTAGGATAGGCGACCACACCGCCATCGCGGATGATACGGACCGCCTGATCAATGAGTCGCTTCTGGGGGGTTTCCGGATGAATCTGGAAGAACTGGCTCATGGGCGCTCCCTGTTCATTGGCATTGTCGAGGACATTCGCCGGCTCAGGCCGCCGGCACGGAGTGGCCGAATACGGCCGCAATACCTGGATGAGTCCAGACCGGCGCCACCGACGTTCGCGGTACCGGCGTCATGCTCCCCGGCGCCAGGTGGCCGCCGGGGAAATGAAAATCGCTGCCGAGCGAGGCCAGCAGGTCTCGCTCGGCCAGCTGGCGCGCCAGGTCACGCGTGACATCAGGGTTCTGGAAGCCACTGACCAGCTCCGCCGCCTGACCTCCAGCGGCATGGAAGTCGTCGAGCAGTTGTCCGCGCTTGCGACGAGTCAGGCCGTAGCGCAACGGGTGCGCCAGCGCCGCCACGCCACCGGCATCGAGCACCCAGGCCACCACCGTGGCGAGAGAAGGCCAGTGGGCCTTGATATCGCCAGCCTTGCCATTGCCCAGGTGGCGTCGAAAGGCGGTGGCCATGTCGGGCACCAGCTCCGCCGCCACTAAGGCCCGCGCGAAGTCCGGACGCCCCAGGGGACGATCCGAACCGGCCTCTTCCCGAGCGCGAGCGAGCGCATCCTCGAGGCCGACCCGCTCCATCCGCTCGGCGATCTGCATGGCGCGGCGTTCACGCGCCTCGGCCTGGCGCTCCAGCCCCGATGCCAGCTCGCCCTGGGCGCCCGACGGCAGCAACCCCACCACATGAATGTTGATGCCCCGCCACTGGCAGGACAGCTCGGTGGCAGGCAGCACCACCACACCGTGACGCTCGCCCGCAACCCGCGCCCGCTCGACACCAGCGACGGTGTCATGATCGGTCAGCGCCATGTGGGTCAAGCCACGCGCCGCGCACGCCTCGACGAGCGCCTCGGGCGACAGGGCACCATCGGAGGCGGTGGAGTGCATGTGAAGGTCGATGGCGAGCGCCTCGCCCTCGAAACGCTCGGGAAGTGCATTCATTGGCATGACGCCGGCAGGTGTCTTTGTCAGAATAACGTCCATGGTGCTCGCGCGACCCATGGGGGTCAATGCCGAGCCCTCTCGTTCACGCGGCGCCAGCCGCTTTACCGAGGACCATTCGTGATGCTCTACGCCATCATCAGTGAAGATGTGAACAACAGTCTGGAGCGGCGCCTGGCCGCACGTCCCGATCACCTGGCCCGCCTGGAGGCACTGCGCGACGAAGGCCGCCTGGTACTGGCCGGCCCGCACCCTGCCATCGACAGCGAATCGCCGGGCGACGCGGGCTTCAGCGGGAGCCTGGTGGTTGCCGAATTCGACGACCTGGCAAGCGCGCAGGCCTGGGCCGACGCCGACCCCTTCGTCATTGCCGGTGTCTACGCCAAGGTGACCGTGAAGCCCTTCAAGCGCGTACTGCCCTGATCCCGACCCTGAGTTATCCACCGCGGGTTTCCCACAGTTGCTGTGGATAACATTGTTGAAACGCCGCGGACGCATCTCTCCGGGCCGGTCCTCATGCCGCTACGCTGACATCGATCAAACTTTGACCAACAGATGCGGAGTTACGCCTTGCCCGCCCACGATCCGTTGCCGCCGCTTGCCGGCCTGCCCCGGGCCCACCTCGACTGGCGGTCCGACGACGGCGGGATGAGTGCACCGCATTCCAGCGCGTTCGACGATGTCTACTTCTCCCGCCACGACGGGCGTGCCGAGACCGAGCACGTCTTCCTCGAGGCCAATCGCTTGCCCGAGCGTTTTCGGGCCTGGCCGGAGGGTCGTCCCTTCGTCATCGGAGAGACCGGCTTCGGCACCGGCTTGAACATGCTCTGCGCCTGGGCCTGTTTCGATGCCCACGCACCCGACCATGCCAGGTTGCATCTGGTCTCCACGGAACTCTACCCGCTCGAGCGCCGGGACCTGGCCCGTGCCCTCGAGGCCTGGCCGGACCTGGCCGGCCGCGCGGCGGCTCTGCTGGCACAATGGCCCGAGCCGGTGAGCGGCGTGCATCGCCTGTGGCTCGACAAGCGCGTGACCCTGGATCTGCACTTCGGCGACACGACCGAGCGCCTGCGATGCCTCGACGGCCGTGTCGACGCCTGGTTCCTGGATGGCTTCGCGCCGGCTCGTAACCCCGACATGTGGCAACCGACGCTGTTTGCCGCCATGGCGGCGCGCTCGCGTCCTGGCGCGACCTTTGCCACCTTCACCTGTGCCGGCGTGGTCAAGCGCGGTCTCGCGGCCGCCGGCTTCGCCTGGCGCAAGGTGCCCGGCTTCGGCCGCAAGCGCGAGATGCTCGCCGGCGAGATCCTCGATCCCCCGGCGGACGAACGGCGCCGCGCCACGCCCTGGTTCACGCCTCCCGCTCCCTGCCCGGGGCAGCGGGTCGCGGTCATCGGTGGCGGTATCGCCGGCACCAGCGTGGCCGCCGCCCTGGCTCGGCGCGGCGTGCCGGTCACGCTGATCGACCGTGAAGCCCCCGGTGCCGGTGCCTCCGGCAATCGCCAGGGCATGCTTTACGTCAAGCTTGCCGCCGAGACCAACGACCAGAGTCGCTGCTATCTGGCCGGCCTGCTGCACAGCCGACGTTGGCTCGATGCACTGGACCCGGATGGCACCCTGTGGCATCCCTGCGGTGTGTTGCAACTCGCCACCGGCCCACGCGAGGCAAAGCGCCAGGCACGCTTTCTCGACAACCATCCACTGCCCGAGAGTGTGGTCCGCGCCATCTCGTCCGCTCAGGCCAGCCAGCTCGCCGGTATCCCGGTCGAAAGCGACGGACTCGAATACCCACTTGCCGGCTGGGTACGTCCGGATGCGCTGTGTCGACGCCTCGCTGCCACGCCCGGTGTGACCCTCCAGCGTGGCGAGGTGCACGACATCACCGCCACGCCCGAAGGGTGGCGACTGTCGATGACGGTCGACGAAGGAGCGAGCGAACTCGAGGCCGACCAGGTGGTGATCGCCACGGCAAGCCTGGCCAATGGCTTCGCCCAGACCGCCGAATTGCCGCTCCAGCCGGTGCGTGGACAAGTCTCCAGCCTGACGCTGCCCGAAGGCGCCCCCGCGCCGAACCGAGTGATCTGCGCGGGCGGCTATGTGTCGCCTCCTCTGGAGGGACAGTTGACCTTCGGCGCCACCTTCAGGCCCAACGAGACGGATGCCCGGGTGAGCGACGCCGACCACCGGACCAATCGCGACGAGCTGACCCGCACCCTTCCCGGCTATGCCGCGGCCCTGGAAGCATCGGGCGCCTCGCTCGACGCCACAACGCTCGAAGGGCGCGCCGCGGTGCGTGCGGCAAGCCCCGACAAGACACCCTACGCCGGCCCCGTTCCAGACGCCGCCGCCTGGCGCGAGGCCTATGCGGTGCTGGCCAAGGACGCCACCCGTATTCCCGACATTGCCGGACAGCATCATCCTGGGTTGTGGATCAGCACCGCCCATGGCTCCCGAGGACTGGCCAGCGCGCCCTTGTGCGCCGAGGTCATCGCCTCGCGCATCTGTGACGAGCCGATGCCCCTGGAAGCGCCGCTGGTCGATCACCTGCACCCGGGACGACGACTGATCCGCGATTTGATTCGCGGTGGCTGAAGACAACGCGCTCCCGCAGCGGCCAAGCCTCGCCCTGCACAGGCGCAGAGACGCCTAGCCCTCTTCCTCGTCGTCGGCCAGATCACGCCCGAAGGCACGCCACTGCGCCAGCGTCATGACCTCGGTGGTCTCGGTCTCAAGGTCGTGGGCGATCAATAGTTCACCCTCTTCCAACTGACGCTTGAGCTGGGTCGTCCAGCCGGTCATGCCCTGTTCGGTGTCACTGGTGTCGTACCCCTGGCGGGTCACGAAAGCCTCCAGCAGGGCATCCAGGGTGTCGGCCGGCAGCATCCGGTACGGCACTTCGATGAAGCGATCACCCATTCTGTGCATCTCCCTTCTCCCAGGCCTCCAGGCGTTCGAGGAACGTCGACTCGTCGATGACCTCCACGCCGAGTTGTTCGGCTCGGGTCAGCTTGCTGCCGGCGGCTTCGCCGGCCACCAGACAAGCGGTCTTCTTCGAGACACTACCGGCCACCTTGGCACCCAACGCCTGCAGGCGGGCCTTGCCTTCGTCTCGGGTCATGCTCTCCATGGTGCCGGTGAGCACCCAGGTCTGGCCTTCCAGCGGCGTCGGACCGGCCTCGACCTCGGTTTCCTCCCAGCGCAGTCCGGCATCGATCAGCGCCTGGATCGTCTCGCGGTTATGGGGCTGCTGGAAGAAGGTATGCACATGGGCCGCGACGATGGGACCAACGTCCTCCACCTTCTCCAGGGCATCGCGCCCGGCCTCCATCAGCGCCTCCAGGGTGCCGAAGTGGCGCGCCAGGTTGGCCGCGGTGGCTTCACCCACCTCACGTATTCCCAGGGCGAAGATGAAACGCGGCAGCGTCGTCGCCTTGGCCTTCTCCAGGGCCGCCACCAGATTCTGCGAGGATTTCTCGCCCATGCGCGGCAGCGTCGCCAGGCGCTCCGCCTCGAGCGCGAACAGGTCGGCCGGTGTCTGTATCCAATCGAGTTCGACGAGCTGGTCGATCAGCTTTTCACCCAGGCCCTCGATGTCCAGGGCGCGACGGCTGGCGAAATGCTTGAGGGCCTCCTTGCGCTGTGCGGCACAGTACAGCCCACCGGAACAGCGCGCCACGGCCTCGTCCTCGAGCCGCTCTATCTGGGAGTCGCAGACCGGACACCGCTCGGGGAAAACGATCTGCCGGGCATCGTCGGGTCGATATTCTTCCTGTACGCGCACCACCTGAGGAATGACGTCACCGGCACGCCGGATCGCCACGGTATCGCCGATCATGACTCCGAGCCGGTCGATCTCGTCGGCATTGTGCAGGGTTGCATTGGAGACCGTGACCCCGGCCACCGAGACCGGCTCGAGCCTTGCCACGGGCGTGATGGCACCGGTTCGGCCGACCTGGAACTCCACGTCGTTGAGGCGCGTCGTCTGCTCCTGGGCGGGAAACTTGAAGGCGATGGCCCAGCGCGGCGCCCGCGCCACGAAGCCCAGCTCACGCTGCAGGCGCAGGTCATCGACCTTGATCACCACACCGTCGATGTCATACCCCAGCGAATCACGCTTCTCGCCAAGCGTCCTGCAGTACTCGATCACGCCCTCTGCCCCGTGGACGACCTGGAGCTCGGCACTGGTGCGAAACCCGAACTCTCTCAGACGGGCCATCAGGGCACTATGGCTGGCATCGCCGGCATCCGGCTCGATGCGGGCCGCCTGGTAGGCGCTGAACTCCAGGGGGCGCTTGTCGGTGATGCGCGGGTCGAGCTGGCGCAGGCTACCCGCCGCGGCATTGCGCGGATTGGCGAAGACCTTGCCGCCTTCTTCCCGGGCCTTGTCGTTCATGGCCTCGAAGTCGGCGTGGCGCATCGTCACCTCGCCACGCACTTCCAGCAAGTCCGGCCACTCCCGGCCACGCAGCTTCAGCGGTATCGACTTCAGGGTCTTGAGGTTCGAGGTGATGCCCTCGCCGGTGCGGCCGTCGCCGCGGGTCACGCCAGCAACGAGCGCGCCATGCTCATAGACCAGGGACACGGCCGCGCCGTCCAGCTTGGGCTCGCAACAGAAGGCGAGCGACTCGCCATCGACCTCGAGTCGGTCGGCGACACGCTTGACGAAGGCAGCCAGTTCCTCCTCGTCGAAGGCGTTATCCAGAGACAGCATCGGCACGGCGTGCTCGATCTCGGGAAACCCATCGGCAGGGGCGGCGCCGACCCGCTGAGTGGGCGAGTCGGGCGTCACCAGCTCGGGATGCTCTGCCTCGATCTCCTGCAGACGCCGCAGTTTGCGGTCATAGTCGGCATCGGTCAGGCGGGGTTCGTCGAGCACATAATAGCGGTGATTGGCATCATCGAGTTCGGCGCGCAGGCGCTTCGCCTCGTCCTGAATCGTGGGATCGGGATGGGTCATGACATTCCGTTTCTCGGTCCTTGGCGAGGGATTCGAAGCTCGAAGCTCGAAGCTCGAAGCTCGAAGCTCGAAGCTCGAAGCTCGAAAGGCAGCGTAAACCAAACCACCTCCGTAGCAAGGCTACGGAGGTGGTCTTCTTCCAGCTCCAAGCGTCAAGCTTGCAGCTCCGGGCGCAGCCCGGTCGTTAGTTTACCTGATAACGATGCAGTCGATTGCGGCGTTCGAACTCCTGCACACGCTGTCGGGCGAATTCCACCGTCTGCGCCGTCATCACGCTCATGTTCTCGTCCTTCAATTCGCCGCCCAGGTGACGGACGATGACCATGGCCGTCTCGACCATCGCCTCGAAGGCCGCTGAGGTGTCGGTGGCGCTCGGCAGAGGCATCAACAGGGTAACGCCCGGCGTGTGAAAGTCATCCATGGAATGGATGGGGAAGGTCCCCGGCTTGACCACATTGACCATGGAGAATTGCAGCGGACTCTCGGCATCCTCGGTCTCGAAGCGATGGAAGATGCCCATGTCGCGGCCGTAACGCAGACCGCAGGCCAGCATCAGGTCCAGCAGGGCCGCCCCGGAGAATCCCCGCTCCTCGCGCGACATCACGCTGATGACGATGATCTCCTCGGCGTGACTCAGGGCCTGGCGGGCATGCTCGGCGCTCACGTCGTGGCGCATGGCCTTTTCCAGCACCGGATGCGCCTTGACCACATCATCGTCCTGCGGCACTTCCGCCGTTTCGGTCGAGGCTGGTGCGTCCTCGTCGTGATAGCGTGAGGCTGCGGCGTCATCACCGAACAAGGGATCATGATGTTCGGCGGTTTCGGCCTCGAAGCGACGACGTTCTGCCTCGCGAGCCGCACTGGCCTCGGCCTCCTCGCGCTCGCGACGCGCCTGTTCCTCGCGTTCGGCCTGCTCACGCTGCTTGCGTTCCGCGCGTTCCTGTTCCTTGCGCTCTCTCTCCTGGCGCTTCTGGTCGCGACGTTCGGCGAGGGTCTTCTGCAAGGAGGAACCGAACCGATGCATGGAAGCGCCCACTCGCCGCGAACCGCTCTTCAGCGAATCGCCCATGCCCTCGAGATCGACCAGACGATATCGTTCGTCATCGTCGTGATAGGTCTCGTGATCGTCGGGATCGGCCGCCAGAGGCTCGGACATGCTTTCAGCCGGCTGGCGATCGTTCTCCGAAGTCCGCTCATCCCTGGCTCCATCCTCGAGGCCAAGCGCGGGCTCGCGCCGCGCCCCATCGTCGCTGCGCGCTTCACGCTTCGCCGCCACATCGGCATGCGGCGTGGCAACCTCCTCGTGTGCCTCCGCTTGCGGTTCGGCGTCACGGGGGCCGGGATCGGCAGCAACGCTCGATGCCGGGCGAGCCGACACGTCTCCGACCTCCGGGGCCACGTCATCGTCATCCCGACGCTGACGCCGGAACTCGGAAAGCACCCTGGAGGGGCCCGGGTGATCCTGTCGTTGCAATTTCGGCTTGGGCTGCACCGCCGCCTGCTCAGCCGGCCTGACGACACGCGCCCCTCCGTTGGGCAGTTCCCAGCTCAGCTCGGCCTCGCGCGCCGCCGCCTCTGGGTCTTCATCGGAATCCGCCGTCATACCGTCCGCCGGCTCTGAACCGGCCCGGTCAAGACGCGGCACCTGACGTTGGCGCTGGAGGCGGCGCACCCCATCGATCACGATGAGGGTCACCAATGCCAGCCCAAGAATGATCAGCCACTCTCTAAGTTCCATGGGTCGTCATGCCTTTTGCTAAGGCGCCATGCCTGAAGGTTGTTCGACAACAGCATAGCGCGATTGCCCGAAAAAGGACCACTTTTTTTGTTTGTCAAGCTCGGATTTTTTTCACCGAGTGTCGACAAGGCCCTGCGCAATCGCCCTTCATCAATCCCTGTACGTACCTGCAATGCAACATTGTTACCTTCCTTGTAAACCCTTTCACCATTATCGTTCAAGCCTCATCACGCCTCGGCAAGGGCCGCCGCCTCCTCGACGCCCACCGAAACCAGACGTGAGACCCCGGGCTCCTGCATGGTCACCCCCATCAGTCGCTCCGACGCTTCCATGGCAATCTTGTTGTGGGTGATATAGATGAACTGGACCGACTCCGACATTTCCTTAACCAGCTTGGCATAGCGTCCCACATTGGCATCATCCAATGGTGCATCCACTTCATCCAGCATGCAGAAGGGTGCCGGATTGAGTTGGAAGATAGCAAAAACCATGGCCAACGCAGTCAGTGCCTTTTCTCCCCCGGAGAGTAGATGAATGGTGCTGTTCTTCTTGCCCGGTGGCCTGGCCATGATGGCGACCCCGGTCTCCAGCAAATCGTCGCCGGTCAAGGTCAACCATGCGGTCCCGCCGCCGAAGATCTTGGGAAAAAGTGTCTGCAGACCCGTATTGACTCGCTCGAAGGTATCGCGAAAACGCGTCCGGGTTTCCTGATCGATACGCCGGATCGCCCGATCCAGGGTCTCCAGCGCCTCGCTGAGTTCAACATGCTGGGCCTCGAGATAATCGCGCCGCTCGGCCTGCTGGTCGTATTCCTCGATGGCCGCGAGGTTGATCGCGCCGAGCCGGCGGATACGCTCGCCGACCTCCTCCAGCCGCGTCTGCCAGGCGGATTCGGTGGCATTCGGGTCCAGCGACTCGGCCAGGGCAGCGGCATCGTGTCCCAGCTCACCTAGCTGCTCGTCCTGGGCCTCGGCCTTGAGGGCCAGGGCCTGGACCTGCATGCGCGATTCCTGCAGGCGTTCGCGAATGCCCTCGAGCTGGCGTTCATGGGTCTGGCGCGCCTGTTCATCCTCGCGTAGCCGTTCGACCAGGGAGGCCGCACGAGAGCGGGCCTCGTTGAGCTCTCGCTCCTCGCGCTCGCGACGATGCAACAACTCGTCGAGCCGTTCACGGCGTTCCTCATCGGGCTCATGCAGTCCTTCGCGTTCCTCTTCCAGTTCGGCGCAGCGCTGCTCGAGACGCTGGCGGGCCTCGCCGGAACGTCCCTGCTGTTCCGCCAGACCCGCACGTTCGGTGGTCAGGCGTTGATGCTCCAGCGCCAGGCGCTGGGACTGCTCGGCGAGAGGACGCTGTCGCGACCGCAACGATGTCAGCCGTTCGCGCGCCTCGCGGCGCTCCCGCTCCAGACGCTCGCGCGTTTCGGCACCTTCCTCGAGCCGAGCCATCGCGGCCTGCCAGTGTTCCCGCGTTTCCTCGATGGCCAGGCGCGTTTCCTCGGCGGACGCCTCCAGCCCCTCGACTTCCTCGGCAAGCTCGGCGGCTCGGCCCTGGAGATGTTCGAGACGACTGGCCAGCCCGCTGTCCTGGACGGCCAGCTGCTGACGCTGCTGATCCAGGTCACGCTGCTCGATACGGACCTCCTCCAGACCGGATTCGGCCCGCTCGACCTCCTCGTTGGCCTCGGCGAGCCGAGCCTCCAGCGCGTCGAGCCGTGCTTCCACCGCCGCCAGCTCCTCGCGTACCTCGGCCTCGCGACGGCGGCTGACCAGCAAGGCATCGGGGCCCTCCTCACCGCCTCGATGCCGGGCCCAGCCGTCGCCCACCCAGAGGCCATCGGCAGTGATCAGGCTCTCGCCGGGCGCCAGAGATGCCTGGCCGGCCCAGGCTTCCTCCCGCGAGGCAGCGCAGCGAATCGTCGCCAGCCACTGGGTTGCCGCCCCGGCCCCCGACACCTCGGCGGCGAGGCTGCCGGGCGGCGCCAAACGCTCCTCTCCTGACAGCAACCCCAGTTCGGCGTTCAGTTCGGGGGCGAGAACACGGGCGCCATCGTCCGGCGAGGCCACGCGCGCCTTGAGCCAGGGCGCCAGCACCCAGGAGACCGCATCTTCCCAGCCCGGCGTGACATCGAGCCGCTCGCCGAGCCGAGCGCTGCCTTCCAGGCCATGCTCGGCCAGGTGGGCATCCAGGTGCTCATCATGATCGGCGAGCGCTGCCTGAATCAGGGCCTCGAGGGAAGCCAGCTCGCCCTGCAAGGTACTGCGCCGCTGGCGTTCGAGCTCCCGTGCCTCTTCGGCGTCGCGAACCCGCTCACGGGCGGCATCGCGGCTCTCCTGCCAGGTCTCGCGTCGCTCCTCGCTGGACGCCAGCCGCTCCTCGAGCTCGGCCAGGCGTTCCGTGACCTCGCTTCGCTGGGCTTCGAGTGCTGCAATGTCGGGAAGTTCCTCGCGCTGCTGGCGGCGCTTGCGCGCGTCCTCCTCGATGCGCTCGAGCCGCGACTCCTGCTCGCGCAGGCGGTCCTGGGCGCGCTCGGCCTCACGGCTATCCTCCTGCCAGCGCTCGCCGAAGGCTTCCCAGGCAGCACCGGCCTCCTCGGCAAGGGGTTCGGCTTCCTCAAGGGCGGCTTCCAACTCGGCAAGCTGCTCGGCCACCTCTTCCTGCTCGGGCCCCAGGGTCTCGAGACGCTCGTCGAGCCGGGCCAGACGTTCACCGTCGTCCTCGCCCACCTGCTTCAGGTCATGCAGTTCACGGCGGGCGCTTTCCAGGTCGCGGGCCAGTTGCTGGTCTCGGGCGCGGGTATGTTCGAGATCCTGCTCCAGACGAGCGATCGCGGTGGTGGTTTCATGAAAGCGCGCCTGGTATCCCTCGAGTTCGGACGCCAGGCGATCATGTTCCGCCCGGGCCTCTTCCAGACGCGTCTCGCATTGGCGAAGGCCCAGCACTTCACGCTCCACGGCGGTCTCGAGCTCACCGACCCGTGCTTGCTCCTCGTCCTGACTGGCTTTCAGGGCACGGCCGCGCAGCAGCGCCAGCTCTCCCTTGAGCTGGTACTCTTCCTGCTTGAGCGTCTGGTAGCGTCGCGCCGCGTCGGCCTGGCGCTTGAGCTTCTCCAGCTGCTTGTCCAGTTCTTCGCGGATGTCCTCCAGGCGCTCGAGGTTCTCCTGGGTACGACGCATGCGATTCTCGGTCTCGCGACGACGCTCCTTGTATTTGGAGATGCCGGCCGCTTCCTCGAGGGTCGCGCGCAATTCCTCCGGACGCGATTCGATCAACCGCGAGATCATGCCCTGCCCGATGATGGCATAGGAGCGCGGCCCCAGGCCGGTGCCGAGAAACAGGTCAGCGATGTCCCGACGCCGACACTTCTGACCATTGAAGAAGTAGCTGGACTGCCCCTCACGGGTGACCTGACGCTTCACCGAGATCTCGGCATACTGGGCGTAGGGACCGCCCATGGAGCCGTCACGGTTGTCGAACATCAGCTCGATGGAGGCCTGGCCCACCGGCTTACGGCCGGTGGAGCCATTGAAGATGACGTCGGCCATCGACTCGCCACGCAGGGTCTTGGCCGAGGATTCCCCCATGACCCAGCGCACGGCATCGATGATGTTGGACTTGCCACAGCCGTTGGGCCCGACGATGGCCGTCATGTTGCCATCGAAGGGAACGCTGATGGGATCGACGAAGGACTTGAAGCCAGCCAGGCGAATGGATGTCAGGCGCATGAATTATTCGACTACCTTGTCGATGACGGCATCGGGCGACTCGTTCTTCCCCGATGTCATGTTGCGTCGTTCCTCGTCGCTCGCTTCCCCGGCAGCCGCCAGCCGACGCTGGGCGGTCTCGATGCCCTGGCGCAGGGCCTCGGCGGAACGGTTGTCGCTCATGCCGGCAATGGCCCGGCGCCAGCGGTCGATGGCCAGCCGGTACTCGCCGTTCTCGAACGCCTCGATACCCAGCATGCCCAATATCGTGGGCTGGTCGGGCGCCTCGGCGAGCACCTCGTCGACCAGTGCCTGGGTATCCTCGCCCAGCGTGCGGCCCTCGGCGAAGTAGCGCAACTGCGCCAGCTCGGCCAGCAGCGCGGGCTGCCGGCCTTCCAGTTCGATCAAGCGGTGCAGGGCCGACTCGGCCTCCGCGACCCGTCCGGTGTCACGATAGAGGGGGAACAGCGAGCGCCAGACATTGGCATTCTCCGGCTGGCGTGCAGCCTGTTGCTCGAGTGCCTCGACCAGCTCGCTCACCGAGGCATCGGGTTGCTGCAGGACCTGCTGCTGCGCGGCACGCAACGCCAGGTCGCCCTCGGCCCCTTGTTGGCGGTACCAGAACACGCTGGCCACCACCAGGAAGATCATCGCGATCGGCACCAGCAGACGGCCCGACAAGGCCGACTTCAAGGGGCGGCGGTTCGCCCGTTCGGTATCCTCGAGCAGACTGCGCTCCAGCTCCAGCCGGTCTTCCTCGAAGCGCTCGTCGCCGATGTCTCCCCGCTCCCTCGCCGCTTCCAGCGATGCCAGGCGGCGACGATAGATCGCGAGATTCTGCTCGACATCGAGTTCGTTCGCCTCGGCGACCTGCTGGGCTGCCCGCACCCCCTCCGCCCGACGGAGCGGAAGGATCAACAACCACAAGGCCGGCAGCAACAGCAGGGCGAAGGCGAACCAGAGCTGGGTCATTCGTTCCTCTTGTCGTGAACGGTGTCTTGATGGGTGTCTCGATCCACGCCCTGGCGGTGAACCAGGGCATCGAGTCGGGCACGCTCCGCCTCGCTGAGCCCGCGCGCCGCAACGTGGCGCCGGGCCCGCACCAGCATGAGCACCAGCACGACGCCGAGCAGCACCAGGGCTGCGGGCAAGCCCCACAGCAAGAGGGTACGTCCCTCCAGGCGTGGATTATAAAGCACATAGTCACCGAAGCGGTGCACCATGAAGTCGAGAATTTCCTTGTCCGACCGCCCCTGCTGCAACTGCTGGTAGACGCGCTCTCGCATGTCGCCGGCGATGGGAGAATCGGAATCGCCGATCGACTGATTCTGGCACTTGGGGCAACGCAGCGTCGCGGTGAGGTCGCGATAGCGCTGCTCCATGACCGGGTCGTCGAACTGGCGTACCTCGACGGCGGCCAGGGTCGGCAGCGACAGCGCCGCCAGCAGGATCAACAGCCAGACATTCAGTCGCGCCATTTTTCCACCTCCGGCATGATCACGCGGGAGACATCGTCAGGAGCGATATAGCCAGTATGGTGATAGCGGATCACCCCCTCGGCGTCGACCAGGAAGGTCTCCGGCGCGCCATAGACGCCGAGATCGAAGCCCAGGCTACCTTCCGGATCGAAGATGTTGACCTCGAAGGGATCGCCGAACTCGTCCAGAAAGGCGCGCCCCTTGGCTCGGGTATCCTTGTAGTCGACCCCCACCAGCCGTACGCCACGCTCGGCCAGCTCGAGCAGCTGGGGCATTTCCTGCTTGCAGGTCGGGCACCATTCTCCCCAGACATTGACCAGGGTCACCTCCCCTTTCAGCAACGAGGCATCCACTCGGCGCTCGGGGTCGGCCAGGGTGGTCAATTCGAATTCGGGGAAATCCCGGGCCACCATGGCCGAATCACGGTTCGATGGGTCCATCGACAAACCGCGATACAAGACAGCGCCCAGCACGAGAAATCCCAACAACGGCAACAACAGTAGCACTCGACGCTTCATGCACTGACCTCCCGCGAGTCCTCGAGGGCAGCACGCTCCGGGTCACGGGCCGTCACCGCACGACGATAGCGACGATCGATCACCGCCAGCAGCCCGCCGATCGCCATCAACAGGCCACCCAACCACAGCCAGCGTACCAGGGGCTTGTACTGGAGCCGCAAGGCCCAGCTACCATCTTCCAGCTTCTCGCCCATGGCCACGTAGAGGTCACGCAGTGGCCCCGGGCGCAGGGCTACATCGGTCATCGGCATGCCGGTGGCGAGATACAGGCGCTTCTCCGGCATCATCACGAAATGCCGGTCATTATCGCCTCGTTGCACCTCGAGGCGCGCCGTATCGGCGACGAAATTGGGTCCGCGGCGCTCGGCGAGCTCGGTCAAGGTAAAGGTATAGCCGGCCAGACTAGCCGTATCGCCGACGCCCATGCGGACATTGCGCTCGATGGAGTAGTTGGCCACCACGCTGACCCCGACAATGGTCACGGCCACGCCCAGATGCGCCAGCAGCATGCCCCAGTAGGCCAGCGACAGCTTGCGCAGGGCAGCCATCCGCGAGGGCCCGCGGCGCGTCTTGTCCAGCAGCCCACGCAGCATCGGCAGTACGATCCACAACGCCACCACCAGCCCCAGCGAAACCTGCAGATTCCACTCGCCGTCGTACAGCAGTGGAACGGCTCCGGCAATGACCAGGGCCATGCCACCGGCCAGCCAGGTGCGACGCCAGAGGACGCGAACGCTCATGCGCTTCCACTGCGCCAGCGGCCCCAGGCCCATGAAGATGCAGAGAAGCACCGTCAGCGGCACGAAGAGGGCATTGAAGTAAGGCGGCCCCACGCTGATCTTGCCGAGCCCGAAGGCATCGAGCAGCAACGGGTAGAGGGTCCCCAGCAGTACCGTGATCGTCATGACCACCAGCAGGATGTTGTTGATCAGCAACAAGGCATCGCGAGACAGCCAGGTAAAGCCCACCCGATGGCCGACTCTTGGAGCGCGCAACGCGAACAGCAGCAAGGACGCCCCCACGGTGATACCCAGCAGCACCAGGATGAAGAGCCCCCGCGATGGATCGTTGGCGAAGGCATGCACCGAGGTGAGCACGCCTGAACGCACCAGGAAGGTGCCCAGCAACGACAGCGAGAAGGTTGAAATGGCCAGCAGCACCGTCCAGCTCTTGAAGGCACCCCGCTTCTCGGTCACCGCCAGGGAGTGGATGAGCGCAGTGCCAGCCAGCCAGGGCAGCAACGAGGCATTCTCCACCGGGTCCCAGAACCACCAGCCGCCCCAGCCGAGCTCGTAGTAGGCCCACCAGCTACCCAGTGCGATTCCTACGGTGAGAAAGGCCCAGGCCACATTGGTCCAGGGTCGCGCCCAGCGTGTCCAAGCCGCGTCCAGACGGCCGCCCATCAGGGCCGCGATGGCGAAGGAGAAGACCACCGAGAAGCCGACATACCCCATGTAGAGCATCGGCGGGTGGATGATCAGGCCGATATCCTGCAGCAGCGGGTTCAGGTCGGCACCATCGGTCGGCACATTGGGCAACAGCCGCGCGAAGGGGTTGGAAGTCACCAGCACGAACGTCAAGAAACCCGTGCTGATCAGCCCCATCACGCCCAGTACCCGGGCCAGCATGTCCCGGGGCAGCTCCCGGGAAAAATGCGAGACGGCATAGGTCCAGGCGCCGAGGATCAGGCTCCACAACAGCACCGAACCCTCGTGGTTGCCCCAGACAGCGCTGAACTTGTAGTACCAGGGCAGCATCGAGTTCGAGTTGTTGGCCACCGTGGCCACGCTGAAGTCATCCAGCAGATAGCTGGCCGTCAGGCAGGCGTAGGCCACGATCAAAAAGGCGAACTGGCCGGTCGCCATGGGGCGGGCATAGGCCATCCACAACGGCCGACGCGTTGCCGCCCCGGCCAGCGGCACAAACGCCTGCACCACCGCCATCAGCAGGGCGATGACCAAGGCGAAATGGCCAATCTCGGGGATCATCTCGATCAGCATGGCGACTCCGCATCACTCCTGGCCGGCACGCCGCTCGGCGTCCAGCCGTTCTCCCACCTCGGCGGCCTTGTCCTGATAGTCCTCCGGCGCATAGCCGGCCTCCTCCAGGGCCTCAGCCACCTCAGGCGGCATGTAGTTCTCGTCGTGCTTGGCCAGCACCTTGTCGGCGCGTACCCAGCCCTCGGGTTGCAGCCGACCGACCACCACCACGCCCTGCCCCTCGCGGAACAGATCAGGCAGGATGCCGTTGTAGTGCACGCGAACCTCTTCGACGTAATCGGTAACGCTGAAGGTCACGTCCAGGCTTTCCGGATCGCGCGTCACGGAACCTTCCTTGACCATGCCACCGGCACGAATCTGGCGTTCCAGTGGCGCTTCCCCAGCCACGATCTGCACCGGACTGAAGAACAGGTTGATATTGCTGCGCAAGGCATAGAGCGTCAGCCCCACGGCAATCGCCACCAGGGCGACCAGGCCAAGAATGACAAGCAACCTCTGCTTGCGTCTGGCTCTCATGGCGTCGTTCCTCCGTCTCGCGACTGGTGCCGCTCGCGTCTCGCGCGGCGACGCAGCTCGCGCCACAGCCGTCGACGCTCCAGGCTCAGGTGGCATACCACACCGAGCAGCAACAGCAGGGTGGCGCCGTAGGCGGGCCAGACATAGGGTGCGTAACCGCCCATGGATAAAAAGGCGGCGAGCGAATCGAAAGCCATCAGCCAGCCTCCCCGACCAGGTCGCGCACCCAACGCTTGGAAGACTCGCGACGCAGGATTTCGTTGCGTGTTCGCGTCAAGGTCACGGCGATGAAGAAGCTATAGAAGCCCAGCACCATGATCAACAACGGCAACCACATCTCGGTGGGCATCGCCGGGCGCGAGGTAATGGAAAAGGTGGCGGGCTGGTGCAGGGTGTACCACCAGTCCACCGAGTACTTGATGATCGGAATATTGATCACCCCGACCATGGTCAGCACCGAGGCCGCCCGCGAGCCAGCGTTGCGACTGCCGAAGGCCCCGCGCAGGGCGATCACGCCGATGTACAAGAAGAACAGGATCAGCATCGAGGTCAGGCGGGCATCCCACTGCCACCAGGTTCCCCAGGTCGGCACTCCCCACACCGCACCGGACAACAGCGCCACGAAGGTCATGCCGGCGCCCAGCGGAGCCATCGCCGTGGCCGCCATGTCAGCCAGCTTGATCTTCCAGACCATGAACACCAGTCCGGCCAGAGCCATGACGACGAAGATCGACTGAGCCAGGAAGGCCGCCGGCACATGAACATAGATGATGCGAAAGCTGTCACCCTGCTGATAGTCGGCCGGTGCGAAGGCCAGCCCCCAGACGCCCCCGGTCCCGATCAGCACGGCGGCCGCCGTCCAGAACCAGGGCGACAGACGCGCGCTGAGGGCATAGAACACTTTCGGGGAACCGAGCTTGTGAATGAAGGCCCACATTGACGTGACGATACCTCAACCGTTGAGACTGATACGCAGCGACGCCGCGATTGCCCAGGGCGCAAACACCAGGGCTGCCGCCAGCAAGGCGCCAAGCAAGGCCAGGTGCGCTGCCACGCCGCTGCCTGCAATCGCTGCCTGAACGGCGCCGGCACCGAAGATCAGCACGGGGACATAGAGCGGCAGGACCAGCAACGACAGCAGCACCCCACCCCGGGAGACGCCAACGGTCAAGGCCGCGCCGATGGCGCCGATCACGCTCAGCGTGGCGCTGCCCAGCGCCAGCGACAACGCCAGCACCCCGTAGCTGCCGAGTGGCAGCGAAAGCATGACGCCCAGCACTGGGGCCATCAGTGCCAATGGCAGACCGGTCGTCAGCCAGTGCACCGCCACCTTGGCCAACGCCAATGCCGGCAAGGGATGGGGAGCCAGCAGCAACTGCTCGAGGGCCCCATCTTCAGCATCCTCGCGAAACAGGCCATCCAGCGACAACAAGGCCGCGAGCAACGCCGCCACCCATAGCAGGCCCGGCGCGATGATCGCCAGCAGTTCCGGGTCCGGCGAGATGCCGATCGGGAACAGGGTGATCACCAGGGCAAAGAACGCCAGGGGATTGAGCACGGCACCAGGACGCCTCAGCAGCAGTATCAGGTCTCGCCGCATGGTCGCGTACAGCGCCGACGTGAGGCTGGCGTCGACGCCTCGTGCCCGATCAGGGCTCACGATAGCCGAACGGGCCTCAGGACGCGACATGGCCATGCCCCTCGCCCAGCCGTATGCGGCGCATCGGTACCGGTACATGCAGCGCCTGATGCGTGGTCAGCACCACGCTTCCTCCTGCCTGCACATGCGCTGCCAGGCGTGCTTCCAGATCGGCAACGCCCTCGCGGTCGATGGCAGTGAAGGGCTCGTCGAGGATCCAGAGCGGGCGCGGCGTCAACTCGAGGCGCGCCAACGCCACCCGACGCTGCTGGCCGGCGGAAAGCTGGCCGGCTGGAAGATCTTCGAACCCTGCCAGCCCTACCGCCTCCAGGGCCGACATTCGATCCGCCTCAGCGCTCCCGGCACCCGCCAGGGCCTGATACCAGGCCAGATTCTCGAGTGGCGTCAAGGCCGCCTTGACGCCTGGAGCGTGGCCGAGATAGAGCAGATTGGCGAGAAAGTCCCGGCGCGCCTTGCGCAACGGCTCCTCCTGCCAGAAGAGCTCCCCCCGGTAATCTGTCAGTTGGCCGGAGAGGATCTTGAGCAGAGTGGTCTTGCCGCTGCCATTGGGCCCTTCGACACGCAGGACCTCGCCACCGCGGATGACCAGTTCGAGATCGCGAAACAGCCAACGATCATCCCGTTCACAGGCCAGCTTTCGGGCTTCCAGGCAGAGGCTCAAGGCGTACTCCGAACCGGGGAATCTGGCCGAAACTGTACACGCAAAAGATTTGCATATCCAGTATACAAAAGTGCCATCAAAATGAGCACACTTTTCAGATTACTGGCCTTTCGGAATGCCCTTGCCAGATTCCTGTCTCCTGCTATGCTGGCAAAGTACTGTATGAATCGACAGTCATCGCCAACGGAGAGACGTCGCGCCATGCCAACTTCCACAGCACAGTACCTGTTCCGTCAGCCCAACCTGCCCCTGGCTGCCTCCTGGTCGCCCATCGACGCCGAGGATCTGGTGGAGATTCCCCTGCTTGGCCGTGTCTCGGCAGGCATGCCCATCGAAGCCTGCCTCGACGCCGGCAGCATCGAGGTGCCTTCGCGCATGGTCAGGCGCAACACCTACGCCCTGCGTGTGCACGGCAACTCCATGATCGATTGCAACATCTTCGATGGGGATGTGATTATCATCGAGCGTCGCGAGAGCGCCGAGAACGGTGAGACCGCGGTGGTGATGATCAACGATCAGGAGGTTACCCTGAAGAAGTTCTACATCGAGAAGTCCGGCGTGCGCCTGCAGCCGGCCAATGAGTCGATGGCCCCCATCTACCTGCACAACAGCGATATCCAGGTACTGGGCATGGTGATGGGTGTGGTGCGCCAACCGGACCTCGCCGCCTGATGCGTTACGCTGTCCCCGACATCGCCGACGGCGCCTGGCACGAAACCGAGCTGGAAATCGAGCGCAGCCGGTTCATCACCTGGACCGCCCACATCCCGGACTCGCCGGCCTTCGAGGCCCTGCTGGCCGAGGCTCGTCGCACCCATTCCGGCGCCAGTCACCATTGCAGCGCCTTCATCGCCGGCCCTCCCGGAGAACAGAACGCCATCGGCTTCTCCGACGACGGCGAACCCGGCGGCACCGCTGGCCGCCCCATGTTCCAGGTGCTGGAAGGCGCCGGACTCGGGCAAGTCGGCTGCGTGGTCATCCGCTACTTCGGCGGCATCAAGCTTGGCACGGGAGGCCTGGCGCGGGCCTACGCACAAGCCGTCAGCGAGGCCCTCGACACCCTGCCCAGGCGCGAGGTCATCGAGCGCAGGCCCCTGACTCTCAGGGTCGACTTCGCTGGCGAAGCCGGGGCCCGCGCCTGGTGCGGCGAGCATGACATCCCCATCGAGCACGCCGACTATCAGGCCGATGGCGTGATCCTGACCCTGGGCTGGCCAAGCGACATGGAAAGAGATCTCGAGCCTCTCAATGCCCGACTCAAGGGCCGCATGACCCTGCTCGACACGCCTTAGTCGCCGAGTGCGGACGACACGGAAACCGCCGGTTCGGCAGCCGCCACGTTTCGCCCTGCATCGCGCCCTGCCATCTCGCCGATATAGCGCGCACGCTTCTCAGGTTTCAAGCGCGTGACGTCCACCACCACCAGTCCGTCGGTACAGTAGCCGAAGCCGGCATCCACGCCGAAAGCCAGAAAGCGCGCCCCGCCGGGTTCGACGACGTCGATGTACTGCTTGTAGAGCGCCGGCACGCCGGCGCCCATTGCATGAAGGGCATGGCGCAGACGCCGGAAATCCTCCTTGGCATCGTCACCCCGCAGCAACCGCTCCACTTCCTGCTGCCCGGCTCGCGACAGTCGGAAAGGAGCCCGAGGCCGAATCCGGGTGTCGCCGTCGCCATGGTAGTGCTGGTAATAGCCCACCAGCAGCTCCTTGGCCAGAGGCGGCATCAGGTTGGGAATGGTCACCGGCCCGAACAGCCAGCGAACCTCAGGGTGCTCGCGCAGGTAAGCACCGAGGCCGACCCAGAGATAATCCAGGCTGCGGCGCCCCCAGTAGCGTGGCTGCACGAAGCTTCGCCCCAGCTCCAGGCCATGACGCCACTGCGACCAGGGTGCCGGCTCGAGCTGGAAGATCGTCGAGCTGTAAAGCCCCGACACGCCCAGCCGATCGAGAATCTCGCCGACCTCGCCGAGCCGGTAGGCGCCCGCAATCTCCAGGTCCTGATCGTCCCACAGGATCAAGTGGCGATAGTGGTTGTCAAAGTCGTCCAGATCGCGCTTGTTGCCGGTTCCCTCGCCGACGCGACGAAAGGTGATCTCGCGCAGGCGGCCGATCTCGCGCATCACCGCCGAGTCGGGCCGGCTGTCGAACAGCAGGATCCGCTTGCCGTCCGCCGTCTCGCCCAGGCAACGCGCCTCGCGCAGTTCCTCCCGCAGGCGCTGGCGATTTTCCGGACGGGCGATGCCGGTCTCGCTGACAAACACGCCCTTGCGACCACGCCCGAGCCGATAGACATGCTTGCGCAGCAGCTTCAGCTTGACCGGCGTGGTCAGGTCGTCCCGGTTGAAGCGTGCCAGCGGAATCAGGCCCCCGACTCGCAAGGGAATCTGTCGGTCGCGCTGGCGAAACATTTCGCTGGGCAGCATCAAGGTACCCAGCGGCCCGCGCATTGACGACAGGCTATAGAAACGCGATGAATTGCGGCCCCCGACATGTACCGGCAGGATCGGTGCATTGGTACGACGCGCGGCATGCAGAAACCCCGACAGCCACTTGCCGTCGCGAACGCCGGCAGGCCCCGCCCGGGAAACCTCACCGGCAGGGAAGACGATCACCGCACGGTCTTCCTCGAGCGCGCCGATCATGCGCTCGAGGCTGCGGCGAAAGCCCTTCCGGGTCAGGTTATCCACCGGCAGGATCACCTCCCGCAGGGGAGCGATCTGCAGCAACAGGTCGCTGGCGAGGATCCGCACATCGGGTCGTAGCTCGGCGACCATCCGGAGCAGGGCCAGACCATCCAGGGCCCCCAGGGGATGATTCGCCACGATGACCACCCGGCCGGTGGCGGGAATGTTGTCGCGATCCCGGGACGACAGGGTATAGCCGAACCGGAAGTAGTCGAAGACCTGGTCGATGAACTCGAGCCAGCCGAGTCGCCCGTACCGTGCCAGGAAGGCATTGACCTCACGCTCGTGCACCAGTCGGCGCAGCCCAGCCACCAGCGCTCCCCTCACCCAAGCGGGCCAGGTCGCGATTCGAGGGGCCTTGCCCAGCAGGGATTCCTCGATATCGAGCATCCGCCACTCCCTCCAGTCGGGCGCCGCAGCGCCGATGCCTTATAGGCTAGGAGCGGAAGATGACAGGACGATGGCGAGCCGGAACGCGATACGGCGCCCGATGGGCGCCGTATCGTCATCGCAAGCGATGGAGAGGTGGTGGAAAAGGAGAGGCGGTGGAATCAACCAAGGTACTTGATCATCACCCCGGCGGCCACGGCCGAGCCGATGACGCCAGCCACGTTGGGCCCCATGGCGTGCATCAACAGGAAGTTGTGAGGATTGGACTCCAGCCCCACCTTGTTGGACACCCGCGCGGCCATGGGCACCGCCGAGACCCCGGCGGAGCCGATCAGCGGATTGATCGACTGCTTGCTGACCAGGTTGAGCAGCTTGGCCATGAGGATGCCGCAGGCGGTACCGATGGCAAAGGCCACCATGCCCAGACCGAGGATACCCAGCGTCTCCAGCGCCAGGAAACGATCCGCCATCAGCTTGGAACCCACCGAAAGCCCGAGGAAGATGGTCACGGTGTTGATCAGGGCATTCTGGGCGGTATCGGAGAGCCGCTCCACCACGCCGCACTCACGCATCAGGTTGCCAAAGCAGAACATCCCCAGCAGCGGCGCGGCATCGGGCAGGAAGAGCACGACCAGGATCAACAGCGCCAGCGGAAAGACGATCTTCTCCAGCTTGGAGACCGGCCGCAGCTGGGTCATGGTGATCTCGCGCTCGCGACTCGAGGTCAGCGCGCGCATGATCGGCGGCTGGATCAGCGGGACCAGTGCCATGTAGGAATAGGACGCCACGGCGATGGCGCCCAGCAACTCCGGCGCCAGCAGGCTCGAGACATAGATCGAGGTCGGCCCGTCGGCACCGCCGATGATGCCGATGGCAGCGGCCTGCTTGAGCGAGAAATCCATCACGCCCATTGCCGAGAGGCCCACCGCACCGAGCAGAGTGGCAAAGATGCCGAACTGCGCGGCGGCCCCCAGGAAGAGGGTGCGCGGGTTGGCCAGCAGCGGACCGAAATCGGTCATGGCACCGACGCCCATGAAAATCACCAGCGGCGCCACGCCGGAGGCAATGGCCACGCTGTAGAACTGATGAAGCATGCCGGGGGCGTAGCCGGCACCGGCCGCCGCGTCATTCGCCGCCCTCACCAGGGCCGGCGAGGTATCGCCATGCAGCGCCTCGCTCACCAGATGTCGCGCGCCCTCGATCCCGGCGGCCGGGTCCAGCGTCACCTTGAGTGCCGAGGCCAGGCGCTCGAGCACCTCGGGGCCGGCCTGATGGGCGGCCTGCTCGGCGGCCGACAGGGCCAGCCCTGCCTCGGGAATGTTGGCCAGGATGCCGCCAAAGCCGATCGGCACCAGCAACAACGGCTCGAACTTCTTGTTGATCGCCAGGTAGAGCAGCCCCAGCCCGACCAGGATCATCACGGCCTGGCCCCAGTCCAGGTTGTAAAGCCCGGAGCCGTGCCACAGGGTCAATAGCTTGTCTGTCATGAGTCCATCCTTAGAGAACGATCAGCTCGTCGCCCACGGCCACGCTGTCACCCTCGCTGACCTTGACCTCCGACACCGTACCGGCACTGGCGGCACGCACTTCGGTCTCCATCTTCATGGCCTCGAGAATGATCACCACATCGCCCTCGGCAACGCTGTCTCCCGGCTTGACGTTGACCTTGAAGATATTGCCCGCCAGGGGCGCCGTGATGGCCTCGCCCGACGAAGCGGCCGGCTCGGAAGGCGCCGGGCTGCTGCCCTGCTCCTGCACCCGATCGATCTCACCGCCCTCGGCGACCTCGACCACGTACGCCTTGCCATTGACCTTGACGGTATAGGTCTCGGGACCGGTCGACTCGGCGGCCGGCACCTGAGCCTTCGCCGGCGGCCTGGTCATCGAGGCGGCCTCATCCTCCGGTGCCTGGGGCGCCGGCTCGAAGGCCTCGGGATCATCGCGATTGGCGAGGAATTTCAGGCCGATCTGCGGGAAGAGCGCATAGGTCAGCACATCGTCGATTCGCCGCTCGTCCTCGGCCAGGCGAATACCGTCCTCGTCGGCCTTGTTCGCCAATTCCTCGGCGAGACGATCCATTTCCGGCGACAGGCGATCCGCCGGACGCTCGGTGATGGGCTGCGTACCGTCGAGGACGCGTGACTGAAGCGCGTCGTCGAAGTCCGCGGGAGCGGCACCGTACTCGCCCTTGAGCAGGGCCTGCACTTCCTTGGAGATGGACTTGTAGCGTTCGCCCATCATCACGTTCATCACCGCCTGGGTGCCGACGATCTGCGAGGTCGGCGTCACCAGGGGAATGTAACCCAGGTCCTCGCGAACCCGAGGGATCTCGGCCAGGACGTCGTCGAGCTTGTCGCCAGCGCCCTGCTCCTTGAGCTGGCTCTCCATGTTGGTGAGCATGCCACCCGGCACCTGCGCCACCAGAATCCGCGAATCGATGCCCTTGAGCGCGCCCTCGAAGGCGGCGTACTTCTTGCGCACCTCGCGGAAATAGCCGGCAATGTCCTCGAGCAGTTCGAGGTCGAGCCCGGTGTCGCGCTCGGTGCCCTTGAGGATGGCCACCAGCGATTCGGTCGGACTGTGGCCGTAGGTCATCGACATCGAGGAAATGGCGGTATCGACGTTGTCGACCCCCGCTTCCACGGCCTTGAGCGCCGTGGCCGTGGACATGCCAGTGGTGGCGTGACTGTGCAAGTGGATGGGAATGTCCAGCGCCTTCTTCAGGCGCGACACCAGTTCGAAGGCATCGTAAGGCGTGAGCAGGCCGGCCATGTCCTTGATCGCCAGGGAATCGGCGCCCATGTCGGCGATGGAACGCGCCAGTTCCACCCAACTCTCCATGGTATGGACCGGGCTCACGGTATAGGAGATGGTGCCCTGAGCATGCCCTTCGTTGGCGCGCACCGCGCGGATGGCGCGTTCCAGGTTGCGCGGGTCGTTCATGGCGTCGAAGACGCGGAAGACGTCGACCCCGTTGGTTTTGGCCCGCTCGACAAAACGATCGACCACATCATCGGCATAATGCCGGTAACCCAGCAGATTCTGGCCCCGCAACAGCATCTGCTGAGGCGTGTTGGGCATGGCCTCTTTCAACGCCCGTATCCGCTCCCACGGGTCTTCGCCGAGATAGCGGATACAGGCGTCGAAGGTAGCGCCACCCCAGGACTCCAGCGACCAGAAGCCGACACGATCGAGCTTCTCGGCAATGGGCAGCATGTCGTCCAGGCGCAGGCGCGTGGCGAACAGCGACTGGTGGGCATCGCGCAGCACCACGTCGGTGATGCCGAGCGGACGGACGTTCTCAGTCATGCGGGTTTCCTTATCGTTGTAACCGAAATGTGTCGTCATGAAGCGAAGCGCGAACCGCCAGCGGCGCGTTGTTGGTCAGCGGCGATGACGGCGACGATGGCGGTGCACGGCGGCGCTGATCGCGGCCATGACATCGTCGTCGCGGGCCGGCGCGTGCCGCCCGGAGACCGAAGGAGCATTCGCCGGCGCCGGTTCGGGGAAATAACGTCCGATGATCCGGGACATCAGGGTCGTGGTGATCACCAGAACGGTCAGGAAGACGAAGACGAACCCCATGCCGAGCCCCATCAGGGCAAAGCCTTCGTTCAATAACTGTGTATCCTGCATGCGGTCTACTCCTCGTTTGCGCCGCCACCTCGCCTGCCGATGACGAGCGCATGGATGCTGAGGCTATAACCTGCCACCCTCGCGATGGATTACAATGACGCCATGGTGGAAGTCGACGTTGTTAATTTACTACATTCAGGTCGCATCGGCCTAGCCCCGATGGAAGGGGTCATCGATGCCGCGACGCGAGATCTGCTGACCCGCTCCGCAGGCATCGACTGGACGGTGACCGAATTCGTGCGCGTGGTGGACACACGACTGCCGCCGCGCGTCTTCCTGCGCCACTGCCCCGAACTGGCCAGCGGAGATCCCCGTACCCCCAGCGGCATCCCCGTGCATCTGCAGTTGCTCGGCTCGGACCCTGCCGCCCTGGCGGCCAATGCGCGTCAGGCGTTGTCGCTCGGCGCGACGAGCCTCGACCTCAACTTCGGCTGCCCCGCCAAGCTGGTCAACCGCCACGACGGGGGTGCCTCCATGTTGCGCGACCCTCACCGCCTGCGCACCGCCGTCGCCGCCGTTCACGGTGCCGTGGGCGACACGCTTCCGGTGACGGCCAAGATCCGCCTGGGATTCGCCGACCGCCGCCTGGCCTTGGACTGTGCCCGTGCCGCCGAGGACGGCGGTGCGCGCCAACTGGTGGTCCACGCCCGTACCCGCAACGAGGGCTATCGCCCCCCAGCGCACTGGGAATGGATCGGACGCATCCGCCAGCACCTGTCGATCCCCGTGGTGGCAAACGGCGACATCTGGACCCTCGAGGATTACTGGAAGGCCCGAACCCTCTCGGGCTGCCCTGATGTCATGCTCGGCCGCGGCGCTCTGGCCGACCCGGGGCTGGCCTCGCGCATCCGACACTGGCAGGCCACCGGGGAACGGCGTCCCTCCACCGGCTGGCCCACCAAGGCGGAGACGCTGCTCGACTATGCTGCAATGCAGCGTAACATACTTCCACAGAAGGTGGTGGTGGCTCGACTAAAGCAGTGGATGAACCACATGCGCGGGCGGGACTCCGAGGCAGCACGCTGCTTCCAGGCCCTGCGGCGGGTCACCGAACTGGAGGATTTCCTGGCGGGATTGCGGGCATCGATGACGCCAGAGGCGCCGGCTCTGACGGCATGAACGGGCAGCCCCGAAGCCAACGAGGCGCGAGCCGATGGCCCGCGCCTCTCAGGTTGCCGACAGGACGCGCCCGACCTCAGGCACGCCCTCTTCGACGCTTCAGCCCTTCCCCCCTTCATGACCGGCCGTCGGCAGCGGTACGCGCTCGCCGCGAGTCACCAGCTTGCGCAATGCCACATAGAATACCGGCGTCAGAAACAGCCCGAACAGCGTCACGCCCAGCATGCCGGCGAACACGGCCACGCCGAGAGCCTGGCGCACCTCGGCACCCGCACCACTGGCCAGCATCAGCGGTACCACCGCGGCGGTGAAGGTGATCGAGGTCATGATGATCGGGCGCAGGCGCAGACGACAGGCTTCCAGGGCGGCCTCGACGATACCGCGCCCCTGGCGCTCCAGCTCCCGGGCAAACTCAACGATCAGGATGGCGTTCTTGCATGCCAGGCCGATCAACACCACCAGGCCCACCTGAACGAAGATGTTGTTGTCGCCTTTCATGAACCATACGCCAAGCAGCGCCGACAGCATGCACATCGGCACGATCAGGATCACGGCCAACGGCAGGGTCCAGCTTTCGTAGAGTGCGGCCAGCACCAGGAACACCAGCATCACCGACAACGGGAATACCACCAGTGCGGCATTGCCTTGCGTGGCCTGCTGATAACTCAAGTCCGTCCACTCGATGTCCATGCCGTTGGGCAATACCTCGGCGGCAAGCTCCTCGAGCGCCTTCATCGCCTGTGTCGAGGAAAGCACGCGAGGGTCCGCCTCGCCGGCCAGGTCGGCGGCAGGATAGCCGTTGTAACGCAGCACCGGATCTGGCCCGAAGGTCTGGTCGACCGTCACCATCGAGCCGATCGGCACCATCTCGCCTTGATCGTTGCGAGTACGCAGGTTGGCGATGTCGTCGGCACTGTCGCGGAAGGAGGCATCGGCCTGAGCGATCACCTGCCAGGTACGACCGAACTGGTTGAAGTCATTGACGTAGGTCGAGCCAAGGTACGTCTGCAAGGTATCGAACAACGCCGTCAGCGGAACGCCCTGGGATTTGGCCTTGATCCGGTCGACCTCGGCATCCAGCTGGGGCACGTTGGCCTGGTAACTGGTGATCGGGAACCCCATGCCATCGGTCTGCGAAATCGCCCCCTGGAAATTCGTCACCGCCTCCTGCAAGGCCCCATACCCCAGGCCGGCACGGTCTTCGACGAACATCTGCCAGCCATTGCCGTTGCCCAGCCCCAGGATCGGCGGCGGCATGAACGAGAAGGTGAAGCCGTCCTGCAGGCCGGCGATCTTCTGGTTGACCTCGGCATTGATCTCGGCGGCCGAGCGGCTGCGTTCCTCGAACGGTGACAAGGTCAGGAACACCACGCCGCTGTTGGGCGTATTGGTGAACTGCAAGGCATTGAGCCCCGGAAAGGCGATCGAGTGCGTCACCTCCTCGCTTTCCATGGCCATCTCACCGACCTGGCTCAGCAGCTCATCGGTACGCGATAGAGAAGCGCCCTCCGGCAGTTTGACGCCGGCAATCAGGTACTGCTTGTCCTGAGTAGGAATGAAGCCCGGCGGAACCGCCTGGAACATCATTCCTGTCGCCACCAGCAACAGGACATAGATCGCAAACACGCCGCCCCGCCGATGCAACGAACGCGACACCGCCCCCTGGTATTTTTCCGAGCTGCTGCCGAAGAAGCGATTGAACGGACGAAACACCCAGCCGAATGCCAGATCGATCAAGCGCGTCAGGCGATCCCTGGAAGCGCCGTGCGGCTTGAGCAGCATCGCCGCCAGTGCCGGCGACAGGGTCAAGGAGTTGATCGTGGAGATGACCGTGGAGATGGCGATGGTCGCCGCGAATTGTCGATAGAACTGCCCGGTGACACCGGACAGGAACGCCATCGGCACAAATACCGCACATAGCACCAGGCCGATGGCGATGATCGGCCCCGAGACTTCCCTCATCGCCTGGTGCGCGGCGGCAAGCGGGGCCAGGCCTTCCCCGATGTTGCGCTCGACGTTCTCGACCACCACGATGGCGTCGTCGACCACGATGCCGATCGCCAGCACCAGGCCGAACAAGGTCAAGGTATTGATCGAGAACCCCAGCAGGTAAAGCACGGCAAAGGTCCCCACCACGGAGACCGGCACCGCAATCAGGGGAATGATCGAGGCGCGCCAGGTCTGCAGGAAGAGCGTGACGACCAGCACCACCAGCAATACCGCCTCGAGCAGCGTCTTGATCACCGACTCGATCGAATCGCGCACGAAGATGGTGGTGTCGTACACCGCCTCGTACTCGACGCCTTCCGGAAACCACTGGGCCCGTTCATCCATGGTATCGATGACCTGTTTCTGGATTTCCAGGGCATTCGCGCCCGGCGCCTGAAAGACGCCGATGGCGACCGCATCCTTGCCATCCAGTTGTGAGCGCAGGGTGTAGTCGCCGGCGCCCAACTCCAGCCTGGCGACATCGGACAACTGCACGAGCTCGCCGTCGTCACTGCTCTTGAGCACGATGTCGCCGAATTCCTGCTCGGTGGTCAGCCGCCCCCGGGCATTGATCAGGGTCAGGAAGTCACTGTCAGGCATGGGCTCGGCGCCAAGCTGACCGGCCGAGACCTGGACGTTCTGCTCACGTATCGCTTGCACCACGTCGCCAGCGGTCAGCCCGCGCGCCGCGATCTTGTCCGGATCGAGCCAGGCCCGCATGGCGTAATCGCCACCCCCGAAGATCTGCGCCTCTCCGACGCCCTGAATCCGCGACAGCGCATCCTTGACGTGGAGGCGTGCGTAATTGCGCAGGTAGAGCGTATCGTAGCGGCCATCCGGCGAAGTCAGGTGCACGACCATCAAGAAGGTCGGCGACTGCTTCTGCGTGGTCACGCCCTGACGGCGCACGTCCTCGGGTAGCCGCGCCAGCGCCTGGCTGACCCGGTTCTGCACCTTGACGGCCGCGTCATCCGGGTCGGTGCCGGGACGAAAGGTCACGGTCATCTGCAGCACGCCGTCGGAACCGGCCACCGACTTGAGATACATCATGTCCTCGACACCGTTGATCGATTCTTCCAGCGGCGTCGCCACCGTCTCGGCAATGACCTTGGGATTGGCGCCGGGGTAGGCCGTTCGCACCACCACCGAAGGCGGCACCACATCCGGATATTCGCTGACCGGCATCAGCGGTATGGTGATCACCCCGGCGGCAAAGATGAGAATCGACAGTACCGCGGCAAAGATCGGACGGTCGACGAAGAACTTCGCGAAATCCATGGCAACACTTCCCCCTCGGGCCAGACGCCTGGCGCCCACCCCATTGCAAAGATCGGTGATGAAGCTCGATCGACCTCCGGCACCCGGAAGGCCATCGCGAAAGCAGATCGATTGATGAAGCGACTAGGCGCTGTGTGAAGCCTCGACGGCCAAGGACCAGGCCGTTGCCGTACGCAGCCTAGTGAGCGGCCAGATCGGCAGGCGCGGAGGCGCCTTCCATGTCGACGCTTTCCGCTGCTACCTGCATGCCAGGAAAGAAGATACGATGCGCGCCCCGCACTACCACGCGATCTGCTGGCGCCAGTCCCGTCTGGATCACTCTGAGGCCATCGACCATGCGGCCTGGCTGAACGTCCTTGCGCTGTGCGACTCCCTCATCGTCGACGACGTAGACATACTTGCGGTCTTGATCGGTCAATACCGCCTTGTCGTCGATCAGGATGGCATCCTCGGCACTGCCTCCGCGCAACTGCACCCGGGCGAACATGCCGGGCGTGAAGCGCCCCTCGCTGTTGTCCAGCACAGCACGGACCAGCATGGTACCGGTCGCGGCATCCAGCCGGTTATCCACGAAGTCCACCTCGCCCCGATACGGATAGCCGGCGTCATTGGCCAGCCCGACCCGGACCGGCGTTCGCGACTCGCGTGAACTCGAGCGTTCACCGGAACGGGCCAGTTCGTCGTAGTTCAGGAAGGTCTGCTCGTCGCTGTGGAAATGCACATGAACCTTGTCCAGCGACACGATGGTCGCCAGCAAGGTGGCATCCGATACCAGGTTGCCGGCGGTCACCAAGGCTTGCCCCGTGCGCCCCGAGATGGGCGCGCGAACCTCGGTGAAGTCCACGTTCAGGCGCGCCCTTTCCACCTCGGCCCGGGCGGCCAGGATCTCGGCCTCGGCCTGGGCGGCGGAAGCCCGGCGTTGATCCAGCTCTTCGCGGGAAATCGAGCGGGACTTGGCCAGGGTCTCGGCCCGGGCGGCCTCGCTGCGAGCCAGCTCGGCTCGGGCACGGGCACGCTCAAGCTCGGCCTCGGCCCGCGCCAGATCGGCCTGATAAGGACGTGGATCGATGGTGAACAGCACATCGCCCTTCTCCACGGTCTGGCCCTCGACGTAATGAATCTCATCGAGATACCCCGCGACTCTCGGGCGCAGCTCCACCTCGTCCACCGCATTGATGCGCCCCGTGAATTCATCCCAGAAATTCACGTCCTTGACCACGACCTCGGCCACGCTAACCTGAGGAGGTGGTGGCTCCGGCTGAGCAGCACTGTCGGCCTGGCTGTCGCAACCAACCAGCAAGGTGAGCCCCATCCAGACGGCGATCGCCATGAAAGGACGCGGACGCAACGACGGCGGGAACATCTTGTGGACGTTCATGGTAGCCCCTCGGTCAACTCGTGACGGCGAATGGATTGCCGACAACCGCCAGATCATGGCGGATGACATGTCGTAGATGCCTACTAATCGCACGGGACGATGGAAAATCGACACGCCGGCATGCGATGCAGCGCATCACCATAGAGCTTGAGGGAAGGATTGATTAGCCGGGGGATCAGGGAAATACTGTCCCACCTCCGGGACAGTGCGCTGACCCATACAGGACGATGACGATGCAGCAAGATCTCAACGATGCCTTGATCTTCGCCAAGGTCGTGGAACAAGGCAGCTTCACTGCAGCATCCAAACTGCTGAGCATCCCCAAGACCACCGTGAGCCGCAAGATTCAGGCACTGGAGTTACGCCTGGGCGCGCGCTTGCTGAATCGCACCACCCGCCGACTGAGCCTGACCGAGGCCGGCGGCGTCTATTACGATTATTGCCATCGTATCGTCCAGGATCTGGGCGAGGCGGAGAGCGCCGTGCAACGGCTCGAAGGCAACCCTCGCGGCTGGCTGCGAGTCACCGCTCCCTTCACCATGTGCACCGACTTCACCTCCTCGCTCTTGCGGGATTTCCGCGCCCTCTACCCGGAAGTGAAGATCGACCTGGTACTCTCCAACGAACGGCTCGACCTGGTCGCCCAGCAGATCGACGTTGCACTGCGCATCGGCCCGCTGCCAGATTCCAGCCTGGTCGCTCGCCCCCTGGCGCGATACCGCTCCTTCA
Organism: Halomonas caseinilytica; assembly: GCF_001662285.1. NCBI lineage: Bacteria > Pseudomonadati > Pseudomonadota > Gammaproteobacteria > Oceanospirillales > Halomonadaceae > Halomonas > Halomonas caseinilytica. The sequence continues at coordinate 282,030 of NZ_BDEO01000007.1, forward strand.
TCTATGCCAGCAACCGCTATATCGCGCGCCACGGCGAGCCGAAAGAGCCGGCCGACCTGAAGCTTCATCCCGCACTGGCCAAGAGCACCGACCAGCGTGGTCAGCGTTACTTCTGGCAGTTGCACCGGGGCGCCCAACAGCAGGAAGTCGAGCTGGACCCCGTCACCGTCGCCAATGATCCCTTCGTGTTGCGGGGGCTGTTGCTCGACGGCTCGGGCCTGATGCTGACCAGTGAAGCCGTCGCTTGCCTGGGGCCGGATGGTCACCAACTGAAACGCATCCTGCCGGAATGGGAAGGCCCGGAAGTCGAGTTCAATGCCGTCTTCCCGGGAGGGCGCCTGATCTCGCCGAAGGTACGCACCTTCGTCGACTTCGTCGTGGAACGCACGAGCCTCACCCACATGGCCTCTCCCACCCCATGGATGTCGCCCGCCAGGCCACCCGAGCACTCGCCCCGCCCCGCCACCGCGGACGAAACGGCGTAATCGGAGCATGACCCAAAAAAGGTGGCCAAAAAGGAATGACCAAAAAAAGAGGCGCTCGTTGCATAGCAACGGCGCCTCGAACGATCGCAGGACTCATCCCTCCAGGGAAAGCGGTCCAGCTAGTGGCAAGCTTGCCAAAAAACGAAAACCCGCCCTCTCATGGAGGACGGGTCGGGATCTGGCGCGCCCGGGAGGATTCGAACCTCCGACCGCCTGATTCGTAGTCAGGTACTCTATCCAGCTGAGCTACGGGCGCATTGCGCAACGAGCTGACTCGTTGAAATTGACGGTGAATCCCCCTAGGGTCGACAAGTGAGGACTCGTCTGTAGGGAAAGTGGCGCGCCCGGGAGGATTCGAACCTCCGACCGCCTGATTCGTAGTCAGGTACTCTATCCAGCTGAGCTACGGGCGCTTACCTTCACCGTGCCGAACATGGCGGAGAGGGAGGGATTCGAACCCTCGAAGGGGCTATTAACCCCTTACTCCCTTAGCAGGGGAGCGCCTTCAGCCACTCGGCCACCTCTCCCTCATCGGCACGGTGCGCATCCTACCGATTTAAAAGGCCATTGTCCAGCACTCGAAGGATTTTTCTCTTGCCTACCGGCGTGTAGCCACGCCGGTAACGAGTCTCATGACGTCTCGTCGTCGATATCGTCGTCGGATTTCTCGCGCTGAATACGCTGATAGATCTCCTCACGATGCACGGCGACGTCCTTGGGGGCATTGACGCCAATACGGACCTGGTTGCCCTTTACCCCGAGAACGGTGACGGTGATATCGTCACCGATCATCAGGGTTTCGCCGACACGGCGGGTCAGGATGAGCATGACTGATCTCCTTTTCAGACTTCTGGCTACGGGATGCTGCCACTTACGGGGACGACGGCGCGTGACACCATGGCACGATGTCGCCCCCGAGCCAATAGCAACGACCATGACACCGAAACACCACGTTGAAGGGAAGCCCGTTTCACTTCAGTGTCATGGACTCCCTACCAGCGTAGAAGCTGTCGGAGAACCTGGGCGCCGTTATTCGCTTTCGATATCGGCCTTGTCGAGTCCGAAGGCCGTGTGCAGGGCGCGAACCGCCAGTTCCATATGCTTCTCGTCGATCACCACGGAGATCTTGATCTCGGATGTGGAAACCATGCGGATATTGATGTTCTCCTCGGACAACACGCGGAACATCTTGGATGCCACGCCGGCATGGGAGCGCATGCCGACACCGACCAGCGACACCTTCGCGATGTTGTCATCGCCCTTGACCTCGCCCTCGCCCAGTGCCGGCAGCACCTGATCCTCGAGGATGCGCAGGGTCTGCTTGTAGTCGCTCTTGGCCACGGTGAAGGTGAAATCGGTGTAATCACCGGCCGGTGCCACGTTCTGCACGATCATGTCGATCTCGATGTTGGCATCGGCGATCGGCCCCAGAATCTTCGAGGCGACACCGGGCACATCCGGCGTGTTGAGCAGGGTCAGCTTGGCTTCGTTGGCGGTAAAGGCGATACCGGAGATCAGCGGTTCTTCCATGGAGTCCTCGTCATTGTCGGAGTCTGCGACGATCAGGGTGCCGGGGCCGCCCTCGAAACTGGACAGCACGCGCAGCGGAACATTGTATTTGCCGGCGAACTCGACGGCGCGGATCTGCAGGACCTTGGAGCCCAGGCTCGCCAGTTCCAGCATCTCCTCCACGGTGATGGTGTCCAGGCGCTGCGCCCGGGCACAGACCCGCGGGTCGGTGGTGTAGACGCCGTCGACATCGGTGTAGATCTGGCACTCGTCAGCGCCCAGCGCCGCGGCCAGGGCCACGCCGGTGGTATCGGAGCCACCGCGACCGAGGGTGGTGATGTTGCCTTCCTCGTCGACACCCTGGAAGCCGGCCACTACGGCGACCTGGCCATCGTCCAGGTCCTGGCGCATGTCCTCGGTCTCGATGCGCTGGATGCGCGCCTTGGTGTGGGCGCTGTCGGTCATGATGCCGACCTGGGAACCGGTATAGGAGGTCGCCGGTACGCCGAGCTTATGCAGCGCCATGGCCAGCAGCGAGATGGTCACCTGCTCGCCGGTGGACACCAGCATGTCCATCTCGCGCGGTGTCGGCTCGTCGTTGATCTCGTTGGCCAGGCCGATCAGTCGATTGGTCTCGCCGCTCATCGCGGAAACCACGACCACCACCTGGTGCCCCTCGTCACGGAAGCCCTTGACCTTCTCGGCCACGGCCTTGATGCGCTCCACGGAGCCCACCGAGGTGCCGCCGAACTTCTGTACGTATAGTGCCATTTATCGTTGTCCCTCGTATCCGGGTTAACGTTCGAATGAAAACGGTTGTCCTTATAAACCGAGGGCCGAAGGCATCACGCCTTCGGCCCCGATGAGCGTCAGAGCTTGGACTCGACCCATACGGGCACGCTCTCCAGCGCACCGGGCAGGGCCGGGACATCACTGCCACCGGCCTGGGCCATGTCGGGGCGACCTCCGCCCTTGCCGCCGACCTGGGACGCCACGTGATTGACCAGCTCACCGGCCTTGACCTGTCCGGTCAGGTCGTCGGTGACCCCGGCGATCAAGCTGACCTTGCCGGCCTGTTCGTCACCCACGCCGAGCACCACGATGCCCGAGCCCAGCTTGTTCTTGAGCTGATCGAGCAGACCGCGCAGCTCCTTGCCGGAAACGCCCTCGAGGCGCTTGGCCAGCACCTTGACGCCCTTGACCTCGCGGGCTTCACCGAGCATGTCGCTACCCGCGGCGCTGGCCAGCTTGGCCTTGAGGCGCTCGAGTTCCTTCTCCAGGTCGCGGTTGCGCTCGACCAGCGATGTCACGCGCTCCTCGACCTGCTCGGGCTTGGCCTTGAGGCGTTCAGCGATGCGGGACAGACGCGCTTCCTGGTCGCGGAAGTAGGCCAGGGCGCCCTCCCCGGTGATCGCCTCGATGCGGCGCACGCCACTGGCGATGCCGGTCTCGGCGACGATATGACAACAACCGATGTCGCCGCTGCGTGCCACGTGCGTGCCGCCGCACAACTCGATGGAGAAGTCGTCGGCGCCGATGGTCAACACCCGCACGCTGTCCGCATACTTGGCCTCGAACAACGCCGCGGCTCCCTTTTCCTTGGCCTCGTCGAGCGTCATGTGCTCGATGCGGGTCGGCGCGTTGGCCAGCACCTGTTCATTGACCAGGCGCTCGACCTCGGCAAGCTGCTCGGCGGTCATCGGCTCGGCGTGGCTGAAATCGAAACGCAGTCGCTCCGGGGTCACCAGCGAGCCCTTCTGCTGGACATGTTCGCCCAGCACCATCCGCAACGCCTGGTGCAGCAGGTGAGTGGCCGAGTGATTGCGCACCGTTGCGGCACGCAGGCTCGGGTCGACACGCGGCGTCACGCTGGCGCCGACCTCGAGTCCGCCTTCCAGCAGGCGCCCCCGATGCAGATGGTGCCCGGCCTGTTTCTGGGTGTCCTCGACCAGGAAGCGCCCGCCCTCGAGCTCGAGATAGCCGGTATCGCCGACCTGCCCGCCGGACTCCCCGTAGAAGGGTGTGCGATCGAGCACCACCACGCCCCGCTGCTCGGCCTCGAGCCGTGCCAGGGCATTGCCCTGCTCGTCGACGAGCGCAACCACAGTGGCGCGATCCTCGAGTCGATCATAGCCGGTGAAGTCGGTCTGACCCTCGAGCTCCAGCGCCGCGCCATAGTCGACGCCGAACTGACTTGCCGCCCGGGCGCGCTGACGCTGGGCCTCCAGCTCGCGCTCGAAACCGGCCTCGTCGAGCGAGACGCCACGCTCGCGGCAGACATCGGCGGTCAGGTCATAGGGAAAACCATAGGTGTCGTAGAGCTTGAACACCGTCTCCCCGGGCAGCGTGTCCCCCTCGAGCGCATCCAGCGCCTCACCGAGCAGGCCCATGCCATGCTCCAGGGTCCGCGCAAACTGCTCCTCTTCCTTGAGCAGAACGCGCTCGATCTGCCCCCGGGCCTCGCGCAGCTCGGGATAAGCCTCGCCCATCTCGGCGTCCAGCGCCGCCACCAGCTTGTAGAAGAAGCAGCCCTGGGCACCGAGCTTGTGGCCATGGCGCACGGCACGCCGGATGATGCGCCGCAGCACATAACCGCGCCCTTCGTTGGAGGGCAGCACGCCATCGGCCACCAGGAAGGCACAGGAGCGGATATGATCGGCGATCACGCGCAGCGAAGGCGCCGTGGTGTCGTCATGCCCCGTCGCCTCGGCGGCAGCGGCCAGCAGATTCTGGAACAGATCGATCTCGTAGTTCGAATGCACGCCCTGCATGACCGCGGCGATGCGCTCCAGCCCCATGCCGGTATCGATGGACGGCTTGGGCAGCGGGTTCATGTTGCCGGCGGCATCGCGATCGTACTGCATGAACACCAGGTTCCAGACCTCGATGTAGCGATCGCCATCCTCCTCGGGACTCCCGGGAGGGCCGCCCCACACCTCGGAGCCATGGTCGTAGAAGACTTCGGAACTCGGCCCGCAGGGGCCGGTATCGCCCATCTGCCAGAAGTTGTCCTCGTCGAGCCGGGAGAAGCGCTCGGGATCGATGCCGACCTCGTCCTTCCAGATACGCTCGGCCTCGTCATCGCTGACATGGACGGTGACCCAGAGCTTCTCCCTGGGCAGACCGAGCACCTCGGTGAGAAAGTTCCAGGCGAAGTGAATGGCATCGCGCTTGAAGTAGTCCCCGAAGCTGAAGTTGCCCAGCATCTCGAAGAAGGTATGGTGCCGCGCGGTGTAGCCGACGTTGTCCAGGTCGTTGTGCTTGCCACCGGCGCGCACGCAGCGCTGGGCCGAGGTGGCACGCACGTAGGGGCGTGGATCGCGTCCCAGGAAGACATCCTTGAACGGCACCATGCCGGCGTTGGTGAACAGCAGGGTGGGGTCGTTGTCCGGTACCAGGGAGCTCGACGGGACGATGGAGTGCCCACGCTCCTCGAAGTAGCTCAGAAAGGCCTGTCTGATGTCTGCACTTTTCATGAAATATCCGTGACGATGAGCATGGAGGCCCTCCGGACAGGGCTCGCCGCCCGGGGCACTGGGAAGCACTGATCGAATGCCTGCGCGCGTCTTGCCGTGTCATTCGGCGCTCGCACCGAGGCCGATACCCGTTCGGCGCCTCCGATCGAGCTGGCGGCCATCGCACAGGGATCGAAACGCCGCGAGCCAAGCAGGCATTGCGGCAGCGCTTCCTCCGCAAAGGGAGCCATTATAGCGCAGAGATCAAACAACGACAGGGCAGGAGGGGCGGGGCTGCCTCGGGGCGATCTCAGTTTTCGTCCCAGGCATGCGCCAGAGCGTGGCGAAGCTGCTCGAAATCGAATCCTCTGCCCGCAAGGAAACGCTCTCGCCGAGCCCGCTCCCGCGGCGTCTCGCCCGGCCCCGGAAAGCGGCGCGACAGCACGTCGCCGGCCAGCTGGAACCAGTCGACCTCGGACGCCAGCTCGGCAAAGGCCTGGCGCGCGGTATCATCGTCGATGCCCCGGCGTTCGAGTTCGGCGCGCAACTTGATTGGCCCCTGCCCACGGGCGACCCGGGCACGCAGGAAGCTTTCGGCAAAGCGCGCGTCCGATTGCAGGCCTTGCTCTTCGAGTTCTAGCAGGCAGGCATCGACGTCCTCGCCGGCATGCCCTTTCGCGGTCAGGCGTTCGCGCAGCTCGCGTCGAGCATACTCCCGCCTCGCCAACAGGCGGATGGCGTCTTCCCGGGGTGTGCTCTCGGCCGTCTCGCGCATCGTTTAGAGCAGGCCGTCCTCACGCTCGCCGCCTTCACCGATCGGGGCCTCGGCCTCGGCTTCGCCTTCTTCCTCGCGAGGTTCCGGCGTCGCCAGCAACTGGGCGCGAATCTGACTTTCGATCTCCTCCATCATCTCCGGATTGTCCTCGAGGAACTGAGCCGCGTTGGCCTTGCCCTGGCCGATCTTGTTGCCCTGATAGCTGTACCAGGCCCCCGCCTTGTTGACCAGGCCGCACTGAACCCCCAGGTCGACCACCTCGCCGGCATGGTAAATGCCCTTGCCATAGAGGATCTGGAACTCGGCCTGGCGGAATGGCGGCGACACCTTGTTCTTGACCACCTTGACCCGCGTCTCGTTGCCGACGACCTCGTCGCCCTGCTTCACCGAGCCGGTGCGCCGAATGTCCAGACGCACGCTGGAGTAGAACTTCAGGGCGTTGCCACCGGTAGTGGTTTCGGGGCTGCCGAACATCACGCCGATCTTCATGCGAATCTGGTTGATGAACACCACCATGCAGTTGGCGTTCTTCATGTGGCCGGTCACCTTGCGCAGGGCCTGGGACATCAGGCGAGCCTGCAGGCCGACGTGGGAGTCGCCCATCTCGCCCTCGATCTCGGCACGCGGCGTCAGGGCCGCCACCGAGTCGATGATGATCACATCGACCCCTCCCGAGCGCACCAGCATGTCGCAGATTTCCAGCGCCTGCTCGCCGGTATCGGGCTGGGAGACCAGCAGGTCATCCAGATTGACGCCGAGCTTCTCGGCATAGCTGGGATCGAGCGCGTGTTCGGCATCGATGAAGGCACAGGTCTTGCCCTGTTTCTGCGCCTCGGCGATGACCGCGAGCGTCAGGGTCGTCTTGCCCGAGGATTCAGGGCCGAAGACTTCCACCACACGACCATAAGGAAGGCCACCGATGCCCAGGGCGATATCCAGACCCAACGAGCCGGTGGAAACCGCTGGCATCGCCACACGCGGCGTGTCACCCAGCCGCATCACGGTTCCCTTGCCGAACTGTCGCTCGATCTGGGATAGCGCGGCGTTCAGCGCCTTGGAACGGTTTTCGTCCTGAGCCATGACAGGCCTCCTAAGCGATAGCGAATGATGGAGGGATGGCCGATGACCACACCCTCTTCACTGTATGATTGCACAGTAGTATGACGAAAAAAGCGCCGCTCGGCCAGCCCCGAAGGTCCGCTACCCATGCGGCGTCAGCCAGCGTATCAGGCCTACCAGCGCTTCGCGCACCGCCGCCTCGCGCACGGCATCGCGGTCGCCGGCGAAGTGTCGGCATTCGGCATCGCGCTGCCATCCATTCCCCCAGGCCAGCCAGACGGTCCCCACCGGCTTGCCGTCGGTGCCGCCTCCGGGGCCGGCGACACCACTGACGGCCACGGCCAGGTCGGCCCCGCTCTCGGCGCAGGCCCCGGCTACCATGGCCTCGACCACCTGCCGACTGACCGCACCATGTTCGGCCAGCACGGTCTCGGGAACCCCGAGCAGGCGCGTCTTGGCGGTATTGGCATAGGTGACGTAACCGGTTTCGAAGTAATCGGAGCTTCCGGCGACCCCGGTGATGGCGCTGGCCACGCCACCGCCGGTACAGGACTCCGCGGTACTGACCACGATGCCCCGTTCCCGGCACAGGCGTCCCAGGTATTCGGCAAGCCTTGCCGGATCAAGGGGCTCCGAGCTTTCGGCATGTACCGCCATGGCGTGTCCTCCAGGCCGCTGGTAACTGAGCGACGGCGCTCCTGACGCCGAACGTCCTTGAGCGTAGAATACTGGCTTTGTCCGCGACATGCATGACGTGTGCGTCGCCATGATTCCGCTGTCGTTCTTCGCTCCATCACCACCGGCAAGCCAAGGAAGCCCATGTCACAGGCCAGCGCTCAACATACTCCGATGATGGCTCAGTACCTGAAGATCAAGCGCGAGCATCCAGACGTGCTGCTCTTCTACCGGATGGGCGATTTCTACGAGCTGTTCTTCGATGATGCCAAGCGAGCCGCCGCCCTGCTTGATATCACCCTGACCCAGCGTGGCCAGTCGGCGGGCAAGCCGATTCCCATGGCCGGGGTGCCCTATCACAGCGCCGAGGGCTATCTGGCGCGACTGGTCGCTGCCGGTGAGTCGGTGGCCATCTGCGAGCAGATGGGCGACCCGAATACCACCAAGGGGCCGGTGGAGCGCAAGGTCGTGCGCATCGTCACCCCGGGCACCCTGTACGACGAGGCACTGCTCGATGCCCGTCGCGATAACCTGGTGGTCGCGCTGCACGCCGCCGGCGAACGCTGGGGGCTGGCCTGGCTGGAGCTCTCCAGCGGTCGCTTCAGCGTGCTCGAGGTCGAAGACGAGACCGAAGCCCTGGCCGAGCTGACACGCCTGGATCCGGCCGAGCTGCTGGTGTCCGAAAGCCTGACCCTGCCGCCCGGCCTGGAGGCACATCAAGGCCTTCGCCGGCAGAACGACTGGCTGTTCGACCTGGAAAGCGCCACCCGCACCCTGTGCGACCAGTTCGCCGTCCAGGACTTGAGAGGCTTCGGCTGTGCACACCTGGAATCCGCCATCACCGCCGCCGGCGTGCTGATCGACTACGCCCGCGACACCCAGCGCTCGCAACTGCCCCACGTCACCGCCATCGGCGTGGAAAGCCGCGACGACGCCGTGGTGATCGATGCCGCCAGCCGCCGCAATCTGGAGATCGGCGTCAACCTTGGCGGCGGCACCGACAACACCCTGGCCAGTGTGCTCGATACCACCTCCACCGCCATGGGCTCGCGCCTGCTCAAGCGCTGGCTCAACCGGCCATTGCGCGATCGCGCCCAGGTGTCGGGCCGCCAGGCCGCGGTTGCCGCCCTGCTCGACGGCGATGGCTTCGTCGCCCCCCGCGAGGCCCTCAAGGCAATCGGCGATGTGGAACGCATTCTGGCCCGGGTCGCCCTCTACAGCGCCCGCCCCCGGGATCTCGCCAGGCTGCGCGACGCCCTGAACGCCCTGCCCGAGCTCGAAACGGAGCTTGCCCGCTTCGAGGAAGGCACCGCCCTGGACGACCTCAAGCGGCGCATCCACCCCTACCCGACACTGGCCGATACGCTGAGCCGAGCCCTGGTGGAAAATCCGCCGGTGGTGATCCGTGACGGCGGCGTGATCGCCGAGGGATTCGATGCCGAGCTCGACGAGCATCGCGGCCTGGCCGAACACGCCGGCGACTACCTGATCGAGCTGGAAACCCGGGAGCGCGAACGCACCGGCCTGACCGGCCTCAAGGTCGGCTACAACCGGGTCCACGGCTACTATATCGAGATTCCCCGGGCCCAGGCCCGGGAGGCGCCGGTGGACTACATTCGCCGCCAGACGCTGAAGAACGCCGAACGCTTCATCATTCCCGAGCTCAAGGAATTCGAGGACAAGGCACTATCGGCCAAGTCCCGCGCACTGGCCCGCGAGAAGCTGCTCTACGACGGCCTGCTCGACGACCTCAACGCCGAGCTCGCCACGCTCCAGGCCACCGGCCAGGCCCTGGCGGCGCTGGACGTGCTCGCCACCCTGGCCGAACGCGCTCGGGCGCTGGACTTCGTGCGCCCCGAACTGCCCGAAACGGCAGGGTTCACCATTCGCGGCGGCCGCCACCCGGTGGTGGAACAGGTCAGCGACGCCCCTTTCGTGCCCAATGACCTGAACATGGACGATGAACGGCGCATGCTGGTGATTACCGGTCCCAACATGGGCGGCAAGTCGACCTACATGCGCCAGGCCGCCCTGATCACCCTGCTTGCCCACACCGGAAGCTTCGTGCCCGCCGATGCCGCCTCGATCGGCCCCGTGGATCGCATCTTCACGCGCATCGGCTCCTCGGACGACCTGGCCGGCGGGCGCTCCACCTTCATGGTGGAAATGACCGAGACCGCCAACATCCTGCATAATGCCACCGATCATAGCCTGGTACTGATGGACGAGATCGGGCGCGGCACCAGCACTTTCGATGGGTTGTCGCTGGCCTGGGCCAGTGCCGAACAACTGACCCGTAGCCGTGCATTCACGCTGTTCGCCACCCACTACTTCGAGATGACGACGCTGGCTGAACAGGCAGTAGGCGTGGCCAATGTCCACCTGACCGCCACGGAGCACAAGGACGGCATCGTCTTCATGCACCGGGTCGAGGATGGCCCGGCCAGCCAGAGCTACGGCCTGCAGGTCGCCCAGCTCGCCGGCGTGCCTCACAGCGTAATCGCTCGTGCGCGGGAAAAGCTTGCCAGCCTCGAGCAGCAGGAGATCGATCAGGGCCAGCGCCCCCAGCCCTCGGGCGAGGACGCTGCCTCGAACAGTGCCCCTCAACAGGCCGATCTCTTTGCCAGTGCCCCGCATCCCATGGTGGAAAGCCTCGGCAACCTGGGGCTGGACGACATGACACCGCGTCAGGCACTGGAATGGCTGTATCACTGGAAGGAAAGGCTCTAGCCGCCTTGCGGTCAGCGTGGCGGCCCGACTAGAATGGGGCCAATAAGCTCACTATATTATAAAAGTAACGGTTTTTATAACCTAAACTCATCATACGAGACCGATTGGCCGTGGCGCAAGCCGGCCCGAGGAAGGGAGACAGACATGACATTCGTCGTCACCGAAAACTGCATCAAGTGCAAGTACACCGACTGTGTCGAGGTCTGCCCGGTGGACTGCTTCTACGAAGGCCCCAACTTTCTGGTGATCCATCCCGACGAGTGCATCGACTGCGCCCTGTGCGAACCGGAGTGCCCGGCCGAAGCGATATATTCGGAAGACGAATTACCAGAGGGGCAGGAGCAGTTCATCGAGATCAACGCAGAGCTCTCCGAGACCTGGCCGAACATCACCGAGAAGAAGGATCCGCCGGAAGACGCCGAGCAGTGGGACGGCAAGGCAGGCAAACTGGAATACCTGGAACGCTGAGCCAGCACGGCAGGCGCGCCTGCCTGTGCCCCTGCGATAGTCGGCATGGACGACCGAGCACCGGCTCGCGTGCCCATGCCGATGGCGGAACACGAAGATGCCGGATGTCTCACGACATCCGGCATCTTTGCGTCTGCTGCCATGTCCAAGGAGAAACATCAGGCAAAAAAAGGCGGCCCGTAGGCCGCCCGCTCCTAGCCAATCCTTGAGCGAATCCCTTCGCTCTACATCCTGCGAGTGCAATCCTTGCTCGGAGGCGACCTCCTGTCACACCAAGCGCACTCGAGACTGCATCCCGTGGCATCCTGCCGGAAGAGCTCCGCTCTCCCTTGTCCCGAGTACATTGTGGCATGACTGAGAACCTTCTCAAGTGAGGCAAATTGCGCTGCCACTCTCGTGGCAGTGAATAGCCATGAGAAAATATCCTTTTATATCAATGGGATAAAAAAAGACCGATGCGCAAGGCACCGGTCTTCGTAGGAATTTTGTCGTCAATGTCTCCGGCCATCTGTAGGAAATCTCCTACAAGACGTCGAGCCAAAAACAACAGTGTTCGCTTATTGCCCCTTGATCGCACCACGCCCGGGGTAGTCCACACGCTCACCCAGATCGCGCTCGATCACCAGCAGGCGGTTGTACTTGGCCACCCGGTCACTGCGACACAGAGAGCCCGTCTTGATCTGGCCGGCACTGGTGCCCACGGCCAGGTCGGCGATGGTGGTATCCTCGGTCTCGCCGCTGCGATGCGAGATAACCGCGGTGAAGCCGGCATCCTGGGCCATCTTGATGGCATCCAGCGTCTCGGACAGCGAACCGATCTGATTGAACTTGATCAGAATCGAGTTGCCGATCCCTTCATCGACGCCACGCTTGAGAATCCGCGTATTGGTGACGAAGAGATCATCGCCGACAAGCTGCACCTTGTCACCGAGCTTGTCGGTCAATGCCTTCCAGCCCTCCCAGTCGGACTCGTCCATGCCATCCTCGATGGAGACGATGGGGTACTGGTCGCACAGTTCGGCCAGGTAATCGACAAAGCCTGCGGCATCATAAGACTTGCCCTCGCCGGACAGGGCGTACTGGCCATCCCGGTAAAACTCGCTGGAGGCGCAGTCCAGCGCCAGGGTGACGTCACGGCCGAGCTCATAGCCGGCATCCGCCACGGCCTGCTTGATCACCGCCAGCGCCTCGGCATTGGAGTCGAGATTCGGCGCGAAGCCGCCCTCGTCGCCCACGGCGGTCGCCAGGCCACGACCGGCCAGCACCTTCTTCAGGGCATGGAATACCTCGGCTCCCATGCGCAGGGCTTCGCGGAAGCTCTCGGCCCCCACCGGCTGGATCATGAATTCCTGGATGTCGACGTTGTTGTCGGCATGCTCGCCACCGTTGAGGATGTTCATCATCGGCACCGGCATCAGGTACTGGCCCGGCTGGCCGTAGAGCTCGGCAATGTGGGCGTAGAGCGGCATGCCCTTGGCATTGGCCGCCGCCTTGGCCGCTGCCAGGGACACGGCCAGAATGGCGTTGGCGCCGAGCTGTGCCTTGTTGTCGGTGCCATCGAGCTCGAGCATGGCGCCATCCAGGCCCCTCTGGTCACGCGCGTCCATGCCCACCAGGCGCTCGCGGATCTTGCCGTTGACCGCCGCCACGGCCTTCGACACGCCCTTGCCAAGATAACGGGACTTGTCACCGTCGCGCAGCTCGAGGGCCTCACGGGAACCGGTGGAAGCCCCGCTGGGCGCGCAGGCTTCGCCCACGGCACCACTCTCCAGGCGCACCTCGGCCTGTACGGTCGGATTGCCACGTGAATCGAGCACCTCGAGGGCGCGGATATCGACGATCTTGGTCATAGGTCGTGCCGTCCTTATACGAATCAGTCAGCGTTGAAGAAATCAGGCAATCTCGAGCGGGTCAAACCCCTTCACCAGGTCATCCAGTGCCTTGAGTTGCGCCAGGAAGGGCTCGAGCTTGTCCAGAGGCAAGGCGCAGGGACCATCGCATTTGGCATTGTCCGGGTCCGGATGCGCCTCCAGAAAGAGTCCCGCCAATCCCACGGCCACACCGGCGCGCGCCAGCTCGGCGACCTGGGCGCGGCGGCCATCGGCGCTATCGGCACGGCCGCCGGGACGTTGCAGGGAGTGGGTGACATCGAACAACAACGGATAGCCGGTCTGTTTCATGTCACCAAAGCCGAGCATGTCGACCACCAGGTTGTTGTAGCCGAAGCTCGATCCTCGCTCGCAGAGGATCAGGCGGTCGTTGCCGGCTTCCTCGCACTTGCGCAGGATGTGTCGCATCTCGTGGGGCGCGAGGAACTGCGGCTTCTTGATGTTGATCACCGCACCGGTTTCGGCCATGGCCACCACCAGGTCGGTCTGGCGGGCCAGAAAGGCCGGCAACTGGATGACGTCGGCGACTTCCGCCACCGGAGCGGCCTGCCAGGGCTCGTGCACGTCGGTGATCACCGGAACGCCGAAGCGTTCCTTGATCTCGGCGAGCATCGCCACGCCATCCTCCAGGCCGGGACCGCGGAAGGAGTGGATGGAGCTGCGATTAGCCTTGTCGAAGCTGGCCTTGAACACATAGGGCATGCCGAGCCGGGAGGTGACCTCGACATAGGCCTCGGCGACTTCCAGGGCCAGCTCTCGGGATTCCAGCACGTTCATGCCACCGAACAGGGTCAGCGGCAGCGAATTGCCGACCCGAAGGCCGGCGAATTCGATGGGGCGTTCGGGATCGGTCATCGATCACTCCTGCGGGGTGGACTGAGCGCGGCTGCGTACCGCCTTGTGCTCCAGCGCCGCACTGACGAAACCGGTGAACAGCGGATGGCCGTCACGGGGCGTCGAGGTGAATTCCGGATGGAACTGACAGGCCACGTACCAGGGGTGGTCGGGCAGCTCGATCATCTCCACGAGGGAGCCATCGACGCTCTTGCCCGAGACCACCAGGCCGGCCTTTTCCAGCGCCTCGACGAACTGGTTGTTGACCTCGAAGCGATGGCGGTGACGCTCGACGATCTCGTCGTCGCCATAGGCCTCGCGAGCCCGCGTTCCCGCCGCCAAGCGGCAGACCTGCCCGCCCAGACGCATGGTACCACCCAAATCCGAGGCCTCGTCGCGCAGCTCGATCTTGCCTTCCGGGCTGATCCATTCGGTGATGAGGCCCACCACCGGGTGCTGGGTCTCGCGGGTGAACTCGGTGGAATTGGCGTCTTCCCAGCCGGCCATGTGGCGGGCGAACTCGATCACCGCCACCTGCATGCCAAGGCAGATGCCCAGGAAGGGAATCTTGTTCTCCCGGGCGAACCGGGCCGTGGCGATCTTGCCCTCGACCCCGCGTTCCCCGAAGCCGCCGGGCACCAGGATCGCATCCTTGCCGGCCAGGCGCTCGGGGCCATGGCGCTCGATGTCCTCGGAATCGACATAGTCGATGTTGACCTTGATGCGGGACTGGATGCCGGCATGGGTCAAGGCTTCATTGAGCGACTTGTAGGCGTCGAGCAGTTCCATGTACTTGCCGACCATGGCGATGTTGATCGACTTGAGTGGATTGAGCTTGGCGTCGAGCACGCTGATCCATTCGCCGAGATCGGCCTCGCCGGCCTCCAGACGCAGCTTGTCGCAGACGATCTCGTCCAGGCCATGTTCGTGCAGCATCAGCGGGATACGATAGATGGTATCGGCATCCTGCAGCGGCACGACCGCTCGTTCCTCGACATTGGTGAACAGCGCGATCTTGCGGCGCTCGCTTTCCTCGAGATCGACCTCGCTCCGACAGATCAGGATATCCGGCTGGATGCCGATGGAACGCAGTTCCTTGACACTGTGCTGTGTCGGCTTGGTCTTGGTCTCGCCGGCGGTCTTGATGTAGGGCACCAGCGTCAGGTGCATGAAGATTGCTCGGCTGGCGCCCAGCTCACTGCGAATCTGGCGAATCGACTCGAGAAACGGCAGCGACTCGATGTCGCCGACGGTGCCGCCGATCTCGACCAGCGCCACATCGAAGCCCTTGCCACCCTCATAGACACGGCGCTTGATCTCGTCGGTGATGTGCGGGATCACCTGCACGGTGCCCCCGAGATAATCCCCGCGACGCTCCTTGCGCAGCACGTGCTCATAGACACGGCCGGTGGTGAAGTTGTTGGCCTGGGACATCTTCGTGCGGATGAAACGCTCGTAGTGCCCCAGGTCGAGGTCGGTCTCGGCGCCATCCTCGGTGACGAATACCTCGCCATGCTGGAATGGGCTCATGGTGCCCGGATCCACATTGATATAGGGATCGAGCTTGAGCATGGTGACCTTGAGGCCGCGCGCCTCGAGAATAGCCGCCAGCGAGGCCGACGCGATGCCTTTGCCGAGTGAGGACACAACGCCGCCGGTCACGAAGATATATCGTGTCATGGAGAACCTGTCGAAACGTGATCGGTAGGCCCGGCAGGAAGCCGCGCCAGGATGGGACCACAGAGTAGCAGATGACGGCCTCGTGCTCAATTTTGTCCTGCCACGGCTTCCCGGCGGCAGTTCTACGCGGAGGCGCTGTAAACCCTTCCCTGGGCGCTACCTTTTCCATCCATGGAAAAGGACCTCCGCTCCTAACTGCCACCGGCGCCGCCGACCATCAGTGCTTCCGCCGCAAACGTCGAGTTACAGACTGCCAGCTCGGTGTTCGGGTTTTCTTCCCCCTTCCAGCCCGGACAACGTCCGGGCGTTCTTCCCTCTTTTTCCCCCTTCCCTCTCCTGAACAGCGTCCAGGGCTTACACATCCAGATAATCGAGGATGCCTTCGCCCGCCTGACGGCCTTCGAACACGGCAGTCACCACCAGGTCCGAGCCACGCACCATGTCGCCGCCGGCGAAGATCTTCTCGTTGGTGGTCTGGAAGGCGTAGGCACCTTCCTCGGGCGCCTTGACCCGGCCCTTCTCGTCGAGCTCGATGCCCACGGTCTCGAACCAGGGCGCCGGACTCGGCTGGAAACCGAAGGCGATGACCACCGCATCGGCAGGCACCACCTCTTCGGAGCCGGGCACGACCTCGGGACGCTGGCGACCGTTCTCGTCGGGCTCGCCGAGACGAGTGCGCACCACCTTGATGCCCTCGACTCGATCCTCGCCGATCACCGCCACCGGCTGGCGGTTGAACAGGAACTCCACACCTTCCTCGCGAGCGTTCGCCACTTCCTTGCGCGAGCCGGGCATGTTGTCCTCGTCACGGCGATAGGCGCAGGTCACGGACGCCGCGCCCTGGCGGATGGCCGTCCGATTACAGTCCATGGCGGTGTCGCCGCCGCCCAGCACCACGACCTTCTGGCCCTCGAGGGACACATAGTCCCCCGGGTCGTTCTCGAAGCCCAGGCAGTGGTTGACGTTGGCAATCAGATAATCGAGCGCCTTGTGCACGCCCGGCAGGTCCTCGCCAGGGAAGCCACCCTCCATGTACTTGTAGGTGCCCATGCCGAGGAAAACGGCATCGTACTCCTCGAGCAGTTGCTCGAAGGGCATGTCGCGCCCGATCTCGACACCGAGGCAGAACTCCACGCCCATCTCTTCGAACACCGCCCGGCGCCGCTCCATCACGGTCTTCTCGAGCTTGAACTCGGGAATGCCGAAGGTCAGCAGGCCACCGATCTCGGGATACTTGTCGAACACCACCGGCTTGACCCCGTTGCGCACCAGGATGTCGGCACAGCCTAGCCCTGCCGGGCCGGCCCCGATGATCGCCACTTTCCTGTCGGTCCACTCTACCTTGGACATGTCCGGGCGCCAGCCCATGGCAAAGGCGGTATCGGTGATGTATTTCTCCACCGAGCCGATGGTCACCGCGCCGAAGCCGTCGTTGAGCGTACAGTCGCCTTCGCACAGCCGATCCTGGGGACAGACCCGGCCACACACCTCCGGCAGCGAATTGGTGCGGTGGGAAAGCTCGGCGGCCTCCAGGATGTTGCCCTCGCTGACCAGTTGCAGCCAGTTGGGGATGTAGTTGTGCACCGGGCACTTCCACTCGCAGTAGGGATTACCGCAGTGCAGGCAGCGGTGCGCCTGGGCGGCCGCGTCCTGGGGCTTGAACGGCTCGTAGATCTCGGCGAACTGCTTCGCTCGAGTGCGAGCCGGCTTCTTCTCGGGGTCCTGACGACCCACGTCGATGAACTGGAAATCGTTGTTCAAGCGGTTGGCCATGTTCTGTGCTCCTCTGGTACGAACCTGATCGCCTCATTCACTCCGGCTGGCGCCGGGACTGGTCCAGCAGGCTGGCGAGACTCGCCGCCTTGGGTTTCACCAGCCAGAAGTGGCGAATGAAGTCGCTGAAGTCCTCGAGGATGTCGCGGCCGCGCTGCGAGCCGGTCTCGGCGACGAACTCTTCGATGACTTCCCTCAGGTGTCGACGATGGGCCTCCATGGCCTCGGTATTGACCCGGTGGATCTCCACCAGTTCGTGGTTGTACTTGTCGACGAAGGTTCGGTCCTCGTCGAGCACGTAGGCAAAGCCTCCCGTCATGCCAGCGCCGAAGTTGACACCGGTCTCGCCGAGCACGGCGACTAGACCACCGGTCATATATTCGCAGCAGTGATCGCCGGCGCCTTCGATTACCGCTTGGGCACCGGAATTGCGCACCCCGAAGCGCTCGCCGGCGGTACCGGCGGCAAACAGCTTGCCGCCGGTGGCGCCATACAGGCAGGTATTGCCGATGATCGCCGTCTTGTGGCTTTCGAAACGACTCTCGCGCGGCGGCACGATCACCACCCGACCACCGTTCATGCCCTTGCCGACGTAGTCGTTGGCATCGCCTTCCAGGTAGAGGTGGAGGCCACGGGCATTCCAGACCCCGAAGCTCTGGCCGGCCACGCCACGGAAGCGCGCGGTCACCGGCGCATCCTCGAGCCCCGCTTCACCATAACGCTTGGCGATGGTTCCGGAGGCCAGCGCTCCCACGGAGCGATCGCAGTTGGTGATGGAAAACGCGAACTCTCCGCCGGACTTGTCCTCGATGGCCGCCTTCAGAGCCTGAAGCACCTCCTGGTTCTTGGCCCCCGGATCATGGGGCACGTTGCGCTCGACGCGGCAGAACTGCGGCGCCTCGGCCGGCACGAAGTCGTTGGTCATCAGCGGCGACAGGTCCAGCCGGCGCTGGGAAGCCGTCACCCCCTCGATGGCCTCGAGCAGGTCGGTGCGTCCGATCAAGTCGGTGAGCTGGCGCACACCCAGCATAGCCATCAGCTCGCGCACTTCCTCGGCAATGAACCGGAAGTAGTGCTTGACCATGTCCACCGTGCCGCGGAAATGCTCGTCACGCAGGGCCTGGTGCTGAGTGGCGACACCGGTGGCGCAGTTGTTGAGGTGGCAGATACGCAGGTACTTGCAGCCCAGAGCAACCATCGGGGCGGTACCGAAGCCGAAGCTCTCGGCGCCGAGGATCGCCGCCTTGATCACGTCCAGTCCGGTCTTCAGGCCACCATCGGTCTGCAGGCGAATCTTGTCGCGCAGGCCATTGATGCGCAGCGCCTGGTGGACCTCGGGCAGGCCGAGCTCCCAAGGGCTGCCGGCGTGCTTGATCGAGGTCAGCGGGCTTGCCGCCGTGCCGCCATCATAGCCGGAGACGGTGATCAGATCGGCATAGGCCTTGGCCACGCCGGTGGCGATGGTACCGATGCCGGGCTCGGACACCAGCTTGACCGAGACCTGGGCATCGGGATTGACCTGCTTGAGGTCGAAGATCAGCTGCGCCAGGTCTTCGATGGAGTAGATGTCATGGTGCGGCGGTGGCGAGATCAGCGTCACACCGGGCACCGCATAGCGCAACCGGGCGATCAGCTCGTTGACCTTGCCACCGGGCAACTGACCGCCCTC
Source organism: Halomonas caseinilytica (assembly GCF_001662285.1). NCBI lineage: Bacteria > Pseudomonadati > Pseudomonadota > Gammaproteobacteria > Oceanospirillales > Halomonadaceae > Halomonas > Halomonas caseinilytica. The sequence goes on from NZ_BDEO01000007.1 coordinate 301,031, forward strand.
CCCGGGCTTGGCGCCCTGGGCCACCTTGATCTGCAGTACTTCGGCATTGGCCAGGTAGGCCGGCGTGACGCCGAAACGCCCGGAGGCGATCTGCTTGATCTTGGAACTGCGGATGGTGCCGTAGCGGGCCGGATCCTCGCCCCCCTCGCCGGAGTTGGAGCGCCCGCCGGTCTCGTTCATGGCCTGGGCCAGGGCCTCGTGGGCCTCCGGCGACAGGGCGCCGAGCGACATGCCGGCACTGTCGAAGCGCGGTAGCAAGTTCTCGACGGGCTCCACCTCCTCCAGCGGCAGCGGCGTCTCGGCAGGCTTGAGCCGCAGCAGGTCACGAATGGTGGCCGGGTCGCGGTCGTTGACCAGCGACGCAAACTTCTTCCACTTGGCGTAATCGCCTTCCTGGACGGCCTCCTGCAGCGCCTTGATCACATCCGGGTTGTAGGCGTGATATTCGTGCCCGTGCACGTACTTCATCAAGCCACCGTGCGAGATGCTCTTGCGCGGCTTCCAGGCATCCTTGGCCAGCAACTCCTGCTGCAACTGCAGCTCGGCAAAGCCGGTGCCCTCGATGCGCGAGGCCATGCCGGCAAAGCACATGTCCATGACCTCGGAGGCCAGCCCCACGGCCTCGAACAACTGGGAGCCACGATAGGAGGCCAGCGTCGAGATCCCCATCTTGGAGAGAATCTTGAACAGCCCCTTCTGCAGCCCCTTGCGATAGTTCTCCCGGGCATCGGCAGGATTGCCGACCAGCTCACCGGTACGGTGCATGTCGGCCATGACCTGATAGGCCAGCCAGGGATAGACCGCCGTGGCCCCGACCCCGAACAGCACCGCCATCTGATGGGCATCGCGAGCATAACCGGTCTCGACGATCAGGTTGACGCGAGGCCGCAGCGCCAGGCGGCCAAGGTGATGATGCACCGCCCCCACTGCCAGAGCGGCGTGAATGGGCAGTTGCCCCTTCTCCAGACCGGCGTCGGACAGCACCAGCAGTACCTTGTCGCCGCGGGCAGCCTTCTCGGCCTCGGCGCAAAGCGCCTGCAAGGCCCCCTTCAGCCCCGTGGTCTCGGGGTCATAGGCCAACGACAGCGTATGGCTGGCAAAGGCCGGGTCTTCCTGGGAGACCAGCGCCGTGAACTTGCGCGGCGACAGCACCGGTGTGGTCAGGATCAGGCGATGCGCATGTTCCGGCGTTGCCTTGAAGACATTGCGCTCGGCGCCGATGCAACTTTCCAGCGACATCACGATCGACTCGCGCAGCGGGTCGATGGCCGGATTGGTGACCTGGGCGAACTTCTGCCGGAAATAGTCGGTCAACAACCGCTGCTTGCTGGAGAGCACCGCCATGGGCGTGTCGTCGCCCATGGAGCCCACGGCCTCCTGACCGCTTTCCGCCAGCGGACGCAGGATCTGATCGCGCTCCTCGAAGCTGATCTGGAACATCTTCTGCTGCACGGCCAGGGCGTCGGCATCCATGTTCTGGAACCGCGCCAGCTCGGTGAGCGCCGACTCCAGGTAGCTGGCCTCCTGCTTGAGCCAACGCTTGTAGGGATAGGCCGACTTGAGCCGCGAGTCGATATCCTCGGTGTGCAGGACTTCGCCGGTCGCGGTATCCACGGCCAGGATCTGTCCCGGACCGACCCGCCCCTTGGCCACCACGTCCTCGGGCTTGTAGTCGTAGGTGCCGATTTCCGAGGCCAGGGTGATGTAGCCGTTGCGGGTGATGACCCAGCGCGCCGGGCGCAACCCGTTCCTGTCGAGCATGCAGACCGCCTGGCGACCGTCGGTCATGACCACGCCGGCCGGCCCGTCCCAGGGTTCGGCATGCATGGAGTTGTACTCATAGAAGGCGCGCAGGTCGCCGTCCATGATCTCGACGTTCTGCCAGGCCGGCGGCACCATCATACGCACCGCGCGATGCAGATCCATGCCGCCGGTGAGCAGTACCTCGAGCATGTTGTCCATGCTCGAGGAGTCGGAACCGGTGGTATTGACGATCTCGTCGAGCTCGGCAATGTCGGGCAGCCTGTCGCTGGTGAAGTTTTCCTTGCGCGAGTTGGCCCAGCCACGGTTGGCCTGGATGGTATTGATCTCGCCGTTGTGGGCCAGCAGCCGGAACGGCTGGGCCAGGGGCCAGCGCGGTGCAGTATTGGTGGAGAAACGCTGGTGGAAGACGCAGATGGCCGTCTCCAGGCGCGCATCGCCCAGATCGTGATAGAAGGCGGGAAGATCCACCGGCATCACCAGGCCCTTGTAGGACACCACCTCGGGCGACAGCGAACAGACATAGAAGTCCTCGTCATCGCGCAACGCCTGCTCGGCATGACGGCGCGCCATGAACAGATCGACATCGAAGGTGTCACCGGTGGATTCGCCGGGCTCGACGAACAACTGCCGGATACGCGGCAGGCAATCCAGCGCCATGGGACCGCAGACACTGGGGTCCACCGGCACCTCGCGCCAGCCCAGCACCTTGAGCCCTCGCCGGGTCAATTCGGCTTCCAACGTCTCCCGGCCCCGAGCCTCCCGGGCATCGTCGTCGGGCAGGAAGATCGAGCCGACAGCGAAACGCTCGCCCAGCTCGATGCCAAGCACCTCCTGCGCCACCTCGCGCATGAAGGACTCGGGCATTTTCAACAACAGGCCGCAGCCGTCGCCGGTCTTGCCATCGGCGGCGATACCGCCGCGATGCGTCATGCAGGTCAGCGACTCGATGGCAGTCTTCAGCAAGTCGTGGCTGGCCTGCCCCTCCATGTGGGCGATCAAGCCGAACCCACAGTTGTCACGGAATTCGTCGGGCTGGTGGAGACCTCGGTTCATGGACGTGCCTCAGCTACGAAGAGTGTTTTATTGGCAGATTTTATGTGTTATATTTTAATGTTTTTCTTTTTACACAGAACCACTATTTGGCTCTTTATACTGCACGGCAAAAGGCCGACCAGAATAGCCAGCCCCCTCCCACGACGCAACGGCCTTCGCCCCTATATCTCCGCATTTTCTCCATCAAATCCGTGACTTGCACGGACGATCAACAAAAAACCCCTACCAACTCAACGGCTTGCAAAACACCTTGAGCACCCTTTGAGATACAAAATCACTAATAAGACTTTAGTCGCACAATGCCTCGAACCGCCATGCCGATATGGCATATGGCATGCGAATTCTTGCAAGTCACCACCTATACACTCCCCCATGACGACGACGCCCGCGCTATTCGCGCGGGCGTCGTCGACAGCACTCGGGCCAGTTCCTGCTTTATTGACGAGGAAAGGTCTCCAGCAACTCTTTCAGCATCTCGGGGGGCGTCTCGTCATGAACGCAGGCATCGCCGAGACGGCGCAACAGAATCAAGCGCAAGCGCGCATCCACATTCTTCTTGTCCAGGCGCATGAGCGACAGAAAGTCCGACTCGCCCATGTCAGCCGGTGCTGCCAGCGGCAATGCTGCAGCCTCGAGAATCGAACGAACCCGCGCTACATCGGCCTCCTCGAGCCAACCCAGCCGATGCGACAACCCCGCTGCCATCAGCATGCCGGCCCCCACGGCCTCACCATGCAGCCAGTTCCCATACCCCTGATGCGCCTCAATGGCATGACCGAAGGTGTGCCCCAGGTTGAGCAGTGCCCTCACCCCCTGCTCCGTCTCGTCCTCGGCGACGATCTCGGCCTTGAGACTGCAGCTTCTTTCGATGGCGGCTGTCAGGGAAGCGGCATCCAGGCCTCGCAGCGCCGGCATCCGCTCCTCGAGCCAGGACAGGAAGCCGGCATCCCGAATCAGGCCATACTTGATGACCTCGGCGAGCCCGGCAGACAGTTCACGAGGCGGCAGGCTCGCCAGGGTATCCGTGTCGATCAGCACCGCCCGAGGCTGCCAGAAGGCACCGATCATGTTCTTGCCACGAGGATGATTGACACCGGTCTTGCCACCGACCGAGGAATCCACCTGGGCCAGCAGGGTCGTGGGCACCTGGATGAAGGCCACACCACGCTGATAGCTGGCAGCGGCATAGCCGACCATGTCGCCGATCACGCCGCCCCCCAGGGCGATCAGGGTACAGCGCCGATTGAACCCGGCCGCCAGCAGAGCGTCCCAGATACGCTCGACACTCGCCAGCGTCTTCGTTGCCTCACCGTCCGGCAACACCAGCTCATGCACGTCCAGATCGTCCGGCAGGCCGCGCTTGCACGCGTCCAGGTACAAGGGCGCCACCGTCTCGTTGGTGACCACCATCACCTGGCGGCCGGCAAGATGGGGCGTCAGCCACCGGGAATCGCCCAGCAGACCCGGTCCTATGTGGATGGGGTAGCTGCGTTCGCCCAACGCCACCCGAAGGGTGCTCAGGGCATCATGGGATTGCGTGGCATCATGGGATTGCGTCATGGCATCAGGCCTTGCATTGGAGTGGATCGACCAGCCGCTCCACGCGACGCAGGATATCGCTGGCCACGGCACGCGGCCCCCGCCGGTCGGTACGCACGATGATGTCGGACGTGGCCCGGTAGAGCGGATCGCGCAGCACGAACATCTCCTCGAGCACCTGGCGGCGGTCGTCGCGCTGCAACAGCGGGCGATTGCGATCCTTCGCAGTCCGCCGAAGCTGCTGGTTCACGGTGGTATAGAGATAGATCACGGTACCGCTTTCGCGCAGCACCCGACGATTCTCCTCGCGCAGCACGGCCCCGCCGCCCGTCGCGATGACCACCTGTTCACGCTCGGCCAGCTCCCGGATCATCTGGGACTCGCGGTCGCGAAAGCCCGATTCGCCCTCCACATCGAAGATCCAGGGAATATCGGCGCCGCAGCGCGCCTGGATCTCGTGATCGCTGTCGAGGAAGTCTCGTGACAGGTCGGCCGCCAGCAGGCGGCCGATGGTACTTTTCCCGGCCCCCATGGGACCGACCAGGATCAGGTTGGGTAATGCCGGCATCAGTGAGTCGCCAGGTTGTCGTCCAGTATTCGGGGCGTAATGAATACCAACAACTCTACCTGATCGCTGCTGTTCTCGGTATAGCGAAATAAGTGGCCGAGCATCGGTAGATCCCCCAGCAGGGGCGTCTTGAACAACTGGCGCACCTGCTCGGTGGTGAGAATCCCGCCGAGCACCACGGTATCGCCGTCGTCGACCAGTACCTGGGTGGCAATCTGGTTGGTATCGATGGCCGGCGCGCCACCGAAGGTCTCTTGAGCCACGGTGTCGTTGTTGATCGCGAGTTCCATGATGATGCGATCATCCGGCGTGATCTGGGGCGTGACCTCCAGGGACAGCACGGCTTCCTTGAACTCGACATTGGTGGCGCCGCTGGACGTCGCCTCCTGATAGGGAATCTCGGTGCCCTGCTTGATCAGTGCAGTACGCTGATTGGCGGTGATCACCCGAGGCTGGGAGATAATGCGGCTCTTGCCCTCGCTTTCCAGGGCGCGCAATTCCAGGTCGAGCAGCACGTCCCCGGACAAGTAGCCGAAACCGAAGGTGGTGCCCGGAGAACGAGCGCTTCCAAGGTCCACGGCCAGTCCTCCATCCTCGGCAATGCCGCTGGAGGCACCAGCGGCATTGATCCCATTTGGAGAATGCCCTTCGTTGGCGGACACTCCCCAGTCGATGCCGAGCTCACGCGCCACACTATCCCGAGCGATGACGATGCGCGCCTCAATGCGCACCTGCCGCACCGCCACATCGAGACGCGCCAGCATCCGCCGAATCGCGGCAACGCGATCGGCGGTGTCCTGCACCAGCAGCGTATTGGTCCGTGCATCCACGGCGACCCGACCGCGCTGCGTCAACAGGCCGATCCCGGTCTCGCCCCGCAGCATGTCCGCCAGATCCATCGCCTTGGCATACTTGATCCGCAGGTGCTCGGTCACCAAGGGAGGCTCGATCGCACTCCCAGCCAGCGCTTCCTGCCGGCCCCGCCTGGCCAGCTCCGCAGCGGGCGCCACCATGATGACATTGCCCCGCCGACGACTGGCCAATCCATGACTTTCGAGAATCAAGGCCAAGGCCTGCTGCCAGGGCACATCCACCAGATTCAAGGTTACTCGCCCCGACACGCTGTCGCTGGCCACCAGGTTGAGGCCGGTGACATCGGCAATGGCCGCCAGCGCGGTACGTATCGAGACATCCCGGAGGTTGAGCGAAATCGGCGGCACGCCATCATCAACTGCCGCATCGGCAGCCGCCTCTGCCCACACCTGACGGGACAACGCCGCGGTGAGCATCATCACCAGCACGACAGCGCCCACCGCACCATTTCGCACTCTTGCCATATTGCCAGCCTCCATGCTGTCACCACGACGCCACCGTCACTCAACCCTCAGCTATCCAGTGCCAGAGTGACGTCACGCTCGCTCCAATCCCCGTTGCCATCGGGATGCCTCACCACCAGACGAACCTCCGCCTCGCCGATCGCGACGATGCGACCTCGATGTCGTCCGAGACGAGCACCAACCCCCACTCGGTGCACCCGCCCCTCCGGCGTTCTCACCAACGCCCAGGCCTCGTCCGCGATCCTCAGGATTCCCACCAGATTCAGCGCCTCGATTGTCAGATCCTCGAGCGGCGTCCGCGACACCTCCCGCGACGCCACCTCACCCACATCGGCACGCCCCTCCCCTGATTCCGGGACCGCAAAAGGGCTCGGAGCGTCGGCAAAGCGATAGCTCATGACCTCCTCTTCAGGCGCTGCCGGCAATGCCTGCCTGGCCGGGGCAACGGCATCGACACGCCAAGCCTCGAGGCGCCGTTCCAGGGCTTCGAGACCCGCGTCCTGACAGCCCGCCGACAATACCGCCAGCCCCAGCAGCCCCACTCGCCCCCATCGTGTCATTCACTCTTCTCCCCGCCGCCCGGCATGCGGGCACTGTAAGCCCGGGCATGTGCCGATAGCCTCGGCCGGCCATCGACTATCGCCAGCCGCACGTCATGCAGGGTCACCAGGCGTGGCAGATTGGCGACATCGCCGATGAAGCCGCCGAGCCGATGATAGGAGCCCGTCACGCGAATCGAGATGGGATGAACGACCACAAACGCCGCCTCTTCGGCGGCTCCGAGCCGTATCGCCTCGATATCCAACCGACGCTCCTGCGCCATTGTCCCGATGTCGTCGATCAGCGACGTCATGTCGGCCGACTCGGGAAAGAGGGGCGTCATATCGGCCAGCCGCTTCTCGAGCGCCGCCACTGTCTCACGCAGTTCCGGCAAGTGGGCCGCGCGCTCGGCATCATCGCGATAGGCTTCCAGCAAGGCGTGCTCCTCGCGACGCGCATCCTCCAGCGCCGTGATGGTCGGCACCGCCAGATACGCATAACTCACGCTCCCCAGCACGACCGCAATGATCCCGCAGCACACCCCCTGCAGGCCAAGGGGCCAATGGCCGGCGTCGCGAACGTCCAGCTCGCGCCACTCCAGGCTTTCCAGACGCTGCCTGACGGCTTTCCAGCTCATATCGAACGCTCTCCCCAGTTGGCGAGCACCACGCTCAACCGGAAACGCCATCCACCCGAGAAGGGCTCCACTTCCGACAAGGAGGGCGCTGCAAAGACAGAGGACGCCTCCAGGGCCTGGAGTTGCGTGGCGATCCGCCGATGGCTGTCGGCCGAGCCCCGTAATACCAGCAGCGCTTCCCGCTGTTCGAGGGCCGAATAGCGCACGCCATCCACCCGCGTGCCGGCCAGCCCATTGAAGATGTCCAGGACCTCCGCACGCCTGTCGAGGTGCTCTTGCAACGCCGCCTGGCGCTGCTCCAGGTCCGCGATGCGCCGGCGCTGACGCTCGGCGGCCAGGACAGCGGGGCGTAACGCCTGGGCATGACGCTCGATGAGGGCATGACGCTGCCGTTGTGCATCGAGAACAGAGGCGTAATAGCGCTCCGCTCCATACCCCGTCGCCACGCCGAGCAGCAGCGCGCACAACAGCATGACGCGCCAGCGTCGTTGGCGCCGCTCCCGACGCCAATCGCGCCACGGCAGCAGATTGATCTCGATGCTCATGCCCGCCCCCGCATCGCCAGGCCACGGGCGATCAACAGCTCCGGCGCATCCCTGGCCAGCGAACGGTCATCGACGCGCGGGTGCGGTCGCACGCCATCCAGCGGATTGAGCACCGTCACTTGCATGCCGCTTTCTTCCGCCAGACACTCCGCGACCCCCGGCAACATGCCGGCACGCCCCACCAGGGAAAGGCGACGCACGACACAGCACCGCCCCGCGGTGTAATAGAGTTGCAAGGCCCTCCCGACCTGCCGGGCCAGGGATGCGACAAAGTCCTCGGGGATACGCCTCTCTTCGATCAGCTCCCGCCCGTCCAGCGCCATATCATGGCGGTAGACGACGCGCCCACGATGCAGAATATAGAACGCGCTGCCGTCGGCGCCGACATCCACCAGCGCCATTCCCTCCGTGTCATCGGCAGGCGGTGCGAAGCCGGCCCCGAGCGCGGTCATTGCCCGTTCCACGGCAAAGGTATCGACATCCACGGCCACGGGCATGAGACCGGCACGGGTCAACAGCTCGGCGCGCTGCTCGACGGTAAGGCGACGGCAAGCGACCAGCAACACCGATTGCAGATCGGCATCGTCGTCGAGCCGCCCCAGCGGCTGAAAATCGAAGGCAACTTCACCGAACGGAAACGGAATATGCTTGTCGGATTCGAGTTGAAGGCGGGACTCGATATCGTCCTCGCCGAGCGAGGCGGGCAGGTTCAGGGTCTTGACGATGGCGGCCTCGGCCGGCACCGCGGCACAGGCTCGCTTGCCGAGGGGGGAGATATCTGCCAAGGCACGCGACAGGGCGTCGACGACGGCATCATCATCCTGAATACGATGCTCGATCACCGCACCCGCGCGCAAGGGTACGACACCATGGCCCGAAACCCGTGGCTCGCCACCCATGCAGCGCAACTCGACGAGCCTGACGGCCGTCGAGCCGATATCGACACCGATCAATCCCTTGACGGCTGTTTTGAAGTGCAACACTGCTCACACCCCCGGTGCGAGTCATGCCACGGACCTCCAGCGCCTCCCTGCGCCTCGGCGATCACCATCGCAAGCCCATTCTAGAAGGTTAGATGCAAATGGCAAATTTCGCACAAAGAGACTGTCGCCACCTGTCAACGCTGGTGGTCCCTGCATCGTCTTCCTATAATGGCCTTCGCATTGCACGACCACGCTTCGCACCTCGCTACGACGTTCTCGTTCTCAGCACGGATACCGCGTTTTCATGAAGTTCCTCAGAACCCTGGTTTTCTCAGCACTCTGGCTGCTGGTTTCACTTGCCACCGCCTCGGTGCTGGCCGTGGTCGGCGCGGCACTGTATTTCGCCCCGGGACTACCGGACGTCCGCCAGCTAGAGGACTTCGAGCTGCAGACCCCGCTGCGCATCTTCACCCGCGACGGCAAGCTGATCGGCGAGTTCGGTGAAGAACGACGCCTGCCAGTGGAGTTCGACGAAATTCCCCAGGGCATGGTCCAGGCCCTGCTGGCCGCCGAGGATTCCAGCTACTTCGACCACCACGGCGTCGACCCCAAGGGGCTGGCCCGCGCCGCCGTCGAGCTGGTCGCCAGCGGCGGTGCCATTCAGTCGGGCGGGTCGACCATCACCATGCAGGTCGCGCGCAACTACCTGCTGACCCTCGACCGCACCTATATCCGCAAGGTTCGCGAGATCCTGCTGTCGCTGGAGATGGAACAGATCCTCAGCAAGGAAGATATCTTCGAGCTCTACGTCAACAAGATCTTCCTCGGCCATCGCTCCTACGGCATCGCCGCTGCCGCCGAGGTCTACTATGATCGGCCGCTGGCCGAATTGACCTTGGCCGAGCAGGCCATGATCGCCGGCCTGCCCAAGGCTCCCTCTACCTTCAATCCGTTAGCCAACGCCGAGCGCGCCCTGATCCGCCGCAACTGGATCCTGTACCGCATGCGAGATCTTGGCTTCATCGATCAAGCCGCCTATGAGGAAGCCGTTCAGGCACCGATCACCGCGCGGCGCCATGTCGCCAAGGCCGAAGTCCGGGCCGACTATGTTGCCGAAATGGCGCGCCAGTTCGCCACCGAGCGTTTCGGCGACAAGGCCTACACCGGGGGCTACCGCATCACGACGACCCTCGACAGCAAACTCCAGCCCATGGCCCGGCAGGCCCTGGCCAACGGCCTGATCGCCTATGACACCCGTCACGGCTGGCGTGGTCCCGAACAGACCGACATCCCCCGCAGTATCGCGGAAGCCCAGGAACGCACGGAGCGCCAGGGACTGGAGGAAGAACTCTCCGAATCACCGGAAGTCATGCAGACCGCGCGTCGCGCCGCCGAACGCAGCCAGACCACGGTCGAAGGCATCGAAGGCGACGTCAGCAACTGGCTGCAGGTGCTCGAGCGCACTCCTGAGCTCGGTCCGCTACAACCGGCCATCGTGGTCGAGAGCGAGGGGCGCGAGATGCGCGTGCTGACCAGCGACAAGGAGATCAAGACCCTCGACTGGGACGGCCTCGACTGGGCCCGCCCCTACCTCAGTGCGCGCAGCCGCGGTGCCGCGCCCAACAGTGCCGCCGACATCGCCGCTCCCGGCTCGCTGGTGCGCATCATGCAACGCGAGGACGGCAGCTGGCGGCTTTCCCAGCAGCCCGACGCTCAGGGCTCGCTGGTCGTCATGGATCCTCGGACGGGGGCCATCCTGGCGCTCCAAGCCGGCTTTGACTTCGACGCCAGCAAGTTCAATCGCGCCGTTCAGGCCCGCCGCCAATCCGGCTCCATCTTCAAGCCGTTCATCTACCTGGCGGGGCTCGACAGCGGCGACGTGACCCCGGCCACCGTGATCAACGATGCCCCCGTGGTCATGCAGGACGGCAGCAACGAGCTGTGGCGTCCCAGCAACTCCAGCGGCGATTTTCTGGGTCCGACCCGGCTACGCGAAGGGCTGGCCCGTTCCCGCAACCTGGTCACGATCCGCCTGCTGCAGTCTCTGGGGCTCGATCGCACCCTCGAATTCCTCGATGAATTCGGCTTCAACCCGGAGCGCCTGCCTCACGGCCTCTCCCTTGCCCTGGGCAGCGCCAGCCTGACGCCCCTGGAGATGACCCGCGCCTATGCGACACTCGCCAACGGCGGCTTCCGCATCCAGCCCTGGTTCATCCAGCGCGTGACCCGCGGCGAACACCATTCCCTGGTGGAGAAGGCCGACCCCAAGGTGGCCTGCCGCGATTGCACGTCCGACCAGACGACCACCGAGATCGATGGCGAGACTTATCGGGTCGCACCGCGCGTCGCCGCTCCATCCTCGGTCTACATCCTCCGCGACATGCTTCGTGAAGTGGTCGAAAGCGGCACCGCACGAGGCGCCCTGGCCCTGGAACGAGAAGACATCGTCGGCAAGACCGGCACCACCAACGACCAGCGCGACGCCTGGTTCGCCGGTTTCAACATGGACCTCGCGACGACCGTCTGGGTGGGCAAGGACGACAACTCGCCCACCGCCGAATACGGCTCCCAGGCCGCCCTGCCGATCTGGGTCGATTTCATGGGACAGGCCCTCGACGGTCGCCCGGAGCGGATTCCCGAGCGCCCCGAGGATGTCGTCGAAAGACGCGTGGACCCCGACACCGGCCGCCTGCTGCGTGATGACCAGGGCGGCGGCATAACGGAGCTGTTCCGCGCCGACCACCTGCCCGGCTACCAGCCACGTCGCGTGGAACGGGAAGTCGAGCAGGAAAGCGGCTCACAGGGTACCGGCATCTACGAAGCCATCTTCTGATCCAACCATGGATGGGGCGGCAGGACGCCGCCCCTCTCATCGCCTGGACGTCACCCCGCTTTCATTCACGATGACCGGGAGATCATCATGCGTCTCAAGGTGCGCCATTTCCTGTGGGCCGGCCTGGGATTGCTGGCGCTCGTCGGCGATGCCAGCGCCCGCCCCTTCTATTCGCCACCGCCACCCGAGCAGGACGCCCCCACCTGGAGTGGTACGGCTGAGCTCGGCTACACCAGCCTTTCCGGCAACACCGATAGCCAGACACTGATCACCAAGGGCCACCTGGCCTGGCTGACAGGCCCCTTCACGCACAGCCTGCGCGGCGAAATACGCCACGTCACTCAGGACGACGAGACCAGTGCCGAACGCTATCAGGCGACCGCCCGCGAGCGCTACGATCTCAACGGCTCGGATTATCTGTTTGGTTTCACGCGCTGGGACAAGGATCGCTTCAGTGGCTACAACTACCAGATCACCGCCATCGCCGGTTATGGTCGCCGCATGCTGAACGACGACCGACAGACGCTGGCCCTGGAAGTCGGGCCGGGCTACCGTCACGACAGCTTGCCGGATACGGATGATCGCAACCTGGCCGTGGCCTACGGCGCCCTGGATTATCAGTGGAAGATTTCCGAGACGGCCTCCTTCGGCCAGGAGCTCTCCCTTGAACACACGCGCGAGAACCTCACATCGCGCGCCCTGTCCTCGCTGACCGCCAGTCTCAACGATCATCTGGCCCTCAAGCTCTCTCATGAGATCGAGCACAACTCTCGACCTCCCGAGGATGCAATGGCCAAGACCGATCACACCACCACCGCCTCGCTGGTCTACGACTGGTGAACCATAATGACGACGCCACCGGCCCTGGGGCCGGCGGCGTCGACATGCATTACACGGAATCACGGGTCAGCCGCCGCATGGAAATGCTGAATAAATAGCCGAGCGTCGCGAAGCACAAGGTGCCCGGAGCACAGAAAGCGAGACATAACATGTCGTTAGGCGAGCTTTCGCGCACCGCGTACCAATTCGCCAGGAACGAATTTGAACCGTCTTTTAGACGGGCTCGTAGGGTAGTCGCCAAGGATGGCGACTATAAACCAGTGATTTGCACGCGCAGGCGTTTAAGCAGTACTACCCATAGACATCATCCACCGTCTTCAGCGGATAATGGGCAGGATAAGGGCGACGTGCCACGCCGGAATCCACCGCCGCCTGCGCGACCGCCGAGGAAACCCGCTCGAGCAAGCGGACATCGACCGGCGTGGGAATGATGTAGTCACGACCAAACCTCATGGATTCCTTGTCGTAGGCCTCCAGCACCGCCTGAGGCACGGGCTCGCGGGCCAGGTCCTTCAACGCATGGACCGCCGCCACCTTCATTTCCTCGTTGATACGGGTCGCTCGCACATCCAGGGCCCCCCGGAAGATGAAGGGAAAGCCCAGCACGTTATTGACCTGATTGGGATAATCCGAGCGCCCCGTGGCCATGATCACGTCCGGGCGCGTCTCCCGTGCCAGATCAGGATGAATCTCCGGATCGGGATTGGTGCAGGCAAACACCACCGGATTGTCCGCCATCCGGCGGATATGCTCTTCGTTCATCAGACCAGGGCCGGACAGCCCGACAAAGACATCGGCCCCTTCAATGGCGTCATCCAGGGTGCGCTTGTCGGTATCGACGGCGAACATCGCCTTGTACTGATTGAGATCCTCGCGACCGCTGTGGATCACCCCCTTGCGATCCAGCATCACCAGGTTCTCGGCGTGCGCCCCGCAGGCAACCAGCAGCTTCATGCAAGCGATGGCCGCCGCACCGGCGCCCAGGCAGACGATCTTGGCGTTCTCCAGCGACTTGCCGGCGATGTCCAGGGCATTGAGCATTCCTGCCGCGGTCACGATGGCAGTGCCATGCTGGTCATCGTGGAATACCGGGATGTTGCACTGCTCGACCAGGGCGCGCTCGATCTCGAAACATTCCGGCGCCTTGATGTCCTCGAGATTGATGCCGCCCCAGCTATCGGCGATGCGTGCCACGGTATCGATGAAGGCCTGGGGGCTCTCGGCATTGACCTCGAGATCGATGGAATTGATGCCGGCGAAGCGCTTGAACAACACGCCCTTGCCTTCCATGACCGGCTTGCTGGCCAGGGGCCCGAGATTGCCCAGGCCTAGAATGGCGCTACCGTCGGAAATGACAGCAACGAGATTTCCCTTGCCGGTATAGAGATAGGCATTTTCCGGGTCTCGCGCGATCTCGCGGACCGGCTCCGCCACGCCCGGGCTGTAGGCCAGGGCGAGATCCCGTGCGGTAGCGGTGGGCTTGGTCAACTCTACCGACAGCTTCCCGGGAATGGGTTTCGCGTGATAGTCCAGCGCTGCCTGTCTCTTCGCGTCTGTCATGCTGAGGATCCGATCTGCGATTCAATGGATATCCAGATTATAGAAAAAACTTCCATTTCTCAACTTAATGAAACTAGGCAAGTTTTTCCGCCAATTCAGCGATGATGACATCCATTTGATGAAACTTATGACAAACAGCTTAGCCATAACGCATTCTTTATTGCTGCGCCGCAACCTGCCGACACGATGTCACCGGCAAAAAAAGAACCCGCCTCCAAGGGGCGGGTTCTTCTCGTCAATCGCGGCGGCAAGCGGCCGCAAAGGATCGGCTCAGCGCTTGAGAGCAGCACCAAAGCGCTTGTTGAAGCGCTCGACACGGCCACCGGTAGTGGCCTGCTTCTGCTTGCCCGTGTAGAAGGGATGGCACTGAGAGCAGACGTCCAGGTACAGCTCCTGGCCGGCAGTGGAGCCCACCTCGAAGGTGGCGCCGCAGGAACAGGTCGCGCTGACCGTCTTGTAATTCGGGTGGATACCTTGTTTCATCTTGAGCCTCGCAAAGCTGTATGCCGCCACCTGATCTTCTGCCAGGCACCGCATACGGTTTATCGGAACGTGCAAACCGGCTGCCCGCATCATCACAGGGTGACGCGGCGGCGGAGCATTCTAGCAGAGCCGGCACCGGAGGCCAATTGTCCGATTCTCCCCGCTCCATGCCCCGTGTATTGAGTGTCGCCATTCCTTCGCCATTGCGCCGGTTGTTCGACTATCGCCCGACGGGGCCGGCTCCGTCGGACGGCTGGCAACCGGGCCTGCGAGTACGCGTGCCCTTCGGGCGACGCCAGGTGGTCGGCGTGGTCATCGAATGTCGTGACGACAGCGAGCTCCCGTTGTCCGACCTCAAACCGATCGACGCCCGCCTGGACGACGTTCCCTTGCCCGACGACTGGCTATGGCTGTGCCGCTTCACCGCTCGCTACTATCAGCACGCCCCCGGCGATACCCTGCACCATGCCATGCCCGCCCTGCTGCGACAGGGCCGTGCCCTGACGGCACGCACCCGCGAGCGCTGGACCGTGACGCCGGCAGGGCAAGCCGACGCTCCGGCAGGACTCGAGCGCGCCCCGCGGCAGGCCGCCTTGCTGACCATGCTGCGCCAGCACCCGCATGGCCTGGTCACCCAGGCCGTACTGGCCCAGTCCTTCACCCGCGAGCAACTCAAGGCACTGGTCAACAAGGGACTCATCGAGCGTCACGAAGAGCCCGTCACCGGCAGCGGCCCACCGAAAGGTCCCTCGCTTGCCGAGCCGGCCTTGCCCTTGAACGGCGAGCAGGCCGCCGCCATGGCGGCGCTCCACGAAGGGCTGGACCGCTTCCACCCTTGCCTGCTGCACGGTGTCACGGGCAGCGGCAAGACCGAGGTCTACCTGCAACTGATCGAAGCGGTCGTCGGACGACAACGCCAGGCCCTGGTCCTGGTCCCTGAGATCGGACTGACGCCCCAGACCCTGGAACGCTTCCGGAAACGCTTTCAGGTACCGGTGGTGGCACTGCACTCCGGCCTCACCGATCATGAACGCCTGGATGCCTGGGAAGCCGCTGCCAGCGGTCGGGCGCCCATCGTCATCGGCACCCGCTCGGCGATCTTCACCCCCCTGGCCCGCCCCGGCGCAATCATTGTCGACGAAGAACACGACGGCTCCTTCAAGCAACAGGAAGGGCTGCGCTATCACGCTCGGGACCTGGCGGTGATCCGCGCCCACCACCACGGCATTCCGGTGGTGCTGGGCAGCGCCACGCCGTCTCTGGAGTCACTGCAGCGCGCGCGGGCCGGCGATTATCGCCACCTGCGCCTGACGCGCCGTGCCAGCCGCCACGCCCCGTCCCGCCTGGAACTGGTCGATCTGCGCGGCCGCCCTCGCCAAGGCGGCCTGATCGCTCCGGTGCTCGACGCCATCACGACGACACTGAACGCCGGCCACCAGGTGCTGGTATTCATCAACCGCCGCGGTTTCGCTCCCACGCTGGCCTGCCACGCCTGTGGCTGGCTGGCCGAGTGTACTCACTGTGATGCCCACATGACCCTGCATCGCCAGCCAGCGATGCTGGCCTGCCACCATTGCGACCATCGACAGGGCCTGCCCGACGCCTGCCCCGATTGTGGCAGCGCCGACCTCCGCCCGCTGGGCAGCGGCACCGAACGCACCGAGGAAACCCTGGCGCAACGCTTCCCCGACCTACCGGTGCATCGCATCGATCGCGACAGCACCCGGCGACGCGACGCCCTGGAGCGCACCCTCGGCGAAGTGCGCCGGGGCGAGCCCTGCCTATTGGTAGGCACTCAGATGCTGGCCAAGGGCCACCATCTGCCCCACGTCAACCTGGTGGTCGTGGTCAATGCCGACGCCGGCCTCTATGCCAGCGACTTCCGCGCCCTGGAGCACAGCGCCCAGCTTCTCGAGCAGGTCGCCGGCCGCGCCGGCCGGGCCTCCCATCCCGGCCGCGTCCTGGTGCAGACCCTGCATCCCGACGACCCCAATCTCAAGCTCCTGGCGGACCGGGGATACGACGCCCTGGCCGAACAACTGCTCGAGGAAAGGCGCGCCGCCAGCCTGCCCCCTTTTCGCTTTCTGGCCCTGCTGCGACTGGAGAGCCCACGCGACAGCGACGTCAACGCACTCGGCGAGCGAGTCGCCGAGGCGACCCGAGAGCATATCGAGCAACGCGGCCTGGACGTCGACTGTCTCGGCCCCGTCCCCGCGCCCATGGAGCGCCGCCAGAACCGCTACCACATGCAGGTAATGCTCGGCGCTGACAAGCGCAGCCGGCTCCATGAAGCCGGCGCCTGGCTCATCGCTTGGCTCGAAGCCGAACCCAGCGCAAGGCGCGTGCGCTGGTCGCTGGACATCGACCCGCAGACGCTGGCCTGAGGGAAGAAAGGCTGCCCCCCCCCAAGATGTCGAGATATTCCTTCTCTCTTAAAGGCGTCTGGCGCCGTTCTTCCAGCTTCTAGCTCCCGGCAAAGCCGGGACGAGGGTTTAAAGCCGCCCCACAATTGTCGATAATATGCGGCCAATTGCCCACAGACGGGCGAGCACCGAGGAGACACTGCACGCAATGCCCATACGGGCAATGCCTTCAGCCACTCCCTGACTGCCCGCGCCACAGGACATCGAAGACTTTCCATGAAAGACACCATCATCTCGCTTCTGGAGCGCGCCCTGGAAGACCTCCAGCGCCAGGCGGTATTGCCCTCCGAGCTCGCCCCGACCATCAAGGTCGATCCCGCCAAGGACAAGGCCCACGGTGACTACGCCACCAATCTGGCGTTGATGCTGGCCAAGCCAGCCGGCCTGAAGCCCCGCGAGCTGGCCGAGAAGCTGGTGGCTGCCCTGCCCACCAGCGAGGCCGTCAGCAAGGTCGAGATCGCCGGCCCCGGTTTCATCAACTTCTTCGCCGCCACCGACGCCGCCGCCCAGGTGGTCCGCGAGGTGCTCGACAGCGGTGATGCCTTCGGGCGCAATCTGGTGGGCCAGGGACAGAAGGTCCAGGTGGAGTTCGTCTCTGCCAACCCGACAGGACCGCTGCACGTCGGTCACGGCCGCGGTGCCGCGATCGGCGACTGCCTGAGCCGGCTGCTGGAAGCCTCGGGCTTCGATGTCACCCGCGAGTTCTACTACAACGACGCCGGCGCCCAGATCACCAACCTGGCCCTATCGGTGCAGGCCCGAGCCCGGGGCGTCACCCCCGAAGACGACGCCTGGCCCGCCGACGGCTACCGGGGCGACTATATTACCGACGTGGCCAAGGCCTACCTGGCCGGCGAGACCGTCCACGCCGATGACCGACATGTCACCGCCAAGGCCGACCCGGACGACCTGGACGCCATTCGCGACTTCGCCGTGGCCTATCTGCGCCGTGAACAGGATCTGGACCTGCGCGCCTTCGGCGTCGAGTTCGACGTCTACTTCCTGGAATCCTCGCTGTATCGAGACGGCAAGGTCGCGGCCACCGCCGAACGCCTGGCGGAGAAGGGGCATACCTACGAGCACGAGGGCGCCACCTGGCTGCGCACCACCGATTTCGGTGATGACAAGGACCGGGTGATGCGCAAGCGCGACGGCGACTACACCTACTTCCTGCCCGACGTCGCCTATCACCTGAACAAGTGGGAGCGTGGCTTCACCACCGTAATCAACGAGCAGGGAGCCGACCACCATTCCACGGTGACCCGGGTGCGTGCCGGGCTCCAGGCACTGGAAGCCGGCATCCCCGACGGCTGGCCCGACTATGTACTGCACCAGATGGTGCTGGTCACCCGCTCCGGCGTCGAGGTGAAGCTCTCCAAGCGCGCCGGCAGCTACGTCACGCTGCGCGACCTGATCGACGAGGTGGGACGCGATGCCACACGCTTCTTCCTCGCCGCGCGTCGCGCCGACTCCCAGTTGACCTTCGACATCGACCTGGCCCGTTCCCAGTCCAACGACAACCCTGTCTATTACGTCCAGTACGCCCACGCTCGGGTCTGCAGCATGCTGCGCAAGGCCGAGGCCGATGAGCGTCCCTTCGATCATGAACTCGCCATCGACAACCTGGCCCTGCTCGACGCCGAACAGGAAAAGACCCTGCTCAACCGGCTGGCCCGCTACCCCGAGGTCGTCGAGCGCGCCGCCCTTGCCCGGGAACCCCAGCAGATCGCCCAGTACCTCCAGGATCTCGCTGCCGAATTCCACACCTGCTACAACGCGGTGAAGGTGATGGTCGAGGACGATGCTCAACGCAACGCCCGCCTGGCTCTGGGCCTGGCCGCGCGCCAGGTACTGCGCAACGGACTCGACTTGCTGGGCGTCAGCGCCCCCGAGGAGATGTAATCCATGGCGACCCGCAAGAAGACCCCGCCACGCAAGCGCGGCGCCACCAGCCAACGCCGCTCGTCCAAGGGCAAGGCGCCACGTCGTGGCCTGCCGGGATGGCTATGGGGGCTGGCCGGTCTGGTGGCCGGCTTTCTGATCTCCCAGCACCAGCATGGCACCGCGCCCTGGCAGGAGGCGCCGGAGACGCCCCTGGCCAGGTCGGAGTCCCCGTCATCCGAGACGCCGCCGGAGGACGACACGTCCAAGGAACAGGACGCAAAATCGGACGAGTCGCCCATGCCGACCTTCGAATTCTATACCCTGCTGCCGGAATCCGAAGTAGTCGCGCCGGGCGGGCAGGTGCCCGACTCACCGCCGTCACGGCCGAAACGTAAAGAGTCGACGTCGCAGGACGAGGCCTCCGAGTCACAGGCCTCGGCGGACGATCCCATCGCCCAGGTCATCGCCGCCAATACTACCCAATCCTCGGAAGCCTCGGCCGACGAACCGGAGATCGAGGCCGATGGACGCTACATGCTTCAGGCCGCCTCCTTCCGCTCGACCGCCGACGCCAGGCAGCTCGCCGATCGCCTCAAGAACTTCGGCCTGCTGGCCAATATCACCGAGGTCAAGACTGGCGACGGCACCACCTGGCACCGCGTCCAGGCCGGTCCCTATACTGATCGCAACGAGCTCACCCGAGCCCAGGACCTGATGGTCACCCAGGGCATCGAGCCCTTGCTGATCCAACTGCAGAACTGAGTGGCGGCGGCTCTGCCGCCCCGCCAGGCGGTTGAATTTCCTCCCCCCCGCCCGCACCTACTCGGACAACGCATTCTCACGGCGCCAGCCAGCTGGCGCCGCAAGTCATCGGGAGCCCAGCTCCCCTAAGGAGTCCCCTCCATGACCACGATCGTTTCCGTGCGTCGCGGCGACCAGGTGGCCCTGGCCGGCGATGGCCAGGTTTCTCTGGGCAACACCGTGATGAAGGGCAACGCCAGCAAGGTGCGTCGCCTCTACCGTGGCCAGGTACTGGCCGGCTTTGCCGGCGGCACCGCCGATGCCTTCACCCTGTTCGAGCGCTTCGAGGCCCAGCTCGAGAAGTATCAGGGCAATCTGGTCAAGTCCGCCGTCGAGCTGGCCAAGGACTGGCGAACCGACCGCGCCCTGCGCCGCCTCGAGGCGCTGCTGGCGGTGGCCGACAAGCACGCCTCGCTGATCATTACCGGCAATGGTGATGTGGTCGAACCCGAGCGCGGCATCATCGCCATCGGCTCGGGCGGCAACTATGCCCTGGCCTCGGCGCGCGCCCTGCTCGACAACACCGACCTGCCGGCCCGCGAGATCACCGAGAAGTCGCTGGAGATCGCCGGCGACATCTGCGTGTTCACCAACCACCACGTCACGCTGGAAGAGCTCTGATCATGACCCAGATGACCCCCCGCGAGATCGTCCACGCCCTGGACCAGTACATCATCGGCCAGCAGGACGCCAAGCGTGCCGTGGCCAGCGCCCTGCGCAACCGCTGGCGCCGCATGCAGCTCGACGAAGAGCTGCGTCAGGAAGTCACGCCCAAGAACATCCTGATGATCGGCCCCACCGGCGTGGGCAAGACCGAGATCGCCCGCCGCCTGGCCAAGCTCTCCGGCGCCCCCTTCATCAAGATCGAGGCGACCAAGTTCACCGAGGTGGGCTATGTGGGCCGCGACGTGGAATCGATCATTCGCGACCTCACCGAGGCGGCCATCAAGCTGGTCCGCGAACAGGCCAAGGATGAAGTGCGCCATCGGGCCGAGGACGCCGCCGAGGATCGCATTCTCGACGCCCTTCTGCCGCCACCGCGCGGCCAGGAAGATCAACCACGCACCGACAACGCGACCCGTCAGACCTTCCGCAAGAAGCTTCGTGAAGGCCAGCTCGACGACAAGGAAATCGATATCGAGGTCACGCCTCAGGGGCAGGG
Source organism: Halomonas caseinilytica (assembly GCF_001662285.1). Lineage (NCBI taxonomy): Bacteria > Pseudomonadati > Pseudomonadota > Gammaproteobacteria > Oceanospirillales > Halomonadaceae > Halomonas > Halomonas caseinilytica. The sequence continues at coordinate 321,923 of NZ_BDEO01000007.1, forward strand.
CATCGACATCATGACGCCGCCCGGCATGGAGGAAATGACCAGTCAGCTGCAGAGCCTATTCTCCAACATGGGCAAGCAGAAGACCGAGACCCGCCGCGTCGCGGTCAAGGACGCCTTCGCCCTGCTGCGCGACGAGGAAGCCGCCAAGCTGGTCAACGAGGACGACATCAAGCAGCGCGCCATCGAGGCGGTGGAGCAGCATGGCATCGTCTTCCTCGACGAGCTCGACAAGGTCGCCAAGGGAAGCGGTCAATCCAGTGGAGGTGAGGTCTCCCGCGAAGGCGTGCAGCGCGACCTGCTACCGCTTATCGAAGGCTCCAGCGTCTCCACCAAGCACGGCATGGTGAAGACCGACCATATCCTGTTCATTGCCTCCGGTGCCTTTCACCTGTCGCGTCCTTCGGACCTGATCCCCGAACTCCAAGGCCGACTGCCGATCCGCGTCGAGCTCAACGCCCTGACGCCGGACGATTTCAAGCGCATCCTGACCGAACCCTCGGCAGCCCTGACTCGCCAGTACGAGGCACTGCTCGCCACCGAGGGCCTCAAGGTGGCATTCACCGACGACGGCATCGAGCGCATTGCCGAGATCGCCTGGAAGGTCAACGAAGGCACCGAGAACATCGGCGCCCGCCGCCTGCACACGGTGATGGAGCGACTCCTCGAGGACGCCTCTTTCAAGGGTTCCGACCTCGGTGAGACACTGACCATCGACGCCGCCTACGTCGACTCGCAACTCGGCGAACTCGCCGTCGACGAAGACCTCTCGCGGTATATCCTCTAAGCTGCGGCCGCGCCGCTTGGAGAAGGAAGATCGGCGCTTCGCGCCTTGAAGGAAGAAGAGGAGCCCTTCTTCTTCCTTCCCTCTTCCGTCTTTCCTCTCACCGGAGGTGCCCATGTCCGCTCCGATCCCCACCAAGATCCACTACCACAAGCAGGCCCGTGAGCTCGAACTCGGCTACGCCGACGGCACGAGCCACCGTCTGTCGGTGGAATATCTGCGCGTCTTCTCGCCGTCCGCCGAGGTGCGGGGCCACGGTGGCCCCGAGTCCGCCACCCTGCAGGTCGGCAAGAAGGACGTCGGTCTGGCCAACATTTCGCGGGTCGGCCGCTACGCGATCAAGCTGCACTTCGACGATGGCCACGACAGCGGCCTGTACAGCTGGGACTATCTGCACGACCTCATCCAGCACCGTGACGCCAACTGGGCCGATTACCTGAAACGCCTGGAGGAAGCCGGCGCCTCGCGAGAGCCGATGGGCATCGAGATCAAGCAACTGTAGGGACAAGCGAGGATGTTCTTGCCGCCCCCGGAACTCTTCCGCTTCCCCGGCTGGGTGACCGGCATCGGCGTCAAGACAAGGGCGGTCACGGGGCGCTACAATATCGCCCCATCGAGCGAGGCCTGGCCTCGCCTCCTTCAGTGCAGCTGATTCGGGAGCCCCTCGCATGACCAGCGACAAGCACACCACGCATTTCGGCTACCAGGAAGTCCCGGTCACGGAGAAGGCCTCCCGCGTGGCAGACGTCTTCCATTCGGTGGCATCCCGCTATGATGTGATGAACGACCTGATGTCCTTTGGCATTCACCGGGTCTGGAAACGCCTGACCATCGAGCGAGCCGGCGTACGACCCGGCCACAACGTGCTCGATATCGCCGGCGGCACGGGCGATTTGACCTTCAGGTTCTCGCGACTGGTCGGCCCACGTGGCCGCGTGGTTCTGGCCGACATCAACGAATCCATGCTGCGGGTCGGCCGTGACAAGCTGATCGATCGCGGCGTGGGCGGCAATGTCGAGTACGTGCAGGCCAACGCCGAGACCCTGCCCTTTCCCGACAACAGCTTCGACTGCATCACCATCGCCTTCGGCCTGCGCAACGTCACCGACCAGAACGCCGCCCTGCGTTCCATGACACGAGTGCTCAAGCCCGGTGGCCGACTGCTGGTCCTGGAGTTCTCCAAGCCCCGCAGCGCCCTGCTCAACCGAGCCTACGACGAGTATTCCTTCCGCCTGTTGCCCCGCATGGGCGAATGCGTCGCCGGCGACGCCGACAGCTATCGCTATCTGGCCGAGTCGATTCGCATGCACCCCGACCAGGAGACCCTCAAGGGAATGATGGAAACCGCCGGCCTGGAGCGCGTCGAGTACACCAACCTCACCGGCGGCATCGTCGCCCTGCATCGCGGCATCAAACTGTGAGGCCGAGATGACATCGACCCTCTTGCTGGCCGGCCTCGAACGCACCCTCAATGCCTTGCTCGCCCGCGACCCCGCCGCGCCCTCACGGTTGGCGCGACTGGCCGGAAAATGCATCCTGCTGCGCCTGGAAGCTCCCTCCCTGGCGCTGAGCGCCCACTTCCACCCCGGCGGCATCGACCTGTTGCGCCCGGACGAGCCCGATGAAGCCTCCTTCGATGCCATCGTCGAGCTCGACACCGAGACCCTCGGCGAGCTGCTCGGCGGCGCCTCCATCGAGCGCCTGATGTTTCAGGGCAAGCTCTCGGTCAGAGGCCGCGTCCACCTGCTGGAAGAAGTCCGCGACCTGCTGCTGGACCTCGACCTGGATTGGGAAGGCGAACTGGCACGCTGGCTCGGCGACGTGCCCGCCCATAGCCTGGCCGAGGGCATGCGCAGCGTCGGTCGCTGGGGGCTTCGCACCCAGCGCGAGTTACGCGCCGACGTGGCCGAGTATGTCTTCGAAGAGGCCAGGTGGTTGCCGGGACAGCATCAGTTCGAGGTGATGCGAGACCACCTCACCGAACTGGAACTCGCCACCGATCGCCTTGAGGCGCGCCTCGAACGGCTGCGCCGTCGGCTGACCGCCCCGGAGACCTCGGCATGATCTCGCGCCTGCTGCGCATCACCTGGGTCATCAGCCGCTATCGGCTGGATACCCTGCTGCCGTTGACGCGCATGCCCTGGTGGCTGCGCGGGCTCTTCCTGGTGTCGCCGCTGCGCCTGATCCCCACCGGCCCGCGCTGCCGCGGCGAGCGGTTGCGTCTGGCCCTGGAGACCCTCGGGCCGATCTTCATCAAGTTCGGCCAGGTGCTGTCGACGCGTCGTGACCTGTTGCCGCCGGATATCGCCGATGAGCTCAAGCGTCTCCAGGACCAGGTCCCGCCCTTCCCCGGCGAACAGGCCAGCGCGCTGGTCGAGCAGGAACTCGGCATGTCACTCGACGAGGCCTTTGTCCGCTTCGCCACCGAGCCCCTGGCATCGGCCTCCATCGCGCAGGTTCACGCCGCGACCCTTCACAGCGGCGAGGATGTGGTAGTCAAGATCATCCGCCCCGGCATCGAAAGAGTCATGCGCCAGGACATGGCGCTGCTGTACCGGCTCGCCGGCATCCTGGCACGGATTCCCGAGGCCCGCCGCCTGCGACCGGTCGAGGTGGTGCGCGACTACGAATCGACGCTGTTCGACGAGCTCGACCTGACCAAGGAAGCCGCCAATACTTCCCAGCTCAAGCGCAACTTCCAGTACTCGCCGCTGCTGTACGTACCGGCAATCCACTGGGACCTGACCCGCCATCGGGTCATGGTCCAGGAACGCATCCACGGCGTCCCCGTGGCCGATACGGCCGCACTCGAGGCCCAGGGCACCGACCTCAAGAAACTCGCCGAACGCGGTGTGGAAATCTTCTTCACCCAGGTCTTTCGCGACAACTTCTTCCATGCCGACATGCACCCGGGCAACATCTTCGTGGCCCGCGAGACACCCCGGGATCCGCAGTACATCGCCATCGACTGCGGCATCGTCGGCAGCCTGACCCGCGAGGACCAGGACTATCTGGCTCGCAACCTGCTGGCCTTCTTCCACCAGGACTACTACGAGGTCGCCGCTCTGCACATCGAGTCCGGCTGGGTCGGCGAGGACACCCGGGCCAACGAATTCGCCGCCGCCGTGCGTACCGTCTGCGAGCCGATTCTCGAGAAACCGCTGAAGGACATCTCCTTCGGCCAGGTACTGCTCGGCCTGTTCCAGACCGCACGGCGCTTCAACATGGAAGTCCAGCCGCAACTGGTGCTGTTGCAGAAGACCCTGCTCAATATCGAGGGCCTCGGGCGCCAGCTTTATCCAGACCTGGACTTGTGGGCCACGGCCAAGCCCTTCCTCGAGCAGTGGATGCGCGAGCGTGCCGGCGCACGCGGGTTCTGGGAATCTCTCAAGCGCCAGGCCCCGGAGCTCTCCCGCCAGCTACCGGAACTTCCCGTACTGGCCCACCAGGCGCTGGCCCGGGCCGAGCGCGGCCATCAGCATCAACGCCGCCAGTCCGAGGCCGTGGATGATATCCGCCAACGCCTCGGGCGGCAGAGCCGCCGTCATCGGCGCTTGCGCCTGGGCATATTGCTGGTGGCCGTGGCCCTGGCCTGGCAACCACTGGCCGAATGGGCCGACGGACAGCCCTGGCCGGTGCTCGGCGCCGCCCTGCTGGGCGCCTTGCTGTTGGCCTGGAACTGATCACCCTGTAACGGAATCTTAAACAATGAGCGATATTCTCGAACGCCTTCATGACGTGCTCGAACAGCGTCGCCATGCAGACCCGGAAGACTCCTACGTGGCCGCCTTGCATCACAAGGGCTTGAACAAGATACTCGAGAAAGTCGGCGAGGAAGCCACCGAGACACTGCTGGCGGCCAAGGACGCCGAGGGAGGCGGGGACGACCAGCGCCAGGCATTGGTCGCCGAGACCGCCGACCTGTGGTTTCATAGCTTGGTGATGCTCTCGCACCTGGACCTGGATCATCGCCAGGTGCTCGACGAACTGGCCCGGCGCTTGGGCGTTTCCGGGCACGATGAGAAGGCCGCTCGATAACGCCGACACCGTCGCCGTATCGACGCTCCCGATTCGCACTTTCGCTTCGGCAGCTCCGAAGCCAAAACCTGAGGAAGTCTCCATGTTAGGTGGTATCAGTATCTGGCAACTGCTGATCGTGCTCGGCATCATCATCCTGATCTTCGGCACCAAGAAACTGCGCAATGTGGGCGGCGACCTGGGCGGTGCCGTGAAAGGCTTCAAGAAGGCGATGAACGAGGACGAAAAGGGCAACGACAAGAGCACGGACGATCCTCAGGCGCGCGTCAGCCACGACGACGAAGGCACGACCTACGACGTCAAGGCCGAGCGCAAGGCAGAGGAACAGGACGAGCGCAAGTAAGCCGCCATGTTCGACATCGGCTTTCTCGAACTCCTGATCCTCGCCGTCGTCGGCCTGCTGGTGCTGGGTCCCGAGCGCCTGCCTCGCGCGGCCCGTACCGCTGGACTCTGGATCGGCCGCATCAAGCGTTCCGTCTCCGACATGCAGCGGGAGATCAACAGCCAGCTCGAGGCAGAAGAGCTGCGCCGCAAGCTCGACGAGCAGCAGAAAAAGCTCGACGAGAGTGTCGATCGCGTCAAGCGCGATGTGGAAGGCCTCGCCAAGACCGACACCCCCAGCACCGATGACGCCCCTTCCACGGGCCATGAGCCCTCCCACGACACAGGCATCGAGCGTCGCTCCGACGAATCCACTTCTAAAGATGCCGACAAGGACGCCGCCTCCCGATGAGCCAACAGGAGCAAAAGCACGCCCCGCTGATCGAGCACCTGATCGAGCTGCGCTCACGACTGATGCGCGCCGTGGTGGTCATCCTGGTGATATTCCTCGGGCTCTACGCCTTCGCCAACGACATCTACACCTTCGTTGCCACCCCCTTGATGGCGCTGCTGCCGGAAGGCTCGCAGATGATCGCCACCGAAGTGGCCTCGCCCTTCCTCGCGCCGTTCAAGCTGACCCTGATGGTGGCGGTCTTCATTGCCGTACCTTTCGTGCTCCACCAGGCCTGGGCCTTCATCGCCCCGGGCCTGTACGACAACGAAAAGAAGCTGGCCCTCCCGCTGCTGGCCTCGAGCATCGCGCTTTTCTACGCCGGCGCCGCCTTCGCCTACTACGTGGTCTTCCCGCTGCTGTTCCAGTTCTTTACCCAGGCCGGGCCCGAGAACGTCGCGGTGATGACCGACATCCAGCAGTACCTCAACTTTGTCCTCAAGCTGTTCTTCGCCTTCGGCGTGGCCTTCGAGATTCCCATCGCCACCTTCCTGCTGATCCTCTCTGGCGCCACCACCGTGGAGAGCCTGTCCCGCAAACGCCCCTACGTCGTGCTCGGCTGCTTCGTCATCGGCATGCTGCTGACCCCACCTGACGTCGTTTCGCAAAGCCTGTTGGCGATACCGATGTATCTGCTCTACGAAGTGGGGCTGCTGTTCGGCCGGCTGATCAAGCGAAAGCGCGACGCGGATGCGGCCGACGAGCCATAAGCTCTAAGCTCAAAGGCAAATGAATGCAAAGCGCCTCGATAGCAAAGCCATCGAGGCGCTGTTCCTCCCGCTTGAAGCTTCCAGGCGCGAAGCACCGCTCTTCCAGCTTAAAGATCCATCAGCTCATCGATACGGTCGACCAGCTTGAAGATCCCGGTGGCGGCTTCGCCGATGCGGGTTGCCAGCATGTAGGCCGGCGTGGTGACGACACGGTTCTCGAAATCCACGACGACATCCTCGACACCGCAGCTGCGGTGCAGCCCGCCCATGGCGCTGATCGCGCCGGCCACGCTCGGATCGTGACCGACGGTCACGGCAATCCCCGGCCCCAGCAGTCGCGGCACCATGACGGGAGCGATGCACATCAGGCCGATCGGCTTGCGATCCTCGTAGAAGTCCGCCAGCGCTTCCCCGAGCCCAGCCTGGATGACCAGATCGGCACCGTCTTCGGCAAAGGTGGAAAGGTTCTTGGCCACCCCGAAGCCACCCGGCAGAATCACGGCGTCGAACTCATCGGCCTCCAGCTCCTCGAGTGGCGCGACATCACCTCGGGCAAGCCGTGCCGATTCGACGAGCACGTTGCGACGCTCCTCGCTCTGGGACTCCCCATTGCGGTGGTCGATCACATCGTGCTGATCGATGTTCGGGGCGAAGCAGCGATATCCGATGCCCAGTTGGTCCAGACGCAGCAGGGTCAGGGTGGTCTCGTAGATCTCCGAGCCGTCCTGCACCCCGCACCCCGACAGAATCACTGCCACCTGCTTGCTCATGCTCGTCTCCTTGAACGCGTGCTCCCACCGGTTTCGCCGGGCGGGGTCAGTCAATGTGAACCCTTCACTCTAGAGAGTCGCCAAGGGTGCGACAAGACGCATCTTTCGAGACCCTGCCACGCTGATATACTCGAGGCATTGTCATCACAATGTCATCTCGGGCCGCCAGACTTCCCCTTGGCGGCCCAGGTCACCAGTCGGAGTAATCGCCTTGAGCCTCATGACCTCACGCCAGTTCCCTGCCACACGCATGCGGCGCATGCGTCGTGACGACTTCTCGCGTCGCATGATGCGCGAGAACACCCTGACGCCTGCCGACCTGATCTGGCCGGTATTCGTGCTCGAGGGCGAAGGCCAGCGTGAAGCGGTGCCCTCCATGCCCGGCGTGGAGCGGCTATCCCTGGACCTGCTGATCGAGGAGGCTCGGGAGGCCCGCGACCTGGGCATTCCCGTACTGGCACTCTTCCCGGTGGTGGAGTCATCGCTGAAGAGCGAGCTGGCCGAGGAGTCGTACAGCGCCAGCGGGCTGATCCAGCGCAGCGTGCGCGAACTCAAGCGCGCCGTACCGGAAATCGGCATCATGACCGACGTGGCCCTGGACCCCTATACCAGTCACGGGCAGGACGGCATCCTCGACAGCGAGGGCTATGTGCTCAACGACCGCACCGTGGAGACCCTGATCAAGCAGGCACTGTCCCACGCCGAGGCGGGCGCCGACATCATTGCCCCATCCGACATGATGGACGGGCGCATCGGTGCCATTCGTCAAGTGCTGGAGAAAGAGCAGTTGCACAATACGCGGATCATGGCCTATAGCGCCAAATACGCCTCGAGCTATTACGGTCCCTTCCGCGACGCCGTGGGGTCGGCCAGCAATCTGGGACGCGCCGACAAGGCCACCTACCAGATGGATCCCGCCAACGGTGACGAGGCCCTCCACGAAGCCGCCCTGGACCTGGCCGAAGGCGCCGACATGGTAATGGTCAAGCCCGGCATGCCCTACCTGGACGTGGTGCGTCGCGTGAGAGACGAACTCCGGGTGCCGACCTTCGCCTACCAGGTCAGCGGGGAGTACGCCATGCACATGGCGGCCTTCGACAACGGCTGGCTGGATGCCGACGCGGTCATGCTGGAGTCGCTGATGTGTTTCAAGCGCGCCGGTGCCGACGGCATCCTGACGTATTTCGCCAAGCGAGCGGCTCGCCTGCTCGCCGACGGTTCCGATAACACCTGAACGCCGGACGGGAGCCCCGCCGGCTGACGACAGCAGGGATCTCCCATGGAAGAATCGCATCGCCCAGAGGCCAAAAGCGAGCTGGACATCACCCCGAGCGGCGAGGCCCCGGTACCTCGACTCAACCAGACACGCACCGGCATCAAGCCCAAGGCGATGCCGGACCCGGAAGCCGATCTCACCGACCCGGGTCTGTACTTCAATCGCGAACTGTCGCATCTGCAGTTCAACGTACGGGTCCTCGAGCAGGCACTGGACGAGGCGCATCCGCTCCTCAATCGACTGATGTTCCTGCTGATCTTCTCGTCGAACATGGACGAGTTCTTCGAGATCCGGGTAGCGGGCCTCAAGAACCAGGTGGCCCTGGGCGACGAGACGACCGGCGCCGATGGCCGACCGCCCCGCTCGGTACTGGCCGAGATCTCCCAGATCGCTCATGAGCAGGTCGAGCGCCAGTATCGCATCCTCAACGAGCATCTCATCCCGGCACTGGAGCAGCAGGGCCTGAGGTTCCGGCGCCGCGGCGACTGGAGCGAGGCACAACGCGAATGGGTCCGTGACTATTTCGAGTCCGAGATCATGCCAGTGATCAGCCCCATCGGCCTGGACCCGTCACACCCCTTCCCGCGGCTGGTCAACAAGAGCCTGAACTTCATCGTCGAGCTGGAAGGCAAGGATGCCTTCGGCCGCGAGGGCGGCATGGCGATCCTGCCGGCGCCACGCTCCCTGCCCCGAGTGATCGCCCTGCCCGGTGAGCTGTGCGAGGAAGGCTTCACCGAGTACGTTTTCCTGTCATCGATGATCCACGCCCATGCCGAAGAGGTCTTCCCAGGCATGTCGGTGCGCGGTTGCTACCAGTTCCGGCTGACCCGCAATGCCGATCTCTCCGTGGATCCCGAGGACGTCTCCGACCTGGCCTCCGCACTGCGTGGCGAGCTACTGTCACGCCGTTACGGCAGCGGCGTGCGCCTCGAGGTAGCCGACAACTGTCCCGACGAACTCGTCGACTTCCTGCTCAAGCAGTTCGAACTGGGCGAGGCGGACCTCTACCGGGTCAATGGCCCGGTGAACCTGACCCGCATGATGTCGGTGCTCGGCGAAGTGGATCGTCCCGAACTGCTCTACCGCGCCTTCATCCCCGGCCAGACCAAGGCGCTGAGCAAGCGCGACAGCGTGCTGCACGCCATGGCCGAGGGCGACATCCTGCTTCATCACCCCTTCCAGTCCTTCGCCCCCGTGGAAGAACTGCTGCGCGAGGCGGCGCGGGACCCGGATGTACTGGCCATCAAGCAGACGCTCTACCGCACCGGCGCTGACTCGCCGATCGTCAATGCACTGGTGGAAGCCGCTGGCAACGGCAAGGAAGTAACCGTGGTGATCGAACTGCGGGCGCGGTTCGACGAAGCCGACAACCTGGCTCTCGCCTCGCGGCTGCAGGAGGCCGGCGCCATCGTCATCTACGGCGTGATGGCCTACAAGACCCACGCCAAGATGATGCACATCGTGCGTCGCGAGCGCGGCGAACTGCGCCACTACGCCCACCTCGGCACCGGCAACTACCACTCCAAGACCGCCAAACTGTATACCGACTACAGCCTGCTCACCGCCAACCCGGTATTGTGCGCCGACGTCCACAAGGTCTTCCAGCAGCTCTCCGGCATGGGCCGGGCACGCAAGATCGAAAAGCTGCTGCACGCGCCCTTCACCCTGCACGAGCGCCTGGTGGAAATGATCGATCGCGAAGCCGCGCATGCCCGCAAGGGCAAGCGGGCTCACCTGATCATCAAGTGCAATTCACTCACCGAGCCCAAGCTGATACAGGCGCTTTACCGCGCCTCCCAGGCCGGCGTGGAATGCGATCTGATCATCCGCGGCATGTGCTGCCTGCGCCCCGGCCTGCCCGGCATTTCCGAATCCATTCGCGTGCGCTCGATCATCGGCCGCTTCCTCGAGCACACCCGGGTGTTCCACTTCCACAACGACGGCAAGCCGGAAACCTGGGGGTCAAGCGCCGACTTCATGGCACGCAACATGTTCCATCGCGTGGAGACCTGCTTCCCGTTGCTCGACAAGAAACTGGCCGCACGGGTGCGCAAGGATCTCGAGACCTATCTGGTGGACAACTGCCAGAGCTGGCTGCTGCAGGGCGACGGCACCTACGTCAAGCAGACGCCCGGCGACGCCGCCCCGATCAGCGCCCAGGAGACGCTGCTTTACGCCTACGCGGCGCGTGCCTGAAAGCCGTAAGCCGGCATGCGGCCACCCAGGACGACGAGAAAAGTTTTACTTAAAGCTTACGGCTCTCAACTTCCAGCGCCGGGCGAAGCCCGGCGCAACTTCTCGGCCGCCGTCAGCAACAGGTGCTCGGTCGTCTCCCAGCCGATGCAGGCATCGGTCACCGAGACGCCATAGCGCAGATGATCGGGTTCGAGAGGCTGCTTGCCCTCGTGGATGTGGCTCTCGAGCATCAGGCCGATCAAGGCATCGTCGCCCGCCAGGCGTTGCCCCAGCACGTCGAGCATCACTTCGCTCTGGCGTCGATGGTCCTTGCGGGCATTGGCATGGCTGCAGTCCACCATCAGGCGCGGCGAGAGACCCGCGTCCACCAGGGCCCGGCGACTCGCCGCCACCTGGGGAGCCCGGTAATTGGGTTCACCGTGCCCGCCCCGCAGGACCACATGGGTGTGAGGATTGCCGGCAGTCTCGCGCACCACCGGGCTTCCATCCGGCGCCATGGCGAAATGCTGATGAGGGTGCCGAGCGGCATGCATGGCATCCAGCGCGACTCCGATGTCTCCGCTGGTGGCATTCTTGAACCCCACGACGGCCTCGAGCCCGCTGGCCAGTTCCCGATGCAGCTGGGACTCCGTGGTACGCGCCCCGATGGCGACCCAGGACAGCAGGTCGTCCAGATAGGCGGCCAGCATCGGCTGCAAGAGTTCGGTGGCGACCGGCAGCCCCAGTTCAGCGATGTCTCGCATCAGTCGGCGCGACAGCGAAAGGCCCCGCGCCATGTCACCGCGACCATTGAGATCCGGGTCATAGGCCAGCCCCTTCCAGCCCACGGTAGTGCGAGGTTTTTCTACATAGACCCGCATCACCGGCAGGATGCGATCGTCGATACGCGGTGCCAGCTCGGCCAGGCGGCGAGCATAGTCGAGGGCGGCGACGGGATCATGAATCGAACAGGGGCCGACGATCACCAGCAGACGGTCATCGCGGCCGGCAAGGATGTCACGGATGGCCTGGCGATGTTGCTGGATACGACCGGCGAGCGGCGTGGCAAGCGAGACGTCGTGACGAAGTGCTTCCGGGGTTGGCAAGACAGTCTCGCCGGTACGGTCGGTCAGGGCGTGTCGAGAAAGCGAGGAAACGGGGGCATTCATGAGCTTCAACTCCGTGAGCGTGAACATCGATTGGCTGTCGTCGTGCCACCGGCAAGCTCACGGTCGGAGGTGGCATCCAGGCCCGACCGCGCAACGCTAAATCGCCAGCCGTAACCGTAATAGTCCCGTCCCAGGATACGGCGGTCGGCATGGAAGCGATGGTTGACGGTCATGGTCGTTCTCCTCGATGAATGCATGGGACAAAACGCGAAACCCCCGGGCGGGGTTGCCGTCCGGGGGTTTCGTCGATGGAGGCAACCCTGGGTGGGGCGAGCCTCGCGGTGGTGTCCTTCGCTGTCTTGGCGTCAGGACACGACCGCCGGCACGCCGTCGCTAAACCAATAGCGATAGCCGGGCCACCGGCCCTCGAAACGCTGCCCACGACCATACGCCGCCTGCGGGGCGGAACGTAGGAATCGGGTGCAAGGGCTCGCGGGCATGGTCGTCTCCTGAAATCTCCCCAACATCCTGCCGTGTCGTGGCGCCGATGACAAGCGCTCATGTGCTCCACACCGTCGATGGCATCACTAGCGCAGGTGTCGGCCGCCATCCACCGGCAGTGTCGTCCCGGTCACATAGCGGTTGTCGAGCAGATAGCGCAGGCTCTCGTAGATCACGCCGGGGCCGGGAATCGTGGCCATCGCCGACTTGGCCCTGGCCTTCTCCGCATAGGCCTCATCGTCGTTCTCGCCCAGCATGATCATGGCCGGCGCGATGGCGTTGACCTGGATCGTGGGGGCATAGCGGGCGGCAAAGGACAGCGTCAGGTTCTCCAGCCCCGCCTTGGAAGCCGCATAGGCGATATGCTTGCGCGATCCTCGGGTCGCCACGTAGTCGGTCATGTGCACGATGTCGCGCAACGGCTCGCCGCACGCCTCGAGAAGCTCGCGCGCCTCGAGGTTGATCAGGTAAGGCGCCAGCATGTGCACCCGGAACAGGTGCTCGAAGTTGGTGCCGGCCTCACCGCCCTCGGCATCGGGTAACCAGTCGCTGGCATTATGGACGATGGCCCGCAGCGACGAGGTGGTTTCCCGAAGCCGCGCCATGAAATCGCGAATGCCCGCCTCGTCACCGAAATCGGCCTGCAGCGTCACGATGCCACGCTCGCGCAGGGCATCCAGTGCCGGCCGTTCGCGACGATAGGTGACGATCACCGGATGGCCATCGTCACACAACCGCTCGGCACAGTGCCGACCGAGTCGCTGTGCCCCGCCGGTGATCAGGATCGGTGCCGCGCTCATGCCCTTCTCTCCTTGACCAGACTCCCTACGGTCGGCACCAGAGGCTCTCTCGGCGCGTAGGCAAAGACATCGGAAAACACCCGGGACGGCACCAACCCAAGCGATGCCAGGACATCGACACAGGCATAGACCATGCCCGGCGAGCCGGACAGGTAGACATCGTGGGCGGAGACATCGGCAAGCCGCTGTGCCAGCACCTCGTCCACGCGCCCACGGTGTCCACTCACCCGTTCGTCATCGAAATCCGCCGCCACCCCGGCCTCGCTGACGCCGTGAAAGTGGACATGGGGATACGCCGCAGCCCACTCCCGGGGCAAGCGTTCCAGGTAGAAATCCCGACGCTCCTTGGCCGCCCACCACAGCTCGACATGACGCTCGGGGTCTTCGGCCAGGGCCGACTCCACGATGGCCTTCATCTGTGCGAAGCCGGTGCCGGCAGCCACCAGCAGCAAGGGGCGCCGACTGTCGGGATCGATGATGCAGTCGCCGCTGGGAAGGCGCAGCCTGAGCTGCTCGGCCTCCACCAGTAACTCACGCAGCTTGGCTGAGTTGCTGCGTTCCGGCCAATGCTGGATATGCAGCTCGATGCGCCCATCCCCGCCATGGGCATTGGCAATGGAGAAAGGCACCCATTCCCCCTCACCGATATCGAGTTCGAGATACTGGCCGGCCGCGTGGGCCACGGCCTCGGCACGGCCTTCCAGATAAACGCGAAAGACGTCGGGCGTGAGGTCCTCGACCTCTGCTACCCGGCAAGTCAGGGTTCTGGCTGTCATGCATGCCTCTTGTCGGTGTCGGGGAATTCGATGCCAAGCTCCGCCCAGCGCTCGCTGACCCTGGCCTTCACCGCCTCGTCCATGACGATGGGTCGGCCCCACTCGCGCTCGGTCTCACCTGGCCACTTGCTGGTGGCATCCAGCCCCATCTTGGAACCGAGCCCCGCCACCGGGGAGGCGAAGTCCAGATAATCGATGGGCGTGTTTTCGACCATCACGGTATCCCGGGCAGGGTCCATGCGCGTAGTGATCGCCCAGATGACATCCCGCCAGTCTCGGGCGTTCACGTCATCGTCGAGCACCACCACGAATTTGGTGTACATGAACTGGCGCAGGAAGCTCCACACGCCCATCATCACCCGCTTGGCATGGCCCGGATACTGCTTCTTCATGGTCACCACCGCCATGCGGTAAGAGCACCCTTCGGGCGGTAGATAGAAGTCGACGATCTCGGGAAACTGCTTGCGCAGGATGGGCACGAACACTTCATTGAGCGCCAGCCCGAGCACCGCCGGCTCGTCCGGAGGGCGTCCTGTATAGGTGGAGTGATAGATGGCGTCGCGTCGCATGGTCATGCGCGTCACGGTGAAGACCGGAAACTCCTCCACCTCGTTGTAGTAGCCGGTATGGTCGCCGTAGGGGCCTTCCGGCGCCGTGTCGTCGGGATGAATGACGCCTTCGAGGATGATCTCCGCCGAGGCGGGCACCTCGAGGTCGACATGCCCGCCCTTGACCAATTCGGTGCGCGACCCGCGCAGCAGGCCAGCGAAGGCGTACTCGGAGAGCGTATCGGGCACCGGCGTCACGGCGCCGAGAATGGTCGCCGGGTCGGCCCCCAGCGCCACCGCCACCGGGAAAGGCTCGCCGGGATGCGACTCGCGCCACTCCTGATAGTCCAGCGCACCGCCCCGATGGGACAGCCAGCGCATGATCAAGCGATTGCGCGAGAGCTTCTGCTGCCGATAGATGCCCAGATTCTGGCGCGACTTGTTCGGCCCCCGGGTCACCACCAGCGGCCAGGTGATCAGCGGCGCGGCATCGCCTGGCCAGCAATGCTGGATGGGCAAGCGGTCGAGATCGACCTCGTCGCCCTCATACACCAGCTCCTGGACCGGCGCCTTGCGAACCGTCTTGGGGCCCATGCGCATGACCTGCTTGAAGACCGGCAGCTTGTCCAGCGCATCGCGGAACCCCTTGGGCGGCTCGGGCTCCTTGAGGAAGGCCAGCAGCTCGCCCACCTCGCCGAGCGCGCTCACCGACTCCTGCCCCATGCCCATGGCCACCCGCCTCGGCGTTCCGAACAGATTGCCGAGCAGCGGCATGTCGTGTCCCTTGACGTTCTCGAACAGCAGCGCCGGGCCACCGGCACGCAGAGTGCGGTCACAGATTTCGGTGATCTCGAGATAGGGATCCACCTCGGCAGTGACGCGCGTGAGCTCGCCCTGTTGCTCCAGCACCGCGATGAACTCGCGCAGATCCTTGTACTTCATGCGGCCTTCCCGTTTCCCGAACGACACACAGCAAAAGGGGCAGCATATCATGCTGCCCCTTCGGGATGCTGCGCCTGGGCGCCATTGCCCGACACCCCTGCGCCGATCGACCCGAAAATGAAGAAGAGCGGCGAGGCGTTGAGAGCTGGCCGTTGCGAGCGAAGACGAGACAAGGCGGAAAACAGCGAAAGTGCGGAGTTTACTTTAGTAAATGAGCAGCTTGAGCTGTTTTCCAACGCCGCATCGTCGAGTGCTGCAGGCCAGAATCAACGTCTTTTCATGGCCTCGAAGAATTCCAGGTTGGTCTTGGTATCCTTCAAGCGATCGATCAGGAACTCGGTGGCCGCCACGTCTTCCATGGGATTGAGCAGCTTGCGCAGGATCCACATGCGCTGCATTTCCTCCTCGGAGGCAATGAGATCTTCGCGGCGGGTGCCGGAGCGACGGATGTTGAGCGCCGGATAGACACGCTTCTCGGCCAGCTTGCGGTCCAGGTGGGCCTCCATGTTGCCGGTGCCCTTGAACTCCTCGAAGATCACCTCGTCCATCTTGGAGCCGGTATCGACCAGCGCCGTGGCGATGATGGTCAGGCTGCCGCCTTCCTCGATGTTGCGCGCCGCACCGAAGAAGCGCTTGGGCTTCTCGAGGGCATGGGCGTCGACACCACCGGTCAGCACCTTGCCCGAGGACGGCACGACGGTGTTGTAGGCCCGGGCCAGGCGCGTGATGGAGTCGAGCAGGACCACCACGTCACGCTTGTGCTCGACCAGTCGCTTGGCCTTCTCGATGACCATTTCGGCGACCTGCACGTGACGTGCCGGCGGCTCGTCGAAAGTCGAGGCCACCACCTCGCCACGCACCGTGCGCGACATCTCGGTGACCTCCTCGGGCCGCTCGTCGATCAGCAGCACGATCAGGTGACACTCGGGATTGTTGCGGGTGATGGACGTGGCGATGTTCTGCAACATCAGCGTCTTGCCCGCCTTGGGCGGAGACACCAGAAGGCCACGCTGTCCCTTGCCAATGGGCGAGGTCAGGTCGATGATCCGCGCCGTCAGATCCTCAGTGGAGCCGTTGCCGATCTCCATGCGCAGTCGTTCCTGGGGGAACAGCGGCGTGAGGTTCTCGAAGAGGATCTTGTGCTTGGCGTTTTCCGGCTTGTCGAAGTTGATCTGACTGACCTTCAACAGCGCGAAGTAACGCTCCCCTTCCTTGGGCGGACGAATCTTGCCGGAAATGGAGTCGCCCTTGCGCAGATTGAAGCGCCGGATCTGAGAAGGCGAGACGTAGATGTCATCGGGGCCGGCCAGATAGGAACTGTCGGCGCTACGCAGGAAGCCGAACCCGTCCTGCAGGATCTCCAGCACACCATCCCCGTAGATGGCCTCGCCGCTCTTGGCGTGCTTCTTGAGAATGGCAAAGATGATGTCCTGCTTACGGGAGCGCGCCAGATTGTCGATGCCCATTTCGCGGGCAATCTCCAGGAGTTCCGGCACGGGCTTTTGCTTGAGTTCGGTAAGATTCATCGGTGTGTTCAGACGTTGCTCTTGAAAGCCGGGCGATATGCGCCGTGATGGACAGAAGGCGAGACGGAAACGCCATAGTTGGGTGCGTTCAGAGCCCGGACAGGCTGCTCTCGTTTGCGCGGATCCTATGGCCATGGAGGGACAACCGCCAAGTACGGGGATGTCGACCATGAACGTATATCGAGGGAGCAGGTTAGTTTCGCCTGAATCAGCGGATCTGGCCGAAGACCAATATCACGGGCTGATGCAGTGGGCTATCTGACGACTTGGAGTTTGACCGCGGCGCAGTCGCCGTTGAGCGGTCGGAAAGCATTCGGAACAGGCGAACGCCCCGATACTAGTCAACGCCGCGGCGAAACGCAAGCCCCCATGCGCTCGACGATTGACAAGCTCCACGGGGGCCCGCAACCTTTGACCTGTCACCCTGAAGGACCCGTCATGACAGCGCTCAAGGACAGACCGGACGCCGCCCCGAGCGGCACGACGACACAGGAAGAGCCGCGACGCCTCGCCGCCATCGACCTCGGCTCCAACAGCTTCCACCTGCTGGTCGCCAACTATCAGCATGACCGGCTGCAGGTGGTTGCCCGCAAAGGAGAAAAGGTGCAGCTGGCCGATGGCGTCGGCGAGGACGGCCTGCTCGACGAGGCCGCCATGACGCGAGCCCTGGACTGCCTGGCCCGCTTCGCGCCCTTTCTCGAAGACATCACGCCACGCAACCTGCGGGTCGTCGGCACCAACGCCCTGCGCAGCGCCGACAACAGCCAGGCGTTCATCGATCGGGCCGAGGCCCTGCTGGGCACCCGCATCGAGATCATCGCC
Source organism: Halomonas caseinilytica (assembly GCF_001662285.1). Taxonomy (NCBI): domain Bacteria; kingdom Pseudomonadati; phylum Pseudomonadota; class Gammaproteobacteria; order Oceanospirillales; family Halomonadaceae; genus Halomonas; species Halomonas caseinilytica. The sequence goes on from NZ_BDEO01000007.1 coordinate 339,469, forward strand.
GGTCGCGAGGAAGCGCGTCTGATCTACCTTGGCGCGGCGCACGCCCTGGCCGAGGACGGTCGCCGGCTGATCGTCGACATCGGCGGTGGCTCCACGGAACTCATCATCGGCGAGCACTTCGACCCCCTGGCCCTGGAAAGTCTCAGCATGGGGTGCGTGACCTTTACCCGCCGCTTCTTCAACAACGGCGAACTCAGCGAGAAGCGCATGCGACGCGCCGAGCTGGCCGCGCTCTCGGAGCTCGCCAACATCCGCCGCCCCTACCAGAAGATCGGCTGGCTGGATCCGGTCGGTTCCAGTGGCACCATCAAGGCGGCCGCCGCCGTGATCGCCGCCGCCGGCAAGTCTCCCGAAGGGGTGATAACCCGCCAGGGCCTGCTCGACCTGCGCAAGCGCCTGATCAAGACCAAGCGCCTGGACAAGGTTTCCCTGACCGGACTCAAGGCGGACCGCGCACGCGTCTTTCCCGCCGGGGTGGCGATTCTCGTCGCCATCTTCGAAGCCTTCGACCTTGAGGAAATGCGCTATGCCGACGGCGCCCTGCGCGAAGGTGTGCTCTACGACCTCGTCGGCCGTAACAGCCCGGAAGACCCACGCCTGAAAACGCTGGATGCCCTGATACAACGTTACGACGTCGACCGCCGGCAGGCCGACAACGTCGCCGCCACGGCCCTGGGACTGCTGGCGCAGGTCCGCGATGCCTGGGCGCTGGACGATGACCAGGCTCGCTTCCTTGAATGGGCAAGCCGGCTGCACGAGATCGGGCTGGCCATCTCGCACAGCCAGTTCCATCGACATGGCGCCTACCTGCTGGAACACTCCGATCTGTCAGGGTTCTCGCGTCCCGAACAGCGGCTGCTCGCCTTTCTCGTCCGCGCCCACCGACGCAAGTTCCCGACCAAGGAATGGCAGGCCCTGCCCTCGTCCGAGCAGGTTCCCCATGGACGCCTGGCCCGCCTGTTGCGCCTGGCGGTGCTGCTCAACCACTCGCGTCCCGAGCAGCCGCCCGCCCAACCCGAGCTTCGCGCCTCGGGCGAGGCGCTGACCCTGCACTGCGACGAGAGTGACGATCTCAACCTGTTGCTGGCCGATCTCGAGCAAGAAGTCGCCTACCAGCATGCCGCCGGCCTGGAACTGACGCTGATCTGAGCTCAGGGCGCTCGCCATCCCTCGGCGAGCGCCAGCCACCCCGCGGGGCCGCCTACCGCCACCACGCATTCGCCCTGCCAGACCACCCATGCTCGCGCCCTCTCCCAGGGAGGCACTCCGCGCTCCTGCAGCACGCGCTTGAGATCGCGCGCCCCCCGCCCCGGCAGTCGCAAGTGCTCTCCACCGAGACGAGGCGCCAGCGTCAGGCGCGCGGGTGAGCCATCCTCGCGAACGAGCCCCATGCGGAATTCACCCAGCGGCGTCACCAGCGGCGACCGACCGTCCCATTCGCCTCGCCAGTCAGGCGGCAGCGACACGGGAGGTGCCATCAAGTACAGCGTCTTGCGCCAGATCCGAGCCTCACCTCCCGACCAGGCGACCCGCACCTCGGCATCGCGGCGCGCCTCGAGCTGGTCGAGCAGGCTATCCAGTCGCCTGGCCGGCGGCGCTGGCAACCCCTGGCGACTCAGGCAATGGCGAATCAACAGGCGACAGCGCGGCGCCGAGAAGGCTTGCAGGGCATCGACAGCCAGACAGCCCGGATTCCCGCCCAAGCGCGCCAGATCCTCACTGGCGAACTCATCGAGCAGGCCATCGGCCTCGCCGGCCAATTCGGCACTGCGCGCCAGCGACGCACTGGCTTCGGGCCAGCGCCGCGCCAGTACCGGCATCACGCGATGACGCAGAAAGTTGCGATCCTGGTGAGTCTCGGCGTTGCTCGGATCCTCGACCCAGGCAAGCGCTCGGCGCGCCGCCTCGGCCTCCAGGGCTGCCCGGGAAACCCCGAGCCAGGGGCGTGCCAGCCGCGCCCCGGCCTGCTCACGCTCGACAGGCATGGCGGCCAGGCCGCGCAGGCCAGCACCACGCAGTGCCGCCAGCAGGAAGGTTTCAGCCTGATCGTCACGATGCTGGGCCAACCAGAGGGTATCGCCCTCTCCCACGCAACGCGCAAAGGCTGCATAGCGGGCGCGCCGTGCCGCACCTTCCAGGCCCTCGCCACTCGACACCTCGACATTCACCCACTCGACGCACAGCGACACGCCCAGGCGCTCGCAAAGCTCGCGACAATGGCACTCGAAGTCGTCGGCAGCGGCCTGCAGGCCATGATGAACGTGCAAGGCACGCAGCGGCCGTGGATGGCGTCGGCTCGCCTCCACCGCCAGCGTCAACAGAAGGGAAGAATCGAGTCCTCCGGACAGCGCCACCCAGACCGTACGCCCCGGCGGCGTCGCCGCCAGGGCATCGTCGATCAAGGCTTGCAGGGAAGAAGGCTCGGCGCTCATGGGCAGGGAAACCGCTCGGACGAAACGAAGCGATGAATGGGCTCGCTGAACCTTGCTCCAAGCATCGCGACCATCCAGCGACCCCGTGGCCTCTTCGAGCGACAATCAGGGCTAGGCCCGTTCCCGACGGGCCAACGCACTTCCCACATCCCTGTGGGTCGCAAGGCGGTGAAGACCGAAGCCGCGGCGTTCACAGGCGGGCAGAGGAGCAGGCTGAGGTCGTCTCCAACGCCGCCTGGTCGAGCGCCGAAAGGCTCGATATCAAACAGGGGCGCCGTAAGACATCAACCGCTCATACCGCCGCTCCAGCAGCACATCGGTCTCCATGGCCTCGAGGCGATCCAGGCTCTCCAGCAGCGCGGTCTTGATCCGGTCGGCGGTGACCGCTGGCTGACGATGGGCGCCGCCCAGAGGCTCGGGAATCAAGGTATCGACGAATCCCAGCTCCTTGAGGCGTTCGGCCGTGATGCCCATGGCCTGGGCCGCTTCCGAAGCCTTCTCGGCGCTCTTCCACAGGATGGAAGCACAGCCCTCCGGCGAGATCACCGAATAGGTGGAATACTGCAGCATGGCCAGTTCATCGCAGACACCGATGGCCAGCGCGCCACCGGAACCGCCCTCGCCCACCACCGTGGAGATGATCGGCGTCCTGAGGCGCGACATCACGCCCAGGTTATAGGCGATGGCCTCGCTCTGCCCCCGCTCTTCCGCATCGATGCCGGGATAGGCGCCCGGGGTATCGATGAAGGTCAGCACCGGCATGCGGAAGCGCTCGGCCATTTCCATCAGGCGACATGCCTTGCGGTAGCCTTCAGGGCGCGGCATGCCGAAGTTGCGACGCACCTTCTCGTGCACGTCACGGCCCTTCTGATGGCCAATGACCATGACCGGCTTGTCATCCAGACGCGCCACACCACCGACGATGGCGGCGTCGTCGGCGAAGCGACGATCGCCGTGAAGCTCGTCGAAGTCGGTGAAGACGTGCTCCAGATAATCCAGGGTATAGGGACGCTGCGGATGCCGGGACAATTGCGAGACCTGCCAGGCGCTCAGGTCCTTGAAGATCGACTCGGTGAGCTTGCGGCTCTTTTCCTCGAGCCGGCCGATCTCATCGCTCAGGTTGACCTGGCTGTCGTTGCCGACCATGCGCAGTTCTTCGATCTTGGCCTGAAGCTCGGCGATGGGCTGTTCGAAATCTAGGTAATTCGGATTCATGGGCTAGCCTTGTCTCGTCGGCCGCGGGATGACCGAGGGAAAAATCGTCGAATGGCGGGCATTATCGCACCCTGACAATCCCACGCAAGACGGGCCCTGTACACGGTACGCGGGCCCGCCACCTGATCATCGGTACTTGAGGCGCACGCCATCCTGCCCCTGCACCTCGCGCAAGGCGAGCAGCAGTTCGTCGCTGGGCTGGACTCGCCACTGCTCGGCCAGTTCCAGCCAGCCGGTGGCTTCGGCATTACGGTAGCGTAAGCGAACCGGCAACCCGCCATCATCGCAATATGGCGCGAGGCTGTCACGCAGGCTGTCGACCAGCCGGCCGTTGACCCCGGCCCCATCGAGCGACAGCTCCACCGCCTGGCCAAAGCGAGTCCGGGCATCGACCATCGGGGTGACGTCCTTGCCGCGCAGCCGCAGGCCACCGGAATAGTCATCGGTGGAGACCTCGCCCTCGATGATCAACACCTGGTCGGTATCGATGCGACCGCGCAGGGAATCGAACAGCTCACCGAACAGTGAGGCCTCGATGCGGCCGGTGCGGTCATCCAGGGTCACGAAGGCCATGGTATCGCCGCGCTTGGATTTCATGGTACGCACGTTCACCACCAGCCCGGCTACCCGCTGCGGCTCACGAGATGGCTTGAGATCGACAATCCGGGTCGAGACGAAGCGCGACAGTTCCTGCTCGTACTCGTCGATCGGATGTCCGGTGAGATAAAGCCCGAGGGTGTCCTTCTCGCCGGCCAGCCGCTCCTTGTCGGACCAGTCGCGAACGCGACGATAATCGGCATAGACGTCAGCCTCGTCGTCACCCGGATCGTCGAAGAGGGCATCGCCGAACATGTCCATCATGCCGAGGTTCTGGTTGGCCTGATTCTGGGCGGCAGCCTTGAGGGCATCGTCCAGCGCCGCGGTGAGCACCGCCCGGCTGGGCCCCAGGTTGTCCAGCGCGCCCGCGCGGATCAATGCCTCGAGGGTCCGCTTGTTCATGCGCTGGGGGTCGACGCGACGGCAGAAGTCGAACAGGTCACGGAACTCGCCCTCCGACTCCCGCGCCTCGACGATGGCCCCGATGGGCCCTTCGCCCACACCACGGATCGCCCCCAGGCCATAGATCACCCGGCCATCGGCATCGACGGTGAACTTGAAGCCACCGACATTGACGTCCGGCGGTGTCACGGTAAGCCCAAGATGCCGACACTCCTCGATCAAGGGCACCACCTTGTCGAGGTTGTCCATCTCGGTGGAGAGAACCGCCGCCATGAAGGGGCCGGGATAATGCGCCTTCAGCCAGGCGGTCTGGTAGGACACTAGGGCGTAAGCGGCCGAGTGCGACTTGTTGAAGCCGTAGCCGGCGAATTTTTCCACCAGATCGAACAGGTTGCCGGCCAGGTCGCGATCGATGCCGTTGGCCTCGCAGCCCTCGAGGAAGCCGGTACGCTGCTTGGCCATCTCCTCAGGCTTCTTCTTGCCCATGGCCCGGCGCAGCAGGTCGGCCTGGCCCAGGCTGTAGCCGGCCATCACCTGGGCGATCTGCATCACCTGCTCCTGATACAGGATGATGCCGTAGGTCGGGCCGAGCACCGGCTTGAGCAGCTCATGCTGGTAGTCGGGGTGAGGATAGGCGACCTCGGCCCGGCCGTGCTTGCGGTTGATGAAGTCGTCGACCATGCCCGACTGCAGGGGACCCGGACGGAACAAGGCCACCAGGGCGATCATGTCTTCCAGCGAGTCGGGCAGCAGACGCTTGATCAGCTCCTTCATGCCGCGCGATTCCAGCTGAAAGACCGCCGTCGTCTCGGCCTTCTTGAGCATGTCGAAGGTCGCCACATCATCGAGCGGGATGGTGTCGATATTCAGCGGTCCCTCGCCCTTGGCGGCCCGCACCTTGTCGACCATCTCCAGCGCCCAGTCGATGATGGTCAGGGTGCGCAACCCTAGAAAGTCGAACTTGACCAGGCCGGCGTCTTCGATGTCGTTCTTGTCGTACTGCACCCGCAGGCCGCTGCCATCCTCGTCGCACAGCAACGGCGAGAAGTCGGTCAGCTTGGTCGGCGCGATCACCACACCGCCGGCATGCTTGCCGGTACCTCGGGTGATCCCCTCGAGCTTGAGCGCCATGTCCCAGATTTCCTGGGCATCTTCGTCAGCCTCGAGAAATTCCTGAAGCTGGGGCTCGTCCTCGATCGCCTTGCCGAGTGTCATGCCCACCTCGAAGGGAATCAGCTTGGAAAGCTTGTCCCCCAGGGAATAAGGCTTGCCCTGCGCCCTGGCCACGTCGCGCACCACCGCCTTGGCGGCCATGGTGCCGAAGGTGACAATCTGCGAGACCGCATTGCGTCCGTATCGTTCGGCCACATACTCGATCACTCGATCACGCTTCTCCATGCAGAAGTCGACGTCGAAGTCGGGCATGGAGACACGTTCCGGGTTGAGGAAGCGCTCGAACAGCAGATCGTACTCGAGGGGGTCCAGATCGGTGATCTTCTGTGCATAGGCCACCAGCGAGCCGGCACCGGACCCCCGCCCGGGGCCGACCGGGACATCGTTGTCCTTGGCCCACTGGATGAAGTCCATCACGATCAGGAAGTAGCCGGGAAAGCCCATCTGCAAGATGATGTCGAGCTCGAAGTCGAGGCGCTCGCGATAACGCGCGTCGATCTCGGCATATTCCGCGCCATCCCGGGGATAGCGTTCGGCCGGATAGAGGAAGTCCAGGCGTTCGGTGAGGCCGTCGTGGGACACCTTGCGGAAGAATTCCTCCTGGGTCATGCCCTCGGGAATCCCGTACTCGGGCAGGAAGATCTCACCCAGGCGAACATCGACGTTGCAGCGCGCCGCGATCATCACGCTGTTCTCGAGCGCCTCGGGGATATCGGAGAACAGCTCGGCCATCTCCTCGGGGCTCTTGAGGTACTGCTCCTCGGTGTAATGACGCTCGCGCCTCGGATCATCCAGCGCCTTGCCTTCACCGATCGCCACCCGTGTCTCGTGGGCCCAGAAATCCTCGCGCTCGAGGAAGCGCACATCATTGGTGGCCACCACCGGCGTGCCCGTCTCGACGGCGAGATCCACCGAGAGGTGCACGCATTCTTCTTCCAGGGCGCGGCCGGTGCGCGTCAGCTCCAGGTAATAGCGACCGGGAAAGGCCGCGTTCCACTCGTCGAGCAAGGCGCGTGCCTCGGCGTGGTGATCGGACAGCAGATGACGGCCGATGTCTCCCTCGCGGCCACCGGAAAGCGCGATCAACCCCTCGCTCTGGGCCATCACCCAGGAGCGATCGAGCAACGCCCGGCCCTGTCGCTGGCCTTCCACCCAGCCGCGCGAAATCAGCTCGGTGAGGTTGCGATAACCGGTCCCGTCCATCGCCAGCAGCGTCAGGCGATACGGGTGCTCATCGTCATGCGGATTGGTCAGCCACAGGTCGCTGCCGATGATCGGCTTGAGGCCGGCCCCCTGGGCGCCGGTGTAATACTTGACCAGGGCGAAGAGGTTGGCTTCGTCGGTCAGCGCCAATGCCGGGGTTCCCTGATCCACCGCCGCCTTGATCAACGGCTTGAGGCGTATCAGACCGTCGACCAGGGAAAACTCACTGTGAACGCGCAGATGGACGAAGGGTGTGGTCATGATGAACTCGGGGCTTGGTGGATCAGAACAGCGCCAGCTGACGTTTCACCGGCGCAAATGAACGCCGATGCTCGGGCAGTGGCCCCAGGCGCTCCAGGGCGGCCAGATGCTCGCGAGTCGGATAGCCCTTGTGACGAGCGAAACCATAATCGGGATATCGGGCATCCAGGGCCTGCATGCCGGCATCGCGAGCCACCTTGGCCAGGATCGAGGCGGCGGCAATCGCCGCGTGACGGGCATCGCCCTTGACCACCGCCTGTCCCGGCACATGATGCCCGGGCAGGCGATTACCGTCCACCAGCAGATACTCGGCAGCGGGACTCAGGGCATCGATGGCTCGCCGCATGGCCAGGTGCGTGGCGTGATAGATGTTCAGCGTGTCGATTTCCTCGGCCGTGGCCTCGGCAACCGACCAGGCCATTGCCCGTTCGCGAATCTCGGCATCGAGCGCCTCGCGTCGCCGGGCGGTCAGCTTCTTGGAATCGGTCAGTCCGGTGATGGCATCGGCGGGGTCGAGAATCACCGCCGCCGCTACCACGGACCCGACCAGGGGGCCTCGCCCCACCTCGTCGACACCGGCCAACCGCTCGCCGTGGTAATCGATGACCAGAGGTGGCAATGTCTTGGCATTCATGAACCGGTCTCCTCCCGCAGCGCCCCTTCCGGCGCCACCGAGGCCGGCAACGCCCGTCCTTCCACCAGTGCCTCGATGGCATCGCAGGCACGCCGGCTGGCACCCCGACGGAGCTCCGCGTGCATGGCGGCAAAGCGTTCCTCCAGAGCCGCACGTGCCTCGTCATCATCGAGAAACTCAGCCAGTCGGGCGGCAATGGCATCTGCACTGGCCGCGTCCTGAATCAATTCGGGGACCAGCGTCTCACGGGCGATCAGGTTAGGCAGCGAGATCCACTCGGTCTTGACCAGACGCTTGGCCAGAAAGTGCGTCATGGGGGCCATGCGATAGGCCACCAGCATGGCGCGGTGACACAGCATCGCCTCCAGGGCTGCGGTGCCCGAGGTCAGGAGCACCAGGTCGCTGGCGACCATGGCCTCCCGCGAGCGTCCCTCGACCAGGGTCACGCGACCGCTCAGGGCCTCGCGCTCGGCCAGCAGAGCTTCCAGCTCTTCCCGACGAGCCGCCGTGGCGGCGGGAATGACGACGTTCAGTTCCGGGCGTTCGGTGCATAGCCGCTCGGCAGCCTCCAGGAAGGTCGCCCCCAGGAAGCGTATTTCATTGGATCGCGACCCTGGCAACACCGCCAGCAGCGTGCCATGGGCCGGGAGACCCAGCGCTTCACGAGCCGCCGCCCTATCGTTGGTCAGCGGCAGCTCATCGGCCAGGGGATGCCCGACATAGGCCACCGGAACCCGGTGGCGCGCATAGAAGGCCGCCTCGAAAGGCAGGAAGGTCAACATGGCATCCACGGCGCGCGCGATGCCCTTGACCCGCCCTTGGCGCCAGGCCCAGACAGAGGGGCTGACATAATGCGCCGTGGTCAGGCCGGCCTCGCGCAACTGGCGCTCCAGCTCCAGGTTGAAGTCGGGAGCATCGATGCCGATCATGATGTCGGGCTGCCAGTCGAGTGCGTCTCGCCGCAGGGTCCGGCGCACACCCACGAGCCTGGGCAGGTGCTTGAGCACCTCGACCAGCCCCATCACGGACAGAGTCTCCAGGGGGAAGCGACTGTCGACGCCCTCGGCGATCATGCGCGGCCCGCCGATGCCACGAAATTCCGCCTCGGGATGACGCGCCTTGAACTCACGTACCAGCCCGGCACCGAGGATGTCGCCGGAAAGCTCCCCGGCGACGACATAGATGCGTTGCATGCCCATGGCACCGCCTCGCTCAGCGAATGATGCCCCGTGACGACGCTTCGATGGAGGCCGCGAAGGTCTCGGTCTCCGGCAGGGAATAGCGCGAACGTATAGTGGTCAGCGCCTGTTCGACGGTCAGCCCCTGGCGGTAAACCAGGCGATAGGCATCGCCCAGCGCCTTGAGCGACTCGTTGCTGAACCCGCGGCGCCGCAGCCCCACCAGGTTGAGGCCGTGAACCTGGGCGGGATTGCCGTTGATCATCACGTAGGCCGGGGTGTCCTTGGTGATGATCGAGCCTCCGCCCGCCATGGCATGCTCGCCGAAATGACAGAACTGGTGCACGGCCGACAGACCACCGAGTATGGAGAAATTGCCCAGCGTCACATGACCGGCCAGGGTGACCTGGTTGGCCAGGATGCAGTCATCGCCGATCACGCAGTCATGCCCGACGTGGGCATAGGCCATGAACAGGTTACGCGAGCCGATGGTCGTCTCCCCCCGATCCTGGACAGTACCGCGATGCAGGGTGACGCCTTCGCGCACCACGTTGTCATCGCCCATGACCAGGCGGGTCGGCTCGCCCGCATATTTCTTGTCCTGACAGTCCTCGCCGACCGAGGCGAACTGAAAGATGCGCGTACGTTCGCCGAGTACCGTGGGGCCCTTGAGCACGACATGAGGCCCGATACGGGAACCGGCGCCGATCTCGACATCCGGGCCGATCACCGAGAAGGGACCGACCTCGACGTCATCGGCCAGGCGAGCTCCGGGGTCGACGATGGCGGTGGGATGAATCAAGCGACCTTCCTCTCGGCACAGATGATCTCGGCCTCGCACGCCACATCGCCGTCCACGGTGGCCTTGCAGGCAAACTTCCAGATACCCCGCTTCTCGCGTTCCACCAGTGCCTCCAGGCGCAACTGGTCACCGGGCATCACCGGGCGCTTGAAGCGAACATTGTCACTGCCGACCAGATAATACACATAGCCATCGGCCGGCAGCTTGTTCACAGTCTTGAATCCGAGAATACCGCATGCCTGGGCCATCGCCTCGATCACCAGCACACCCGGCATGATCGGGTGATGCGGGAAATGGCCGTTAAAGAACGGCTCGTTGATGCTGACATTCTTGTAGGCAACGATGGATTCGCCAAGGGCAAGTTCCGTCACCCTGTCCACCAGCAGAAAGGGGTAGCGGTGGGGCAGATATTCACGAATTTCATTGATGTCCATTACCATCGTAGCGACCTCTGACATGACAGGTGGCCCGCCCCACGCGACGGGCATGACCATCGGCTCCAGGCCGACGGGAGGGCGGGGATTATACCGCCCCGCAACACGGCCTCAAGCGTCACGCCCGGCTTTTTCCAGGCGGCTCAAGCGTCGCGCGATATCGTCCAGTTGCTTGAAGCGCACGGCGTTGCGCCGCCACTGAGCGTTGTCCATCGCACCGGTACCCGAGGAATAGATCCCCGGCTCATGGATGGAATTGGTGACCAGGCTCATGCCGGTAACCTGTACGCCGTCACAGATCGTCAGGTGGCCCGACAGCCCGACGCCGCCGCCCAGCATGCAGTGACGTCCGACTCGCGTGGAGCCGGCGATGCCGACGCAACCGGCCAGGGCACTGTGCTCGCCGATCTGCACGTTGTGCGCGATCTGCACCTGACTATCAATCTTGACGTCGTCGCCGATCACGGTATCGCCGAGAGCACCTCGGTCGATACTCGAACAGCTGCCGATCTCGACATCATCGCCGAGCACCACACCGCCCAGTTGGGCGATCTTGTGCCATTCCCGGCCATCGTGAGCGAAGCCGAACCCATCACCTCCGATCACGCAGCCGCTGTGCAGTATGGCCCGTGCGCCGACGATCACTCCGTGATAGAGCGTGACATTGGCATGCAACCGGGAATGGGCGCCGACTCGAGTATCGGCGCCGATCACGCTCCCTGGCCCGACGATCACCCCGTCACCGAGGCTCACGCCGGACTCGATGACCGCCTGGGGACCAATGCTCACCCCCTCGCCCAGTCGGGCGGTTTCGGCGACCACCGCCGTGGGATGCACGCCACCCGACTCGCGGTTAGCCAGCGGGTCGAACAGCCGTGACAGCTCGGCATAGCCGAGATAGGGATTGTCCAGCGTCAGGCTGGCCACCGGACAGGTTGCCGCATGGCTGGGATGAAGCAGTACGGCAGCGGCCCGAGTGTCCGCCAGATCCTTGAGATAGGCCCGATTGGCCAGGAAAGTGATGTGCTCCGGCCCGGCATCACGCAACGTTGCCAGGCCACTCACCCGCTGGGTACCGTCGCCTCGGAGCTCAGCTCCAAGGCGTGCGGCAATCTCGGTGAGTGTCAGGGAGTGGGCGTCTTGGTTCATGGAATTCCGGTTCTGGCAGGCTGGGCCCGGTCAGTTGAGCGAGTTGAGTAGCTCGGTTACCTCACCGGTGAGGTCGGGGAGGTCGCCCTCGGCATGCACCACCCCCTGCGGAGCCACCAGTACTTGGACATCGTGACGATCGATGACTTGTTGAATGGCCCGGTCGAGCTTGGGCTTGGCGCCCTCCATGAAGCGCTGTTCCGCCTCCTGGCGCGCCTGGAGGATTTCCTGGCGCAGTTGCTCGAAACGCTGCCCCTTGTCCCGAAATGCCTGTTGCTCTTCCGGGCTCGGTTGCCCGCCATCCTGGAACTTCTGCTGCATCGCCTGCAGGGATTGCCCCAGCGACTCGGCTTCCTGCTGCTTGGCATGAATGCCGTTGCGGAACTGATTCATCGCACGCTGGGCGGCATCGGTCTCGAGCAGCGCCTTTTGCCAATCGAGCATGGCCACATCGGCGGCCTGGACCTGCAGGGATCCGAAGATCCCCATCGCCCCGAGGCACAGAGCAGCAGTCAGCTTGCGCATGTCATCGACTCCTTGTGTCGTGCCTCGGGGATCAGAAGGTCTGACCCAGCGAGAACTGGAAGAACTGGGTATCGTCGCCGCTCTTGTCGTTGATCGGCTCGGCCAGGCTGAAGGTCAGCGGCCCCACTGGCGTCAACCAGGAGACACCGACACCGACACTGTAACGCAGCTCGCCAAGATCGACGCCGGAATCACACTGGGAGCTGTCTCCCTCCAGAACCGGGTAGCACTCGGTGAGGAAGGTGTTACCGGCATCCACGAAGACCGACGGCTGTACCGAACGCTTGTCATCGACGAAGGGCATGGGGAAGATGAGTTCGGCACTGCCCTCGACCAGCACGTTCCCGCCGAGCGTCTTGTCATCGCCCTGATTGCGCTCCGTGGTCGCCGTGCCCAGCGTATTGGTGGTGAAACCACGCACCGACCCCAGGCCACCGGCCAGATAGTTCTCGTAGAACGGATAAGGGTCGTCGCCTCCCAGAGTATCGGCGTAGCCGACCTCGCCACGGAACTTGAGCGACCAGGTCTGCTCCTCGTTGAGCGGGAAGAAGTGGCGCGCCTGGGCCCGTGCCTTGTAGTACTCGGCATCGCTGCCCGGCGCCGACGCCTCCAGCGACAGACGCTGATAGTTGCCCGCGGTGGGCATGATGCCCCGGTTGAGCTCGTTGCGTGTCCAACTCGCGGACAGCTTCAACGCCTGGGCATGATCGCCCTCATCCTGGACATAGCGTTCGATCTCGGAAGGCGTATCCCGGTAGGTCTTGACCGTGAGGTCCTCGACGGTCGCCCCGAAGTTGAGGCGGGTCAGCTCGTTGATCGGGTAGCCGAAGTTGATGCCGGCCCCCAGCGCATCCGTCGAGTAGGTCGAGATGTCGGAATCTTCATAATCGGTCTCGCGGTAGTACAGATTGTAACCGCGCGAGATGCCGTCGAGGGTCCAGTAGGGGTCGGTGAAGCCGAAGTTGACGTTGGTGTAGGTGTCACTCTTCTGCGCACCGATATTCACGCGATTACCGGTCCCCAGGAAGTTGTTCTGGGACAGCGAGGCACCGTAGATCACCCCGGCGCTCTGGGAGAAGCCGAGGCTTGCGGAGATCGAGCCGGAAGGCTGCTCCTCGACCTCGTAGGTGACATCCAACTGGTCATTGGCGCCCGGCACCGGCTCGGTCTGCACCTCGACCTGCTTGAAGAAGCCCAGACGCTCCAGACGCTGGCGGGACTGGCTGATCGACTCGGTGGAGGCCGGCGCCCCCTCCATCTGGATCATTTCGCGACGCAGCACTTCGTCCTGGGTGGTGGTGTTGCCGACGAACTCGATGCGTCGCACATAGGCACGACGTCCCGGCTCCACCTGGAAGGTCAGGTCCACCGTCTCACCGTCGTTGCTGACTTCGGGAATGCTGTCGACATTGGCGAAGGCGAAGCCTTCGGCCCCCAGCCGCGAGCGGATCGCCTCGGAAGAGGCAATGGCATCGCTGCGCGAGAAGACCTCGCCGCTCTGGACCTGAAGCAACTCCCGCGCCTCGTCCTCGGGGATGCGCAAGTCACCGGCGAAGCGAACGTCGCCCACTCGGTACCGTTTGCCTTCATTGACGTTGATGGTGATGAAGATCCGCGACTTGTCCGGCGCCACGGAGACCTGGGTGGAATCGATGTCGAAGTTGACGTAGCCACGATCCATATAGAAGGAACGCAGACGTTCCAGGTCCCCGGACAATGCCTCACGGGAATAGGAATCGTTGGTGAACCAGCCGAAGAACCAGCCGGGCTGATCCTCCAGCTCGAAGACATCGCGCAGCGTCTCGTCGTCGAAGGCTTCGTTGCCGACGATATTGATCTGGCGGATCTTGGTCACATCGCCCTCATCGATGTCGATGTTGACCTGCACCTGCCCCGCGCCGACCTGCTCGACCTCGGTATCGATGGTGGCGTTGTAGCGCCCCTGGGACTGATAGAGCCCGGCCAGCTCACGCTGGATCTCCTCGAGAGTGGAAAGCTGCAGGACCTGGCCTTCGACCAGCCCGGCCTGACTCAACCCATTCCGCAGGTCCTCGTCCTGGATCTGCTGGTTGCCCTCGATGTTGAGGCGGGAGATGGTCGGCCGCTCTTCCACCTGGATGATCAGCACATCGCCTTCGCGTGCCAGGTGAATGTCGTCGAAGAGCCCGGTCGCGAACAGGTCGCGCGCTGCCTCCGCCAGCTCGCGGTCATCGACCCGCTCCCGGGCGCTGACAGGAAAGGCATTGAACACCGAAGCGGCCGAGACCCGCTGCAGGCCTTCCACCCGGATGTCGGAAACTTCAAAGGATTCGGCCTGTGCCGTATTGGCACCGGCAAGCAGCAGCGCCGCCATTCCGATGGTCTTGATCTTCATGCAGTCATTCGCTCGCGTTGATCTGCCTACCTGTCCAGACAGGCACCTTATACATTTGTACGGGCAACTGACAAGCCGCAGCGCGGTTTTACCAGAGCCGCATCAGGTCGAAATACAGCGCCATCAGCATCAGGGTCCCGACCAGGGCCAATCCGATCCGCAGACCGAGGGCCTGTGCACGTTCGGAGACGGGCCGGCCACGTACCACCTCGACGATGTAGTAGAGCAGATGCCCACCATCCAGCACCGGAATGGGCAACAGGTTGAGTACTCCCAGGCTGATCGACAGATAGGCCAGGAAGCTGACGAAACTTTCCATCCCGGAACGCGCCGAGTCGCCAGCGATACGCGCGATGGTGATGGGACCGGAAAGATTGGAGGGAGAGATGAGTCCCACCAGCATCTTGCGGATGGCATCCAGGGTCAACAACGTCATGTCGCCGGTGCGATTCGCCGCCTGCCCCAATGCCGCCAGAGGGCCGTAACGGATATCACGGCGATATTCCTCCGGCCAGGCGACCGGTGCCACGCCGGCGCCGATATAACCGACGCGCGTGCCATCCTCCTGCTCCCTGGCCCGCGGTGTCAGGGGTAATGTCAGCGTCTCGCCATCGCGCGCCACCTCGATGTCGAGGCGCTCCCCAGGGCGGGCCTGCACTTGCTCGACGAAGTGCGACCAGGAATCCACCGGTTGGCCGTCGAGCGACAGGATCTTGTCGCCGCTCGCCAGGCCGGCCTCAGCGGCCGGTTCGCCATCGGCAAGGCGATCGATCACCGCCGGCACCTCGGGACGCCAGGGCGCAATACCCAGCGTCTCCAGCGGACGGGGCGGGTCCTGGCGCACCAGCCAATCCTGCACGGGCAGGCGATGCTCGCGGGCGACACTGTCACCCTCATCCCGAGCGGCGACGGTCAAGTCGCCACTGGCGCCGATCACCGAGACCAGCTCGAGGTTGACCTCTTCCCAGGAGCGCACGGCCTCGCCTTCGATCGCTGTGATCTCCTGGCCGGTCGCAAGCCCGCCCTCGGCAGCCGGCGAGCCGGGCGTCACCTCGCCGATCACCGGAACCACGGTCGTGGTGCCAACGACGAACAGCGCCCAGTAGGCGACCAGCGCCAGCAGAAAATTGGCCAAGGGGCCGGCAGCCACGATGGCGATACGCTGCCAGACGTTCTTGTGATTGAACGCACGGTGCCGCTCCTCGGGTGGCACCGGCCCCTCGCGCTCGTCGAGCATCTTGACATAGCCGCCCAGGGGAATCGCCGCCACGGCGAATTCGGTCCCATGACGGTCGTAGCGCGACCACAACGGCTTGCCGAACCCGACCGAAAAACGCAGTACCTTGACGCCACAGCGGCGCGCGACCCAGAAGTGGCCGAATTCATGGAAAGTGATCAACAGGCCGAGCACCACGATCACGGCCAGCACATTCTGGATCAGGCCCACGGCAGTCTCCTGTCAGCCTGGCAGCCCAGGCAATCATCCCGATCTCTCGGATTACCGACGGCGCCCTTCCGGCGCCGGAATCCACCGACATGACAAGGGCACGCACCGGCCAGGCGGTCAGACAGTGGCATCAACGGCATGCCAGCCACTCCCGCGCTTCACGTCGCGCCCGTTCATCAGCCTCGAGGATGCCACCGAGTTCACTGGCCGGCTCCACCGGGCAGATATCCCGAACTCGCGCCACCAGCTCGCCAATTCCGGCAAAGCCCAGTTGTCCATCGAGAAAGGCCTCGACGGCAACCTCATTGGCCGCATTGAGCACCGCCGGCGCCGTCCCGCCGGCAGCAATGGCCTCACGGGCCAGACGCAGGCAAGGAAACGCCGCTTCATCGGGCCGCTCGAAGTCGAGGCGCGCCACGTCGAACAGGTCCAGTGCCTGCACGCCGGACTCGATGCGCTCCGGCCAGGCCAGCCCGTGGGCGATCGGCGTCCGCATGTCGGGATTCCCCAACTGGGCGATCACCGAGCCGTCGTTGTAGGCGGCCATGGAGTGGATCACGCTCTGCGGGTGCACCACGACCTGCACCTGGTCCGGGCGCGCGTCGAACAACCAGCATGCCTCGATCAACTCGAGCCCCTTGTTCATCAGAGTGGCGCTGTCGACCGAGATCTTGCGTCCCATCGACCAGTTGGGATGGGCACAGGCCTGCTCGGGCGTCACGTCTGCCAGTCGCGCCACACTCCAGCCACGGAAAGGGCCACCGGAGGCCGTCAGCAAGAGTTGCGTGACGCCATGTTGCGCCAGCCCTCCGCGATGCTCGGTGGGTAGACACTGATAAATGGCATTGTGTTCGGAATCGATGGGCAACAAGGTGGCCCCGGAGCGGGCCACCGCTTCCATGAACAGCCCCCCCGACATCACCAAGGCTTCCTTGTTGGCCAGCAGGACCCGCTTGCCGGCCCGCACCGCCGCCAGGGTCGGCAGCAG
Organism: Halomonas caseinilytica; assembly: GCF_001662285.1. Lineage (NCBI taxonomy): Bacteria > Pseudomonadati > Pseudomonadota > Gammaproteobacteria > Oceanospirillales > Halomonadaceae > Halomonas > Halomonas caseinilytica. Next base: position 356,283 of record NZ_BDEO01000007.1, read on the forward strand.
GCCGGCGGCCCCGACAATGGCGGCCATCACCACATCGACCTCGCGCGCCTCGCTGATCTCGACCAGCGCCTCGGCACCGGCGCGCACCTCGGTATCCAGCCTTGCGTCGGCGAGCTGTTCACGCAACCAGGCGGCGTCCTCTTCCCGTTCCAGCACGGCCAGCCGTGGCCGGTGCGCCCTGCACTGCTCCAGGAGACGATGCCGGGCCCGGTTCGCCGACAGTGCATGAATCCGATAGCGGCTCGGGTGGCGGGCGATGACATCGAGGGTGCTGGTCCCGATGGAACCGGTAGCCCCCAGCACGGTGACGGCAAGCGGCGAGGCGTTGGACATGGTCAGGAGACTCCCAGGTGCAGCAGGGCAAACAAGGGCACGGCAGCGGTTAGGCTATCGATGCGATCCAGAACACCGCCATGGCCGGGCAACAGCTGACTGGAGTCCTTCAGGCCCTGATGGCGCTTGAGCATGCTTTCCAGCAGATCGCCCAGCACGGAAGCCAGGGTCACGATGATCGTCACGGCAAGCAGCCCCAGGCCGCCGACCGCTCCCAGGCCCTGCCAGATGGCGAATGCCACCGCCAGCAACGAGCTGACCAGCACGCCACCCGCCACGCCTTCCCAGGATTTACCGGGACTGACGCTCGGGGCCAGCTTACGCCGCCCCAACGCCCGCCCGACGAAATAGGCACCGATATCGGCGCCCCAGACCAGGAGCAGCACGAACAGCAGCCAGACCGCCCCGCTTTCGCGCAGCACATTGAAGCCCACCCAGGTCGGCAGGAGCACCCAGGCGCCCATGGCCAGCCGCACGCCAGTGGAACGCCACTGCGCCAGGCGTGCTGGATAGCCCGTCACCCAGTAGAGATTGAGCAGCCAACCCGCGGCACCGAGATACAGCGGCCAGACGGCATGGGTGGCGCCCACCAGGCCGAGCAACAAGAGGGCAACTCCCAGGCCGGCGATCGCCAGCCCACGGCAGCGCAGCGACGTCAGGCCGGCCAGCCGGGTCCACTCCCAACCGGCCAGCAGCACCACGAATGCCGTGAACAGCGCGAAGGCGATGCCCTCGAGGCCAAACAGACCCGCCAAGGTCAGCGGTGCCAGCCAGGCAGCGGTGATGACACGTTGTCTAAGCACCTTGCGCCTCGACCTGTTCATCGGTCATGCCGAAGCGCCGCTGCCGACCGGCGAAATCCGCCAGGGCCTCGTCGAAGGCTTCGCCCCCGAAGTCGGGCCACAGCACCGGTGTGAAATAGAGTTCGGCGTAGGCCATCTGCCACAGCAGAAAGTTGGAGATGCGACACTCGCCACTGGTGCGAATGCATAGATCCACCGGCGGAGCATCGCCGAGGCACAGCTCCGTTTCCATGGCCGACTCATCGATGTGACTCGGATCCAGCTCACCGGCACTGACACGTTCCCCGAGCCGCCGTGCGGCCCGCGTGACATCCCAGCGACCGCCGTAGTTGGCGGCGACCACCAGGTGCAGTCCGGTATTGTCGGCGGTCAAGGCCTCCGCCGCCTCGATATGCTTCTGGATCGTCGACGAGAATCCTTCGCGCTCCCCGATGACCGACAGGCGGATGTCATGCTCGTGAAGCTTCTTGACTTCACGCTTGAGCGCCATCAGGAACAGCTCCATCAAAGCCTGGACCTCGGTGGCCGGCCGCCGCCAGTTCTCGCTGGAGAAGGCAAAGAGCGTCAGGGTGCCCACGCCCCGCTCGGCGGCTCGGCGGATGACGGCGCGCACGGCCTCGACACCGGCATGATGGCCACGCACGCCGGACAGGCCATGCGCCTTGGCCCAGCGATTGTTGCCGTCCATGATGATGGCCACGTGACGTGGCAGGGGGGCGTCCCCGGAGAGCGGGAGATGAAGGGACTGCGGTGACGTCATGATGTCTCGCATGGCGAATGGAATACAAGCGTGCGGTGGCGGCGGCGCCCTTGCAAGGCACCGCCACGCCCTCAGACCTGCATCAGGTCATGCTCCTTGGACTCCAGTGCCTTGTCGATCTCTCCGACGATCTTGTCGGTGAGTTTCTGAATCTCGTCCTCACCCTGACGTTGATCGTCCTCGGTGATTTCCTTGTCCTTGAGCATCGCCTTGAGCTCATGGTTGGCATCGCGACGCACATTGCGCACTGCCACCCGAGCATTTTCGGCTTCCTGGCGCGCCTGCTTGATGTAGCCCTTGCGGGTTTCCTCGGTGAGCATCGGCATCGGCACCCGGATGACGTTGCCGGCGCTGGCCGGATTGAGGCCCAGCTCGGCCGTCATGATGGCCTTTTCCACCTTCGGCACCATGCTCTGCTCCCAGGGAACCACGGTCAGGGTCCTGGCGTCCTCGACATTGACCGATGCCACCTGGTTGATCGGCATCTGGCTGCCGTAATACTCAACGGTCACCGCATCCAGGATGCTCGGGTGAGCCCGACCGGTGCGGATCTTGTTGAAGTTGTGGTGAAGAGCGTCGAGGCTCTTCTTCATGCGGCTTTCCGCATCCTTCTTGATATCGTCAATCACGATGTCACCCTCTATCAATCAGCGTGCCTTCCCTGCCGCCCACCACCAGGTTCAGCAGCGCCCCAGACTTGTTCATGTTGAACACGCGAACCGGCATGTCATGGTCCCGCACCAGGCAGATGGCGGTCAAATCCATGACACCGAGCTTCTGGTCCAGCGCGTCATCATAGGAAAGCTGTTCGTACTTGACCGCATCGGGGTGCCGGACCGGGTCCTTGTCGTAGACACCGTCCACCTTGGTGGCCTTGACCACGACATCGGCATCGATCTCGATCCCGCGCAGACAGGCCGCAGAATCGGTGGTGAAGAAGGGATTGCCCGTTCCCGCGGAGAAGATCACCACATCGCCGGATGTCAGGTAGCGGATGGCCGTCCGACGATCATAATGTTCCACCACACCGCTCATGGGAATCGCCGACATCACGCGCGAACGGATGTTGGAGCGCTCGAGGGCATCACGCATGGCCAGGGCATTCATGACCGTGGCCAGCATGCCCATGTGGTCGCCGGTGACACGCTCCATGCCGGCTTCATGCAAGGCGGCGCCACGGAACAGGTTACCACCGCCGACCACGATGCCGACCTGAACCCCGATACCGACCAGCTGCCCGATCTCCAGGGCCATGCGGTCCAGCACCTTGGGATCGATGCCGAACTCGGCGTCGCCGGTCAGGGCCTCGCCGGAAAGCTTGAGCAGGATGCGCTTGTACTTCGAGACGTCGGCGCGGGGCTTGTCGGACTTGGCTGAAGCGGTTTGCTCGGCACTGCTCATGCGTGGATCTCCCGGAACTCGGCGAATGGACGTGGGTGGCCGGATACACCGACCGGATACGCGATGGCGTGCGCCATCGCGCACGCCATCGTCATGCTGGAACCTCTGACCTCAGCTACGCTTGGCCTGTTCCATCACTTCCTGGGCAAAATCGACTTCTTCCTTCTCGATGCCCTCGCCCACCTCGAAGCGGGTGAAGCTGACCACTTCGCCACCGGCAGCCTTGACATACTCAGCGACGGTCTGGTTCGGATCCTTGACGAAGGCCTGTTCGGTCAAGCTGTTCTCGGCCAGGTACTTCTTCAGACGGCCCTGGACCATCTTCTCGGCGATCTGCTCCGGCTTGCCGGCCATGTCCGGCTGAGCCAGGATGATCGCTTTCTCGGCGTCCAGCTTTTCCTGAGGCATGTTCTCGGGAAGTGCGACGGTCGGGTTGAGTGCTGCGACGTGCATGGCCACATCCTTGGCGGTCTCGTCATTGCCGCCGTTGAGCACGGTCAGCACGCCGATACGGCCGCCATGGACATAGGCGCCGACCAGGCTGCCACCCTGGGATGCCGCTTCGACGACCACACTGCGGCGCACGCCGATGTTCTCGCCGATCTTCTGTACCAGCTGCTCGCGATCAGCCTCCAGCTCACCTTCCATGATGGCGGCGACGTCTTCGCTCTTGGCGGCGAAGAAGGCATCGGCCACCTTGTCGGCGAACGCGGTGAAGTTGTCGTCACGAGCCACGAAGTCGGTCTCGGAGTTGATCTCGACCATCACGCCATAGCTGCCGTCTTCCGCGACGCGGGTGACGATGGCGCCTTCGGCGGCGGTACGACCGGCCTTCTTGGCGGCCTTGAGACCGGAGTTCTTGCGCAGGTTCTCGATGGCGGTGTCGATGTCGCCACCGGCTTCGGTGAGTGCCTTCTTGCACTCCATCATGCCGAGCCCGGTACGCTCGCGCAGTTCCTTGACCTGAGAGGCGCTGATAGCTGCCATGGTAGTGTCCTCTGAATGGTTCGACCTGGAAGATGGGGGCCGGGCAAGGCCCGGCGCATCCCGTTTCCGCCCCGGGGCGCAAGCAAGGGGGCCGGAGCCCCCTTGCACCGTCACGGCGACGGATCGCCGGCAAGCGGCGCGATATTCACGGCCCTGCCGGGCCCTCGATCACTCGGCAGCGGCGGCGTCGTCGCCAGCGCTTTCCTCGGTGACCTCGACGAATTCGTCGGGACGACCTTCCTTCGCACGGGCGCAGGCGTCGGCGACGGCCTTGACGTAGATCTGAATGGCGCGGATGGAGTCATCGTTGCCCGGGATCACGTAGTCGACGCCATCCGGATCGGAGTTGGTATCCACCACGCCGATGACCGGAATGCCCAGCTTGTTCGCCTCGTTGATGGCGATCCGCTCATGGTCGACGTCGATCACGAACAGCGCATCGGGCAGACCACCCATGTTCTTGATACCACCGATGGAACGCTCGAGCTTGTCCTGCTCGCGAGTCGCCATCAGCACTTCCTTCTTGGTCAACTTCTCGAAGGTGCCATCCTCGTGCATGGACTCGAGTTCGCGCAGGCGCTTGATGGACTGACGAATCGTCTTGAAGTTGGTCAGCATGCCGCCCAGCCAGCGATGGTTGACGAACGGCTGGCCGACGCGATTGGCCTCTTCCTTGATGATCTTGCTGGCGCTGCGCTTGGTGCCCACGAACAGGATCTTGTTGTTCGCGGCCGCCATCTTCTCGACCACATCGATGGCCTCGTTCAGGGCCGGAAGGGTATGCTCGAGGTTGATGATGTGAATCTTGTTACGTGCGCCGAAGATGTACTTGCCCATCTTCGGGTTCCAGTAACGGGTCTGGTGACCGAAGTGAGCGCCTGCCTTCAGCAGGTCACGCATATTGACGTGTGCCATGGATGACTCCTGAAAAATCGGGTTAGGCCTCCATGCACCCCATGGATCCGACCGCCGGTCGCGCCGACGGCACCCGGGACCATGTGCCGGTGCATGTGTGTTTTCAAGGCGTTGCATTTGCATTCACACCTTCCGACCGTACCTCCGCCCGACACCTTGGGGACGAACGGGATCGGCGATTGCAGGAAGGCGCGCAGCTTTATACCATGGATTACCTTCGAGATGAAGTCGCCGACGCGCCTCCACCGTGACCGACGCGTTGATCGGCGGCGATGCCACCCCTGAATCCGAGCTTCCATGAACGTACCCATCAAGACGCCCGACGAGATCGAGAAGATGCGCGAGGCGGGCCGACAGGCCGCCAGTGTGCTGGAAATGATCACCCCTCACGTGCAGGCCGGTGTCAGCACCGGCGAACTCGACCGGCGTTGCCACGACTATATCGTCAACGAGCTGGGCTCCACCCCTGCCCCGTTGAACTACCACGGCTTTCCCAAGTCGATCTGTACCTCGATCAATCACGTGGTCTGCCACGGCATTCCCGATGACGCCAAGAAGCTGAAGAAAGGCGACATCATGAACATCGACATCACGGTGAAGACCGCCGACGGCTATCACGGCGATTCCAGCATGATGTTCATCATCGGCGAGACCATCCAGGGCGAGCGGCTGTCGCGCGTCACCCAGGAGTGTCTGTACAAGAGCATCGCCGAGGTTCGCCCGGGCGTGCGGCTCTCGACCCTCGCCCGGGTCATCGAGCAGCACGCCGAGGCCAACGGCTATTCGGTGGTGCGCGACTTCTGCGGGCACGGCATCGGTGCCGGTTTCCATGAGGAGCCGCAGATCCTCCACTACGATGGCTATGCCCCCGAGGCGGATATCACCCTCGCGGAAGGCATGTGTTTCACCATCGAGCCGATGATCAACGTCGGCGATCATCGCACCAAGGTTCTCCGGGATGGCTGGACCGCCGTGACCAAGGACAAGGGACTCACCGCCCAGTGGGAGCACACCCTGCTGGTCACCGCCAACGGCGTGGAGGTCCTCACCGCTCGTCGCGACGAAGACCTCTCGTTCCTCGACCGCTGAGCCGGCCATCATGCTGCTCCACCACTACCGTTTCGAGCCCGACGAGACGCTGTTCGACATCGAGAAGTTCCGTACCGAGCTCGGCGGCAGCCGCTCGCCCATCGCGCCCTTCAAGGCCGCGCTGGGCGAGATCCAGGCACGGCTCGACGAACGCTTCCGCGCCGGCGCCGACATTCGCGACCTGGTGCATGGGCGCGCCCACTGCCTGGATCGCCTGCTGGCGATCGCCTGGGAGCAGCATGACTGGCCCGACGACGGCATCGCCCTGCTGGCCGTGGGCGGCTATGGCCGGGGCGAACTGCACCCCCATTCGGACATCGACCTACTGCTGCTGCTCGAACGGGACGACGACACCCCCTACCGCGAACCCCTGACCGCTTTCATCACCTTCCTGTGGGACATTGGCCTGGAGATCGGCCACAGCGTGCGCTCGCTCTCGGACTGCTCCCACGAGGCCGCCGCCGATGTCACGGTGATCACCAACCTGATCGAGTCCCGCACCCTGGCCGGCCCCGAACGGCTGCGCGAGGCCATGCAGCACCGTCTGTCACCGGAACGGTTGTGGCCGGCGGACCATTTCTTCGAGGCCAAGTGGCAGGAGCAGATCAGCCGCCACTATCGCTTCAACAACTCCGAGTACCACCTGGAGCCCAACATCAAGAGCTCCCCGGGCGGGCTGCGCGATATCCAGATGATCGGCTGGGTGGCCAAGCGCCATTTCGCCACCCAGCGCTACGAAGATCTGGTGGCCCACGGCTTCATGAACGATGCCGAACTGCACATCCTCAGCCAGGGCCAGGCCTTCCTCTGGCAGGTGCGCTATGCACTGCACATGCTCAGCGTACGCGCCGAGGACCGGCTCCTGTTCGACCACCAGCGCACCATCGCTGAACTGTTCGGCTACCACGATACGCCGGAACGTCTGGCCGTCGAACAGTTCATGAAACGCTACTACCGGCACGTCACCGCGCTCGCCAGGCTCAACGACATGCTGCTGCAGCACTTCGACGAAGCCATCCTGCGTGGCGGCGAGTCGCTCGAGACCGTGCCTCTCAACGAGCGCTTCGAGATCAAGGGCGGCTACATCCAGGCCCGCTCACGGACGCTGTTTCAGGAATCTCCCTCGGCACTGCTCGAGCTCTTCCTGTTGATGGCCGAACATCCCGAGATCGAGGGCGTGCGTGCCGACACCATTCGCCTGATCCGCGATCATCGCCATCTGATCGACGACCGCTACCGAGCCGACCCTCACCACAAGCGCCTGTTCATGGCGCTGCTGCGCTCCAGGGGCAACGTGGCCCGTCAGCTCCGGCGCATGAACCGCTACGGCGTGCTCGGCAAGTACCTGCCGGTCTTCGGGCAGGCGGTCGGACTGATGCAGCACGATCTCTTCCACATCTACACCGTGGACGCCCATACCCTGCGACTGCTGAAGTGCATCCATGGTTTCCGCAAGCCCGAGGCGCGTGAGAACTTCCCCGTCGCCGCCGACCTGGTCCAGCAACTGCCCCGACTGGACCTGCTGTGGATCGCCGGCCTGTTCCACGACATCGGCAAAGGACGCGGCGGAGACCATTCCCTGATCGGCGCCCGGGACGTCGAGGCCTTCGCCTGGGAGCACGACCTTTCGGAGCGCGATACCCGCCTGGTGAGCTGGCTGGTCGAAAATCACCTGCTGATGTCCATGGTGGCCCAGAAGCGCGACATCACCGATCCCGAAGTCATCAGCGACTTCGCCCGCAGCGTCGGCGACGAGACACGGCTCGACTACCTCTACGTGCTGACGGTGGCCGACATCAATGCCACCAACCCGACACTGTGGAACGGCTGGCGCGCCTCCCTGCTTCGCCAGCTCCATGGCGAAACCCGGCGCGCCCTGCGTCGCGGTCTCGAGAACCCCATGGAACGCGACGACTCGGTGCGTGAGACACGCGACGAGGCCCACTCCCTGCTGACCACGGTCGGGGCCGACATGGCGCGGGTGGACCGTCTGTGGGCCTCGCTGGGCGAGGACTACTTCCTGCAGTACGCCCCCAGCGAGATTGCCTGGCAGACCCAGGGCATCCTCGCCCACGACGGTAGCGAACTGCCGCTGATCCTGCTCAGCGCCCCCACTGCCGACATGGCCGAAGGCGGCACCAAGGTCTTCATACATACCCGCTCGGTGGACGATCTTTTCGCTGCCACCTCGGCGGCCATGGAACAACTGGGGCTGTCGATCCACGACGCCCGCATCGCCACCTCGAGCAACAACTGGACCCTCAACACCTTCATCGTCCTCGACGATCATGGCCATGCCATTCGCGAGCCCGGCCGGCTGGAGGAAATTCGCCGCCACCTGGTGGAAGAGCTCGACGATCCCGACGACTACCCGCAGATCGTCACCCGACACACACCGAGGCAACTCAAGCATTTTCGCGTACCCACCGAGGTCATCATCCGGCAGGACCCGGCCAACGAACGCACCCTGCTCGAGCTGACCGCCCCGGACCGCCCCGGGCTGCTGGCGCGCGTCGGTCGTATTTTCATGGAGCAGGACATCGCGCTCTCGGCGGCCAAGATCGCCACCCTGGGCGAGCGCGTCGAGGACGTCTTCTTCATCACCGACAAGGCCGGAGCGCCGCTCATCGATCCCGAGCGTCAGCGTCGCCTGCGCGAGCGCCTGATCGAGGTGCTCGACGTGCGAGGCTGACCGGCGCGTTTGAGGCCCTACCGGGGCTTCCCTATAATCGACCTCCTGCCCGCGCGACGCGAAACAACACAACGACGCCGATCAAGGCTCCGACTGGACACTCATGAATCCCGACCTCGACGCGCTCCAGCCCTATCCGTTCGAGCGACTCGCCGCCCTCAAGGCCGGCATTGCACCGCCCGAGTCGCTTCCCCCTATCCCGCTGACCATCGGAGAGCCTCGCCATGCCCCCTTCGATGGCGCACTGCGAGCCCTCGTCGATCACCGTCATGAGATGGCCAGCTACCCGGCCACCGGAGGCCTCGCCGAGCTACGCGAGGCCATTGCCGACTGGGCGTGCCGGCGTTTCGAGCTCGACGCCCTCGACCCCGACCATCAGGTACTGCCGGTCAACGGCACGCGGGAGGCGATCTTTGCCTTCGTTCAGGCAGCCTTGGACCGGACACGCCCAGCCCGAGTCGCCGTACCCAATCCCTTCTACCAGATCTACGAGGGCGCCACTCTGCTGGCCGGCGGCACGACGCTCACCCTGGACTGCCGTGCCGAGCACGACTTCCGACCGGACCTGGAAGCCGTCTCGGCCGAGACATGGCGCGAGGTACAGATCGTCTTCGTCTGCTCGCCGGGCAATCCCACCGGCGCGGTGACCCCGCTCGAGGAGCTCGAGCGCCTGATCCGGCTGGCGGACGAACATGACTTCATCGTCGCCGCCGACGAGTGCTACTCGGAACTCTACCTGGACGAATCCGCCCCGCCGCCAGGACTTCTGCAGGCCTGCGCGCGTCTCGGGCGCCATGACTATCGGCGCTGCCTGGTTTTCCATTCGCTCTCCAAGCGCTCCAACCTGCCGGGACTGCGCTCAGGGTTCGTGGCCGGCGACAGCGATCTGATCTCGGCCTTCCGCCGCTATCGCACCTACCATGGCTGTGCCATGTCGCTGCCGCTGCAACGCGCCTCCATCGCCGCCTGGCGCGACGAGACGCACGTTCGCGCCAACCGCGATGCCTATCGGGAGAAGTTCGCCGCCGTCACCGAGATCCTCGCTCCGGTGATGGACTTTCCCTCGCCTGAGGCCAGCTTCTATCTCTGGCCGGCGGTGCCCGGTGGCGATGACGAAGCCTTCACCCGAGCACTCTATGCCGAGCAGCACGTCAGCGTGCTGCCGGGCAGCTACATGGGCCGGCCTGGCACCGACGGCCACAACCCTGGCGCCGGTCGAGTGCGCCTGGCCCTGGTCGATGACCTCGACGCCACCACACAAGCGGCGCAGCGCATGCGCCACCTGATCGAACAAACCGTCGGATGGGAGACGAGTCCATGATGACGCTGATGATGATCAAGAACTGCGATACCTGCCGCCGCGCCCGCAAGGCTCTCGAAGGCAAGGGCATTCCCTTCCAGACCCATGATCTGCGCGAGGATGGCCTTTCCGCCCCATTGCTCGAGCACATCCTCGAGCACGTGCCGGTCATGACCCTGCTCAACAAGCGCAGCACCACCTGGCGGCAGCTCGACGACGCCGACAAGGCCGACATCGATGCCAACAAGGCCCGCGAGTTGATGCTGGCCAACCCCACTCTGCTCAAGCGCCCGCTGCTGGACACCGGCGACGATATTCTCGTCGGCTTCCGCGATGGCGACTACGACAATCTGTAAGGCGCTCCGGCGCCTCTTCATTCGAGAGGACCCCACATGCTCAGCTTTGCACTCGGAATCGGCACCCAGAACACTCAGGGCGACTGGCTGGAAATCTATTATCCGGCGCCCCTGCTGAACCCCGATGCCAGCCTGGTCGAAGCCGCCGCCAAGGTGCTCGATGCCCCCGCCGGCAACGCCGCTGTCAGTTTCCTGCCGGAACACTGCGCCGAGCTTGCCGAGGCATTCAAGGCCGCTGGCCACGAGGCCCAGGCCGAGCTCGCCGAATCCCTGGCCGCCAGCCAACGGCCGTTGGTCGCCACCTTCATCGCCGAGGACGACGCGCCTCAGAGCGCGCCTGAGGTCTATCTCAAGCTGCATCTGCTTTCTCATCGCCTGGTCAAGCCACATGGCACCGACCTGACCGGGATGTTCGGGCTGCTGCGCAACATCGCCTGGACCAACGAAGGCCCTATCGACATCGAGGAGTTGCCGGCACGGCGTCTCAAGGCCCGTCTCGAGGGGCGCACCCTCTCGGTGGACTGCGTCGACAAGTTCCCCAAGATGACCGACTACGTGGTCCCCAGTGGCGTGCGCATCGGCGATACCGCCCGGGTGCGCCTCGGCGCCTACCTCGGCGAAGGCACCACGGTGATGCACGAAGGTTTCGTCAACTTCAACGCCGGTGCCGAAGGTCCCGGCATGGTCGAGGGTCGGATCTCCGCCGGCGTGGTGGTCGGCAAGGGCTCCGACCTTGGCGGCGGCTGCTCCACCATGGGCACCCTGTCCGGCGGCGGCAACATCGTCATCAAGGTCGGTGAAGGTTGCCTGATCGGCGCCAACGCCGGCATCGGCATCCCGCTGGGGGATCGCTGCACGGTCGAAGCCGGGCTCTACATCACCGCCGGCGCCAAGGTCACCCTGCTCGACGACCAGGGCAAGGAGGTCCGCTCTGTGGCGGCACGCGAGCTGGCCGGCCAGGACGACCTGCTGCTGCGTCGCAACTCCCTGAACGGCCGCATCGAGTGCCTGACCAACAAGAGCGCCATCGCCCTGAACGAAGCGCTACACGCCCACAACTGAGTCGCTCCCCGGGCGCTGACGCGCCCGGGGCCGGCCCGCCGGAATCCCGCATGACCTCATCCGAGACCGCCAAGACCCTGTCCCCCACGCTCGAACTCGCCATGGAGCTCATGCGACGTCCCTCCGTCACCCCCGATGATCAGGGATGTCAGGCACTGATGATCGAGCGACTCGCTCGCCTCGGCTTCCAGATCGAGCGACTGCCGTTCGGCGATGTCGAGAACTTCTGGGCCGTGCACGGCCATCATGGCCCGGTACTGGCATTCGCCGGCCATACCGACGTGGTACCCAGCGGCCCCGAGGTACACTGGCAATATCCGCCCTTCGAGCCCCGCATCGACGACGACGGCATGCTGTGCGGACGCGGCGCGGCAGACATGAAGGGTAGCCTGGCCGCCATGCTCACTGCCGTGGAGCGCTTCGTCACCGAGCACCCGGATCATCCCGGCCGTATCGCCTTTCTGATCACCTCCGACGAGGAAGGCCCGGCCGTGGATGGCACCCGCGCGGTGGTCGAGCACCTGCGCGAGTCTCACGACCGCCTGGATTACTGCATCGTCGGCGAGCCCTCCTCCACCGAGCAGCTGGGCGACGTCATCAAGAACGGCCGTCGCGGCTCGCTCGGCGGCGTGCTGCATGTTCGTGGTATCCAGGGCCACGTGGCCTACCCTCACCTGGCCCGCAACCCCATCCACCAGGTCGTACCGGCGCTGGACGCTCTGGTGCGCGAGCACTGGGACGGTGGCAACGCCTTCTTCCCGGCCACCAGCTTCCAGATCTCCAACCTGCGCGCCGGCACCGGAGCCACCAACGTGATTCCCGGCGATGTGGAAGCGACCTTCAACTTCCGCTACTCCACCGAGGTCACGCACGAGGCGCTGCGTCAGCGCACCGAAGCCATCCTCGAGGCACACGGCCTGGACTTCCACATCGACTGGACCCTCAACGGCGAACCTTTCCTGACCGCCGAGGGCGAGCTGGTGGATGCCGCTCTGGCCAGCGTCGAGGACGTCATGTCACGTCGGCCCGAGCTTTCCACCTCCGGTGGCACCTCGGATGGTCGCTTCATCGCCACCCTCGGCAGCCAGGTGGTCGAGCTGGGCCCCCTGAACGCCACCATCCACAAGGTAGACGAACGCGTCAGGGCCGCCGACCTCGACGATCTGAGCCGGATCTACGAGGCCGTGCTCGCTCGCCTGTTCATCAACGGCGCATCACGGTCCTGAGCCGGAGGTAGTCATGGAAGCGTATCCCGATATCGAGATTTACCTGGCCAATGCCGACCTCGAGGCACTGAATGCCTGGCTGGGCCATGCCCTCGGCGCCCCGCCCCTGGCCTCGGCCGGCAAGCACCGCTGGCGCACACAGGCCCAGCATGACGGCCATGCCATCGCTATCCTGCTCGTCGTCAAGGCCGCCGACGGCTTCGCCAGCCTGTGGTTCGACAGCCCCGACACGCCCTGGACGACGGATAGCGACTGCGCTCGCGAGGCGGCGAGCAAGCTTGGCTGCGAGGTCCGCTGCTCCCTTGGCGGCTGGCAGCCCGGCGACGATCCGGACCGCTTCCTCCAGGTCCTGCCCGATGGCCAGGAAGCGACCATCGACTGGCCGGATTCAGGGCAGTAAGAGGGAAGAAGGGGAAGGAAAGAAAGCAAAAAAGAGGGAAGATATTTCTCCCCCTCTTTCAGCAACGCTGGTTCAGGTGGAAGACAAACCGCGCCGAACGAAGATCAGACAAGGCGGAAGGTCGTCGAGAGAGCGGAGTTTGCTAGCTGCTAAATGAGCATCTCGAGACGACCTTCCAACACAGTATGATCAAGTGCAGGCCGGTTTTCAGGTAATCACGGTGACATCGTCGGCCTGCAAGCCCCGCTCATTGCGCGACACCTGGTACTTCACCTTCTGGCCCTCGGCCAGGGTGCGATGCCCACGGCCGCGAATGGCTCGAAAATGCACGAACACGTCCTCGCCACTGTCGCGAGTGATGAAACCGTACCCCTTGTTGACATTGAACCACTTGACCTCGCCGATCTCGCGATCATCGTCCTCGACCTCGGCCAGGTTGACCAACTGAGGCGTCAGGGCATTGACTGCCAGGGTGGCGATCAGCAAAAGAACGAAAACCGCCAGAGCCACGGCCAGATAGACGATGCCCACGCCCCCTATCTCGAGACTGGCGGCTATCTCCCTGGACATGGCGCCACCGGCGAGATAAACGAACAAGGCCACCAGTAACGGTGACGGCGCGGCCAGCAACAGGCTGATGAGACTGCAACGCAACACGACCTTTCGATTCATAAACGTCTGATGCTCTCTTTGTCGTAATAGAAAGGAAGGAATAACGCGGTAACGAGGCACTTCACGGCGCGATGCACCGCCCCCGAACCGAGACCGATGCCACGATGAACGGTGGCATGCAGCACAAGGATTCTATCATGAAGCAAGATGACACGCTTTCCGATCTCCAGGCACGCCTGACCGCCCTGGAAAGCCGATACGCCTATCAGGAGGACTGGCTGGACACCTTGGACCGCAGCGTGGCACAGCAGGAAAAACGCCTGGCCCAACTCGAGCGACTCAACGAACTGATGCAACGCAAGATTCGTGACCAGCAACAAGCCCTGCAGGAAAACGACATGGCGCTCCCTGGCCCCGAGGACGAACTGCCGCCGCATTATTGAGACCCAAGAAGGAAGAAGAAAGACAGGTTAGCTCCAGGACTTAGGGGCGGGGTCGTCTTCTCCCTTCCAGACGCGCAGCGCCGGTCTTCATTCTTCTGGCAGCGTCAGCCACACGCTTCTAGCTTTCGTCGAGATACCGCTCGGCATCCAGGGCTGCCATGCAGCCACTGCCCGCGGAGGTCACGGCCTGGCGATAGACGTGGTCCATGACATCGCCGGCGGCGAAGACGCCGGGGACGCTGGTGGCGGTAGCGTTGCCCTCGAGCCCCGACTGGACCTTGATATAGCCGCCGGCCATGTCCAGCTGCCCCTCGAAGATGCCGGTGTTGGGGCTGTGGCCGATGGCGATGAACACGCCCGGAGCGTCGACCTCGCGGGTGCTACCGTCCTCGGTGGACTTGAGCCGCGCCCCGGTCACACCGGTATTGTCGCCGAGCACTTCGTCGAGGGTATGGTTCCAGATCACCTCGATATTGCCGTTCTCGACCTTGTCGAACAGCTTGTCCTGCAGGATCTTCTCGGCACGCAGGCTGTCACGGCGGTGCACCAGGGTCACCTTCGACGCGATGTTGGAGAGATACAGCGCCTCCTCGACAGCGGTATTGCCGCCACCGACCACCACGACATCCTGATTGCGGTAGAAGAAACCGTCACAGGTTGCGCAGGCCGACACGCCCTGCCCCATGAAGCGGCTCTCGGATTCCAGCCCCAGATAACGGGCGCTGGCGCCCGTGGAGATGATCAGCGCGTCGCAGGTATAGGTGCCGTTGTCGCCCTTGAGCGTGAAGGGGCGCTCCCTCAGCTCGACCTCGTGGATGTGATCGAACATCACCTCGGTCTCGAAACGTTCGGCATGCCGCTTCATCCGCTCCATCAGCTCAGGCCCCTGGACCCCAGCATCATCACCGGGCCAGTTGTCCACATCGGTGGTGGTCGTCAACTGGCCGCCGGCCTGGATGCCGGTGATCAACAACGGCTTGAGGTTGGCCCGGGCCGCATAGACGGCGGCCGTGTAACCGGCCGGCCCGGACCCGAGAATGATCAGGCGTTCGTGGCGCGCTTCGCTCATGGGATACCTCGCAACTCTGGCAATGGGTAACGCAACGGACTGGGCGATGCCGACGCACCATCGGCATGGCGCAGGCCACTACGGTCGGGCCGCTGCCGGGAGCGGCAACCGCCGCCCCCGAACTTGCCCTGCGGCGCTCAGAGCGCCTCGGCGTGGGTGCCCAGGTACTTGGCGACCCCCTCGGCGGTGTCTTTCATGCCTTCCTGGCCTTCGTCCCAGCCAGCCGGGCAGACTTCGCCATGCTGCTGGTGGAACTTGAGCGCCTTGACCATGCGCAGCATCTCGTCGACGTTGCGGCCCAGCGGCAGGTTGTTGACCACCTGGTGCTGGACGACGCCATTCTCGTCGATCAGGAAGGAAGCACGCATCGCCACGCCGGCATCCGGATGCTCGATGCCGTAGGCATTGGTGACCTCGTGCTTGACATCGGCCACGATCGGGAAGCCAACCTCACCGATGCCACCCTTCTCGGGAGAGGTCCGGCGCCAGGCGTGGTGGGTGAACTGAGAATCGATGGACACGCCGATCACCTCGACACCGAGCTCCTTGAACTGCGCCAAACGATTGTCATGGGCGATGATCTCGGAGGGGCAGACGAAGGTAAAGTCCAGCGGCCAGAAGAACAGCACGCGCAACTTGCCGTGGCTGTCGGAAAGCTTGAAGTTCTCGACGATCTCGCCGTTGCCGAGGACAGCCGCGGCTTCGAAATCGGGCGCTTGACGTCCAACCAGTACGCTCATTGGAGCTCCTTGCAGTCGTAGAAGTGTCAACGATGATGAAAAAGGGGATATCACACTAGGCCAGCCACGACCGCCGAACCATTGGCTCGACGCTATGGCATGCATAGCCGCAACCTATTGTGCCGTGCACAACAGGGATTCACCAGATCGGCACGCCTCACAGTACATCATCGTCGCGCCCCAGGGTGACCGACACGATGTCCCCGCTGATCGACGACACCTCGATACGTACCTGGATCGGGGCACAGCAGCGCGGGCAATCCTCCCAGGTCGCGTGGCTCCCCTGGGAGGCATCGACCAGCAACGCAAAGGGCGTGTCGCAGTAGGGACAACGAACCGATCGGCTCTCCAGCGCGTCCTCGTGCACGGCTCCTCCGACCAACATTCAATCCAACGGAAATGGGGATGACAGGCGCCGTTTCAAGGCCAACGCCCTGGCGCAATGGTTGAAAACCCCTTCTATCATGACCATGTAAGACTACGAACCCAGGATGGTTCGACACTCCCCGTGACAGGAGGATAGCAATGAGCACCGAGTCCACACCGGATACCTTGCAGACCTTCGAGGCCGCAGGCACGACCTACCACTATTACAGCCTGCCGAAAGCCGCCGAAGCCCTTGGCAACATCGACCGCCTGCCGATGACGCTCAAGATCCTGCTCGAGAACCAGTTGCGCTTCGCTTCCGACCCCAGCGTCGCCCGCGAAGACATGCAGGCACTGGTCGACTGGCAGCAGAACGCCTCATCCGACCGCGAAATCGGCTACCGCCCGGCCCGGGTCCTGATGCAGGACTTTACCGGCGTGCCCGGCGTGGTCGACCTCGCCTCCATGCGTGCCGCCGTCGAGGGTCTCGGCGAGGATCCCTCGCGCATCAACCCGCTGTCGCCCGTCGATCTGGTCATCGACCACTCGGTGATGGTCGACAAGTTCGGCAACCCCACGGCGTTTCGCGACAACGTGGCCATCGAGATGGAGCGCAACCGCGAGCGCTACGAGTTCCTGCGCTGGGGTCAGCAGGCCTTCGACAACTTCCGGGTGGTACCGCCGGGTACCGGCATCTGCCACCAGGTCAACCTCGAGTACCTGGGCAAGACGGTGTGGACCAAGGAAGAAGACGGCAAGACCTTCGCCTATCCCGACACCTTGGTGGGCACCGATTCCCACACCACCATGATCAACGGCCTGGGCGTGCTCGGCTGGGGCGTGGGCGGCATTGAGGCCGAGGCCGCCATGCTCGGCCAGCCGGTCTCGATGCTGATTCCCGAGGTCGTCGGCTTCAAGCTCACCGGCAAGCTTCGCGAAGGCATCACCGCCACCGACCTGGTGCTGACGGTGACCCAGATGCTGCGCGAGCGCGGCGTGGTAGGCAAGTTCGTCGAATTCTACGGCGACGGCCTCGCCGATCTGCCGTTGGCCGACCGCGCCACCATCGCCAACATGGCCCCCGAGTACGGCGCCACCTGCGGCTTCTTCCCGGTCGACGACGAAACCCTCAATTACCTCCGGCTGACCGGCCGCGAGGACGCCCAGGTCGAGCTGGTCGAAGCCTACTGCAAGGCCCAGGGCCTGTGGCGCGAACCCGGCCACGAGCCGATCTTCAGCGACACCCTGCACCTCGACATGGACGAAGTGGAGTCCAGCCTGGCGGGTCCCAAGCGCCCCCAGGACCGCGTCGCCCTCAAGGACATGCCGACGGCCTTTGCCAAGGTGATGGAAGAGGACGGCAAACCGTTGCCGGCCACCGAGAAGGGTCGCCTGTTCTCCGAAGGCGGCCAGACCGCCGTGGGCGTCGAGGAAAGCTACGAGCATCACGACAGCCAGGAAGTCGACATGGAAGGCGAGGCTTTCCGGCTCGACCCCGGCGCCGTAGTGATCGCTGCCATCACCTCCTGCACCAACACCTCCAACCCCAGCGTGATGATGGCTGCCGGTCTACTGGCGCGTAACGCCCTGGCACGCGGCCTCAAGACCAAGCCCTGGGTCAAGACCTCGCTGGCCCCCGGCTCCAAGGTGGTGACCGACTACCTCGCCGCCGGCGGCGTCCAGGATGACCTGAACGAACTGGGCTTCAACCTGGTGGGCTATGGCTGCACCACCTGCATCGGCAACTCCGGACCGCTGCCGGAGGCCATCGAGAAAGCCGTCGAGGCCGGCGACCTGACCGTGGCTTCGGTGCTGTCGGGCAACCGCAACTTCGAGGGGCGGGTACATCCGCTGGTCAAGACCAACTGGCTGGCCTCACCTCCCCTGGTGGTGGCCTATGCCCTGGCCGGCAACGTGCGCAAGGACCTCGCCAACGAGCCGCTCGGCACCGGCGACGATGGCCAGCCGGTATATCTCAAGGACATCTGGCCCAGCCAGGCGGAGATCGCCGAGGCGGTGGAGAAGGTCAAGACCGAGATGTTCCGCAAGGAATACGCCGAGGTCTTCGACGGCGACGACGTCTGGAAGGCCATCGACGTACCCGAGAGCCAGGTCTACCAGTGGTCCGATGACTCAACCTACATCCAGCATCCGCCCTTCTTCGAAGGCATGGGGCGTGAGCCCGCCGCCACCGAGGATGTCGAGGGGGCCCACATCCTGGCCCTGCTCGGCGACTCGGTGACCACCGACCACATCTCGCCGGCCGGCGCCATCAAGCCCGACAGCCCCGCCGGTCGTTACCTCCAGGAGCGCGGCGTCAAGCCAGTGGACTTCAACTCCTACGGCTCGCGTCGCGGTAACCACGAGATCATGATGCGCGGCACCTTCGCCAACGTGCGCATCAAAAACGAGATGCTCGACGGTGTGGTCGGCGGCGAGACCCGCCACGTGCCATCCGGCGAACAGATGTCCATCTATGACGCGGCCATGAAGTACCAGCAGGAAGGCACGCCGCTGGTGGTCATCGCCGGCAAGGAGTACGGCACCGGCTCCTCGCGTGACTGGGCCGCCAAGGGCACTCGACTGCTCGGCGTGCGTGCCGTGCTGGCCGAATCCTTCGAGCGCATCCACCGCTCCAACCTGATCGGCATGGGCGTGGTACCGCTGCAGTTCACCGAGGGCGACACCCGAGAGACCCTGGGTCTGACCGGCGACGAGCGCATCTCCATCGCCGGCCTCTCGGAGCTGACACCGGGCGGCAAGGTCGAGGTGACCATCGCCAGTCCCAAGGGTGAGAAACGCATCGAGGCTCTGTGTCGCATCGATACCGCCAACGAGCTGGAATACTACCTCCACGGCGGCATCCTGCACTATGTTCTGCGCAAGATGATCGGCGCGGCCTGATCGCCGCCTTTCCCCCTTGACGCAAAAGCCCCCGCCGGTTCACCGGCGGGGGCTTCTTTGTGGCGGGTCGCTATCTTGCGAGCAACGCCAACGCGCAGCAGGGGCACATCACCGCACGCCGACGATGTCAGAAGGAACGGCGCCGATAATCCCGATACTCCGGATACCAGAAGTGGCGCTCGATGGCGGCACGGATGGCCTTTTCATCGCTTTTCAGGGCCACTTCCTCCTTCTGCGCCTGGGCGGCCACTTCGAAGGCGATCGCCTTGGACAGATCCCGGATCTTCGACAGGGCCGGCAACACCGCCCCTTCACCGGTCTTGGCCACCGGCGCTTCCGCCGCCAGGGCACGGGAAGCCGCCATCAGCATGCCGTCGGTGACCCGGCGCGCACCGGCGGCCACCACACCGAGCCCGATGCCCGGAAAGATATAGGCGTTGTTACACTGGGCGATGGGATACTGGCGTCCCTGATACTCTACCGGCGCGAAGGGGCTGCCCGTGGCCACCATGGCCTGGCCGTCGGTCCAGCGGATCACGTCTTCCGGCAACGCTTCGGCTCGGGAGGTCGGGTTGGAAAGCGGCATCACCAGCGGCGAAGGGCAACCGGCATGCATGGTGCGGATCACCTCTTCGGTGAACAGGCCCTGTTGGCCGCAAACACCGAGCAGCACCGTCGGACGCACCTGCTTGACCACCTCGAGCAGCGCCTGCCCGTCCCAGCCCTCGACCAGCGAGGGGTCCTGCGCCAACCGCCGCTGGAAATCGCGTAGCCAGGACTGTTCCGAGGTCACCAGCCCCTCGCGGTCGACCATGAAGACGCGCGCCCGGGCCTCCTGTTCCGACAGGCCCTCGGCTTGCATGGCCACCACCACTTGCTCGGCGATGCCGCAACCGGCGGACCCTGCTCCCACGAAGACCACACGCTGATCGGCCACGCCTTCGCCCCGAGCCTTGCACGCCGCCATCAGGGTGCCCACGCAGACCGAGGCAGTTCCCTGGATGTCGTCATTGAAGCAGCACAGCTCGTCGCGGTAACGCTCCAGCAGCGGCATGGCATTGGCCTGGGCGAAGTCCTCGAACTGCAGCAGCACCTGAGGCCAGCGACGCTTCACGGCCGCGATGAAGTCTGCCATGAAGGCATCGTACTCTTCCTGGGAGACACGCGGATGTCGCCAGCCCATGTACATCGGGTCGTCGAGCAGAGCCTGGTTGTTGGTGCCCACATCGAGCGTGATCGGCAGCGTATAGGCCGGGCTGATGCCGCCACAGGCGGTGTACAGGGAAAGTTTGCCGATGGGAATTCCCATGCCGCCGATCCCCTGATCGCCCAGCCCCAGGATACGCTCACCATCGGTGACCACGATCACCTTGACCTTGTCCTTGGTGGCGCTGCGCAGGATATCGTCCATGCGGTCCCGATCGGGATAGGAAATGAACAGGCCACGATGGTTGCGATAGATGTTGGAGAATTCTTCGCAGGCCTGCCCCACCGTGGGGGTATAGATGATCGGCAGCATCTCCTCGAGATGCTCGGAGACCAGACGAAAATAAAGTGTCTCGTTGTCGTCCTGGATGGCGCGCAGATAAATGTGCCGGTCCAGATCGTTCTGGCACTGGCGATACTGGCGATAGGCCCGCTCGACCTGTTCCTCGATGGTCTCGACATTCTGCGGCAACAGGCCGATCAGGTTGAACTCGAGGCGTTCCTCGCGAGTGAAGGCACTCCCCTTGTTGAGCAGCGGCATCTCGAGCAAGGGGGGCCCGGCGTAGGGAATATAGAGGGGGCGCTTGGCTTCTCTGGTCATCGGTTCGTCTCTGCTGTCTCTGGAATCCGGGCCGTGACGCTCTGCGGCGACTTGGGCGCTACTCTACCACGTCGGCGCACCGCCCATGGAGACCAAGCCTCCTGGAAGCACCGTTCAGCGTGGCGAATCAGACGAAACGTCCCAGACCTACCGCCTGGCGCAGCCGATCCATGAAAGGCGCGGCCTCGGCACGGGCACGCTCGGCCCCCTGGCGAAGCACGTTCTCGATGTGAGCAGGATCTTCCAGCAGCGCCTGGTAGCGCTCCCTCGGCTCGCGAAGTTGTTCATTGAGGTATTCGAAGACCCGGTTCTTGGCCTCGCCCCAGCCGATCCCGTTCTCGTATTCGGTACGCATCTCGGCCGCCTCTTCCTGACTGGCGAAGGCCGAGTAGATCTGGAACAGCGTGCAGCTATCCGGATCCTTGGGCTCGCCGGGTTCCAGCGAGTTGGTCTTGATCTTGCGCACCAGCTTGAGCAGCTTCTTCTCGGAGACGAACAGCGGGATGGTGTTGTCGTAGCTCTTGGACATCTTGCGTCCATCGAGCCCGCCCAGAACCTCGACCCGCTCGTCGACCACCGCATCGGGCAGGGTGAAGTACTGGCCCTTGAAGAGGTGATTGAAGCGGCCGGCCATGTCGCGCGCCATCTCGATGTGCTGGATCTGGTCGCGTCCCACCGGCACGCGCTGGGCGTTGAACATCAGGATGTCGGCAGCCATCAGCACCGGATAGCCGAACAGCCCCATGGTCACGCCCTTGTCCGGGTCCGGATGACCGGCCTGCTCGTTGTCGGCCACCGCCGCCTTGTAGGCATGGGCACGATTCATCAGGCCCTTGGCGCAGACGCAGGACAGCATCCAGGTCAGCTCGGGAATCTCGGGAATGTCCGACTGCCGATAGAAGATGGCATTATCGGTATCCAGCCCCAGGGCCAGCCAGGTGGCGGCGATCTCCAGGCGCGACTGCTGGACCCGCTTCGGGTCCTGGCTCTTGATCAGCGCATGCAGGTCGGCGAGGAAATAGTAGGACTGGACGCTCGGGTCCTGGCTCGCGGCGATGGCGGGCTTGATGGCGCCGACATAGTTGCCCAGGTGGGGAGTACCGGTGGTGGTGATGCCCGTGAGCACACGGGTCTTGTCGGATGATGCAGTCATGAAAGCGGGACTCTGCTGACTCTGGAATGCCCGCCATGGTAACGCGAGGCCCCGGTCAAGGCGACCTGCCGGGAACAAGTCGCAGGGCTAGTGCAGAGAGTCGTATCTGCCCGGGGCTGATCGCGAGGAAGTGCTGTGAATACCTCCTTGTACACTACCGACGCCCAGCGGCGCTCTCGTAGTATCCTGCTCCGCTTGCAGGACCAGTGCTGGCCATCCATGGCCAGCCCGTTCGGAGCAGTGCTTCTCACCCTTGGCGTCGGATCTCCTCTTCGGCTTGGTCCCGTCGCCCCTCGTCAGGAGCTCCCTGACGAGGCATCGCAGTCGTCGCCAGGGAAAGAAACCAACCTCAGATCGAGAAAAGGCCAGGACTCCACGCGGCAGCCCTGGCCTTTCGTCAACGAGTCGGCCCCGTCTCAGCCGATCAAGGTGGCGGCTTCCACATACTCCAGCCCGAAGGCTTCGGCCACGGCACGGTAGGTGAGTTTGCCGTCGTGAACATTGAGCCCCGCGGCGAAGTGGTCGTCGTCGGCCAGCGCCTTCTGCCAGCCCTTGTCGGCAAGCGACAGCACGAACGGCAGGGTGGCGTTGGTCAACGCCTGGGTGGAGGTGCGTGCCACCGCGCCTGGCATGTTGGCCACGCAATAGTGCACCACGCCATCCACCACATAGGTCGGTTCGGCATGAGTCGTGGGCCTGCTGGTCTCGAAGCAGCCACCCTGGTCGATGGCCACATCCACCAGCACGCTGCCAGGCTTCATGTCGGACAGCATCTCCCGCGTGATCAGCTTGGGCGCGGCGGCCCCGGGCACCAGCACGGCGCCGATGACCAGATCCGACTCGCGCACCGCTTCCTCAAGCGCATCGGCCGTGGAGAATACCGTCTTCATGCGGCCCTGATAGCGGTCGTCCAGGGTCTCGAGGCGCGGAATGGACTTGTCCAGCACCGTCACTTCGGCACCCAGCCCCAAGGCCATGCGAGCGGCGTTCTCGCCGACCACACCGCCACCGATGACCGTGACCCTGGCCGGCGCCACGCCCGGCACGCCCGGAAGCAGCACACCGGAACCGCCTTGGGCCTTCTCGAGACTGTGCGCACCGGCCTGGACGGCCATGCGGCCTGCCACGGTGCTCATTGGCGCCAGCAACGGCAGGCCGCCTTCGGAGGCGGTGATGGTCTCGTAGGCAATGCAGGTGGCACCGCTTTCGAGCAGCCCCTTGGTCAGCGCTTCCTCGGCCGCCAGGTGCAGATAGGTGAACAGGGTCTGCCCGCGGGTCAGCCTGGCGACTTCCTCGGCCTGGGGTTCCTTGACCTTGAGAATCAGCTCGGCCTCATCCCACAGCCTGGCCACATCGGCCTCCAGTCGAGCGCCGGCCGCCTCGAAGTCGGCGTCGCTGAAGCCGGCGCCTTCACCGGCGGCGGCCTGGACAATGACCTCGTGGCCACGGCCGACCAACTCGCGAGCCCCGCTGGGGGTCAGGGCTACGCGATATTCGTGGTTCTTGATTTCCTTCGGCACGGCGATCTTCATGGGATTCCTCCGATGAGCGAACGGTGGACAACAGCGTACTCATCCCATTACAGCACAACAGTGCATACACGCAGAGATCACGGAAGAAAAACAAAAAAAACGCGGACAAGACCGCCGCGACATCGAAAATACATCTGCCAAAAGAAGATCAGACAGAAAGACTTGCGCCCACCGGTCACTCGCTGACCAGAGCCGCTCCGTAGCAACGCCGAAACTCATCCGGCAGGCGCCGAGGGCGGCCACTGGAAAGCTCGATGCAGGCGAAACGAGTGCGGGCACGCAATAACGTCTGGCCACCCTCGCGCTGCCTGAGCTGAAAACGGCGCGTCAGCGTCAGGCGGCCGTCACAATCGACGATCCAGGTCGCCAGTTGCAGCCTGTCGCCTTCGAAAGCCGGCGCCAGGTAGTCAAGCTCGTGCCGGTGCACCGCCATGGCACGATCCAGCTCGCGATAGCGGGCCAGGCTGAGCCCCAGATGCTCCGAGTGACGCCAACTGATGCGCTCCACCCAGCGCAGGTATTCGGCGTTGTTGGCATGGCCATAGTCGTCGATACTCGACGGCGCGACGTCAAGATCAATGATGAAAGGATCGGGCAGGTCCCAGGACATGACGGCATACTCCCTGTCGCTTGTTGGGGTCGAGATCCAGGCTGGTGGCGACATCATGGTCGATCGCGGCCGCACCTCCAGCAACCATCGAAGACACCTTCGAGCACTTCGCCACAACCGGGACAGACCCAATCGGGACGCGCTTCGCCCTGCCGGCTCGCCCGGATCAGGTCCTCGGCCTGAGCGCGATTGTGAGGCGCCACCCACACTTCGGGCTCGCACTCGACAGGCGGCAGCTCTCCCGAAGCGCCGCCCAGCGTCATGTTGCGACGCTCCACCGGGATGCCGGCCGACTCGAGCAGATTGGCCACATGGCTGACCAGCAGTGGATTCGAGTGCGCGAAGACGCGGACGAAATCGATATCCCTCACGACGCGACCTTCCTCATGATGAGCACTCCTCAGCACCATCGACGGGGCCAGGCACTTTTCACAGGCCCCAAGCACTGTCTGAAAAGTCGACGCGCGAAGGTTAGACAAGGCGAAAATCTGCGAAAAAGCGGAGTTTACAAGGAGTAAATGAGCATTTTGAGCAGATTTTCAACGCCGTATAACCGAGCGCAGGCACTTTTCACAGAAACTAGTCGCGGAAGACCCGCACCCCCAGCGCCTTCAGATAAGAGGTCTCGGGAATGGCGGGATGCACGGGATGGTCCGGCCCCTGATGCCCCTGGAAGATCACCTGGCCATGTCGGTCCTGATGACGAGCGGCGCCACGCACCACATCCGTGAGACGATCCATGCCCAGATGCATGGAGCAGGAAGCCGAGACCAGCAGACCATCGCGCCCCAGCAGGCGCATCGCCTCGCGGTTGAGCCGGCCATAGGCACGCTCTCCGGCGGCCGTGTCCTTGCGTTTCTTGATGAAGGCCGGCGGGTCGAGGATCACCACGTCGAAGCGCTCGTCGTCGGCCTTGAGAGCGGCCAACGCCTCGAAGGCATCTCCCTCGCCCACCGCGACGCGCTCCTGGAGACCATTCAACTCGGCGTTCTCGGCTACGCCCTGAAGTGCGCGCTCACTGGCATCGACGCACAGGACTTCGCTGGCGCCGTGTGCGGCCGCCTGAATGCCCCAGCCACCGACATAGCTGAACAGATCCAGCACCCGCTTGCCAGCCACCAGGCCGTTGAGCCAAGCCCGGTTGGCGCGATGATCGAAGAACCAGCCGGTCTTCTGACCATCCAGCACCGGTGCGATGAAGCGCACGCCGTTCTCTTCCAGCTCGACGTTCTCGGGCGGCTCGTCGCCGAGCACCTCGACGCCGCCCTCGAGTCCTTCCATGCGGCGACCGCTGGTATCATGGCGCAGCACCACCACGCGCGGCGACAGCACCTTGTCCAGGGCATCGAGCAACGGCTCGCGTACGGCCTCCATGCCGGCGGTATTGAGTTGCACCACCAGGACATCGTCGAAACGATCGATCACCAGCCCGGGCAACAGGTCGCCTTCACCGTGCACCAGGCGATAGTAGGGCTTGGCGAACAGGCGCTGGCGCAGCGACAGGGCCTGATTGAGACGGTGCACCAGCAGCGAGCGATCGAGGACGGTGCCGGCATCGCGGGAGACCAGGCGCGCGCAGATCAATGAGTGAGCATTGACGTAGGCCACGCCCATGGCCTTGCCGTTCGCGGCTTCCACCACCGCCTGCTCGCCCGGCGCGAAGTCCTTGAGCGGTGTGGCGCCGGTATCGATCTCGTTGGAATACAGCCAGAGATGGCCGGCCTTCAGCCGCCGGTCGGCGTTCTTCTTGAGGCGCAGTGAGCGTAGAGCGGTCATCGGAAATCTCGTGATTGATGTAGAAATGGGCAGGGCCACCAGCTCAGCGCTGGCACCCGGCACAGAAGACGCTGGCACGCTGCCCCAGGGTCACCAGACGCAACTCGGCGCCACAGCGTCGGCAGGGCTCACCGTCGCGGCCATACACATTGAGCCGCTGGGCGAAGTACCCCGGCTCGCCGGTGCCGCTGACAAAATCCCTCAGCGTCGTTCCCCCCTGCGTGATCGCGGCGGCCAGCACCTCTCGGATGGCATCGGCCAGGCGCGTATAACGCTTGCGCGAGATGCGCCCCGCTTCACGGCGCGGGTCGATACCCGCCAGGAACAGGGCCTCGGCGGCATAGATGTTGCCGACGCCGACCACCACGGCGTTATCCATCAGGAAGGGCTTGACCGCCAGCCGTCGCTTCCGGGACATGGCATAGAGCCGCTCGCCATCGAAGGCCTCCGAGAGCGGCTCCGGCCCTAGCTTCGCCAACCGCCGATCCTGCTCGGCATCGCCGTCCAGCCAATCGATGAAGCCGAAGCGACGCGGATCGTGGTAGCGCAGGATACCGCCGTCATCGAACACCAGGTCGACATGATCATGCTTCTTGGGCAGCTCGCCCAGCCGTGCGATGCGTAGGCTGCCGGACATGCCCAGATGACACAGCAGGGTCCCGCCCTGCTCCCCGACCACCGGCACCAGCAGATACTTGGCGCGACGCTCCAGCCGGCCCAGGCGCGCCCCGACCAGGCGATCGACGAGATCCTCCGGCACCGGATGGCGCAGGCGCGACTGCCGCACGATCACCTCGCGGATCTCGCGCGCCTCGACATGAGGGGCAATGCCTCGACGTGTGGTTTCGACCTCGGGAAGCTCGGGCATGACGGGAGTTCCGGCATCGGGATGACATACGCAAGAACCCGACCATCGGGCCGGGTTCAGGCGGACAGGCTCTAACTACCTGCGGAAGGAAGCCATCGAACGACCCGGCACGCTGTTGCGAACGGGGCCGACGGCCAGGATGCCGCGCATCAGCGCAGCGGCATCGCGATCACTTGATCTTGGCTTCCTTGTAGATGACACGCTTGCGGACCACCGGGTCGAACTTCTTCATTTCGAGCTTGTCCGGGGTGTTCCGCTTGTTCTTGTCGGTGGTGTAGAAGTGGCCGGTACCGGCGCTGGACACCATTCTGATCTTGTCACGCATGACTCTTCTCCCTGATGGATCGGGCGCTGGGGTGTCTTAAACGGTCTCGCCGCGCTTACGGATATCGCTGAGCACCGCATCGATACCCTTCTTGTCGATGATGCGCATACCCTTGGTGGAGACGCGCAGCTTGACGAAGCGCTTCTCGGCTTCCACCCAGAAACGGTGGGTGTGCAGGTTCGGCACAAAACGACGCGTGGTCTTGCGCTGAGAGTGAGATACGTTGTGACCAGTCACCGGGCGCTTGCCGGTAACCTGACATACTTTGGACATGAGAGCCTCCAACCGCTTGGCCAGGATATTATCCTGAGTGTTCAAAACCTGTCGGGCAAACCGGGGCGACCCCGTGTCATTTGACCCAAGGGAATTCAAAGGCTGCACTTTATACCAGAGTTGGCCGGGCCAGACAAGCGAGACGCGAGATTATAGCAGGCCTTGCTCGGTAAAGGATACTACCTCGCCATCCCCGACCACGAAGTGGTCCAGCACCCGAATCTCGAACAACGCGAGCGCCTGCCTGAGCCGCTCGGTGATCCGCCGGTCGGCGTCGCTCGGCTCGGCTACCCCGGAGGGATGGTTGTGCGCGAAGATCATCGCGCCGGCGCCCAGCTCCAGGGCTCGGCGTGCCACTTCACGAGGGTACACCGAGGCACTGTCCAGCGTTCCCCGGAACAGCGACTCGTAGCGGATCACCCGGTGCTGGCTGTCGAGAAAGAGAGCGGCGAATTCCTCATGCCCGAGGTGACGCAATCGCGACGACAGGTAGTCGCGGACCAGTCCCGGCGAGGTCAGGGCTGCCTCGCGATCCAGCCGGCTGGCCAGATGGCGCCGCGCCAGCTCCAGCACCGCCTGCAACTGTACGTACTTGGCCTGCCCCAACCCGCGCTCGGCACAGAAGGTCCGTTGATCGGCCTCCAGCAAGGGGCGCAGGCCGCCAAAGCTCGACAACAGATCCCGCGCCAGATCCACGGCGGAGCGCCCCGGCACCCCGACGCGCAGGAAGATCGCCAGCAACTCGGCATCAGAGAGCGCCTCCGAGCCCAGCGCCAGTAGTTTTTCTCGGGGGCGTTCGCCCTCCGGCCAGTCGCGAATCGACATCCTTGCCTCCACATGCATGTCCATCGTCCTTGCCTTGGCCATGCACGCCGCCCCTGCCGCTTCAACGGCACCCCTTCGCCCCTAGTGTAGTCACCATGGCGCTGACGCGGGATCACCGATCGGCGCCGGCTACGCAAGCCACCCTGCGAGTGGTAAGGTAGACGACCGGATTCACGCTTGGACACCACCATGTCTGCACTGCCCGGAAAACGCATCCTGCTCGGGATCGGCGCCGGTATCGCCGCCTACAAGAGCGCACACCTGGCCCGTCTGCTCAAGCAGGCAGGCTTCGAAGTGCGCGTGGTCATGACCGAGGGCGCCCAGGCCTTCATCGCGCCCCTGACGCTCCAGGCCCTGACCGGCGAGGCGGTGCGCACCTCCTTGCTCGACCCCGAGGCCGAAGCTGGCATGGGCCACATCGAGCTGGCCCGCTGGGCCGACCGCATCCTGATCGCCCCGGCGACTGCCGACTTGATGGCGCGCCTGGCACAGGGTCACGCGGACGACCTGCTCACCACCTTGTGCCTGGCCAGTCATGCCGAAAAGTTCATGGCGCCGGCCATGAACCAGGCCATGTGGGGCCACCCCGCTACCGCACGCAACGCCCGTCAGCTCACCGAAGATGGCTGGCGCCTGCTGGGCCCCGACAGCGGCGACCAGGCCTGCGGCGACGTGGGGCCTGGTCGCATGCTCGAGCCGGAGGCCATCATGGCCATCATGGCCGGCTTGTCCGGAGCGGTGGAGCGCCCTGCCGAGGGCCTGAAGGTAGTGATCACCGCCGGGCCGACCCGCGAGGCCCTCGACCCGGTTCGCTATCTCTCCAACCACAGCTCCGGCAAGATGGGCTACGCGCTGGCCACTGCCGCCGCGGCTCTGGGCGCCGAGGTACACCTGATCAGCGGCCCGGTCGCCCTGTCCACGCCGGCCGGCGTGGCCCGGCACGATGTGGAAAGCGCCGACGACATGCTGGCGGCCGCCGAACGCCTCGCCGACGATTGCGACCTGTTCATCGGCTGTGCCGCCGTGGCCGACTATCGCGCCGAGGCGCCAGCCGAGCACAAGCTCAAGAAGCGTGACGACGAAGACGCCATGACCCTGCGCCTGGTGAAGAACCCCGACATCATCGCTCGCATCGCCGCGCGGGACACACGTCGCCCCTTTGTCATCGGCTTCGCCGCCGAGACCCGTGACCTCGAGCGCTATGGCCGGGACAAGCTGACACGCAAGCAACTCGACATGGTGGTGGCCAACGATGTCTCCCGGGCCGGACTCGGCTTCGGTGCCGACGACAACGCCGCCGTGCTGCTCTGGCGCGACGGCGACGCCATCGACCGCGATCCCCAGCCCCCGCAACCCAAGTCACGACTGGCCGAGGCCATTCTGCGACGGGCACTGACCCGACTGGCTCCCCTTCACCACGCCTGACACCTCGATTCCGGAAGACACCCGATGCCGACATTTCCCGACCGCCCCCGTCTCGCCGTCAAGCTGCTCGACGAGCGCATGCGCGATCACCTGCCCCATTACGCCACTGCCGGCTCCGCGGGCATGGACCTGCGAGCCCTGCTCGACGCTCCCCTGACACTCGAGCCAGGCGACTGCGAGCTGGTACGCACCGGACTCGCCATCCACATCGCCGACCCGGGACTCGCCGGCATGGTCCTGCCCCGCTCGGGGCTCGGCCACAAGCACGGCATCGTGCTCGGCAACCTGGTGGGGCTGATCGACTCCGACTATCAGGGCGAGTTGATGGTCTCGGTCTGGAATCGGGGCCACACGACCTTCACGCTGGAGCCCTTCGAACGCCTGGCCCAGTACGTCCTGGTGCCGGTGGTGCAGGCCGACCTCGAGGTCGTCGATGACTTCGATGCCAGCGCACGGGGCATGGGCGGCTTCGGCAGCTCCGGCCGTCACTGATCCCGGCGACGCCATTGACCTCTTTCACGATCAAGGACCGATGACATGACGACAGACAGCACCCACTCTGCGCCCGCCTCCATCTTCCGCGCCTATGACATCCGCGGCGTGGTCGACGACACCCTCACCGAACCCGGCGTCGAAAGCATCGGCCGGGCCATCGGCAGTGCCGCCAGAGCGAAGGGCGAGTCCCGGGTGATCGTCGCGCGTGACGGTCGCCTCTCCGGCCCTCGCATGCTCGCGGCCCTGACGCGCGGCCTGACTGCCTCGGGCTGCGACGTGATCGACATCGGCATGGTGCCGACACCGGTGCTCTACTTCGCCACCCACGTCGTGGAGGGCACGGCTTCCGGCGTGATGGTCACCGGCAGTCACAACCCGCCCGACTACAACGGCTTCAAGATCGTGCTCGGCGGCGAGACGCTCTCCGGCGACACCATCACCGACCTGCACCGCCGCCTCGAGGAAGGCGACCTGACCGAAGGCCAAGGGCAGGTGAGCCAGCAGGATCTGCGCGATGCCTACCTGGAGCGCATCCTCGGCGATGTCGTCCTGACGCGACCGATCAAGGCCGTGGTGGATTGCGGCAACGGTGTGGCCGGCGAGCTCGGCCCGAAGCTCGTGGAACGCCTCGGCGCCGAGACCATCCCGCTCTATGCCGAGATCGACGGCACCTTCCCCAATCACCACCCGGACCCCGGCAAGCCGGAAAACCTCAAGGACCTGATCGCCGAGGTCCAGGCAAGGGGGGCCGACATCGGCCTGGCCTTCGATGGCGACGGCGACCGGCTCGGCGTGGTCACGCCCTCGGGCCAGCTGATCTATCCCGACCATCTGATGATGGCGTTCGCCGAGGACATGCTGGAGCGCAACCCCGGCGCCCGGGTGATCTTCGACGTCAAGTGCACCGGCAACTTGGGCAGGGTGATCGAGCAGGCAGGCGGCACACCGGAAATGTGGCGCACCGGCCACTCACTGATCAAGGCGCGCATGAAGGAAACCGGCGCACTGCTCGCCGGTGAGATGAGCGGCCACATCTTCTTCAAGGAGCGCTGGTTCGGCTTCGACGACGGCCTCTACGGCGCCGCTCGCCTGCTGGAGGTGCTGTCGCGCCAATCTCTCGACGCCGACGCCTTCTTCGCGCGCTATCCTCAGGATATCGGCACTCCCGAAATCAACGTCACGGTGACCGACGAGACCAAGTTCGACCTCGTCGCGCGCCTGGCTCGGGAAGGCGACTTCGGTGACGACGGCGTCAAGACCACCCTGGACGGCATTCGCGTCGACTACCCGGACGGCTGGGGACTGTGCCGTGCCTCCAACACCACCCCGGTGCTGGTGCTGCGCTTCGAGGGCAAGAGCGAGGCAGCACTGGCACGCATACGCGCCCGTTTCGCCGACGCCCTCAAGCAGGTAGACCCGACACTCGAGATTACGCTCTGACGCCTCGCTCCTCGACACGGAACCCGACATGACCGAACAGACCCGTGACCCACGCCAGGTAGTGGAAGTGCTTTCCGAGGCACTTCCCTACATTCAACGCTTCTCCGGCAAGACCGTGGTGGTCAAGTACGGCGGCAACGCCATGACCGAGGACCCGCTGATCGATTCCTTCGCCCGCGACATGGTGCTGATGAAGGAAGTCGGCATCAATCCGGTGGTCGTTCACGGTGGTGGCCCGCAGATCGGCGAGCTGCTCGGGAAGCTCAACATCGAGTCGCGCTTCGTCAACGGCATGCGCGTCACCGACGCCGAGACCATGGACGTCGTCGAAATGGTGCTCGGCGGGCTGGTCAACAAGGGCATCGTCAACCTGATCAACCAGTGCGGCGGCAAGGCCATCGGCCTGACCGGCAAGGATGGCGCCCAGATTCGTGCCCGCCAGTTGAAGGTCGAGCACCAGAGTCCGGAGATGACGGCGCCGGAAATCATCGACATCGGCCACGTGGGCGAAGTGGAGCACATCTCCACCGATCTCATCGAGATGCTCGCCGGCCGAGACTTCATCCCGGTGATCGCACCGATCGGTGTCGACGCGTCAGGCCGCAGCTTCAACATCAATGCCGACCTGGTGGCCGGCAAGGTGGCCGAGGCACTGGATGCCGAGAAGCTGATGCTGCTGACCAACGTGGCCGGACTGATGAATGCCGACGGCGAGGTGCTGACCGGTCTCAGCACCGCCCAGGTCGACGCCATGATCGCCGATGGCACCATTCATGGCGGCATGCTGCCGAAGATCCGCTGCGCCCTGGAGTCCGTGAAGGGCGGCGTGGCCAGCGCCCATATCATCGACGGCCGAGTCCCCCACGCCACCCTGCTCGAGATCTTCACCAACGCCGGCGTGGGCACCCTGATCACCAATGCCGGAGACGAGGCGACGCACGACGCTTGACCCTTTCCCATCGACTGACAAGAAAAGCACATCATGACGCAGGAAACCCCGACCTCCAGCCGCCGCGACCAGATTCTGCAAGGGCTGGCGCTGATGCTGGAGGAAGACAGCGGCAAACGCATCACCATCGCCGCCCTGGCTCGCCAGGTCGGCGTCTCGGAAGCGGCGCTCTATCGCCACTTCCCCAGCAAGGCGCGCATGTTCGAGGGGCTCATCGAATTCATCGAACAGACGCTGTTCGAGCGCATCGGTCGCATCCTCGAAGAGGTGCCCGAAACGGTGCCACGCTGTGGCCAGATCCTCACCCTGCTGCTCGGTTTCGCCGAGAAGAATCCCGGCCTGTCGCGCCTGCTCGGTGGCGATGCCCTGACCGGCGAGACTGCCCGGCTGCGCAAGCGCATCCATCAGCTCTTCGAGCGCCTGGAAACCCAGCTCAAGCAGATACTGCGTGAGGCCGAACTGCGTGAAGGACGACGCCCCGTACTACCGATCCCGGCCGCCGCCAACATGCTGCTGGCCCAAGTCGAGGGGCGTATCTCCCAGTACGTGCGCAGCGATTTCAAGCGTCTGCCCACGGAGCACTGGGACGACCAATGGCAGGCGCTCTCCGCTCGCCTGCTTCGAGAAACGCCCCAGACCGTTTGACGCTCCCGGCAACAGCCACCAACGCAAAAGCCCCGGCCATTGGCCGGGGCTTTCTTGTGCATGCTGAATCGCCGGATGCCTGAAGTCGCCTCAATAGCTGACTCATGGGCATTTCACGCGAAGCTGGTCACGCCGCCAGGGTATCGCCGATGTGCTGACGAATCTTCTTCATGGCGTTCTTCTCGAGCTGGCGAATGCGCTCGGCCGACACGCCATAGACATCGGCCAGATCGTGGAGCGTCGACTTGCTGTCGCTCAACCAGCGGCGCTGGAGGATATCGCGGGAACGCTCATCCAGCTCGGACAGGGCCGCCTGCAGACGCTGGGTGGAGTCTTCCTCCCAGTCGCTGTCCTCGAGCTGCGTGGCCGGATCCTGGGAAGCGTCGTCCAGGTAGTGCACCGGCGCCTGATAGGCGGATTCCTCGTCCTCGCCGGGCGCGGCATCGAAGCCGGCATCATGGGCCGACAGACGCCCCTCCATCTCGCGCACCACCTCGGGTTTGACGTCGAGGTCCTTGGCGATGGCCTCGACCTCATTGCTGTTCAGCCAGGCCAGGCGCTTCTTGGCGCCACGCAGGTTGAAGAACAGCTTGCGCTGGGCCTTGGTGGTGGCAACCTTGACGATCCGCCAGTTGCGCAGCACGAATTCGTGGATCTCGGCCTTGATCCAGTGGACCGCGAAGGACACCAGACGCACGCCCTGATTGGGGTCGAAGCGCTTGACCGCCTTCATCAGGCCGACGTTGCCCTCCTGGATCAGGTCCGCCTGAGCCAGGCCATAGCCGGAATAGCTCCGCGCGATATGCACGACGAAGCGCAGGTGAGACATCACCAGACGGCGCGCCGCCTCGAGGTCGCCCTCGTCATGGAGGCGAAAGGCCAGCTCACGCTCCTCGTCCACGGTGAGCATGGGAATCCCGTTCACCGCCTGGATGTAACCATTGAGGTCGTGGCCCGGTGAAAGGTGGCCCACCGGCAGAAGACTGGTGCTCATGTGCAGGTTGTCTCCCTCGAAACCCATGTGTGGAATCGGTAATCGCTGCCTTTGACGACACGGGACCGATTTGGTTCCGGCTTGCGATGAATTCGCCATGAAACTTTCGTGACCCATGGCATCAGCGGGGGCGGATCTGCGCCAGATGACGACTGACCGCGATCCAGGCCCCCAGCCAGCCAAGTAGTGTACTACATGCGAGAAGTATTGCCGACCCCCCGAATCCAAGGGCAGGCAGGGCGAAACTGGCGCCGTAGCTGGCCGCCAAGGCCGAGACCGGCCCGGACAGCCAATCGCCGCCGAGCGTCAGCAGCCCGCAGGCCAGAATGCCGCCTCCCAGGCCGTACCAGGCGCCGCTGTACAGGAAAGGACGCCGCACGAACGGATGGGTAGCGCCGATCAGGGTCACCACCTCGATCTCCTGACGGCGATTCTCGACGGCCAGGCGAATGGTATTGCCCACCACCAGCAGCACGCCCATACCGAACAGCACGGCCAAGGCCAGCGTGACCCTCTGGCCGAGTTCCGCCAGATGACGCAGGCGCTCCAGCCAGGCGAGGTCGAGTCTCACCTCCTCGACGCCACTCACGGCCTCCAGCTCACCTGCCAGTCGACGCACGGACTCGGGCGACGTATCGGCGGGCGTGACCACCACGCTGGCCGGCAACGGATTGCCGGGCAAGCGCGCCAGGGCATCCTCGAGCCCCAGCGATTGTTGAAACTCGGCCATGCCTTCGGCAGCGGTGATCAAGCGGGTCTCCGCCACGCCCTCGTGCGCCGAGAGCGCCTCCTCGATGCGCCCGGCCTCGCCGTCGTCGACCCGATCGGCGAGATAGGCTGTCAGGGTAGCGCTCTCGTCGAGCTCGGCATCGAGCAGCCGAGCCCCGTCCAGGGCCAGCCAGAGCCCCGCCGGCAGCACCAGCGCAATCGCGATGGCCAGCATGGTCAACAGGCTGCTCAGCGGATAACGCAACAGCCGCTGGGCACTGTCCAGGCTCATGGCCCGATGGTGGCGGCCCCAGCTGCGCCATCGCCCCCCGGCGCTGGCGCGATGGGTCCGGGCGCCGCGTCGGCTCCGCTCCTGTCCTTGAGAGCTCATACGGCCTCCTCGTCGGCCACCAGACGCCCTTCATGCAAGCGAAGGGTACGATGCCGCAGGCGCGCAATCAGCGCCAGGTCGTGACTGGCCACCATCACCGTGGTGCCGATCCGATTGAAGTCTTCGAACAGCGACATGATATCGGCCGACAGCTGAGGATCGAGGTTCCCCGTCGGCTCGTCGGCCAGCAGCAGGGCGGGCTTGTTGACCACCGCGCGGGCGATGCCCACCCGTTGCTGTTCGCCGCCCGACAGCTCGATGGGCAGTGCACGTTCACGATGCAGCAGCCCGACCTTATCGAGCGCCGCCCTCACCCGGCGCGAGGCCTCCCGCGGCTCCATGCCCTGAATCTCCAGCGGCAGCGCCACGTTATGATAGATCGAGCGGTCGAACAGCAACTGATGGTCCTGGAAGACCACCCCGATCTGACGCCGATAGAAGGGCACCTGGGTATGATGCAGGCGATCGATGTCATGGCCTGCTACCAGGATACGCCCTCGGCTGGGGCGCTCGAGACGGATGATCAAGCGCAGCAGCGAACTCTTGCCGGCCCCGGAATGCCCGGTGAGAAAGACCATCTCGCCACGCTCGACCCGGAAGTTGAGGTGGGCCAGGGCATCGAAGCGCCCGCCATAGCGCTTGCCGACATGCTCGAAGGCGATCATGCCGCGGCATCGTCCCTGTCGAAGAGCGCATCGACGAACTCGCGGGCCGCGAACGGACGCAGATCATCCAGCGTCTCGCCCACACCAATGAAGCGGATCGGCGTGCCGAGCTGCTGCGCCAGGGCAAAGATGATGCCGCCCTTGGCGGTGCCATCGAGCTTCGTCAGGGTGATACCAGTGACCGGCACCGCCTCGTTGAAGGTCGACGCTTGAGACAGGGCGTTCTGGCCGGTGCCGGCATCGAGCACCAGCATCACCTCGTGCGGGGCCTCGGCATCGAGCTTGCCCATCACTCGCCGCACCTTCTTCAACTCCTCCATCAGGTGCGACTTGTTATGCAGGCGCCCAGCCGTGTCGGCGATCAGCACGTCGATGCCACGCGCCCTGGCCGCCGCCAGGGCATCGTAGACCACGGAGGCGCTGTCGGCACCGGTATGCTGGGCCACCACTGGCACGTCGTTGCGCTCGCCCCAGATCTTGAGCTGCTCCACGGCGGCGGCACGGAAGGTGTCGCCGGCGGCCAGCATCACGCTGCGCCCCTCGCGCTGGAAGCGCTGCGTCAGCTTGCCGATGGTGGTGGTCTTGCCGACACCGTTGACGCCGACCACCAGGATCACGAAGGGGCCTTCCCCCTTGGGCGGCAGTTCCAGGGGCTGGGTGACCCCCTCGAGCAAGCTCGAGAGCTCCTCCTGGAGGGCCTTGTAGAGCGCCTCGGGATCCTTGAGCTCCTTGCGCGAGACCCGATCGGTAAGTCGATCGATGATCTCGGTGGTCGCCTCGATTCCCACATCGGCCATCAGCAACTGGGTCTCGAGCTCTTCCATCAGATCATCGTCGATCTGTTTGCGGCCGAGGAACAGCCCCGCCAGACCATCGGTCAGATTGGCACGTGTCTTGCCCAGCCCGTCCTTGATGCGTGCGAACCAGCCCTTCTTCGTGCCACGGGGCTTTTCCCGGGGGGCGACAGCAACTGGCGCCGACTCGGACGCCGGCTCGGGCTCGGTTTCGGGCACGGGTTCCGGCTCGATCTCCGGCGCCGGCTCGGGCTCGACTTCGGGCGCGGGCTTCGGCTCGATCTCCGGCGTCGGTTCGGGCTCGACTTCAGGCGCGGGCTCCGGCTCGATCTCCGGCGTCGGCTCGGGCTCGACTTCGGGCGCGGGTTCCGGTTCGACCTCAGGCGTCGGCTCGGGCTCGACTTCGGGCGCAGGTTCTGGTTCGACCTCAGGCGTCGGCTCGGGCTCGATCTCGGGGGCCGACTCGACCTCGGACGGCGCCGTCTCGTCGTCGACAGGCGCTGCCTCGTCGCGCTCGACTTCCTGTTCAGGCGTCCGGGACGCCTGTTCTTCCTGCTTTTTCTTACGCTTGAAAAAACCGAACATGGGGGGATTCAGCCTCGCGGGTGAACGAATCGTCACATCCTACCATCGCGCACCATGACTGTGGACAAGGCGCCAGCTACAATCGGCGCCCATGACTCGACGCCGTTCCCCTTCCCGCCCCTCGCGCACGCCCCGCCGAAAAGACGGCGCCCGTGGCCAGGGCCAATTGCGCATCATCGGTGGCGAATACCGCCGCCGCCGGCTTCCCGTACTCGACCTGCCGGGCCTGCGTCCCACGCCCGACCGGGTCCGGGAGACCCTTTTCAACTGGCTGGGCCCCACCCTGTCCGGTGCGCGGGTCCTGGACCTGTTCGCCGGCACCGGCGCCCTTGGCCTGGAAGCCCTGTCACGCGGCGCCCACGACGCTACCCTGGTCGAGCTCGACGGTCGAGCGAGCCGCGCCCTGGAAGGCAACCTGGCCACGCTAGGCATCACCCGCGCCCGGGTGATCAACGCCGATGCCATGCGGTTTCTCGCCACCGACCCGACACCGCATTCGCTCGTCTTCCTTGACCCGCCCTTCCGCCAGGACCTGGCGGCCGCTTGCTGCGCGGCCCTCGAACAAGGTTGGCTGAGCGACGACGCCAGCATCTATCTGGAGACCGAATCGACCCTCGCTCCGGAGGTACCCGCCGGCTGGCTCCTGCATCGGGAGGTCCGCGCGGGCGACAGCACCGGGCGACTGTATCGGCGGCGGCCCACGGGTAAGGACTCACCCACCGAAGACGCTTGCTGAGCCCCGTCGGTAGCGTTACGCTGCCGATGGCAGGACGCTTTCGGCGGGCCGGACCCGACTCAGCAGGACATCATCAGGAGAAACGGATGAGCATCGAACTCTTCAACCAGCTCGAACAGAAAGTCTCCAGCGCCGTCGAGGCCCTGGAGTTGATGAAGATGGAAGCCGAGGAGCTGCGCGAGGAAAACGCCCGCCTCAAGCAGGAACGCGAGGAATGGGAGCGGCGCTTGTCCGCACTGCTGGGCAAGTTCGACGATATCGAGACCGAGTCGTCGTCACAGCAACAGCAAGAGCAGCCGGCGCCCCAGCAGCAGCCCGGCTGAGTCCCGGATCACGCCCCACCCAGGCGGCGTGACATCAGCAAGGCGTCCTCCCGCCCGGCGCCGTCCAGCGAGGGATAGTAGTCGCGACGGCGCCCATCCTCGGCAAACCCCATGCGCCGGTAGAGCGCGATCGCCGGCGCATTGCCTTCCCTGACTTCCAGCAGCAGCCGCTCGCTCTTCCAGGCCCGCGCCTGATCGATCACCGCCTGCATCAGCGCAAATGCCAAACCACGACGACGTGCATGGCGCGCCACCAGAATGGCCTGAAGCTCGGCATCGAACGGCTGGCGCGAGAGGATGGCATAACCGATCAACTCGCCCTGCTCCTCGAGACCGAACACCACATCGGCATCATCCCTCAACGCCGCCCTCAACCTGGCCGCCGACAAGGGATACACCTGGGAAACACGCTCCAGCTCGAGCAGCGCCGCCAGGGCCGACGGCCTCAGAAGGACCACCGAAGAAGGATCAGACATATCGGCTCAGCTCGCTTCGTCGCCGACTCGCCAGTCGCGCCGCCAGCCCTGCACGCGGGGCCATAGCGCCCGCTTGGCCTCGGCGCTACCGGCAAGCTCACTCAGGTCGGGGCCCTGCCATACGGGCATCGCCAGCAAACCGCTGCGTCCATCGGCAAGCACCAGCAGGTCGCCCAGGACAGCATCGTCACCGAATACCAGAAGCCTCTCCGGCCCCCAGCCCCGCTGTCGACGGCCGTTCAGGAAGGCTCGCAGCCCTTCCTGTGCTTCTTCTAGAGGCGCCTCGACCGCCAACCCTTCGAGCGGAGGCCAGCGGAAGGTCTCGAAGCCCAGCGGTCGAGCGGGTATCACGCCCGCCGCCCGCAGCAAGTTGCCGAGCAGACGATACTCCACGTCGCTTGGCCCGGCATCGCGCGGCAGCACCAGCAGCCAGCGACCGTCCAGGCAAGCCACCTGCCAGGTGAAGCGCAGTGCCTCGCCGGCCGGCTCGACCGACGAGGAGCGCGCCGGTTCGGAGGGCATCTCGACCGGAGCGGAGGCGTCTTCCGGCACCAGATCCCCCAGCAGGGCGCGCGCCTTGCCCTGTCCCGGCGGGAGCCGGGAGGCGGTCGGCTCCTTCGACGAGGGGGCCGTCGACGGCGCCTCGGCCGCATCCTCCAACAGCGCATGCAGGCGCTCGCCGGGCGCCCTAGCGCCTTCGGCGGCCGGCTCCGGCTCCCACTCGCAGGCGTCGGTGGGACAGGCGTTGGGCAGGCGATAGCGCGCCACCCAGGCCGTCAGCCCCATGGCCTCGAGGTATTGCAGCCGATGCGGCTCGGTGGTCACGAGGCCCCGCCGCCCCGGCAGTTCGGCGAATCAGGGCGCGCCTCTCCTCGCGACTGCCATTCTTCAGGCGTATAAGGGTGCAGCGCCAGGGCATGTACCGGCCCGGCCAGTTCATCGGCCAGCAAGGCGTAGATCTGCTGGTGTCGCTTCACTGGCATCATGCCCTCGAAGCGCGACGACACCAGCGTCACCTTGAAGTGAGTCTCGGCGTTCGGCGGTACATTGTGCATGTGGCTCTCGTTCTCCACCGTCAGGAAGGTGGGCTCGAGGGCCTGGAGCTTTTTCTCGATGGTCGACTGGGTGCTCATGTCGGCTCCCCGATGGTGAATGTCGTCCTCATTGTACGCGTTCGCTGGCGGCACGACGACGTATACGCGCCGCCTCGCCTGCCCGGGACACCCGACCGAGACTCGCCAGCAATGCCAGCATCCCGGCTGCGGCGCCACCCCAGAGCGCCATCTGGACTGGCGCGCCGATCGACAGGCAAGCGCCGACCAGGGCAACGCCCATGGCCTGCCCCACGGTACGGGTGGTACTCATCACGCCAGACGCATTGGCACTGCGCTCGGCCGGTACACTGGCCATCAACTCGCGATTGTTGGGCGGCTGAAACATGCCGAAGCCGAGCCCGCACAACGCCGTTCGCCACAGGCAATCGGCCACGCCGGCCTCGGCCTCCAGGCCGGCGAGCGCGACCATCCCCACGATCAGTACCACCAACCCCAGGCAGGACAGCAGGCTGGGGTTGACCCTGTCGGCGAGACGCCCGGCCAGCGGCCCCGCCACCATGATCGCCAACGGCCAGGGCGTGAACAGCCAGGCCGTTTCCAGGGGCGAGAAGCCCATGTCCTGCTGATAGAGAAACGACAGGGCCACGAAAGCCAGCCCCTGCCCGATGAAGGCCAGCCCAGAGGCCGACACCGCCAGACTGAAACGACGCTGGCGGAACAGCGTCAAGGGCAACAGGGGATGAAGCGCACGCCGCTGACGCCACAGGAACAAGCCGCCGGCCACGAGGCTCAACGCCAGCCAGCCCAGGGATTGCCAGACAGGCGTCTGATGCCCGACGCCATCCATGGCCAGGAAGAGCGCACCGAGCGCAAGAATCGAGCAGCCGGCCCCCACCGCGTCGAAGCCTCCGCGGCGCCCCGGCTCCCGAGGCAGTGCTCGCCAGGCCAGCCCGACGGCCACGACGCCGATCGGCACCGGCAGGGCGAACAACCAAGGCCAGTCGGCCACGGAGAGCACCAGACCGCCGATGGCCGGCCCTGCGGTATATCCCGTGGCCACCACCAGGGAGCTCAGCCCCAGGGCGCTGCCCAGCAGTCGGGAAGGAAAGATGGTGCGGTACAGCGATGGTCCGATCGACAGGGTCGCCGCGGCCCCCAAGCCCTGCAGGGCACGAAACACCAGCAGGGTGTCCAGGTCGCGCGACAGGGCACAGCCTGCCGCCGACGCCGCGAACAGCGCCAGCCCCGCGACATAAAGGCGGTGGCGCC
The DNA here is from genome assembly GCF_001662285.1 of Halomonas caseinilytica. Lineage (NCBI taxonomy): Bacteria > Pseudomonadati > Pseudomonadota > Gammaproteobacteria > Oceanospirillales > Halomonadaceae > Halomonas > Halomonas caseinilytica. Next base: position 397,860 of record NZ_BDEO01000007.1, read on the forward strand.
CGATCACCTCGCTCAGCCCGGAGAAGACCAGCAGAAAGGCGGCACACGCCACCTGGAAGATGTTGGTGACCCAGACGGCGCTGGCCGGCGTTACCTCGAGATCGGCGGCAATGGAAGGCAACGCCAGATTGATCATGGTGGCATCCACCACCGCCATGGTGGTACCGAAGATCAGCGCCAACACGGCCAGACGACGCTCGGGGCCGGGCAGACCATCATCACCCTCTCGGGTCGCGAAGAGTCGACTCATGAACCAGGATCCATTCCACGGAAAAACCGGCGCGGGGACAGGGCTAACGCAGGAAATGAACCACCCGGGGCTGATCCGGGGACAAGCCTGCGAGGAGGCGCTGTAAATACCTACCTGTACGCTACCGACGCCCAGCGGCGCTCTCGCATCCTGCTCCGCTTGCAGGACCGGTGCTGGCCATCCATGGCCAGCCCGTTCAGAGCAGTGCTCCTCACCCTTGGCGCCGGACCTCCTCTCCGGCTTGCCCCCGGCGCCCCGCTGGTCTTGTACGAAAAGTCAGTGAGAGCAGGCGCTTCTCGTCAAGAATTCAGCACCGTGGAAACGCTGGATAAATCGCCGAGCGTAGTGAAGCGCAAGGCGCCCGGAGCACAGAAAGCGAGACATAACAATTAGTTAGGCGAGCTTTCGAGCACCGAGCAACGAAGCGATTTGCACGCGCAGGCATTTAAGCAGCGTTTCCTCAGTCTTGGTCGGTCTCCAGCAGCATCGAATCATCCACCTCAGCAACCTCCAGGGCCGCCTCGTCGTCGAGGTCGATGGCCAGATAACTGTGCTCGATGCGCAGGAAACGCTGGAAGAGCGACCAGTCGAGCGTCTCGGGCCATTGACGTTCATCCTCTTCCCAGGCGCGCAGCTCGGTCTCGAGGATCTCGAGATAGCGCTCGCGCACGAAGGCTTGGAGGTTTTCGGGTGTGTCCATCTCCGGGATCAGGTAGACGGTACTTTCCCGTTCGACGTCCTCCAGGGCCAGGTCGTCGTCGCCCACGGTGGGCTCCAGGGCGTTGATCCAGTCGACGAAAGACTGGGTCGGCCTGACACTCAGGGCGGAGCGGTTGAGCAGTTTCATCACGGTCTCCTCGACGTCGAAACGCTGACCATTATGGGCGCCAGGAGCGCCCCTTACCAACATTTCCCGACCGATCTGCCGATTCGCCCATGAGCCGCCACCCCAAGGCATGCGAAAGGTGGCGAGCTAGGCCCAGGCTAGGCGCACAGGGATTCGCTGGCGGAATGTACGAGTTTGTACATGAGCAAAGCGAGTCCCCGCGCAACGCCGCCTGGCCGACGCGCAACGCCTTCAATCTCCAGAAGGCCGCATGGCCGGGAACAACAGCACATCACGGATCGAGGCGCTATCGGTCAGCAGCATCACCAGACGGTCGATGCCGATGCCCTCACCCGCCGTGGGCGGCAGGCCATACTCCAGGGCACGCACATAATCAGCATCGTAGTACATGGCCTCGTGGTCGCCGGCATCCTTCTCGGCGGCTTGGGCAGCGAAGCGTTCGGCCTGGTCCTCGGCGTCGTTGAGCTCGGAGAAGCCGTTGGCCAGCTCGCGACCGCCGACGAAGAACTCGAAGCGCTCTGTGACGAAGGGATCGGTATCCTTGCGGCGTGCCAGCGGGCTGACCTCGGTAGGATAGTCGATGATGAAGGTCGGCTGCTGCAGGCGATGCTCGACGGTCTTCTCGAAGATCTCGATCTGGACCTTGCCGAGTCCCCAGCCATCCTTGACGTCGATGTCCAGGCGCTCGGCGATCTGCCGTGCCGCGGCTTCGTCGGCCAACGCCTCGGCGGTGATGTCCGGGTTGTAGGCCAGGATGGCATCGAACACGCTGAGGCGCTCGAATGGCTTGCCGAAGTCGTACTCGAAGGTTTCGAGCACCTCGCCCTCGCTGTCGCGCACGGTGCTGACCACGGTGGTATCGCCCAGCACTTCCTGGGTCACGGTGCGCAGCATGGCCTCCGTGAAGTCCATGAGATCCCGGTAGTCGGCATAGGCCTGATAGTACTCGACCATGGTGAACTCGGGATTGTGGCGGGTGGACAGCCCCTCGTTACGGAAGTTGCGGTTGATCTCGAAGACCTTCTCGAAACCGCCCACCACCAGGCGCTTGAGATAGAGCTCAGGGGCGATGCGCAGGTACATATCGATGTCCAGCGCATTATGGTGGGTGATGAAGGGACGAGCCGTCGCGCCGCCGGGAATCGGCTGCAGCATCGGCGTCTCGACCTCCATGAAACCATGGTTCTCGAAGAAGCGACGCATGGCACTGATCACGCCGGCACGCGTCTCGAAGACACGCCGCGAGTCGGGATTCATGATCAGGTCGACGTAGCGCTGGCGATAGCGAGCTTCCATGTCGGTCAGGCCGTGGAACTTGTCGGGCAGCGGCCTCAGGCTCTTGGTCAGCAGGCGCGCCTCTTCCATCATCACGTAGAGATCGCCCTTGCCCGACTTGTGCACAGGACCGCGCCCGGCCACGATGTCGCCGATGTCCCAGCCCTTGATGTCATCGAGGACCTCGGCAGGCAACCCCTTCTTGTCGACGTAGAGCTGAATCTGGCCGGAGGCGTCCTGGATGACGATGAAAGGGCCACGCTTGCGCATGATGCGCCCGGCCACGGCGGCCGGACGCCCCAGCGACTCGAGCTCGGCCTTGTCCTTGTCGCCCAGTTCGGCCTGTAGCTCGGCGGCGGTGCTGTCGCGGCGGAAATCATTGGGAAAGGCGCTGCCACCACCGGCGGCGGCGCGCTCCCGGCGCTCGGCCAGTTTGCCGCGCCGCTCCGCGATCAGGTGGTTTTCGTCCTGGGAAGGGTCCTGGTTAGCCATGTCGCTACCTGTTGAAATCATGGTGTCGAATAACAGACATCTCACCTAGAGCCGCGCAAGCGACGCCGAGACAAGGCGCCCCTCAGCTCAGCGGCGTCGACGAGTCGTCAAGAGGCCGCTCACGCTGAGGGGCAACGCCGTATCGGCGAGCGCAGCAGGCTATAGGCCTTGTTTGAGGCTCGCCTCGATGAACTGGTCCAGATCGCCGTCCAACACCTTCTCGCAACTGCTCGACTGGACGCCGGTACGCAGGTCCTTGATGCGCTGGTCGTCCAGCACATAGGAGCGAATCTGGCTGCCCCAGCCGATGTCCGCCTTGGAGTCCTCGGCGGCCTGCTTGGCGGCGTTGCGCTTGTCCATCTCGTGTTCCCACAGCTTCGCCCGCAGCTGTTTCATGGCGAAGTCACGGTTGGCATGCTGGCTGCGCTGGCTCTGGCAGGCCACCACGATGCCGGTCGGCTCGTGGGTGATCCGCACCGCCGAGTCGGTGGTGTTGACGTGCTGGCCACCGGCACCACTGGAGCGATAGGTGTCGACACGCAGATCCGACGGATTGATCTCGACCTCGAAGCTGTCGTCGACTTCCGGCGAAAGAAAGACCGAGGCGAAGGAGGTGTGCCGTCGCCCACCGGAGTCGAAGGGACTCTTGCGCACCAGCCGATGCACGCCGGTTTCGGTGCGCAGCCAACCGAAGGCGTATTCGCCCTGAATATGCACCGTGGCCGACTTGATGCCCGCCACCTCGCCTGCGGACAGCTCGATGAGATCGGCCTTGAAGCCATGATGCTCGGCCCAGCGCAGGTACATGCGCAGCAGCATGTTGGCCCAGTCCTGGGCCTCGGTGCCGCCCGAGCCCGCCTGGATGTCCAGATAGGCGTTGTTGGGATCCATCTCGCCGGCGAACATGCGCCGGAACTCGAGCTTCTCGAGGTTGGCCTGGAGGTTTTCCAGCTCGCGGCTCACCTCGTCGACGGTATCCGCGTCCTCTTCCATCTCGGCCAGTTCGAGCAGATCACGGCTGTCATTCAGGCCCTGCTCCAGAGCGTCGATGGTGCTGACCACCATCTCCAGGGTGGCCCGCTCCTTGCCCAGTTTCTGGGCATGGTCCGGATCATTCCAGACGTCCGGATCCTCGAGTTCGCGGGTGACTTCCTCTAGCCGTTCCTTCTTCTCGGCATAGTCAAAGATACCCCCTCAGGACATCTGTCCGCTCAGACAGGTCCTTGATGAGGTGATTGATGGGATTGACTTCCTGCATGGCGTTCGCCTGATTCCGCAGTGAAATGTCCGCCAGGACGAATCCTGGCGGCGGGGAAAAGAGTGGCATTGTAGCCAAATGCCCGTACAGCGTCATCCCGTCCCGCTCAAACGACCGTACGAACGGCGTCACTCCGGGGCCATGCAAGATTCGTAACGCGCTATGTGAAATTTCACATGGACTTATTGACGCGCTCGTTCGAAGGTCAGGAAGAGCGGCACCGATACCGCGTGCCGACCACAACAACAACGTCAGGGAAGAAGTCCATGACCCAGATTCGTACCCCTCTGGCGGGCGCCATCGCGCTCGCTTCAGCCTTGTTGGTATCGCCCGTGGCGGCGCAGACCCTCAACCTGGGCGTCACCGGCGAACTCGCTTCCTTCGATACTTCCCAGGTCTCCGGCGGTATCTGGGAGTCCCAGATTCTGATGGATGTCTACGAAGGCCTGGTCAAGAAGGCTCCGGACGGCGAGGTGCTGCCCGGCATGGCAACCTCCTGGGAGGTCTCCGACGACGGCAAGACCTATACCTTCCACATTCGCGAGGACGCCGCCTGGTCCGATGGCGAACCGGTCACCGCCGAGGACTTCGTGTTCGGCTGGCAACACCTGCTCGCCCCGAAGAACGCCTCCAAATACGCCTACATGCTCTATCCGGTCGTCAACGCCGAAGCGGTCAACACCGGCAAGAAGCCCCTGGATGCCCTGGGCGTGGCTTCCCTCGACGACGGCCGCACCTTCCAGGTCGAACTCACCTCGCCCACGCCCTACTTCCTCCAGTTGCTGACCCACTACACCGCCTACCCGGCGCCCAAGCACGCCGTCGAGGAATACGGGAAGAACTGGGTCAAGCTCGACAACATCGTCACCAACGGCGCCTTCACCCCCGAGGAGTGGGTCTCGCAGTCGCGCATCAGCGTGAGCCGCAACCCCGAGTACTACGACGCCGACGAGATCGCCCTGGACGGGGTCAACTACTACACGATCGAGGATCGCAACGCCGGCGTCTCGCGCTTTCGCTCCGGCGAGCTGGACATCATGCGCGAATATTCCTCCAGCATGTACGGCATGCTCCAGGAGGAACTGCCCGAGGCTACCCACATGGCCCCCTACCTGGGCAGCTACTACTACGTCTTCAACCACCGCGAGGGCCACCCGACCGCCGATCCGAAGGTGCGCGAGGCGCTCAGCCTCGTGGTGCGCCGCAAGGTGCTCTCCGAACAGATCATGGGTGGCACCTTCCTGCCTTCGCGTTCCTTCGTGCCCGAGGGCGTCCACCACTATGACGTCCAGCAGATACCGCAGGAAGGCAGCATGGACGAGCGCATGGCACGCGCCCGGCAGCTTCTCGAGGAGGCCGGCTACGGCCCCGACAACCCGCTTCACCTGCGCCTGCGCTACAACACCAACGACGAGCACAAGAAGATCGCCGTTGCCCTGGCCGCCATGTGGCGCCCGCTGGGCGTCGAAGTCGAGATGATCAACTCGGAAGCCACGGTGCACTACCAGACCATCGCCGAGGGTGACTTTGACATCGCCCGGGCCGGCTGGATCGCCGACTACAACGACGCCGAGAACTTCCTCAGCCTGCTGCACAGCGGCGTCGGCAACAACTACGGTGCCTACTCCAATGCCGAGTTCGACGACCTGACGGACCAGGCTGCCCGCACCCTGGATGCCGACGAGCGCGAAGCCCTTCTCGAGCAAGCCGAACAGACGGCACTGAACGATTATGCGGTCCTGCCGCTGCTCTATTACGTGTCGCGCAACCTGGTCAATCCGGCCATCAGCGGCTGGGAAGACAACGTCGAGGACGATCACCCTTCACGCTGGATCTCGTTCGATCAGTGATCCTCAGGCTGTCGAGGAAACGCTGCATAAATCGCCGAGCGTCGTGAAGCGCAAGGCGCACGGAGCACAGAAAGCGAGACATAACAATTAGTTAGGCGAGCTTTCGAGCACCATGCAACGCAGCGATTTGCACGTGTAGGCATTTAAGCAGTGTTTCCTGAACGGTGCGCTCCCCGGTCGAGCGCGCCATACCATCGATGTTCTCTGGCGAAGGAATGCTTCCATGTTCTCTCACCGCTTCACGCGTGCGGCGCTGCTGGCTGCCTTGATGGCCGGCGCGACGCAGAGCGCCCCTGCCGCCGTCCTGCAGGTCGGCAATGGTGCCGAGCCCGGCACCCTCGATCCCCAGAAGACCAACGGTGTCTGGGAGACCCGTATCACCCGCGCGCTGTTCGAGCGCCTGGTGACCTACGCCGCCGATGGCAGCCTGGTCCCCGGCCTCGCCGAGTCCTGGACTATCAGCGACGACGGCACCACCTATACCTTCCAGCTACGCCAGGCCGAGTGGTCCGACGGCACGCCGATCACCGCCGACGATGCCGTCTTCGCCCTGCGGCGGCTGCTGAAACCGGCCATCGCCAGCCACAATGCCAAGCTCTATTACCCGATCAAAAACGCCCGGGCGATCAATACCGGTCAGGCCGAGCCGAGCGAGCTGGGCGTCTCGGCACCGGACGACCACACCCTGGTCATCCAGCTCGACGAACCCACCGCCTACTTCCTGCAGGCCCTGGCCATGAGCGAGGCCGCCCCCCTGCCCCGCCACCTCGTCGAACAGGCCGGGGATGAATGGACCCATCCCGGCACCATGGTGTCGAGCGGTGCCTTCATCCTGCGGGAATGGCGCCCCCAGGCGCGCATCGATCTCGAGCGGAATCCTCACTTCTACGACGCTGACACGGTCTCGCTGGACGGCGTGACCTTCTACCCCATCGACGACATCGGCTCCGCCCTCAACCGCTTTCGTGCCGGCGACCTGGATATCTCCTACTCCGGCGTGCCCGCCTCGCGTTTCGACTGGGTGAAGGACAATCTCGGCGAGTCCCTCCGCGTGGGGCCGCTGGTCGCCGAATACTTCTACATGTTCAACCTGCGTGACGGCCAGCCATTGGCTGACGAGCGCGTGCGCGAGGCGCTCAGCCTTGCCGTGCGGCGCGAGGTGATCACCGACCGCATCCTCGGCATGGGGCAACGTGCCTCGTACTGGTATGTGCCACGCGCCACCGAAGGCGGCACCCACGGCTCGCTGGCACTCGCCGAGCAGCCGATGGAACAGCGGCTCGCCAGGGCCAAGCGACTGATGCGCGAGGCCGGCTATGGCCCCGACAACCCCCTGCGCGTGACGCTGCGCTACAACACCCTCGAGGACCACAAGAAGATCGCCGTGGCCGTGGCCGCCATGTGGAAGCCGCTAGGCGTCGAGGTAGAGCTGATCAACGCCGAGGCGGCCGTGCACTACGCGACGGTCAACGAGGGCAACTTCGAGATCGCCCGCTACGGCATGGTCGCCACCATCAACGACCCCTACGACTTCCTCAACGCCTATGCCGAGGGCGGCTCCGCCCAGCGCAGCACTGGCTATCGCAACGAGGACTACGACGCCCTGGTCGAGCGCAGCACCCGGGAGCTGGACACCGAACGCCGCGCCGAACTGATGACCCGGGCCGAACAGATGCTGCTCGACGACCATGCCCTGCTGCCGCTCTACGACTATGTCAGCGCTCACCTGGTCGCCCCTGAGGTCAAGGGCTGGCAGACCACCGCCATCGACGTTCACCCACTGCGCTACATCCAGCTCGAGGACTAGCCCCGTGATGTTCCCTACCGCCCCACAACCTCGTTCCATGCCCCGGAGGCCGTCATGCTGAGCTATACGCTGAAACGGCTGCTGCAGGCCATTCCCACGATGCTGATCGTGATCACCATCTCGTTCTTTCTGATGCGCATCGCCCCCGGCGGCCCCTTCGACGGCGAGCGCGCCTTGCCGCCGGAGATCGAGGCCAACCTGATGGCTGCCTATCATCTGGACGAGCCCCTGCCGATGCAGTACCTGCGCTACATGGGCAACCTGCTGCAGGGCGACTTCGGCCCCTCCTTCAAGTACAAGGACTTCTCGGTCACCGAGCTGATCATGCAGGGCTTCCCGGTCAGCCTGGAGATCGGCGGGCTGGCGATCCTGCTGGCCCTGCTGCTCGGCCTGCCGCTGGGCGTGATCGCCGCGCTCAAGCGCAACTCGACCATCGACTACCTGGTGATGGGCACGGCGCTGGCCGGTATCGCGATCCCCAACTTCGTCATCGCCCCGATCCTGGCGCTGGTGTTCGGCGTGCTGCTGGCCTGGCTGCCGGCCGGCGGCTGGAACGGCGGTGCCCTGCCCAACCTGGTGCTGCCGGTCATCGCTCTGTCGATCCAGCAGATCGCCTACATCGCGCGGATGATGCGCGCCAGCATGATCGAGGTGCTGGGCAGCCACTACATCCGCACCGCGCGGGCCAAGGGGCTGGCCGAGTCCCAGGTCATCTGGCGTCACGCACTGCGCCCGGCATTGCTGCCGGTGACCTCCTATCTTGGCCCAGCCGTCGCCGGGATCATCACCGGCTCGGTGGTCATCGAGCAGATCTTCGGCATCCCCGGCATCGGTCGCTACTTCGTGCAGGGCGCGCTCAACCGCGATTACACCCTGGTGATGGGCACGGTCGTGTTCTACGGCGCGCTGATCGTGCTGATGAACCTGCTCGTCGACCTGATCTATTCCGCGCTGGATCCGCAGATCCGCCATGACGACTGACCGCAGGGAGCGGATAGCCATGACCACAGAACCCCTTACCCACGACGGCGACCGCCATGTCGCGGTCGATGACCTCCGACCGGATGCAGCGCCGGCTGCCGGCGAAAGCCTGACGCGCGATGCCTGGCGGCGCCTCAAGCAGAACCGTGCGGCCATGGTCAGCCTGGTGATGCTGATCGTGATCACCTTGATCTGCCTGTTCGGTCCTTATGTCCTGCCCTGGGGGCTGGCGGAGGTCGACTGGAACGCCTTCAATGCTCCGCCGAGCCTGGAGGGCGGACACTTCCTCGGCACCGACGCCAATGGCCGCGACCTGCTCACCCGCACCCTGTACGGCGGCCGGGTATCGCTCTCGGTGGCCTTGGTGGCCAGTCTCGTCAGCCTGGTGATCGGCGTGCTGTACGGCGCCATCTCCGGCTATCTCGGCGGCCGGGTGGACAACGTGATGATGCGCTTCGTCGACATCATGTACTCGCTGCCCTTCATGTTCCTGGTGATCCTGCTGATGGTGGTGTTCGGCCGTAACATCCTGCTGATCTACGCCGCCATCGGCGCCGTGGAATGGCTGGACATGGCTCGCATCGTGCGCGGCCAGACCCTGGCGCTCAAGCAGCGCGAGTTCGTCGAGGCGGCCCACGCCCTGGGCGTGCGCGACTCCCGGATCGTCACTCGCCACCTGATTCCCAACGCCATCGGCCCGGTGATTGTCTACGTCACCCTGACCGTGCCCAAGGTCATCCTGCTCGAGAGTTTCCTGTCGTTTCTCGGCCTCGGCGTGCAGGAACCGCTGACCAGCTGGGGCGTGCTGATCTCCGAAGGCACCGACATGATGCAGAGCGCTCCCTGGATGCTGCTGGTGCCCTCGGTGTTCCTGGCGGCGACGCTGTTCTGTCTCAACTTCCTGGGCGATGGATTGCGCGACGCCCTGGACCCCAAGACCCGCTGATGGAAGCACCGATTTATTACTGCGCTCGAGATCTTGGTCACCGGCGGTGCTCACAATCCTCATTGAGCACACTGTCAACTCCGGTTGCTGCGCGCCGGCGGCAACCAACCTCTCTTCGCTCGCAACATAAATCGGCACTCCCATGTCACGCACATGAGCGATACCAGGAGTGAAAGATGACAACCCCACTGCTCGAGATCGACAACCTGAGCGTCGACTTCCAACTCCCCGATGGTACCGTCGCCGCGGTCAAGGGAGTGAGCTTCGACATCCGTGCCGGCGAAACGGTCGCCCTGGTCGGCGAATCCGGCTCCGGCAAGTCGGTCTCCTCCACCGCCACCATGCGCCTGCTGCCCGACCTGGCCCGGACCCGTGGCGCGATCCGTTTCCATGGCGAGGATCTGCTGGCCGCCACCCCGCGTCGCATGCGGCGCATCCGCGGCAATGCCATCTCGATGATCTTCCAGGAGCCGATGACCTCGCTCAATCCGCTGCACCGCATCGGTGCCCAGATCATCGAGGTCTTGACCCGTCACAACAAGGCCAAGGGTCGAGCAGCCCGCACCCGGGCCATCGAGCTGCTGGAACAGGTCGGCATTCCCGAGCCCGAGCGGCGCATCGACAGCTACCCGCACGAACTGTCCGGCGGCCAGCGCCAGCGGGTGATGATCGCCATGGCACTGGCCTGCGAGCCGGAACTGTTGATCGCCGACGAACCCACCACGGCCCTGGATGTCACGGTCCAGGCGCAGATCCTGCAGCTGCTCAAGTCATTACAGGCCCGCTATGGCATGGCGATCCTGTTCATCACGCATGACCTGGGCATCGTGCGGCATTTCGCCGACCGGGTCTGCGTGATGCGCCGTGGCGAGATGGTCGAACGCGGCAGCACCGCCGAGGTCTTCGCCAACCCTCGCCATGACTACACCCGCATGCTGATCGACGCCGAACCGCGCGGCGGCAAGTCTTCGGTCGAGGCCAGCGCACCGGTCCTGCTGGAAGCGCGAGATCTGCGGGTGCGCTTCGCCCTCAAGAAGCGTCTGTTCCGCCCCAGTTCGTACTTCGAGGCGGTGCGCGGCATCGACCTGACCATCCGGCGTGGCCAGACCGTCGGGGTGGTCGGCGAATCCGGCTCCGGCAAGTCGACGCTCGGCCGCGCCCTGCTACGCCTGCTCAAGAGCAGCGGCAACATCCGCTTCGACGACAGCGACCTTTCCGCCCTGGATGGCACCGGCATGCGCCCGCTGCGTTCGCGCCTGCAGGTCGTCTTCCAGGACCCCTTCGGCTCGCTCTCGCCGCGCCTGACCGTCGGCGAGGTCATCAGCGAAGGGCTGCGCGTCCATCACCCGGAACTCGATCGGCGCCAACGCGAGCGCCGGGTCATCGAGGCCCTCGAGGAAGTCGCCCTCGACCCGGCCATGCGCCAGCGCTATCCCCACGAGTTCTCCGGGGGCCAGCGACAGCGCATCGCCATCGCTCGCGCCCTGGTGCTCAAGCCCGAATTCCTGCTGCTCGATGAACCCACCTCGGCACTCGATCGTTCCGTGCAAGTCACGGTGATCGAGCTGTTGCGCAACCTCCAGGCGAAATACGGCCTGACCTATCTGTTCATCAGCCACGACCTCGCCGTGGTGCGCGCCCTGGCCGACACCGTGATGGTGATGAAATCGGGTCAGGTCGTCGAACAGGGGCCGACCGAGGACATCTTCGCCAACCCGCGCGACGCCTATACCCGGGAACTGATGCGGGCGGCCTTCGTCGACGACGCCGCCTGACGGGCGACGGACACCACTGCTTCTCTCCGGCCGCGGACGCCCCTTGGCGTCCGCCAGGGCGGCTGCGGCCATACGACAGGGCTCTGCCCTTCATTCACCCGAAAAGGAGACCGCTCATGCAGCACCGCATGATCACGACTGGCGTTCCCCCGTGACGCACACTGCAGTCTTTCGCTCGATGCCGGTCGATCCGACCGCCAGCGAGCCGCTCCGCCATCCGCGGATTCACAAGAAACACAACAACCCAAAAGGTTTGGCATGTTCCATCACTACAAGCTGACCGGGCTGGTCGTCGCCATCGGCGCCAGCCTCACCACCCAGCAGGCACTGGCCTTCACGGCCTACGAGACCGACCAGGACAAGCTCACCATCAGCGGTCGTATCGCGGCCGGCAGCAGCTTCGTCGACCACATCGACGATGACCACGATCCGACCAACGCCGGCTCGCGGATTCGTCTCATCCACGAGCATGAGTTCGAACACGGCTGGTCATCCGTGGCACGCGCCGAATGGGGCTTCGATCCTTTCTTCGAGCACGGCGATGACGGCCATTACAAGCGCATGCTCTATGCCGGCGTCCGCCACGACGACTACGGCACGCTGCTGATCGGCAAGCAGTATTCGCTGTGGTACGACATGGTCGCCTACTGGACCGACTGGTTCTGGTACAACGGCGCCACCGCCCAGGGAAGCTTCAACGGCGCCTTCGGCGACGGCGGCTTCGAAGGCAATGGCCGACCCGACAATGCGGTGTCCTACAAGAATACCTGGGGCGACTGGAGCCTCGGGGTGCTCTACCAGACCTCCCGCGACGATGTGCCGACCGGGGCCGGCTATACCGGCAACCTGACCGGTTTAGAGCGCGACTATACCGCCCAAGGGGCCGTGGTCTGGCAGCCGACCGAGGATCTGTCGCTGGGCGCGACCTACACGCACAGCGCCATCGACGGCAAGACCGCCGGCGGCGGCAAGCGCCAGCAGAATGTCGATGCCGGCCTGCTCGCTGCACGCTGGACACCGGGCAACTGGTACTTTGCGCTGACCGGCGGTCGCTACGACAACCTGATTCGCGAGGGCAACTTCAGCGGCGTCGACACCACTGACGGCATCGTCGATGAAGCCCGTGGCGTCGAGGGGGTGGCACTGTACAACCTCAAGGGCCAGGTACCCGGCAAGGTGCAGCTCTATACCGGGTTCAATCGCCTGGAGGACAGCGCCTCCGAGGCACGCAGCGCCTTCTACCTGGCCGGCGCGGCCTGGCTGACCTTCGATGAGAACCTGATCATCGCCCTGGAGCGCAAGTTCGACGACTCCGTCGACGCCGACGGCGCGAGCGACATCGACAATGACGAGACGAACCTGCTGGTGCGCTACAACTTCTGAGCATCAAGCCGTCTCCCAGGCCGGGCGCGTGCCCGGCCTGCTCTCGAACGTTGTCGGGAGCGAAACGACGGGACCCGGCCAAGGCCGGGTCCCGTCGTTGCCACGCAGCGCGAAGATCGCGCCATCCTGGCGTCAGAAGCGATAATCCACCGAGAGCGCGAAGACGTTGGCGTCGACTTCATAGGTCCCGGAAAGGTCGCCACGACTGGCGTTCTCGGCCTTGGCTCCGGACTGGTCGATGTCGCCATCATCACCGAACACTCGCATGTAGCCGGCCGTTACCCCCAGGTCGGGCGTCGGCATCCAGGTCGCACCGAGCGTCGCCCACTGACGGTCGGCATCCGGTACGCGCGGCGTACGGTGCTCACTGTCCGGCACCGGTGACTCGTCGACCCCCAGGCCGGCACGCAGCATCCATTCCCGATTGAGCTGGTAGTTGGCGCCTACCGAGAAGGCCCAGGTATCGTCCCAGTTCTCGGTCGTGGTGCTCTGGCCGCCACTGTCGAACTCGACGGTGAGCTCATCGAAGCTGCTCCACTCGGTCCACTCGGCATTGGCCATCAGGGCGAGACGGTCGGTCAACTGGTGGTAGACACCGAGGTTGAGGTTGGCCGGCGTGGTCAGATCCGCCGAGCCGCCACCGTCCTGCAACTGCCCCATGGCCTGGGCTCCCGCCAGGACCTGCCGGCCGGTGGCATTGTCGGCGCTGTAATTGACATCGCCGTCCAGCGTCAGGTCCACCTCGGAGCGGTAGCTGATCCCCAGCCGGGTGCGGTCGGTCGCCTGGAACAGCGCCCCCAGAGTGTAGCCGTAGCCCCAGTCGTCGCCGGTCACCTCGGCCTTGCCGTCAGCATTGCCGATCGCAGAAGGTGGCAACAGGCCAGCACTCGCCCCGACCCCACCGAGGTCAATCGCATTGGACAGCGTCGCATCGGCATACTGGGCCCGCAGCCCCACGGCGAGATTGAGACGGTCCGTGGCGCGATAATTCAGCGTCGGCTGGATATCGATAGTCGTGAGATCGGTCTCGATGGCGTGATAGCGGCCGATCCAGTCCTTGTCGTATTCCGTCGAGAGCCCGTACGGTGCCGACACCGCCAGACCGAGATCGAACCGGTCATCGAGCCGCGTCTTGAAGGCGAAGCTCGGTACCCAGGCCTCTTCGCCCCCTTCGCGAGAGCCACCACGGTCATAGCTCACTGGTAGTCCGGCGGGACTCGCCGACGCATCCGTCAACTCGAAGTTGGCGTCGATGTAGGAAATGCCGCCGGCCACCTGGGTTCCCTCCACGTTGCCGATGGCCGCCGGGTTGAAGGTCATGTAACTGACATCCTCGGCACCGGCTGCCGCCCCGGCCATGGCGTTGCCCAGCGCCTTGGCGCTCTGTTCACGAACCTGGAAGCCCGAAGCAGCAGCCTGACTGGACGCCAGGACGGCGGACGCCAAGGTCACGGCGACGGTGAGCTTGTTGAGCTGGTTTTGCATGAGCAGACATCCCTAGTCGTGATGGGTGATTGTTATCTCGCTAGCCGCGGGGCGGTCACGTGGCTTCAGTGTTTGCGAAATTCCTCCCGGCAATCAAGTGCAAACGTTCGTTTTAACTCGAAATACGCTCATACTTTAGTCATACGCCCATTTGACCTCTTGCCTTTTCAACCGGTTACGCAAACGTTCCGGAGCTGGCGATATCGACTCATCACGCCACCTTGACCCATGTGTTACACAAAGGTTTTAAACTGCCGACATCGTCATCACGTCGTTGAGGACATCATGAAAGTCAGTGAACTGGCACGTCGAGCCGGCGTTACCGCCGAAACCGTGCGCCACTACACCCGCGAAGGGCTGCTCGCCCCCGAGCGCGACCCTGACAACGGCTACCAACGCTACGACGGCACCGACCTGGAGCGCCTGCGCTTCATTCAGCGGGCTCGGACCCTCGGCTTCAGCGTGGCCGAGATTCGCCAGATTCTCGAACACGCTGATCATGGGGACTCGCCCTGTCCACTGGTACGAGACCTGATGGCCGAGCGACTCCCGGAGATCCGCGCCCGCATCCGCGAGCTCGAAGCGCTGGCCTCGCGCATGGAACAGGCGCTGGACGCCTGGGCCGACATGCCCGATGGCACGCCCGATGGCCATAGCCTGTGTCGGCTGATCGAAAGCTTCCCCGCGTCACTCGAGTCCGAGAATGCCTCCACTTCATCCCGCCAGGAGACCTCGTCATGAGCACCCGGTATGAGCGCCTGATTCCTGGCATGAGTTGCCAAGGCTGCGTTAGCCGCATGCGACGCGCCATCCAGGCCCGTGACGCCGAGGCCGAGGTGATCGGCGAACCTGCCGACAAGCGCCTGACGGTCACCACCTCCCTGGCCGGCGACGCGCTGGATGCGACCCTGGACGAGGCCGGTTATCCGCCCGGCCCGGCTACCGACGAACACGCACCGGCGCCCGACACCCCGGCACCGTCGACACACGATGCGGCAGCGGACACGGGCCATGCCCGGCGACTCTCGATTTCCGGCATGACCTGCGCCAGTTGCGTGCGTACCGTCCAGGGAGCACTGGAAAACGTGCCGGGCGTCACCGAGGCCAGCGTCAACTTCGGCACCCACACGGCCCAGGTGCAAGGCAACGCCGACTTCGATGCGCTGGTCGGCGCCGTGGAGGGCGTCGGGTATGGCGCCGAGCCCGTGCTCGACATGCGCGAAGCCGAGCGAACTCGCGCCGAACGGGATGGTGCCGAGTACCGTCGCCTGATGCGTGGCGCGGCCTGGTCCCTGGCGCTGGCCGTGCCGCTGATGGCCAGCATGTTCGTCTTCCACCCCCAGCCGATCGGAGCCGGCCGCCTCTACTGGCTGGTGGTGGGCGTGCTGACGCTGGCCGTGATGGTCTTCCCCGGGCGCCACTTCTTCCTCAATGCCTGGAAAAACCTGCGCCATCGCCAGGCCAACATGGACACCCTCATCGCCATGGGCACCGGTACCGCCTGGCTGTATTCCATGGCGGTGGTGGCCTTCGCCGGCGCACTACCGGAGCCCGCGCGAGGCATCTACTTCGAGGCCTCGGCGATGGTCATCGGACTGGTCCTGCTGGGCAACGCCCTGGAGCTGCGCGCTCGCGGCCGCACCAGCGAGGCGCTGCGACGCCTGCTCGATCTGCAGAGCCGCACCGCGCGCGTGATTCGCGACGGCGAGGAACGCGAGATCGAGATCGAGGCAGTACGCGAGGGCGATCACCTGCGCGTGCGGCCCGGCGAGCGACTGCCGGTGGATGGCGAAGTAAGCGAGGGGGCCAGCCATGTCGACGAGTCCATGCTCACCGGCGAGCCCCTGCCGGTGGCCAAGTCGGTCGGCGACGAGGTCAGCGCCGGCACCGTCAATGGCAAGGGCTCGCTGGTCTACCGCGCCACCCGGGTCGGCGCCGATACCCGACTCGGCCGCATCACCGAGCAGGTGGCCAGCGCCCAGAACTCGCGGCCGCCCATCGGCCGGCTCGCCGACCGCATCTCCAGCATCTTCGTCCCTGCCGTGATGATCGTCGCGGTGATCACGGCGCTGGCCTGGTTCAACCTCGGCGCCGAGCCTCGGGTCATCCACATGTTGGTCACCGCCACCACGGTGCTGATCATCGCCTGTCCCTGCGCTCTGGGGCTGGCCACGCCGATCTCCACCATGGTCGGCGTGGGCAAGGCCGCCGAGCACGGCGTTCTGGTACGGACTGGCGAGGCGCTGCAGGCTGCCAGCCGCCTGACGACCCTAGTGGTCGACAAGACCGGCACGCTGACCGAAGGCAAGCCCAGGGTCACCGAGGCCGAGATCCTCGACGGCGATCGCGAACGGGCACTCGCCCTGGTGGACGCTCTGGAGCGCGGCTCCGAACATCCGTTGGCCAACGCTCTTCTGGCCTATGCCGAACAGGCGAATGTCACGGCTGCGGATATTCACGACTTTCAGTCAGTGACCGGAGGCGGCGTCACGGCCCGCACGCCGGAAGGCAGCGAACTGTTGCTCGGCAACGCCCGACTGCTGCGGGACCAGGGCGTCGCGCTCGACGCCGGCCAGGACATCGCCGAACGCCTGCAACGCCAGGCACGCAGCGTCGTCCATCTGGCCGTCGATGGCCGGCTCACCGCCATCTTCGGTATCAGCGACCCCTTGCGTGACGACAGCGTGGCCGCGGTCCGACGGCTGCGTGCCGACGGTCTCAAGGTCGTCATGCTCACCGGCGACAATGCCCATACCGCCGAGGCCATCGCCCGGGAAGTCGGCATCGATGACTTCCGCGCCGATCTGCTGCCCGAGGACAAGCATGCCGAGATCCAGCGCCTGCAGGATGACGGCGAGCGAGTCGGCATGGTCGGTGACGGCATCAACGATGCGCCGGCCCTGGCCCTGGCCGACGTCGGCTTCGCCATCGGCCAGGGCACCGACGTGGCCATCGAGAGCGCCGGCATCACCCTGATGCGTGACTCGCTGCACGGCGTGGTCGCCGCCATCGAGATCAGCCGTGCCACCCTGCGCAACATCCGCCAGAATCTGATGGGCGCCTTCGGCTACAACCTGATCGGCATTCCCATTGCCGCCGGCGTGCTCTACCCACTCACCGGCACCCTGTTGTCACCGATGATCGCCGGTGCCGCCATGTCGCTGTCGTCGATCACCGTGGTCGGCAACGCCAGTCGGCTGCGCCTGTTCACACCACGCGATGCGACCGACACTCGGGAGACGACATCATGAGCTGGATCATCAATCTCATTGGACTCGGCCTGATCGCCCTGATCGTCTGGTGGTTCTGGCTGGACTGAGCCCATGGCCTGCTAGGCTGATGAGAGAGAGTCCAGAAGGAGGCAACGCCATGCCCAGACTCGACGGTGTGCTGGAAACGGCCCTGTATGTCACCGACATGGTCCGGGCCCGGACCTTCTTCGAGGAAGTGATGGGGCTATCGGCCTTCACCGCCGATCAGCGCTTCACTGCCTATGATGCTGGCGGCGGCACCGTTCTGCTGCTGTTTCTCGAAGGCGCGACGCGCGACACGGTCGTGCTGCCTGACGAGATGGGCACCATTCCGCCCCACGACGGCACCGGGCGCACGCACATGGCCTTCGCCATCGGCGCCGAAGCACTGGAGGACTGGGAGCGCCGCCTGACGAGTCATGGCATCGAGATCGAGGGGCGCACGCACTGGCCCCGGGGCGGCGAGAGCCTCTACTTCCGCGACCCGGACGGCCACCTGCTGGAACTGGCCACCCCCGGCGTCTGGCCAACGTACTAAAGGGGAAGAGAAAAGAGGGAAGAGGGAAGAGGGAAGAGGGAAGTACGACGCTGCGCGTCTTGAAGAAGACGCAATAGGCGGAATGCCGAGCTCTATTCCCACTCTTCCAACTTAAGGAAGCGCTGATTTATGTTGCGAGCGAAGATAGGTTGGCTGCTGCCGGAACGGAGATACCGGAGTTTACACGCCAGTAAATGAGGATATTGAGTACCGCCGGCAGCCAAGATATCGAGCGTAGTAATAAATCAGTGTTTCCTCAGGCGGGCTCCGCATGCTCGATGACCAGTTGCAAAGACTCCCGTCCCCGCCAGCGGTTGCGGTTAAGCTTGTAGGCGCAGCGCAGCAGGTCGCCGGCGTCGAAGGCCGGCATCTCGCCCGGCGTCAGGGCGCGGAACCAGATCGCCCGCACGCTGGTGGCGCCACTGGATAGCTCGAGCATCAGGTGACTGCCGTCGGCTCCCACGGTACGCAGGCTTTCCACCCTTAGCACGCCTTCGAACAGAGGCGCATCGAACTCTCGCCCATAGGGGCCGAGCGCTTCGATCTCATCGAGCGTCTTCAGGTCCAGTTGACCGGCTTCGAGTTCCCCGTCGGTGAAGACACGCGGGCCCAGTTCCGTATCGCCGAGCTGCTCGCGGGCCGCCTGCAGCAACGCTTGGCGAAAATCGTCGAAGGCCTCACGGGGCACACCGACACCAGCAGCCCCACGGTGCCCGCCGAAACGCGGCAGCGAGGCCGGCGCCAGCTCGAAGGCACGCTGCAGGGCATCGCGCAGATGCAGGGCCTCGATGGAGCGCCCGGAGCCGGTGAGCATGCCCGGCTGTGCGGCCGGTGTCAGCACCAAGGCGGGACGACCGAAGGCCTGCACCAGTCGTGAGGCGACGATGCCCTGCACCCCGGGGTGGCCTTCCTCGAGCAACACCACCAGAACCGGTGCCCCGGCCTCCAGCTCGGCCATGGCCAAGCCTCGGGCACGCTCGGTCATCTCGGCCTCGATGCTCTTGCGCGACTGGTTGTCCTGATCCAGCGTCTCCAGGTGCCCTGCCGCCGTGGCATCATCCACCGCCAGCATGAAGTGCAACGCCGCATAGGGATCGTCGAGCCGGGAACGGGCATTGATCCTCGGGCCCATCTGGAAGGCCAGCGTCTCGGCATCGAAGGGCACGCTGTCGGCCCCCAGCCGCTGGGCCATGGTCCGCCAGCAGGCTGCCTCCATTCGATTGATCAGCGTCAGTCCATGGGCAACCACCGCTCGATTGGCCACACTGCCGCCCAGCGAGACACAGTCCGCCACCGTACCGAGCGCTACATAGGAGAGCCAGGGCGACAGCTTTGGGGTGGCCGGTTCGAGCACGCCCCATTCGATCAATACACTGCGGGTCAGCGACATGACCAGCCAGGCGACCATGCAGCCGGCGATGGTCGGGTCGGGGTAGGTGCAGTCGTCGCGGGTGGGGTTCACGGTGGCAAAGGCCGAGGCCGGCGGGCCTTCCGTCGGCAGGGCGTGGTGATCGCTGACCACCACGTCGATACCGGCCTCGCGAAGCCTGGCGATACGCGGTTCGTCGCTGCTGCCGCAATCGGCGGTGATCACCAGGCTCGGACGCGGCGAGAGCGACAGGGTACGCTCCACCAACGGCAGGCTGATGCCGTAGCCATCGTGAATCCGGTGACCGATCAAACTGTGCAGGCGGTTCTCGGGGATGCCGAACAGCTCGTTGAGCGTCCGCCGAATCACCACATGAGAGGTGATGCCGTCGACATCATAGTCGGTGAGGATGCCGATGTGCTCGCCTTCGGTCACCGCCCGGGCAATGCGCTCGGCGGCACGCCGCCCGTCCTGGAGGCGTTCGGGATGCGCCAGATAACGCAGGCTCGGCGCCACCAGTGGCGCCAGTTCGCCCTCATAGCCACCCAGGCGACCGGCCAGGATCCGCGCCTGCAGCGGCGTCAGCCCCTCGGCCAGGGCGCGCTGCTCCACGGCGGCATCCCGCGGGCGAGGCAGAATACGCGGTTTGAGGGATTCATGCAGATCGACAGGGGCGTTCACGCCTGGCTCCTCTGATTAGGGGAAACACTGGTCTATTGCTGCGCTCGTCGCCCCGCAAGGGGGAGGGAAGTATGAAGGCCCGCAGGAACGAGCCTAGCAAGAGGCGCCGGGGACAGGTCGAAGAGGGGGTCCGATGCCATGGATGGCATCGGTAGCGCCCAAGGAAGGGGTCACAGCGCCCCCTCGTAGACCTGTCGACGGATCAGCCTTGAGCGGGCGGGGCCAACTAACGGCGGTTCTCGGCAACGAACGCCTGCACCGCGGAAAGCTCCGCCGGCAGTACCGTATAACGCTCCTCGCGCTCCAGCAGGTCTTCCATGTGCGGCGGCAAGGGCACGCCGGGGAAGCCGGCCTTGACTACCGCCTCGGCAAACTTGGCCGGGTGAGCCGTCGCCAGGGTGATCATCGGCACGCTCTCGTCGCCGCGCTCGCGCTCGGCGGCGCGGTAGCCGGTGGCCGTATGTGGGTCGAGGATCTCCTGGGTGCGCTGGTGCGCTTCGCGAATCACTTCCAGGATGGTTGCATCGTCGACGCTGTGACTGGCGAAACATTCGCGCAACCGCGACAGCGGCGCCTCGGCCAGGGCCGTCGGCTCGTCCTGGAAGCGCTCGAGCAGCTCGGCCACGGCCTTGCCATCACGCTGATAGGCTTCGAACAGCAGGCGCTCGAAGTTGGACGACACCACGATATCCATGGAGGGCGCCAGGGTGGCGACCAGATCGCGCTTGGAAAAGTCGTTGTCGGCGAGCGTGCGATGCAGGATGTCGTTGGCATTGGTGGCAATGACGAAACGCTCCACCGGCAGGCCCATGCGGTACGCCATGTAACCGGCAAAGACATTGCCGAAATTGGCCGACGGCACGCAGAAGCTGACCTTGCGATGCGGCGCGCCCAGCGCCACGGCGGAAGCCACGTAGTAGACGATCTGGGCCATGATGCGCGCCCAGTTGATCGAGTTCACCGCTACCAGCCGGGTGCCGTTCAGGAAGGACTGATCGGCGAAGCTCGCCTTGACCATCGCCTGGGCATCGTCGAAGTTGCCCTCGATGGCGATGTTGAAGACGTTGTCGGCCAGCACCGAGGTCATCTGGCGACGCTGTACCTCGGAGACCCGCTCATGGGGATGCAGGATGAAGATGTCCAGGTTGTCGCAATGGCGGCATCCCTCGATGGCCGCCGATCCGGTATCGCCGGAAGTAGCGCCCATGATGACCGCCCGCTCGCCGCGCTTGGCGAGGAAATGGTCCAGCAACCGCCCGAGCAGTTGCAGGGCCACGTCCTTGAACGCCAGGGTCGGGCCATGGAACAGTTCGAGCAGGTAGTGGTTGGCATCGAGCTGGTTGAGCGGCACCACGGCGTCATGGCTGAAGGTGCGGTAGGCATCACGGACGATGCCGCGGAAGGTCTCGTCATCAATCTCGCCGCCCACATAGGGTTTCATCACCCGAAAGGCGATCTCGGCGTAGGAGCACCCGGCCATGTCGGCCAGCTCCTCGTAGCTGAGCTGAGGCACCGTCTCGGGCACGTAGAGCCCGCCGTCGCTGGCCATGCCGGTCAGCACGACCTCCTCGAAGGAAAGCGCGGGCGCCTGCCCGCGGGTACTGATATAACGCATTGCTCGATTTCCTCGCTAGAAGGAAGAGCGCGGCTGCGCCGCTGGAAGCTGGAAGAGCGCCCGGACCTTGTCCGGGCTGGAAGAGAGAACAACGGCACAATGCGCCTGACGGAGGGTGCGACCCACGAATCCCGGTGCCGCAGCGCAAGGGGCTGTGCACCTTGCAGGGGGAAGAATGCCCTTGGTGCCCCAGTGGACTGGGCCAGTTTGGCGGTCTGCTTCCCTCGTTGCCGCGCCCCCTTCCCTCTTCTTTTCTTCTCTCTTCACGTCTTGGGTTATTCCTGCTCGTCGAGGCTCTCCACCCGGATTCGGGTCACCGAGCCGGCGATGTCGGCCATTGACTCGATGCGACGGATCGCTTCGTTCATGTGCTTCTCGCGAGTGCTGTGCGTCAACAGGATGATCGGCACCAGTTCGCCCTCGGTGGCTTCCTTCTGGATCAATGCCTCGATGGAGATCCCTTCTTCGGAGAGGATGGTCGCCACCCGAGCCAACACGCCAGGGCGATCCACCGCCAGCAGACGCAGGTAGTAGGCGGTATCGATCTCCTCCATGGGCATGATCTGCGGCTGATCATCGCCTTCGCCGATGCCGCTGAAGGCTAGATAGGGGACGCGATAGTGGTGATCGGTCGCGATGTCGCGCGCCACGTCGAGCACATCGGCAACCACCGCCGAGGCGGTCGGCTCGGCGCCGGCACCGGCGCCGTAGTAGAGCGTCGGCCCCACGGCGTCGCCCATCACGGCGATGGCGTTCTTCACACCGTGCACATTGGCCAGCAGCCGTTCCTTGGGAATCAGGGTCGGATGAACCCGCAGTTCGAGACCGGCGTCGGTGCGCTTGGAGATCCCCAGGTGCTTGATGACATAACCAAGATTGTCAGCCTGCTCGACGTCCTCGGCGGTGACCCGGGAGATACCCTCGGTGTAGGCCTTCTCGAACTGCAGGGGCACACCATAGGCGATGGACGCCAGGATGGTCAGCTTGTGAGCGGCATCGATGCCCTCGACATCGAAGGTCGGGTCGGCCTCGGCATATCCCAGCGCCTGCGCCTCGGCCAGCACATCCTCGAAGGCCCGGCCCTCGTCGCGCATGTGCGTGAGGATGTAGTTGCCGGTCCCGTTGATGATACCGGCCAGCCACTCGATGCGGTTGGCTCCCAGGCCCTCGCGCAGCGACTTGATGACCGGAATGCCACCGGCCACCGCGGCTTCGAAGGCCACGATCACGCCCTTCTCGTGGGCAGCCTGGAAGATCTCGTTGCCATGCACCGCGATCAGGGCCTTGTTGGCAGTGACCACGTGCTTGCCGTTATCGATGGCGGTCAGCACCAGCTCCCGGGCCACGTCATACCCGCCGATAAGCTCGACGACCACGTCGATATCGGGATTGGAGGCCAGCTCGAAGACATCCTGGGTGGTCTTGATACCGGTGATGTCGCACTCGGGGTTGGGGCTTCGATAGGCCACCTGTTCAATGACGATGGGCCGCCCCGCCCGACGGGCGATCTCGTCGGCGTTGCGTGTCAGCACGTTGAAGGTCCCGCCTCCGACAGTACCCAGGCCACAGATTCCCACTCTCACCGGTTTCAATGTCTTTCCCCTTGTTCTGACATGTGTCCAAGCGTGGCGGAGCGAACTCCGCCGCCGGCGCTCGACGGCGCGGCTCTATCAGTCTTTCAGCCCGAGCATGGCCGCCAGGCGTTCCGCCGGCACATAGCCGGGTACCAGGCGACCATCGGGCAGGATGATGGCCGGCGTGCCCTGCACACCGAGTTCCAACCCCAGATGATACTGTTCCTCGACCGGATTGTCGCAGGTTGCGTCACTTTCCAGCGACTCGTCACGGAAGGCGGCGGACAGTGCCTCGCTCGAGTTGTCGGCACACCATACCTCCTGCAGTTCCCGGGCACCGGGCGAATCCATGCCGCCCCGAGGGAAGGCCAGATAATCCACCTCGATGCCCAGCTCATTGATACGCGGCACTTCCTCATGGAGACGCTGACAATAGGGGCAAGTCGTGTCGGTGAACACCACGACCTTGGCCTGAGGCGTCTCGGTACCCCGGAAGGTCACGCGCTGGTCATCGGGAATGCCTTCCACCCGGCTGGCACGCTCGGTATTGCGCGCCTTCTCGGTCAGATTGACGAGCCCGGTATCGGCCTTCTCGTAAAGGTCTCCCACCAGGAAATAATTCCCCTCGGCGTTGGTATAGAAGGTCTCCCCGGTCTCCAGGCGCACCTCGTAGATATCCGCCATGGGGGTTTCCCGCACGTCCTTTACCGGCATGCGGTGGCCTGATACCTCAAGCGTCTCGAGGGCCTCAGGCACGTCGGCCCAGACCAGGGAAGGCAGTGTCAGGGTAGCGGCGAGCAGGCCGCCGGCCAGGGAGAGGGTCGATACTTTCATGATTCAGCCTCGGGGATGATGTTCGGCGTGCAGGGCCTCGAGCCGGACCTGCGCCACATGGGTATAGATCTGCGTGGTCGACAGGTCGCTGTGACCCAGCAGCAGCTGTACGACACGCAGATTGGCCCCATGATTCAACAAGTGGGTAGCGAAAGCATGTCGCAGGGTGTGTGGGGACAAGGAACGATCGATGCCAGCACTGCGGGCATGTGCCTTGATACGATACCAGAAGGCCTGGCGTGTCAGGCAGGCATCGCCTCGCCCCGGAAAGAGGGCCGGGCGCGTCACGTCACGCATCAGGGCGCCGCGAGCACCGCGCAGATAGCGCGAGAGCCAGTCCACGGCCTCTTCGCCGAGCGGTACCAGGCGCTCCTTGTCGCCCTTGCCACGCACTCTCACCACGCCCTGGCGGAGATTGAGCGCATCGGTGGTCAGGCCGACCAGTTCCGTGACCCGCAATCCAGCGCCATAAAGCACCTCGAGCATGGCACGGTCGCGCAGTCCCAGAGCGGTGTCGACATCCGGCGCCTCGAGCAGGCGCTCCACTTCGCTCTCCTCCAGCGTATTGGGCAGCGAAGGCGTCACCCTAGGCAGCCTGACCTCGGCGAGCGGATCATGCTCGATACGACCTTCGCTCAACGCCCAGTGGTAGAAGCGCCTGAGGCTGGAGAGCAGCCGCGCATTGCTGCGCAGCTTGTAGCCCGCTTCGCGACGTGCCTCCAGCCAGTCCGCCAGCGCCTTCGGCGGTGGTGCCAGCAGGGTGGCACCATGCTCGGCGAGTTGCGCCCGCCAGCTCTGCAAATCGTGACGGTAGGCCGCCAGGGTGTTGTCGCTGGCGCCCCGCTCCAGCCAGAGGCCATCGAGAAAGGCATCGATCAGGGCAGAGTCGTCGAGGTGGGGCGACATACCGTCAACTCCGCGCGTCCGCACCGCCGGTGCTCGTTCCACGACATGAAAAACCCCGCCCCGCAGGCGCGGTGACGGGGTCTCGCTGGACGCTAGCCATCGGCTGCGTCATGCCCGGTAGGCGGGCTTCAGGCCAGCTTTTCCTTGATGCGAGCAGACTTGCCGCTGCGCTCGCGGAGATAGTACAGCTTGGCCTGGCGAACATCGCCGCGGCGCTTGACACTGATGGAATCGACCAGCGGGCTGTAAGTCTGGAAGGTCCGCTCGACGCCGACACCGTGAGAGACCTTGCGCACGGTGAAGGCGGAGTTCAGACCGCGGTTGCGCTTGCCGATCACCACGCCTTCGAAGGCCTGGAGACGCTCGCGGTTACCTTCCTTGACCTGAACCTGGACCACCACGGTATCGCCCGGGGCGAATTCCGGCACGTCCTTGTTCATCTGCTCGGCTTCGAGCGCCTGGATCACCTTGTTCTTGCTGCTCATGACATTCAACTCCTCGATAACATTACGTGACTCGCCGGACCGGCAATGGATGGCCGGCGAATCGTGATCCCGGCGCTCGAGCGAGTCGAGGCACGGGAGCGTCGTTGGTGACACAGGTCCGCTGCCCGCATCGGGGCCGCGTCCTGCACCTCCGCCCTGCCCTAACGGGAGGACAGCGCGTATTCCTCGATGAACTCCTTGAGCAGCGCCTGCTGTTCGTCGTTCAACGTCCTGCCTTCCAGCAGGTCGGGACGTCTCAGCCAGGTCCGCCCCAGCGACTGCTTCAGGCGCCAGCGCCGTATGGCGCCATGATGGCCGCTGAGCAGCACGTCCGGCACCCGCCGCCCATCGACATCCTCGGGACGGGTATAGTGCGGGCAATCCAGCAGTCCGTCGTTGAAGGAGTCCTCGAGCGCGGAATCCTGATGCCCCAGTACACCGGGCACCAACCTTGCCGCTGCGTCGATCAGCACCATGGCCGGCAGCTCACCGCCACTGAGCACATAGTCGCCGATCGACCATTCCTCATCGATGTCGGCTTCCACCACCCGCTCATCGATGCCTTCATAGCGTCCGGCCACCACCACCAGGGGCGGGCCAGATGCCAGCTCCCGGGCGCCACGCTGATCGAGGCGGCGCCCCTGGGGTGACAGATAGATCACCCTCGGCCGCTGGCCGGTAGCAGCCTCTGCTTGCGAGCGGGCGTCATGAATGGCCGCACGCAGGGTGTCGACCTTCATCAGCATGCCCGGCCCGCCGCCATAGGGACGATCATCCACCGTGCGGTGCCGATCGGTGGCGTAGTCCCGGGGGTTCCAGAACGCCAGCTCGATATGCCCCTTGTCCACGGCCCGCCCCGTGACGCCCTGGCGCGTCAGCGCCTCGAACATCTCGGGAAACAGGGAGACGACACCGACCCACATCGCCGCGTCGCTCCGGCTCAAAACGCCGGATCCCAGTCGACGATCATCCGACCGGCCTCGAGATCCACCTCCCGGACGACCTCGTCGGGCAGAAAGGGCAGCAGGCGTTCGCGTGCGTCGACGCTCTCGCCTTCGCGTCCCCTGACGACCAGGACGTCATTGGCGCCTGTCTCGAAGAGGTACTCGACACGCCCCAGGGCCACGCCCTCGGTCGTGACGACGGAGAGGCCTTCCAGCTGGTACCAGTAGAACTCGTCGTCCCCGGACAGCTCGGGCAACTCGGCCGTGGGCAGCAGTATCTCGGCACCCGCCAGCGTCTCGGCTTGATCACGGCCGTCGACACCTTCGAGCCGGGCCACGAGGCCCTTGCCATGCCGACGTCCCTGGGACAGCCGGTAACGCGACTCGACGCCCCCATGGCGCAGCACCCACTCATCGTATTCGAGGATGCCTTCCATGGGACTGGTGTACGAATACACTCTCAGCCACCCCTTGACCCCGTACGGGCTGGTCAGCTTGCCCAGCACGACATGCTCGGGGGGCGACTCTCGCTCGGCTCGCGTCTTCATGGTCGACTCTGTATCGGACATGCGACCGTATCAGGCCCTTCAGGCCTGCTTGCGGGCTTCCTTGACCAGCTCGGCGACACGGTCGGAAAGCTGGGCGCCCTGTTCCTGCCAGTGGCTGATACGGTCCAGGTCGATGCGCAGACGCTCTTCCTGACCACGCGCCACCGGGTTGAAGAAGCCCAGACGCTCGATGAAACGACCATCACGCGGCTTGCGCGAGTCGGTCACGGCCAGATGATAGAAGGGACGCTTCTTGGCGCCACCACGTGCCAGACGAATGGTAACCATGCGTTG
This sequence comes from Halomonas caseinilytica, assembly GCF_001662285.1. Taxonomy (NCBI): domain Bacteria; kingdom Pseudomonadati; phylum Pseudomonadota; class Gammaproteobacteria; order Oceanospirillales; family Halomonadaceae; genus Halomonas; species Halomonas caseinilytica. The sequence continues at coordinate 425,248 of NZ_BDEO01000007.1, forward strand.
ACTGTCCTTCGGTTGAGTTAAGGAGGTTGTCGATCGAAGGCTCACCCTTCGACAATCGGTTCAGCGGTGGGCTTTCGATCCCCACCACCGAGTCGTTCGGTCACGACGATGCCCGCGAATCGACGCGGACCTGCCAGTGAAGACGCGACATTCTACGGAAATCTCCCCGGCTTGGAAACCTTTTTGCACACACCCGGCTACGCTCAGCGCCAGGGCATGCCGCCGGGTCCGCCCATGCCGCCCGGGCCACCGGGGCCGCCTTGCCCCCCGCCCATCATGCCGGGCATGCCACGCATCATCTTCTGCATGCCACCTTTCTTGCCGGCCTTCTTCATCATCTTCTGCATCTGCTTGTGCTGCTTCAGCAGGCGATTCAGGTCGGGCACCTGGAGGCCGGCACCGGCGGCGATGCGACGCTTGCGTGACCCATTGATGATCTCGGGGCGGCGACGCTCCTTGGGCGTCATGGAGTTGATCAGCGCCTCGAGCTTGCCGAATTCCTTCTCGGGACCAGGCCCCTGGGCCATCTCGGCCATCTGCCCCATGCCGGGCAGCTTGCCGAGCAATCCGCCCATGCCGCCCATCTTCTTGAGCTGCTGCAACTGGTCGCGAAAATCCTCGAGGTCGAAGCCGTCGCCCTTCTTGACCTTCTTGGCCAGCTTCTCGGCCTTGCCCTTGTCGACGGTACGCTCGGCTTCCTCGATCAGCGACAGCACATCGCCCATGCCGAGAATCCGCGAAGCGACCCGGTCGGGGTGGAAGGGTTCCAGGGCGTCGACCTTCTCGCCGACCCCCATGAACTTGATCGGCTTGCCGGTGATGTGTCGCACCGACAGGGCCGCGCCGCCACGGGCATCGCCATCGGCCTTGGTGAGGATCACCCCGGTCAGCGGCAGTGCCTCATGGAACGCTTTGGCCGTATTGGCGGCATCCTGGCCAGTCATGGCATCGACCACGAACAGCGTCTCGTCCGGCGACACGGCACGGTTGAGGGACTGGATCTCCGCCATCATCGCCTCATCGATGGCCAGGCGACCGGCGGTGTCGACCAGTACCACGTCGTGGAACTGAATCTTGGCGTGCTTGATGGCCGCCTCGGCGATGTCCACCGGCTGCTGGTCGCTGCTCGACGGGAAGAAGTCGACCTCGACCTCCTTGGCCAGCGTCTCGAGCTGGTCGATGGCCGCCGGGCGATAGACGTCCGCCGACACCACCAGCACCTTCTTCTTTTCGCGCTCGCGCAGGTAGCGCGCCAGCTTGGCCACCGAGGTGGTCTTGCCCGCCCCCTGCAGGCCGGCCATCAGCACTACGGCCGGCGTTCCCTTGAGGGCCAGCCCTTCGTTGGCCTCGCCCATGATCGCCTCGAGCTCCTGCTGGACGATCTTGACGAACTGCTGGCCGGGCGAGAGGCTCTTCGACACCTCCTGACCCACGGCGCGCTCGCGCACACGGTCGATGAACGCCTTCACCACCGGCAGCGCGACATCGGCCTCGAGCAGAGCCCGGCGCACTTCCCGCAGGGTGTCCTTGACGTTGTCTTCGGTCAGGCGCGCCTGACCCTTGATGGACTTGAGCGTCTGGGATAGACGATCACTGAGATTCTGGAACATGGGCCTCTCCGCTGACGATGGCCTGGGAAGCCGCGACTTCCCCGCAATGGCCAAAAATTATACGCCTTGTGACCACGAGTCTCCACGAGTGGCTACCATCATCTTTCGTTCGCGGCTGTCAGGCATCGGGACGATTCGGTATAGTAATCGTTCCATTTCATGTCACCAGGCGCTGGCGAAGGCGCACGGATAGCATCGATGCACGCGCTCCCACTTGCCGTCATGGCCTTCATCCTCTACGTTGCGGCCGCTTCCTGGCAGGGCCTTACCCTGGCTCGACGGGTGCCCCCGCGCACCGCACTGGTGCGCAGCTTCGGCCTGCTGGGGCTGCTTTGCCACCTGCCACTCGCCATCGGCCTGCTCGACCAGGGCGACTCCATGCTGCCCGGCCTGTCCACCAGCGCGGTGTTGGCCAGCGGCCTGGCGGTACTGACGCTGCTGGTAGTCAGCCTGTTCAAACCGGTCCTCAATGTGGCCGCCGGCCTCTTCCCGCTGGCCGGCCTCACTCTGCTGCTGGCCATCGGCCTGCCCAGCCCCGAACGTCATCCCGGCATGACGCCGGGCATTGCCCTGCATGCCCTGAGTTCGGCGTTGGCCTTCGCCTTCCTGGCGATCGCCGCCTTCCAGGCGATCCTGCTTGGTGTGCAGAATCAGGCGCTGCGCCACCACCACATCCGTGGCGTGGTCCAGTCACTGCCGCCTCTGACCAGCATGGAGCGCATCCTGTTCGAGCTGATCTGGGCCGGCATGGTCCTGCTGAGCCTGGCGATCGCCAGCGGCTTCGTGTTCGTCGAGGACATGTTCGCCCAGCACCTGGTGCACAAGACGGTACTCTCATTGCTGGCCTGGGTGATCTTCGCCATCCTGCTGGCCTGCCATCACTGGCTGGGGTGGCGCGGCATGCGTGCCGTCCGCTGGACCCTGGTCGGCTATCTGATGCTGCTGCTGGCCTACTTCGGCAGCAAGTTCGTTCTCGAGGTATTGCTGACCCGGGGCTGAGTTGCCTTGACAGTGCCCGGCCCAGTCCCTACAACTCGAGCCTGACCCTTGATTGAGGACCCTTAGACTTGAACGACGATTTCCCTTTGGGATTGCTGTTCAGCCTACTGTTGCTGCTCATCTGCCTTTCCGCCTTCTTCTCAAGCTCCGAGACCGGCATGATGTCGATCAACCGCTATCGCCTGAGCCATCGGGCCGGTAGTGGCGAAGGGCGCGCGCAGCGCGTGATGCGCCTGCTCGGCCGCCCCGACCGCCTGATCGGCGTCATCCTGATCGGCAACAACTTCGTCAACAACCTGGCGGCTTCTATCGCCACCATCATCGCTATCCATTTCTTCGGCGATGTCACGGGGCCCGCGGTCGCCACCACCCTGCTGACCATCACGATCCTGATCTTCGCCGAGGTCACCCCCAAGACCTACGCCGCGGTGAAGCCTGACCGCATCGCCTATCCGGCGTCGCTGATCCTCGAACCGCTGCTCAAGCTGCTCTATCCGCTGGTCTGGCTGGTCAACGTCATTTCCAATGGCCTGCTGCGCCTGCTCGGCGTGAAGAACATCGAAGGCGACGGCGACAACCTGACCCGTGACGAGCTGCGCACCGTGGTCCATGAAGCAGGGCCGCTGATTCCTCGCCGCCACCAGGCCATGCTGGTCTCGATCCTCGATCTCGAGAATGTCACGGTCAATGACATCATGGTGCCCCGCCACGAAGTCTCGGGCATCGACCTTGATGACGACCTGGACGACATCCTCGCCCAGATACGCACTAGCCAGCACACCCGACTGCCGGTCTTCAAGGGCGACATCAACAACATCATCGGCATGCTGCACCTGCGCAATGCGGCACGCTTCCTGTCGCGCGGCGAGGTGACCAAGGCGGCCATCGTGCAGGAAGCCCGGGAGCCTTACTTCATTCCGGAGTCGACCCCGTTGCACACCCAGTTGCTCAATTTCCAGAAGCAGAAGCGGCGCATCGGCATCGTGGTCGACGAGTACGGCGACGTGGAAGGACTGGTGACCCTGGAGGACATTCTCGAGGAGATCGTCGGCGAGTTCACCACTGACGTGGCCAGCCAGGATCAAGACATCCATCCCCAGGAAGACGGCAGCCACGTCATCGACGGCACCGCCAACATCCGGGATATCAACAAGTCGCTGGGCTGGCAGCTCCCCACCGACGGCCCCAAGACCCTCAATGGCTTGATCCTGGAGTACCTGGAATCCTTCCCCGAGGGGCCAGTCTGCCTGGAGATCGGCCCGGTACGCATGGAGATCCTCGAGGTTCGCGACAACCTGATCACCGCGGCACGCTGCTGGCAGGCGGTACGCCGCGCCGTCGTCGCCACGAGCTAGGCGCGCCGCCCGCTCTCCACCCAGGCATCCGCCTCCGCCTTGAGTGCCCGCACTCGGGCTTCGAGGCGGTCGAGTTCGGCTTCCTCGGGAGGCACCGGCTCGCCGAAATAGAGCGCGACCCTCGCCCGGAAACGGCGTGGCCACTTGCTCAACGCCGGACCACCGCAATGCGAGGTCCAGGAGCCCCACAAGCCGGCCAGGCCGGCCGGCACCACGGGCACCGCGTCCCGGGCCAGGATCAACTCCAGGCCTCGCCGGAATGGCTGGATATCGCCGTTGGGGGTCAAGCGCCCCTCGGGGAAAAGCATCACTACCTCACCGTCGCGCAGGGCCTGGCTGACCTGATCGAGGGCACGCCGCAAACCGCCCGGGTCGCGGCGATCGGAATCGACGGGGATGGCGCCCACCAGCCGGAACAGCCAGTTCAGCCAACGGGATTCGTAGATGGGGCGATCCATCATGAAGCGCAACGGCCGCGGACTGGCCCCACCGATCACCAGGGCATCCACGAAACCGACATGATTGCAGACGACCAGAGCAGGGCCATGAGCCGGAATATGGCGACGCCCCTGGAAGCGCATGCGATACATCAGGTGCACCGTCATGAACACCATCCGTCGGATCAAGGTGCGCGGCGAGCGGGCTATCCACCAGAGCAGCGCCGCCAGAGCCAGCAGCGGCGCGCCCCATGTCGTCAGAGGCGTCACGGCGATTCGGGAGGCGTCTTCAGGCCAGCCAGCATGGTGGTCGACAACTGATCGAGCAACTCCTCGACTTCCAGCGGCTCGCTCTGCCAATAGCCGAGGCGCTCGTTGAGCCCGAGCTGCACCAGGCCATGCACGCTGCCCCACAGCGTGCGGCCCAGACGGCGCGCCTGCATGTCGTCCAGTGCCGGCTGGTGTTCCTTCAGCGTGTTTTCCACACGCAGGAACAACGCCTCGATCATGTCGCTCTGACGACGATCCAGTTCGCCTTCCTGGGCCAGCGGGTAGTCGAACAGCAACTGCCAGCGATAGGGATCCCGACGCGCGAATTCCCAGTAGGCCAGCGCCAGCGCCTTGAGGCGCTGCTCCGGTGAGCCTTCCTCGAGGAGGGGGTCGATGGCAACGCGCAAGCGCCCCAAGGTCTCGATGTTGACGTGCTGCAAGAGGTTGTTGAAGCTGCCGTAGAGCTTTAGCAGCGTGCTCGGCGCACAGCCGACCTCGCGGGCCAGGGAGCGCAGCGACAGCGTATGCACCGGATGCTCCTTAAGCCAGGCGTCACAGGCCGCCATGACCTGGGCATGGAGCGTCTCGGGGGCATGCTGTCTGGGTCGAGCCATCGGCTTCCTCGCGGGGTATGGAAAGGACAGCGAGTCGCGCCAGCCATGCCATCGAGCATGACAGGAAGCGAACACTGTTTCCAATAGCATATCGTCCTTGTCGCGCAACGCAAGCCCGGTGACGACAGTCGCTTTTCTCGCCCCCGTGTCTTGGTTACCCTGTCGCACCACATCCCGGAGGTCCCATGGCCGGCCGACTCTACATTCCGCCCCTCGCTCTCGACCGCCTGCTGCCGGATCTGGCCGTGGACGAGACGCCGCTCACGGGCACCAACCTCGCCCCTCGACAACCGCTTCCCCTGATTCGCCTGGAGGCGGGGCGCCCCCGGCTCGGCCGGGCCTTCTGGGGCTTGACGCCACCCTGGCTCAAGGTGCTCGACCACGCCCCTCATTGCGCGCGGGCGGAATCACTGGAATCGCGCGCCATGTTTCGCGACGCCTTCGCGGCCCGACGCTGCCTGGTGCCGGTCGGCGGCGTCTACGTGTGGCGTCCCATGCCTCGGGCCAAGCAACCTTACCTGGTCACCCGGGTCGATCGTGGTCCTCTGTTGCTGGCCGGCCTGTGGTGCCGCTTTCACACCACCCTCACCGAATACAACGACTCCCTGGCACTGATCACGGTCCCCAGCCCTTCCCTGCTCTCTCCGCTGAGCGACAGGTTACCGGCAGTGATCGAGCCCGACGACGCCATCCCCTGGCTCGACCCGCAAACACCGACTGCCGATGCCCGCCAGCGCCTGATGCCGGCAGACGAGGAACTGTTGGGCGCTTTTCCTGTATCAAGAGGGGTGAATGATCCCGGCAACCAGGAAGCCTCCTGCGCCTACCCCATCGGCCCCATGCTACGCAGGAATCCCGAACAGGAGACACGATGATCCGACCATCACGCCCATGCCTGGCCGCTTCGCTGGCACTGGCCATGCTGCTGCCCGGCACCAGCATCGCCCAGCAGGCGACCCACGATACCGAACAGGTCACCACGCCCCGCGTCAGCCCCCACGACGAGCGAGACTACCGCGTCCTGACCCTGGACAACGGGCTCACCGCCCTGCTGGTCAGCGACAGCGAGGCCGACAAGGCCGCCGCCTCACTGAACGTGGACGTAGGTAGTGCCCAGGATCCCGATGACCTGCCCGGCCTGGCTCATTACCTCGAGCACATGCTGTTCCTGGGCACCGAAAGCTATCCGGAAGCCGACGCCTACCAAAGCTACCTGACGCGCCACGGCGGTCAGCACAATGCCTTCACGGCGTCCCAGGACACCAATTATTTCTTCTCCATCGAGCCCGATGCCCTGTCCGGCGCCCTGGATCGCTTCAGCCGCTTCTTCGTCAATCCGCTGTTCAATGCCGACCGGCTGGAGAACGAGCGCAAGGTCGTCCATTCGGAATACATCGCCCGCAAGCGCAACGAAGGACGCCGTCGCAACGACGTGCTCAATCAACTGCTCAATCCCGAGCACCCCACCACCGGTTTTTCGGTGGGCAGCCTGGAGACCCTGGCCGACAGGCCCGAAGGCGAGCCCGGCCTGCGCGAGCGCATCCAGCACTTCTACCGCGATCACTATGGCGCCCATGTCATGCACTTGTCCGTGGTCGCGCCGCAGCCTCTGGACGAACTGGAAACGCTGGTACGCGAGAACTTCAGCGACGTGCCCGACCGGGGCCTGTCGCGCCCGATCATCGAGACACCACTCGCCGACGCGTCGCGCCTGCCCGCGGCAGCCAGGCTCAAGTCGCTGCGTGACAGCCGCCAACTGAGCTTCTATTTCCCGGTCCCCGACCCGATCACCGATTATCGCCACAAGTCGGCCAGCTATCTGGCCAGCTTGCTCGGCCACGAAGGCAATGGCAGCCTGCTCGCCATATTGCGCGATGCCGGCTGGGCCGACGGACTCTCCGCCGGCGTGACCCGCGGCGATGGCCAGCACGCTCTGTTCCAGGTGGACATCAGCCTGACGCCGGAAGGCTCGCGACACATCCAGCGCATCCAGGCCAGCCTGTTTGCCGCGATCCGCGCCATCCGGGACAACGGCGTCGAGGCATGGCGCTACGACGAACAGGCCCGGCTCGCCGAACAGGCATTCCGCTTCCAGCAGCACGGCTCCGCCCTGGACGATGCCATGCGGCTGTCGATGAACCTTTCTCGCTATCCCGTCGAGGACGTCAATTACGCCCCCTACCGCATGGACGGCTTCGATGCCTCGGGCATCGATACCTGGTTGTCGGCACTGCGTCCGGACAACATGCTGAGACTCTACAGCGGCCCCGAGGTGGAAGGAGAGCGTACCTCGCCCTGGTTCGACACTCCCTGGACCCCGGTCGCCCTCGAAGACGACAGCGCCCAGCCTCTGGCAGGCTTGTCGCTGCCCGAGCCCAACCCCTACATCGCCGAGGATCTCGAACTGTTCGACGGCCAACAGGACGAGCAGCCCCGGAAACGCCTCGACGAGCCGGGCTTCGAGTTCTGGCACATGCGCGATGCCAGCTTCGACACCCCCAAGGTCGAGTGGCGCTTCAGTCTTCAGCACCCCGACGCCAGCCATGACGCCCGCAAGGCCGCCCTGTCCCGGCTGCTCGCCGGCTGGCTGCAGGACAGCCTCAACGAAGCACTCTACCCCGCACGCCTGGCCGGACACGGCTTCGAAGCCTATGCACACGCCCGGGGCATCACGCTGTCGTTTTCCGGCTGGCGGGATCGCCAGGACCGGCTGATCGAGCGCGTGCTGGAACAATTGCACGACGGCAAGATCGAGCCCGACAGCGTCGAACGGGTTCGCGAACGCCTGCGTCGAGGCTGGCGCAACGCGCCTCAGGACGACCTCTACCGACAGGCCGGCCGCACCCTGACCGAAGCCCTGATTCGCCCGCAGTGGTCCCCCGAGGCGCTGCTCGCGGCCAGCGAGGACCTGGATGCCCAGGCACTGCGCGACTTCCGCGAGGCCTTCCTCGACGAGCTGCATCTCGAGGCCATGGCTGTCGGCGACCTGGACGCCGAGCAGGCAGAACAGCAGGCGCGCCGCGTCGCCGAGGACCTGCGACCACAGCTCTCCCACGACGCGATTCCCGAACTGGAGACCTTGCGCGCCAGCAAGTCGCTTCCCGCATTGAAGCCCGACACCGAACGTGAAGAATTCCTGGTCATGCGCTACCTGCAGGGGGCGGACCGCGAGCTGTCGACACAAGCCAGGCTCTCGGTGCTGGGACGGCTTCTCGAGACCCCCTTCTACCAGCAGCTACGCACCGAGCAGCAGCTGGGCTACGTGGTCAACGCCGGCTATCGGCCACTGCTCGATGCCCCGGGCATCGCCTTTCTGGTGCAATCGCCAGACACGCCAAGCCAAACCATCCAGGAACGCATCGATGCCTTCATCGACGGCTTCAACACACGCCTCGACGGCCTGAAGGCCAGCGACCTGGCCCCCTATCGCCAGGCGGTACGCGACGACCTGCTGCAGCGCGACACCAGCCTGGCGGGCCGTACCAATCGCCTGTGGCAGGCGCTGGCCCTTGAGGACACCGGGTTCGACCACCGGCAGCGACTCGCCGAACGCGTGATGGAGGTGACGCCCGACGCGCTTCGCGAGACCTGGCGCGACCTGACGCAAGGGCCCACGGTCAATATCACCCACGACCCGGGCGACAGCGCCAGCGACGTGCTGTCCCTCAAGGCGGAACTGACGCCACTGCCGAAACAGGAACACTGACATAGCATGCCGCAAGGCGGCGCTGATGCATGTGTTCCATAACGGACATCGCCCGGCACAGGCCGGGCGATGTCGTCTCGAGGCGGGCTCACCTAGCGGCGGTCACTGTCATTCGCCGAAGGCCTGGGCCGGCATGATCGCTTCCACGTGCATCACCAGTTCCTCGAGGATCTGACGCTCTCGATCCGTCAGCGCCACCTGGTTGAGCCGCTCGATCTCCCGCGCGAATTCGGGCAGCGTGAAGCCGGCAACCGTCGCATCGTTCATGCGCTCCCAACGAAATGTCTCCCAGCGCGACTGCTCCTCGCCGGTCAGGGTATCCGGGTAGCTGCGGGCCCGGTAGCGGAACAGCATTTCCTCGAGCCGGGGATCCTGAAAGGCGAAGCTCGCGCCGACCAGATCCCAGGGATCGCTGTCGCGGACCCGCTGCATCTGCTGGCGATCGGATGGCGAGAAGAAGCCGCCGGCGTAGAGCATCAGGTCGGGATCCTGAGGTGTCTCCGGGGGCGGCCCGGCGAACACCTCGGCAACTCGAGCCGAGACATCCGGGTTCGCCGCCAGCAGCTTCCAGTGGCGTCGGCAGGAGGCCACATCCACGCCGAGGCGTTCGACGATCTCGCCATACTCGCCCCGATGCGGCCCGCTGGCATCCTTGAGCGCATTGGCAGGCAGGATCACCGGACACTTGTTGAGATGGATGACCTTGAGCGGAATGCGCGACTCGCCCTCGGCCAGATCATCATTGCTGACGAAGACCCGCTCGCGAATCTGCTGTGCATCCATCGACAGCAGAGGTTCGGGGTCCACGGCGAGATCATAGACGATGACCCCGTTGGGGTTGGTCGGGTGCTCCGCCAATGGCATTACCAGAGCACTGCACCCCCGGCTCGCCGGATAACGGCGCGAAATGTGCAGGACCGGCTTGCGCGATGCCACATCGATGGCCTGACCCACCGCACGCTTGCCGCGCATGGCCAGCAAGTGATCGAACAGGTTGGCATTGCTGCGTCGCAAGAGTCGCGCCAGTTCGATGGTCGCCCGAACATCGGCCAGGGCATCGTGCGCTCCCGCATGCTCGATGCCGTTGGCCGCCGTCAGATCCTCGAGCTTGAAGCTCGGCGAGCCATCGTCGCGAGTCGGCCAGACGATGCCATCGGGTCGCAGGGCATGAAAGGCGCGCACCACATCGATCAGGTCCCAGCGGGAATTGCCGTTCTGCCACTCCCGGGCATAGGGATCGATCAGGTTGCGGTAGAAGAGATGACGCCCCACTTCGTCATCGAAGCGCAGGTTGTTGTAACCCAGTGCGCAGGTACCCGGCTCGCTCATCGCGGCCTGGATCCGCCCGGCGAACTCGGCCTCGGGAAGACCGCGCCGCTTGGCCTGTTGCGGCGTGATGCCGGTGATCAGGCAAGCCTGGGGGTGCGGCAGATAGTCGTCGGCCGGCTTGCAGAACAGCTCGACGGGCTCGCCGATCTCGTTGAAATCGGCATCGGTGCGAATGGCGGCGAACTGTGACGGCCGATCACGACGCGGGTCGGCCCCGAACGTCTCGTAATCGTGCCACAGGAAGGTCAGCGGGGCGGCTTTCTTCTGCGCCATGGGCGATGCACTCCGAGTGGGCTGGGACATGAAGCCACAGCCTAGCACAGCCCCGCCGGCGGCTCAGCCGCCATCTCACGCTCTGGGAAGCGTGACGTTCAGCTCCAGCACGGAGCAGTTGTCCTCGCTGTCCAGATTGATATTGATGGCATCATCCTCGACCTGGACATAGCGGCGGATCACTTCCAGCAACTCCTTCTCGAGCATCGGCATGTAATCCGGTTGCCCCCGCTGGCTGCGCTGGTGGGCAACGATGATCTGCAGCCGCTCCTTGGCGACGGAGGCGGACTGCTTGCGCTCGCGCTTCAGGAAATCGAGTAGCTTCACCGGCGGCCTCCTCCGAACATGCGGCTCAACAGACTCTTCTTCTGGTATTCATGAAAACGCAGGGGAACCTCCTCGCCGAGCAACCGGGAAACCGTGTCGGCATAGGCCTGACCGGCATCGCTGGCATCGTCGTGGGTGACCGGAACGCCCTGGTTGGAGGCCCGCAGCACCGCTTCGGACTCCGGAATCAAGCCCACCAGATTGATGGCCAGGATCTCGCGAATGTCCTCGAGATTGAGCATATCGCCTCGATCCACACGATTCGGATTATAGCGGGTGATCAGCAGGTGTTCCTTGATCGGGTCATCGCCACGCTCGGCACGACGCGTCTTGGAGGACAGCAGGCCAAGGATGCGATCGGAATCGCGCACCGAGGACACCTCGGGATTGGTGACCACGATCGCCTCGTCGGCGAAGTACATGGCCAGCTGCGCTCCACGCTCGATGCCGGCGGGAGAATCGCAGATGATGTAATCGAAATCCTTGTTCAGGGTCTCGAGCACCTGCTCCACGCCTTCCAGGGTCAGCGCGTCCTTGTCCCGCGTCTGGGAGGCCGGCATGATATGCAGGTTGTCGATCCGCTTGTCGCGGATCAAGGCCTGATTGAGTCCCGCCTCGCCTTGAATGACGTTGACCAGGTCATAGACCACACGACGTTCGCAGCCCATGACCAGGTCGAGATTCCGCAATCCGACGTCGAAGTCGATCACCACGGTCTTCTGCCCGCGCAGGGCCAGGCCCGTGGCGACGGCAGCTGCACTGGTTGTCTTGCCGACCCCACCCTTGCCGGAGGTCACAACGATGATCTTTGCCAAGTGTCACATCCTGTTTGTCATGTTGGGAGAAAGGGCGGCGCCACGCGCCACCGAATCGTCGTTGTGTGGCCGTGTCAGTCCAACGGCGTGATACTCAGTTGCGCCTCGCTCAGGCGCACCTGGATCGCGGTACCCAGCAGGCGCGGATCGATATCCTCGAGCCGCTTGTAATTGCCGGCCACGGACAGCAGCTCGGCGCGCAGCTCGCGGCAGAAGATGCCGGCCTGGGTGTTACCGTGGATACCGGCCAGGGCGCGACCGCGCAGAGGCCCGTAGACATGCACGCTGCCACCGGCCAGCACCTCGGCGCCGGCATTGACCGCGCCGACCACGACCAGATCGCCCTCGGGCGAGGTGATCTGCTGGCCCGAGCGCACCGTACCGCGAAAGATGCGGCCTCCCGCCATCTCATCGGCCACGGGGGGCGCGTCGTCCTCAGCATCAGGCACCGGTGCCTCGCTTACCGGCACGCTCTCCAGGGAACGAGGCCGATCCGCCTCCTGGGGCGGGAACCAGCCGAGCCCCAGGGCCCAGGCCGATTGCTTGACAGGATCCGGGCCGCCGCGCACGGCCACCGGCAGCAGCTTGTGGGCGCGGCATACCGCGCAGATCCGTTCGAGCGCCAGATGCGGCTCATCGAGGTGCTCGACGTTGAGCACCACCGGGGTATGATGGAAGAAGGCCGGAGATTGACTGAGCTTGCCAGCGAGTTGCTCGCGAATGTGCTCTGGATCGGCACTGGCCAACTCCATGACCGTCATCGGCAACATACCGCCCTTGAAGGTGAATGCCATGCCGTCTCTTTCCACTTTGAGACTCATTGCCGAACTCCACGTCGGGTGATGGTCGGGATACAGCTCCCAAGCTAAGCGAGAGCCCCGGACCCTGCAACTGATCATAAGCCCAACGCCCCCTTCGTGTCAGTGTCTCGTAACGGCAACACTCCTGCTCGACGCCCTTTTCTGCCGCGCCGACGCATGCTTAGATACTTGTCGGGCCAATTTCGCCCGCCCCTGTTCATCCTACTGTGTCGCCGCCAAGCCGCGACCTCGCCGGGACCATCATGTCAGGACTGATTCGCCGATTGTTCGCCCCACGCTGGCGGCACCCGGACCCCGAGGTCCGCCGCCAGGCCACCTTACGACTCGACCCCGAGCGCGACGACCAGCGCCAGGCGCTGGAGCGGCTCGCCGTCGACGAGGACAGCAGCGTGCGTCACGCCGCCCTGGAACGGCTGGATGACCCGGATCGCCTGTTGACCCTGCGCGCCGAGCAAGGCGAGTCAGCGGAGCTGCGCGAACGCCTGGTCATGCTGCTCATCGGTCGGGCGGGCCATCACGACCTGGGCCACCGCATCGCCCTGGCCGAAACGCTCGACGATCCGGCGATGCTCGAGCGGCTTGCCCTGGAAGGCGACAACCAGCAATTGCGCCTTGCCGCCCTGGCACGGCTCGACACCGAACCCGCCCTGATTCGGCAAGCCTGCGAGAACGGCATCGCGGCGGTTCGTCATGCCGCCGCCGAACGGGTCACCAGCGAGGCAGGCCTGACGCGCCTGGTCAACGAGGCTCGGCGGGATCGCCGCGTGACACGTCTCGCTCGCGAACGCCTCAACCGATTGCGCACCGATGCGGCCTCCCTGGCGGCGGCCCGGGAACGCCGCCGGGACTTGCTGGAAAAGCTGGAGGCGCACGCCAACAGCGCCTGGGAACCGTTATATGCCGGACGATTCCGTCATCTGGTACGCGAATGGACGCAACTGGAAGACACCCCCGAGGCCGACCAGGAACGTCGCTACCAGGACGCCTGTCTACGCTGCCGCAAGGTCATCAGTGACCACGAAGCCCACGAACACGCCCAGGACGCCGCCGACCGCCAGCGCGAGGATGCCGACCAGGCCCGCGAATCCCTGGTCGAGGCGCTGGAGGAAAGCCTCGACGGCCTGCGTCACGGCGAGCGCCTCGCCGATCAGGACATCGCCAGCCTGAAATCGCAGAAGCAGCTGATGGCCAGCCGCTGGCAGGCGCTTTCCGACAAGCACCTCGCCGATGATGCGCTCCGCCAGCGCTACGACGCGGCCCTGGCAAGCTATGACCGCATCGTCCAGGCCCGCGTGCGCCTGGACGAACGTGCCGACGCCCTCCAGCAGGCCCTGAAGGACGGTGACGACGAACGCCTCGCCGCCCTGGTCGATGCTTGCGGCTGGCCCGACGAGCTCCCGCCTTCCCCACTGCTGAAGCGAGCCCGCGACCAGCTCGCACGGCAACAACAAGTGCCGGCGGATGACGACCTCGAAGCGCGCCTGGCCCGCTTCAGCGACGATCTGGCTCAACTCGAGCAGCTATTGGAAAGCGGTGCCTTCAAGGGTGCCAGCCGCCTTCATCAGCGCCTGCGCCAGCAGGCCGACGAACTTCCCCGCCAGCGCATCGACACCGCCCGGCTCAAGCGCCTGGGCGCCCGGCTCGCCGAGCTACGCGATTGGCGAGGCTTCGTGGCAGGGCCCAAGCGCGATCAGCTCTGCAAGGACATCACGGCACTCGCCGACGACGACACGCTCGGTGATGCCGAACTCGACCGTCACCATCGCCGACTGATCAAGGAATGGAAGGACCTCGGCGATGCCGCCGCCAACCGCGAGCAATCGACTCGGTTCCGCGCCGCTTCGGACCGCATCCACGAACGCCTGGCGCCATGGCGTCAGCAACAGCAGGCGAAACGACAGCGCAACCTGGAAGCCCGGGAGGCGCTCTGCGAGCAACTGGAAACCCTGCTCGAGCAACCATCGAACCAGGCAGATCCCGATGCCCTGCGCGAAATCCGCGACCGAGCCCGTCAGCAATGGCGACGCCATTCGCCGGTCCCTCGCGATCAGGCGGAGGCCATCGGCCGCCGCTTTGGACGTATTCGGCATGCCCTCCAGGCCCTGATCGAACGCCGTGCCAGCGAGGTTGCCGATGCCAAGCGCCAGTTGATCGATGAGGCACGCCAACTGCGCGACAGCGAACAGCCGGCGGCACGACAAGCAGAACAGGCCAAGTCGCTGCAGAAACGCTGGCGCGCCCTCGGGCGCGCGCCGCGCCATGAAGAGAAGACCCTATGGCGCGAGTTCCGCCACCTCTGCGACGAGATATTCGCCAGCCGGGATACCGCCCGCAAGCAGCACGACAGCAGCAACAAGGCAAAACTCGAGGCCATGCAGGCCCTGATCGAGCGCTGGGACGCCTGGCACCCCACTTCCAGTGACGACGCCTCCCGTCTCGATGAGGCCATCAACGAGGCCTTGGCACTCGAGCTGCTGCCTCATGGCCGGCGCAGCGAGGGCATGCGGAAACGCTGGTCGGGCATCATCCGTGCGCGGCGCGAGCGCCTGGCGCGCCTTGCCCTGGCTGAAGAAGTTCATCGCTGGCACCGGGTGCGGCCACTGCTCGATGCTCACTTGCGAGCCGACGCGGCCAGCCTGGAAGGAGAATCGCCGCAGGATGTCCAGCATAGCGGCGAGCCTGCGCTGTCGAGCGACCTGGAATACGCCCACAAGCGGCGCAACGACGCCCGCCGCAGCCCACCGGAACGCACGGAAGTCGAGGAACGTCTGGCGCGCGTGCGCGTCCATCTGGCGCTGCTCGCCGGCGGACAGGTCGCTCAACGGGACGATCCCCTGCGGCTCGCCATCCAGGTGGAGCGCCTGAATGACAACCTGGGGCAGGCGCCCTCGCGGGCGGAGGAACTGCGCGATGTGCTGTGCGAGTTGCTCGCCACCGGGCCAATCCCGCCGGCCTTGTGGGATCGGGAAGTGGGCGAGCTGGATCGTAGCCTGGAAAGCCTGACCCAGCTCCCGCCTCCCTGAAGGGAACCCGCGCCATGGAAGCTGGCGCGGGAGCTGCAGTTGCTGGCCCTCAGCCCATGAACTGCCCGCCGTTGATGTCGATATTGGCACCGGTGATGAAGCCGGACTCCTTGTCGGCCAGGAAGGTCACCAGCCGCCCGATCTCCTCCGGGGTTCCGAAGCGCTTCATCGGGATCGATTCACGAATCGCCTCGCGAACCTTGTCGGGGATCTCCATGATCATATCGGTGGCGATATAGCCTGGCGACACCGTATTGACGGTAATGCCCTTGGTGGCCGTCTCCTGCGCCAGCGACATGGTCAGCCCATGCATCCCCGCCTTGGCCGCCGCATAGTTGACCTGACCGAACTGTCCCTTGCGCCCGTTGATCGACGAGATATTGATGATGCGTCCATAACCCTGTTCGAGCATGTCCTCGATCACGCTGCGACAGGTGTTGAACACACTATTGAGATTGGTATCGAGCACTTCGTGCCACTGCTCGGACGTCATTTTCTTCAGGGTGCCGTCGCGGGTGATGCCCGCGCAGTTGACCAGCACACTGACCGGCCCGTGGGCATCGCGGATTTCCCGGGCGCCTTTCACACAATCCTCGTGGCTGGAAAGATCAACCCCCGCGAGCGCGATGTTCGTATAGCCGTCATTCCGCTGAGCTTCCAGCCAGGCTCGAGCCTTGTCGGGACTGCGATACCCCGCTACCACACGATACCCATCATCGGCCAGCGCACGGCAGATCGCCGTTCCGATTCCCCCGGTTCCTCCCGTCACCCAAGCGACAGACGTTTCTGTTGTCATAAGGCAGCTCCCTTTCCAGTTCACACCTTGCTCGAATGATGCCATTGCGAGCCTTGCTGACAGTGTCACTCCCTGCGCGGTCATCCATGTGACACTTGAGATTATGGACCAACGCGGCACGAACGAAAGTGCCAGCGAAACCCGTGGTTGACGCGGCGCTCACGATGTGTAGAATACGCCCCACGTTGATGCGGGGTGGAGCAGTCTGGTAGCTCGTCGGGCTCATAACCCGAAGGTCATCGGTTCAAATCCGGTCCCCGCTACCAAATATCGAAAAAGCCGGTTCCCTCAGGGAACCGGCTTTTTCTTTGCGTCCAGCCAACCGACAGAAACCTGCCCGCCAGCAGTTCCCGGCACGGCTTTCACGCACCAAGACAACCTGTGGTTGCGGCCCGCAAGCGGCGAACGCCTGAGACACGGCATGGCGCGCCACGCTACCGACCTGCCTAAGAGTAAGAGGCCACGGGTTCAGGCAGCCCGGCGGTGGATACGGGCATGCGGAGCAGGCTACCGGCAGCAGGCCAGCGCCTTCTCTCTGGCGCCTTCAGATGCTGGGTGGCCGTGGTGATATAGAGAGTCTTAAGGTCAGCCCCCCCAAAAGCCACCATGGTGGGATGCGGGCAAGGTACCTCGACGCTACTCATCAACTCGCCCCGAGGCGAAAAACGCACGATACGCCCTCCACCATAGAGGGCGCTCCAATAGCAGCCCTCACTATCCACGGCCGCACCATCCGGCACTCCCGGCAAACCTTGAGCCTCCAGATCCACCCAGACCTGAGGCTTGCCGGTGGTCCCACTCTCCATATCGAAGGGATAGCGTAGAATCTGCCGCGTCAGCGAGTCGGTATGATATAACCAGCGCCGATCGGGACTGAAGGCCAGCCCATTGGCAATGCCAAGGCCAGACCAGCGCCGCACCAGTTCTCCCTCCTCAAAACAATAGAGGGCCGCAGACGGGGTAGACTCATCGGCGGCGATCGTTCCCGCCCAGAAGCGCCCCATGCTATCGCAGCGGCCGTCGTTGAAGCGGTTGCCCTCGTCTTCTCGCCACTCAGGGTTGTCCGCCAGGCGTTCGCTCCGACCATCGAACGGCCAATGCAGCCTGACAATGCCCGAGGCCGTTGCGGCGAGCAGGCCGGCCTCACACAGCGCAATGCAGCCGACCTTTTCGTCCAGCTCGATACGCGAAGGCGCCGCCTCCCGCTCGGGCTGCCAAGCGTAGATCGCGCCACGATTGATATCCACCCAATAGAGCGTCTGCCGCGCCACCGACCATAACGGGCTCTCACCCAGACTCATGTCCAGCTCGACCGCCACTTTCATGCCAGTCTCCGTCTCCATGCTCACCCCTGTTCATTTCCGATGGTGGTGCCACAAGGGGCGACGCCCCGACCGCAAGTCGGCGCGTCGCGTATAAAGCGCGATATGATCGACCCGCTAGTCGTAGGCCATCTCCTCGAGTTCCTTGCCACGGGTTTCCCGGACATAACGCAGTACAAAAAAGGCCGACAGCACGGCACACAATGCATAGAAGCCATAGGCACCCGCCAGCCCAATGGAGGCCAACATGACGGGAAAGGACATGGTGATGGCAAAGTTGGCCAGCCACTGACACAACCCGGCGATGGCAAGCCCCGAACCACGCATCTGATTGGGAAACATCTCTCCCAGCATCACCCACATCACCGGCCCCCAGGAGAGATTGAAGCAGAACACGTAAACATTGGCGGCCAGCAGGGCCAGCACCCCCATGTCATCACTGAGGTCCAGGCTACCGTCGACCATGGTCGCCGTAGAGAAGGCGAACACCAGGCAGGACAGCGTCACCGCCATGCCCACCGAACCGGCCCACAGCAGCGGCTTGCGCCCGATCTTGTCGATCAGGGCAATGGCCAACAGGCAGGCCCCGATGCTCACGGCACCGGAAATCACGTTGATCAACAGGGCATCCCCCTCGGAGAACCCGACCGACTGCCATAGCACTGCGCCGTAGTAGAACACCACGTTGATGCCCACCAGTTGCTGGAACACCGCCAGGCCGATCCCGACCCAGACGATGCCATGCACCTTGCCGGCCACGCGGTTGACCACATCACTCAGGCGTGGCGTGTGGTCCTGCACCAGGGTGGCATGAATCTCATCGAGCTTGTCACCGACCTCGTGCTCAGACATCACCAGGCCCAGCACGTGGCGAGCCTCCGACTGTCGCCCACTACTGATCAGATATCGCGGGCTCTCAGGAATGAACAACAACGCCACAAGGAACACCGCCGCCGGCAACAGTTCCATCCAGAACATCCAACGCCAGGTAGCGAACCCAAACCACAGCTCGGCGACCGCCGAACTCGAGATATAGGCCAGCACGTAGTTGCTCAGAAATGCCATGAACAACCCACCAATGATGGCCACCTGCTGGATGGTCGCCAGCCGACCACGATAGCGCGAGGGAGCCACTTCACTGATATAGGCTGGCGTCATCACACTGGCAGCCCCTACTGCCATGCCACCAAGAATGCGATAGATCACGAATTCCACGGACGCATCGGCAATACCGGACCCCCAGGCACTGACCAGGAAGAATATCGCCGATACGATCAGCAAGGTACGGCGTCCGAAACGGTCCGCCAGGCGGCCCGCGAAGAAGGCACCAACGGCACAGCCCAGCAACATGGAGGCTACGTTGAACCCGGTGCCTACGCTGTCGGAATCGAAAGAGGTCTGAAGACCTTCGACCGTGCCGTTGATCACGCCACTATCGAAGCCGAAGAGAAAGCCACCAATGGCAGCAATACAGCATATGATGAGTATATAGGCGGAACGACTCAGAGGCTTTCGACCCTCCATCTCCAATCTCCTTGAAAAAGGGCGTCCAGTTATGGACGCCAGGAACGAACAAGATAGTCATAGAAAGGACTGGCTTCAGAAAAGATACTTTAACCTCACCCTGGCACCATATCGGTCTGTTTCCGTAGCGCCATTGTCGTGATCCACCTCGCTGTAGTATGCACCTACATAGGTATCGAACTGATTAATTCCCAGGACATTTGCAAACCGGTAAGACGAATATAATGTGCTCGACTTATTGACCCCAGCCGGGGTTATATCTTTCATGCTCGCGCCGGGCTTGACATCATCGATATCGTTCTCAGCATAGATATACCCTACTCCAACATTATTCCATACTGTATTGACACCCACAGTGGAGTTACTTTCCTCATGAGCCTCCATATGGGCAAAATTTAAGTTGAAATCGAGACCTTCATGCCCATAGGAAACCCTCGCACCATACCCTGTTCTATCGCCGATATCCTCTCCTCTCTCATCAATGACGGAATCATTTACCAAGTTAGCTTCCATCCCCACTGCAAAGGTCCAAGATTCTGGCGTCCAGGCAATCACTGGACGTACAATGGCGGCACTCTTGGAGTCATCTTCGATATCATAGCCGTGGTATGTATCGCCATCGAACAGATCGGACCGATCCCCGAACAGGGTGGCAACTTCGGTGTACATCGTGTCACCGAACCGATGGCTCAAGGCAATTTGCCCTGAATCGCCTCGCCCCCGTCCTTCTCTCGCCTGATAGACATAGCTTTGCCCATCGCTATAGAGGCTGTTCGAGGTACTTCCGCTATACTGGACGAAAACATCCTGCCCCAGTGGAAACAGGTCAAACGCCTCGAACCGTCCTACCTTCAGCTCGCTACCGGTGTGGGAGCCGACCGCAAACCAGGCATCGTCAACCCCTGTATCGCCACTGGTATTCCATAGCGGTTGAAGCTTGAAACGCGCATAGTGCCGGGATGTCTGCCGATCACCATTTATGTCTATCAGGATTCGGCCATCCTGGTTGAAGCGGTCATCCCTTCCCAGTCGCTCTCCTGACTGGGTCCGGAAAAGGGAGCTTCCCCCTTCGTGTTCGTTATAGGCATTAATATTCAGCTCCACGTCGCCACCAACGCTCAGCGTTCCGGCTTCTCCTTCATAGGTCACATCCGCCATAGCCGGCGCACCACTTCCCATGGAAAGCATCACTGCGAGAGAGAGCTTCTTGTATCGAGCTAATTGCATGCCAACTCATCCATTCATCTTGTTGTGTTCGATGGTGATAACGTCGTTTTGGCGGCCCATTCATTTCTCTATCGGCGAAGCCGATCGGACCCTTTCTCGGAAGGCTAACCCTCATCCATCACGACATCTTCCGAGGATAGCTTGACACTTAGTAAAATGATCAAACTATATAGGCATAGTCGACCTCAAGAACACATTCAGCAACACGACCTTAGTAGAAAATAAAGCCTCTTTCTTTCGATTCATGGTTCGCAGACGACACCAATATACTCACCACCTCGGTAGCGTGCTTAGAGTTAGTATTTTTAATTTACTAACAGTAATGATAAGGCGCTACCGCCCCGCCCACGAAGCTTCCATACAGCCTCGCTGAAGGACGGTGACTGTCTCACTAGATGGATTGGCTGGGCTGAACCGACCATTTCGGGTCACTCGCTTCGAGTGACCCGAAAGAGAGGCTTCAATCAGATACCCGGGGCAAAAGGAAACTTCAGGCTCTGATAATATTCCAGCGTATGGGCGGGTAACTCATATTCTTCGGGGATTTCTTGGCCAGAGAACGTCTGGAAATAGCTCAGGCTGGCATCACGCCACCATATTGCTTCTTTCTCCTGAATCTCCAGGTAAGCTTCGGTGTCACGATAACGCTGCTCGTCGATCATGCCCTCGAG
Organism: Halomonas caseinilytica; assembly: GCF_001662285.1. Taxonomy (NCBI): domain Bacteria; kingdom Pseudomonadati; phylum Pseudomonadota; class Gammaproteobacteria; order Oceanospirillales; family Halomonadaceae; genus Halomonas; species Halomonas caseinilytica. The sequence continues at coordinate 446,367 of NZ_BDEO01000007.1, forward strand.
AGAAGCCCACGTATCCCGCATGTCACGAACATACTCGACCCCTCGGTTATAGCGGTACACCAGTTCGTCCCAGAGGGTACGGCCAGAAGACACTTCATGATCCCAGGGGACATGATGAAACCAGAGCAAATACTTTTCCGGTGTCCGGTCGACATCCTCGAACATTTCCTGAACTGGAGGAGCATACTGCCCAACGGCATTGGTCCCCTCTGAGGTACGATCGAACCCGACTCCATCACGCGTGGCGCGATGGTAGTACACATTAGTCCAATCCTCGCGCTCCCGGTCAGCGATCCAAGGGGCAGGACCATAGTGATGACTCTCCCCCATTAGATGATGCAACCCGAGAGGGGTCATGTAATCGACGACGGCTTCACGCGACCCCATCATCATTGCCTTGACCGGTTCAACGAAGTCGGGATCATTGGTATACGTCATGCGCACCCATTCATCGGCGATGGCTTCAGCACTCAAATCATGATTCCAGGCGAGGCGACCATAAGCGTACCAATTCGCCTGGTTGAAATGAGAGCCGGTCCAGTTGCGGTCTGTCCCCGTGTTGGCCACTCCCGCAATGGCGGTCAGCGTATCACCACTCAGGCTTCCGTCGATCACTTTGGCAACCGTGGACCCTTCGCCCTGAGCATAGGTATCGGCGTCCAATGCCTCCTTGAACAGTGGCGCCAGATAAGCCAGATGCGTGCCTTGTCCCAGATATTCCTTGGTGATCTGGAACTCCATCATCAGAGATGTACTCGGCATGGCACCGAAGAGCGGATTGAAGGGCTCACGAGGCTGGAAGTCGATGGGGCCATTCTTGACCTGCACCAGCACATTGTCGTGGAAGTCGCCGTCGAGTGGCACGAACTCGTCGTACGCTTGCTTGTGCCGGTCATCAGCCACAGGAGAATACACGAACGCTCGCCACATGATGATGCCGTCATGGGGAGCCACCGCATCGGCCAGCATGTTGGCTCCCTCGGCATGCGAACGATCATAGTCGCCTGGTCCGGGCTGCCCTTCGGAGTTCGCCTTCACCAGAAAGCCTCCGAAATCAGGGATGCGTTCATAGATCTCGTCGACCTTGGACTGCCACCAGGCCCGGACGTCAGGATCCAGCGGGTCGGCCGTTTCCAGGCCACCAATCTCCATTGGCGCGCTGAAGCGGGCAGTCAGGTAGACGCGAATCCCATAGGGACGGAAAAGATCGGCAAGAGCTTTCACCTTGTCCAGGTAGCGAGGCATGAGGACGGTGGCATCGGCATTGACATTGGTCAGCACCGTGCCATTGATACCCAGCGAAGCGTTGGCACGCGCATAGTCGATATAGCGCGGGTTCAGGTAGTCCGGCAGTTTGTGCCATTCCCATAACGAGAAGCCAGCATAGCCCCGCTCCACCGTACGATCGAGATTGTCCCAGTGGTTGAGTACTCGACGCTCGATCCGTGGAGACTGCACGAGCGCCAGGTCGTCGATCGGCTGCTGGGTCTGGATCAACCTCAGAAAGTGATAGACGCCATAGAGCACCCCTTGATCCGTATTGGCAGCGATCACTGTGGCGGGCTCACCTCGCACTGACGTGGAGTGGATAACGAAGCCGTCGTCGTTGATCTGATCGAGTCCCTCCAGGTCGAGCTCGGCGATCATCTCGGATCCCTGCGGGGTGCCAATGATCAGGGCTCCATCCTCCGGCGCTCCGGATAACATGGGAACGTTACCACCGAGGAGCCCATTCAAGCCTCTCGAGATTTCCTCGCGGGCAATGTCGAGAGTCGGTGACTCAGACTCGATCAAGACACCGGAGATGGCGTCACGATAAGTCTCGAGCGCCTCGGTATCAGTGATGGGTTGATAACGCAGCCATAGATCATAGCCATCTTCGGCCCATGCCTGAGATGTCATCAACATGGCCAGGAGAATCGCCAGGCCAAGGCAGGCACCGTGTCGTCGCTTTTTCATAGAAGCATGACTCCTTCGTTGTTTTCGTGTGGAGAAACGAAGGCCAGGGTGGCAGAGAAGTACCCACCCTCACCCCCGCCCCCGACACAGTTCTCGGGGAGAATCAGGCAATGGCCCTGGCTTTCACCAGGACCGTATCCGGTAAGCGCATTCCCTCCCGATCGAAGGGATGGAGTCGTTCGTGGTGAGGCGTCAAATAAAGGGTGTCACCACTTTTCACGTCGACATCGCCAGGCAGGCGAACCGTCAAGGCACCCACCTGCTCGCTATCCACATAAGCGAAGGCATCGGACCCCAACTTCTCGACCACCCGAATGCGCCCATGCCACTCTCCGCTATCGCGATCGACCTCCATGTGCTCAGGACGAACGCCCAGCGTCGTGGCCCCATAGGCTTCAGCAACGGCCCCCGTGATCAGGTTCATCTTCGGCGAGCCGATGAAACCGGCCACGAACAATGTCTCGGGACGTTGGTAGAGCTCCATGGGCGGTCCCACCTGCTCGATCTTGCCGGCATTGATGACCACGATACGATCAGCCAGGGTCATGGCTTCGATCTGATCATGAGTGACATACACCATGGTGGCCTTGAGTCGCTGGTGTAATTCGGCGAGCTCGACACGCATGCGGTTGCGCAGAGCTGCATCCAGATTGGAGAGCGGCTCATCGAACAGGAACACTCCAGGATTACGCACGATGGCGCGACCGATGGCCACGCGCTGACGCTGACCGCCGGAAAGTTCGGACGGCTTGCGCTGCAACAGGTCTTCCAGGTTGAGCAGTCTGGCCGCTTCGTCGACCTTCGCCTGTCGCTCTTGTGCGGGTATCTTGGCCAAGCGCATGCCAAAATCGATGTTGCGCGCCACGGTCATATGCGGATAGAGCGCATAGGACTGAAAGACCATGGCGATGTCACGATCGCTGGGTTCCGCAGTCGTCACGTCATGGCCGTCGATACGGATCGCACCACGCGTCACCGTCTCCAGCCCGGCAATCATGCGCAACAAGGTCGACTTGCCGCAGCCGGATGGGCCTACCAACACCGTAAAGGAGCCATCCTCAATCTGCAGGTTGAGGTTGGGAATGACCGTGGTCTTGCCACGGAAGGTCTTTTCGATTTCGACCAGCGATACTTCAGCCATGAGATCATCTCGTCATTGCGTATATTTGTGGTTGTCGGGTGCGCAGGAGCCGCTCAGCCGTCTTCACGGCGATAGCGGAAGTCGGCGAAATCCGCCGGTATCCCGCGACCGCTGATATCATGGGCCGCCATGCCCAGGAAGTTGCCGGTGAAATAGCCATGGGCGCGACCGCTTCCCTCATCGGAAAGCAGACTGGCATCAAGCACCGGGCCGACCGGCTGCCAGGGAGCATTGTCCTGGGCGTATCGGAATTGCAGTTCGCCCTTTCGAATGTCGAGGCCAAGGCGTACTGGCTGCTCGGGATCGAGCACCACCCCGCCGGTATCGGCAATTTCCAGATTGCCGCTCGGCCAGGCATCGTGGCAGCTCATCACGCTGAGCACCTTGTCGCCCTCATCCCCACGGGTTACCGCCAGGTAATGGAACTTGAAACGGTTGTAGTAGGCGATCAGGCCAGCGAACTGTTGCAAATCCTCCGGCTCGAACTCCAGCGTGGTCTCGGCACTGCAGTGGAGACTGTCCTGGCGACGCGCCACGAGCGCCTGCTCGAACCAGGAGCCCACCGACTCGCGACCGAACAAGCGCAGATAGCCAGGACGCGCGCTCAACGAAAAGAGCCGCTCGGTCCGGGGCGAGCGCAACCACTGAAAGACCGCAGGCAAAGCCTCGGAAGCAAAGTCATGGACCTCCTCGACAGCCGGTGATCGCTGCTCGACTCCAGCCATCGGAACCTCAATGGCCGGCGCATTGCCGCCATGAGCCAGGCGCAGCCAGCCATCCTCCCCCCACTCGACCTTCTGGATCGCCGTTTCGCGTCCCAGTGGCGAGCGTCGCGTACCAGGCAGAGGCCGTCCACACAAGTGCACCATCCAGGTTTCGCCGCTCGCTGTTTCGACCAGGTCCGCATGGCCGGCACGTTGAAGTGGATTGCCCGAATCCTGACGAGACGTCAGCACAGGATTGTCGGGATGCACTTGATAAGGCCCCGTAATCTTTCGCGAACGTGCCATGGTCACGGCATGGTCATAGCCGGTACCGCCTTCGGCCACCAGCAGGTGATACCAACCATCCCGCCGATAGAGATGCGGGCCTTCGGTGAGCTTCAGCTCGGTCCCGGCGAAGATGTTGTGAATCGGTCCCATCAGGCGTTGCCGCTCGACATCATATTCCTGAAGCAGGATGCCGCCGAAACGGTCACCGCCCTCACGCTGCCGGTAATCCCACTGCAAGTTGAGCAACCACTTCCGACCATCCTCATCATGGAACAGAGAAGGGTCGAAACCACTGGAATTCAAGTAGACAGGATCGCTCCAAGGGCCTTCGATCGAAGGTGCCGTGACCAGATAATTGTGGCCATCCTTGAAGTTGCCTTCGTAACGCTTCATGTCAGTGTATATCAGCCAGAAAAGGCCATCGGCATGGCTCAGGCAAGGTGCCCAGATACCACAGGAATCGGGATTGCCTCGCATGTCGAGCTGCGTCTCCCGAGCCAGCGGGCGTGAGACCAGCTGCCAGTTGACCAGATCGCGAGAGTGATGGATCTGTACCCCCGGGTACCACTCGAAGGTAGAGGTGGCGATATAATAATTCTTGCCAACCCGGCAAATGGAGGGGTCAGGATTGAAGCCCCGCAAAATAGGATTGTGAATCACGTTGTCCATCTTTGTTCTCCCTTAACCCTTGACGGAGCCACCAGTGAGACCCGCCACGATGTATTTCTGGGCAGCGAGAAAAAAGATCACCGCCGGCATGATCGTCAAGCTCACGAAAGCCAGAATCATGTTCCATTTCGTCAGATACTCGCCTTGAAACTGCATCATGCCGAGTGACCAGGTATAAAGGGCACGATCATTGAGCACCACCAATGGCAACAGGAAGTTATTCCAGCTTTGAACGAAGACGAACACACCAACAGTCGCCAGAATGGGCGTCGACAGCGGCAGAGTGAATGACCAGAAGAATCGCAGGTAGCTACAACCGTCAACGTAGGCTGCCTCGAAAAGTTCCCGGGGAAGCTGGTCGAAAAATGCCTTGAACAACAGGATCGACAACGACAATCCGAAAGCCGTCTGAGGAAGAATGACGCCCCAATAAGTGTCCAGTAGCCCCAGATCCCTCACCTTGATGAATAGAGGCAGAATGGCGGCTGCAAAGGGGAACATCAGTCCCAGCAACAGATAGGAGAGGATCATCTTAGAACCCAGAAAGCGAATCTGGGCGAACACATAGGCCGCTGCCGCTCCTACCACAAGGGTCAGCAACACTGTCATCGAGGAGATGAAAAAAGAGTTGCCCAGATAGCGCCAGAAATTCCCATCGAGCAAGATGGCAATATAGTTTTCCGGGTTCCAGCTCTCCGGCAACCACAGTGGATTCGTGCGCAACTCGGGATTGGTCTTGAATCCACCGAAAACGGCGGCCAGCAGTGGACCGATGACCAGGCTGGCGACCAGAATCAGCAGTATCACACGCAGTGTATTGCGGGTAGTCCCATTCATGCCTGGTCCTCCTTGCCGGTACTGCGCTTGTAGAAGAAGGCAATTCCGATGGCCAGCACGAAGAGCACGACGGCCGCGGCACTACCGAAACCGATGTTCAGTCGCGAAAGCCCGAAGGTGTAGAGATAGGTCACGATGGTGTGGGTTGTGTTGGACGGCCCACCGTTGGTCATCGGGATGATGATATCGAAGATCTGCAGAGAGCCGATGATGGCGAAAAACCCGCTCACCACCAGAGCGTGCTTGATCATCGGGATCTGCACGAACCAGGCAACCTGGCGTGGCTTGGCACCCTCCAGCTTGGCCGCTTCGATCAGGTCCTTGGGCACACTCTGCAATGCCGCGATATAGATCATCATGTGAAAGCCGAAATACTTCCACACGATGACCGTCATGATCGCCGGGAAGGCCCACTGACGATCGGCCAGCACATAAACGGATTCCTGTCCCATCGACTGAAGTATTGAGGCCGTAATACCGTAGTCGCCGTCGAAAACGAAGCTCCAGATCAGGCCGGCAGCTACCTCAGCCAGGATGTAAGGGAGAAAGAACACCAGCCGAAACAGGGTGTTGGTCGGTGTCTTGCGATACACCAGCAATGCCAGTCCCAGTGCCAGCGGCATCTGTATGATCAGAGAGACAAGCATCAACTTCGCGGTATTCCACAGCGCTGTATGGAAGACCGAGTGATCGAGCAACCGCTGGTAGTTCTGCCCACCGACGAAGTCGGAAGGCGCCCCATAGCCATTCCATGAAAATCCGCTGTAGTAAGCGGCATCAACCAGCGGCAAGATGACGAACAATGAAAAAAGAATCAACGCCGGTGGCAGCAGGATAAGAACAGCAGACAGTTTACCGCTCACCACATTCTTCTTGATGCGATCCGCTGTATTTCGCTTGTATATAGTAGGGGTATTCAATGTTGACATGGTGGACTTCCATCCCAAGGCGGGCGTGTTGCGTGCCGGCAGTTCTGTCACCGGCACGCGCATGAGCGACGCTTACCGGAACTGCCAGGCCTCAGCGATCCGCTCGACCGCTTCTTCCGGCGTGATCACCCCCTGAGCAAGATCAGTACTGATATTGTTGACCGTCGCACCGACCGAGGTGCCCAGCGCCTGATCGAGAAACACCTGGTGGAAGCTTGAGTCAGCGAGGATATCGGCCACCTTGCGTGCATAGGGTGTCATGAGCGCTTCTTCAGACCCCTTGGCTACCGGCACGAAGATTCCCCGCCGCGCGGCCTCACGCTGGTTGTCCTCATTGAGCAGAAAGCGCAGGAAATCGATGGCCTCGTCGGGAGCGCCCTGGGTGACTGCAAAACCGTTCATGCCGCCGAAACTATGCGCATTCCCCGCGCCTCCCGGTATCTCGGGAAAGCGAATGAACGCCAGGTCCTCGTCCGGCACTCCTTCACCGCTGACCGAGCGCTCCTTGGAAGGCAGGTAATCCCAATCTCCCATCAGATGCAGCGCCGCCTCGCCATCACCGAACATGCCGCTGGCACGCTCGTAGGTCGTCGTCATGAATCCCGATTGAAAGGGGTCCAGTTCGGCGAACTCCTGAAGCATTTCGCCGGCACGAACGAAATCCTCATTGGTGAAGCCGCCCTCTTCACCTGCCTTGGCGGCTTCGATTCCATTACCGCCGGCCAGGCGTGTGGCCAGATATCCCCAGTAGAAGTGCATGGGCCAGCCGTCCTTGGCGCCGACGACCACCGGCGTGATGCCCGCCTCTCGCAGCGTCACCACCGCGTTTTCGAGTTGCTCCCACGTCTCGATCGCTTCAACGTCGATCCCCGCCTGTTCGGTCAGGGCCGTGTTGGCCCAGAAGCCCACCACAGTGGCATATAGAGGCGCGCCATAAATCCGACCATCCAGAGTGAAAGGACTCACCGCTGAGTCGGGATACAACGCTTGCCAACCCTCCTGCATAGGCTCGGTCAGATCACGCACGAAGCCGGCGTTCACCTTGTCACGCAAGCCCTCGCCCCCCCAGCTGTAGAAGATATCGGGACGTTGGTCGGACTGTAGTAGCGTTGGCAAACGCGTCTTGTAGGCCTCATTGGCGATGTAGTCGAACTCGACGTTGACATCCGGATGACGGGCCTCGTATTCCGCGACGACCTCGTTGTAATACTGCTTTTCGGCGTCGCTCACTTCGACCCGCAACACATTCACAGTGGTATCTGCCACGGCCACACCGGAAGTCAGTGACGATGCAGCAGCCATCGCTGCCATCAGATAACTTCGACGTAACCGCGCCCCGTCCCGCTTGTTGAATGTGATCATGTTGTTCTCCTTGATTGTGTTTGTCGGATGAGTTCTAGGCCGCTGAAAGCGATCACCCCCACCCACCATCGACGGCCAGTTCCTGACCAGTAATCGCTTGGCTAGCGGTACTGGCCAGGAACAGCACGGCCGGCGCCACATGAGGAGCTTCCAGTCGGAATTTCAAGCATTGGCGAGCCTGGATCGACGCCTCTTCTTCGGGGCCAATCCACTTCTCAAGCTGCCGTTCGGTGATGATCGAGCCGGGCACCAAGGTGTTGACGCGGATATTGTGTACCCCCAGGTCACGCGCCAGGCTTCGGGTCAAGCCATGTACCGCTGCTTTCGCTGTCATGTAGGAGGTCAGATCTCCAAGAGCCATCCTCACGCTGATTGAGCCAAAGTTGATGATCGAGCCCCCACCGGCCTCCATCATCTGATGCGCCACCGCCTGTGCCGCGAAAAACATCGGTCGCAGATTGAGCGACATGCGCTCGTCCCAGTACTCGACATCGATGTCTTTCCAGGAATACCGATCATCGTTGGCCGCATTGTTGACCAAGACCTGAATCGGCCCCAGTGTTCGCCCCACGTCATCGATGACCGCCTGCAGGGCCGCCACATCTCGAATGTCGCAATGGTGATATTGCGGCGCCCTGCCGGTTTCCCTCTTCAACTCCTCGACCAGCGCCTGGCTGGCGGCATCATCGATATCGACAAAGACAACCAGGGCGCCCTGTCGGTGAAAGGCGCGAGTCAACCCCGCACCGATGCCACTACCGCCACCGGTAATGAAGACCACCCGCTGCTCCAGGCTGGGGTAATGCCCCGCATCCTCACTCATCTTCACCTCTTAGTTTTATCTATTTACTAAGTGGCAGAATGATCATCCGCACCCCCTGACTCAATGAGACTTTGGTATACGTACAGCAACGCCCGGCGAAACCCGGTATCATCGATAGTCGGCATATCATTCGGTAACGGCGTTGTTGCATCGGCTCAAGGCGTCCCTCGTCCTGCCCAGGCCATGCCGTCGAGCTCGGCCACAAAACATCCAACCCGGCGAGCCGAAATGACCCGAACAACACCGGCAAACAATAGGGATACCCGATGTCCACCAGCTTTCGGCCTCACCGGTCAGGCGATCTCCATTTCCTCAAACGGCTCAATCGCAGTGCCATTCTGGAGCTCATTCGCCGCTCTCCAGGTCTGACGCGCGCCGATATTGCCACCCACGCCCAATTGACAAAGGCAACAGTGGGAACGGGGGTGCAGTCATTGCTCAAGCAGGGGTGGTTACGCGAGGGGGAGCTGCAGAAAAGCAGTGGAGGACGTCCTGGCCGCGCCCTGCATCTCGATGAGCAACACTTTGCGATTCTCGGCGCCGAAGTCGGTGTTCATGGCCTGCGCCTGGTGGCCTGCACGCTCTCGGGGCAAGTACTGGCCTCTCACCACGAGCGACTTTCTCCCTCTTCGCCTGAAATGACGGCCGAGTTACTCGCCAACCTGTTGCAAACGCTGACGCAATCCCCGGCACTCGAAGGCTATTGTCTTCTCGGCATCGGCGTCGCCCTACCCGGTCCTGTCGCCCCCAAGGACGCCGTCCTGCGCATGGCGCCCAACCTGGGATGGAAGGACGTGCGCTTCCTCGATCTACTCCGCCACCACCTGCCGCAGCAGGACGGCGCCTGGCTGATGGACAATGAGGCCAAGTCGGCCGCCTTCGGAGAGTTCTACTTCCGCACTGGCCAAGTGCCCGACTCGCTGGTCTACGTCAGTGCCGGTACCGGCATTGGCAGCGGCATGATCGAGGGCAATCAACCCCTTCTTTCCCGGGGCTTCCAGGGGCTGGCTGGCGAAATCGGCCATACCGTTCTGCAACCGGGCGGCCTCTACTGCCACTGTGGCAATCGCGGCTGCGCGGAGACACTGGTCAGCGGCTGGTCGATCCAGGCGGCCCTGGGCATCTCCGAGGAAGAGGGGCTCATCGAAGCCCTGCAACCCCGGATGCACGAAGAGAGCGTCCAGCTCACCCTGCGGCGCGCGGGCGAGGCTCTGGGGATCCTGTTGCTCAATCTTCACCACACCCAGAATCCTTCCGAGCTCGTCCTGGGGGGATCGCTGGTCCAGTTGGGCGCTCCGCTCCTTGACCCGGCCCTGTCGTATTTCGCGGCTCACCAGAACCGTCTTCTGGGCACCACGCAGCAGACTCCCCTACGCGTGATCGAGGACTCCACGTTCGTTGCCGCCCGAGGTGCCGCCGCTCAGGTGCTCGCCAGCGTCATCCATGGGCCCAGCGATCTCATCTGAGGCAGATGCCCTGAGCTGGGCCAGCTCCTAGGCGAGTCATGAGGGGAACGGACACTCCGGCCTCACCATTAGTAAAAAGAACGAACCAACATCCAGGAAGCAACATCGGCCCCTCGATGACAAGGGCCAGCAAGGTCGTATCGTTCCGCCCCTTGAATCCAACCCGCTTCACCCGCATCTTCCATGGCAAACTCACTCGCATTCAAGGCCTGAATATCATGCCGATCGTCGACCCACGCACCGGCGAGCCGCTCACTCCCAGCGGCGACGCGGAACAGAACACCGCCCCATCCCAGGGCCAGCCATCCGACGCCGATATCATCATCGATGTCGACCGCGGCAATATCCAGCAGTTGCTCGAGGCCTCCATGCAGGTTCCCGTGCTGCTGTGCTGCTGGGCGCCCTCGTCGGAGCCCAGCAAGCAGCAGGTCCCCGTGCTGGAGAAGCTCACCCGGGAGCACGGCGGCGCCTTCATCCTCGGCAAGCTCAACATCGACGACAGCCCGGATATCGCGGGCCAACTGGGCGTCCAGTCAGTACCGGACGTCAAGCTCGTCAGCCAGGGTGGCCTGGTGGATCAGCTCCAGGGCGCGCAACCGGAACAGCAAGTCCGCGAGTGGCTCGGCAAGTATTTCCAGGCGCCCGAGGGTGCACAGCAAACGCCCGAAGAGCAGGCCGCCGCTGCCCTTGAGGCAGGGGACAGCGCCACAGCCCGTCGCATCTATGAAGAGTTGGTACAGCAATGGCCCGACCATACTGCCTATCAGGTGGAACTGGCCCGCGCTCTGGTGGCCGACGGCGAGCCACAACAAGCCCGGCAGCTGCTCGAGGCCCTGCCGCCGGAAGAACGCGATGCCGCACCGGCGCGAGGCGTTCGTGCCAGCATCGAATTTGGTGAACAGGCGCTTTCCGCCGAGGAGATTGCCGCCCTGGGTGATCGCGATGATAGTGACGCCCGCTATCAGCGCGCCCTGCGCCAGGTCGCCGATGGCCAGTACGAAGCCGGCCTCGAAGGTCTGCTGGCAGTGATGCGCTCGGATCGCGCCTACGGTGACGATGCCGCCCGCAAGACGCTTCTGCGCGTCTTCGATGCCCTGGGCGCCGACCATCCTCTGACCGTTGCCTATCGGCGCAAGCTGTTCGCTCTGCTCTACTGAGCTCCGGGCTCTCACACTCGGCCGCCCCCAGGGCGGCCGAGGTACTCCTGCCAGCCGGTTACCGGTCAATCGGCGCGCTGAAAACCTCCCAGCACACGCTGATCGGGACCGAAGAACACCAGTCTGTCGTGGTCGATCAGATAACGGTAAGCCTCATCGAGCATGTCCGTGACACGCTTGGCGTCCTGCATGTTCGGACACGCCATCATGGTGGATCGGAGCTCGCCGAACTCGATGCGATTCTTGTCGCCCAGCTCGACGCTGCCACCAAACTGATTGCAGCCGTCATGGCCGCTGACCCGACCATCGGGCGTGATCCGGAAATGCGGTGTGGGCGACAGGTCGAGCCGCTCGCTGGTGCCTACCAGCAACAGATTCCAGCGCGGCCCCACCACTGCCCCCGAGACCTCACCGTCCGGCGAGACGTCGGGGTCCGGCCCGCTGGCACAACCGGCGAGCCCCGCGGCGATGGCGGTCATCATCAGGATACGGCGTAACGTCATGGTCATCGTGCTATCTTCCTTGCGGCTGGAGAATGCGGGTCGGGGAGATCCCGCATGGACGCATCAGCTTGCCCCAGCACGGTAATCGGGACAATGCTGGTACTACCCAATTCGATGAGAGGAAGGCCTCATGCTCGACGCGCTGCGCAACGACGCCCTCGGTAAACTGATCCTGCGTCTCGCCGTGGGCGGACTGATTCTGCTTCATGGCATCGCCAAGCTGCTCGATCCCGGCACCCTGGGGTGGATCGAGAACCTGTTGGCCAATCAAGGACTCCCGTCATGGCTGGCGTATGGCGTGCTGATCGGCGAGGTGCTGGCCCCGGCGATGGCCATCCTCGGCTGGCAGACTCGGCTGGCGGGACTATTGATGGCCGGCAACATGCTGGTCGCCATCGTCCTGGTGCACATGGGCGAACTCTTCCAGCTCGGGGACAGCGGCGGCTGGGCGCTGGAGCTGCAAGGCATGTTCCTGTTCAGTGCCCTGGCCCTGGTCTTCCTCGGCAGCGGACGCATGGCCGTCCGTCCCGACTGACACCGCTCGACAGGCAACGCCAGCGGGCCGATGCCACATGCGTGGCAAGGCGGCCCGAAGGCGACACCTCACCAGGTGCCGGTATTCTCCATGGACGCCCAGGGTTCCCGCGGCTCCTGGGGTTCACCGGCCTGCAACAGCTCGACGGAGATGCCATCAGGGCTGCGCACGAAGGCCATGTGGCCATCGCGAGGCGGCCGGTTGATGGTCACGCCGTTGTCCTGCAGGTGCTGGCACAGCGCATAGATATCATCGACACGATAGGCCAGGTGGCCGAAGTTGCGTCCGCCGGTATAGGTTTCCGGGTCCCAGTTATAGGTCAACTCGAGCTCCGGGGCCTGCAGCTCCGTCGAACGCGACTCGTCAGCGGGAGCGGCGAGAAATACCAGGGTGAAGCGTCCCTTTTCACTCTCCTTGCGACGCACCTCCTTGAGCCCCAGCAGGTCGCAATAGAAATGCAGGGAGGCGTCGAGATCGGCGACCCGAACCATGGTATGCAGGTATTGCATGAGAATCTCCTTGTTCACAGTGGGAGCGAATGGGGGCATTCTGTCACCGATCCGCCATCACCGCGACGAGATCGATGCCCCATGAGCGACTATTGTGACCTGGCACCGGCCCACCCGTTTCATGGCCCCTACCATGATCACGAATATGGCTTCCCGGTGGAAGACGACGACACCCTCTTCGAGCGTCTGGTCCTGGAAATCAACCAGGCCGGACTATCGTGGCTCACCATCCTGAAGAAGCGCGATGCTTTCCGCTCGGCTTTCGAGGGCTTCGCCATCGACCGGGTGGCTGCCTACGGTGACGCGGAGCGGGCCCGCCTGCTGAGCGACGCCGGCATCATCCGCAACCGCCTGAAGGTCGATGCCGTGATCCACAATGCCGGCGTGATCCAGACATTGCGCGAGGAACATGGCAGTTTCCGTGCCTGGCTGGACAGGCACCACCCGCTCCCCCACGCCGACTGGATAAAGCTGTTCAAGCGAACCTTCCGCTTCACCGGTCCCGAGATCGTCGGCGAGTTCCTGATGAGCACGGGATATCTGCCCGGCGCCCATCGCGACGATTGCCCGATACAGCGTCGTATCCTCGCCGCCGCACCGCCCTGGAGTCGCGAGGCATGAGCGCGTCATGGATTCGGTGACCCAAGCCGCCCTGGGGGCGGCCATCGGCGGCGTCGTGCTGGGCCGACGCCTGGGACGCCGGGCCGTGCTGTTCGGTGCCGTGTTGGGAACCCTGCCGGATCTGGATGTGGTCATCGATTACGGCGATGCGGTGGCCAATGTCACGCGTCATCGGGGGTTCAGCCACTCGCTGTTCGTGCTCGCCGGCCTGGCAACGGCCCTGGCCCTGCTCGCCCGACGATTGGTACCACGGCTCGAGATCGGCCTCGGTCGTTGGCTGCTGTTCTTCGGCCTCTGCCTGATGACCCATCCATTGCTCGATGCCCTGACCACCTACGGAACCCAGATCTGGTGGCCCCTGGACATCCGTCCCACGGCGTGGCCTCTGGTGTTCATCATCGATCCCTTCTACAGCCTGCCGTTGCTGGCTGGCATCATCGTGGCACTGGTCACCGGCAATGGATATCGCGCCCCAGCCTGGGGGCTGGCCTTGTCCTGTGCCTACCTGGCTGCCTCGCTGGGCGCCAAGACGCTGGTAGAGCATCGCCTGGCGCCGGTTCTGGCCGAACGCGGCCTCACCGACGCCCCGCGCCTGGTGCAACCGACACCTTTCAACATTCTGCTGTGGCGCGCCACCCTCATCGAGGGTGACAATTATCATGAAGCACTGATCAGCGTCTTCGATGGCGATCATCCACCGGTGCTGGAAACCTTCTCGCGCGGGGCCGCGCTGGAATCGTCGGCCCTGACCAGCCAGGCCGGGCAACGCCTGGACTGGTTCGCCGGCCCGTTCCTCCGCTACGACATCGTCGCCCGAGGCGACCGGGAACGCCTGGTGGCCACCGATCTCAGGCTCGGCTTCCCGGGCTTTCATCCGTTTCGCTACGCGCTTGCCGACCGCCAGGCTTCCGCGTGGCGTGTCTTGCCGACGACCCGCCAACTGACCGAAGCGCGTGGCAACGACCGCGCCGCCATGGGCCGTCTCGTCGGGCGTATCCTGGCACCGGACCCCATGCTATGCACCAGTCATTTCGTACCCCGAGAATGGATCGTCAAGGTGCCGGCTCCGTGCCGCCGACCACCACATGACGAAAGGCGGGCGGCCGAAAGACCGCCCGCCGACTCCTCCGAACCGGGATAGACGCCTTAGAGGCGTGCCACCAGCCCGTCGATCGCCTGACGTGCCTCGCCCATGGCAGCGTCGCGCTGCGCCTCGCCCATGGCCAGCCCCTCGGCGAATACGGTATCGACCTCGGTGATGCCGATCAGTCCGAGCATGTGCTTGAGATGCGGCGTCTGACTGTCGAGCTCAGTACCGGCGTACTGGCCGCCACGAGCCGCGAGGATTGCCGCTCGCTTGCCCTCGATCAGCCCCTGAGGTCCCGCTTCGGTATAGCGGAAAGTGACGCCAGCGCGCAGGATGCGATCGAACCAGGCCTTCATCTGTGACGGAATGCCCAGGTTGTAGAGTGGCACCGCCAGCACCAGGACATCATGCGCCTGGAGCTCATCGATCAAGGCATCGGAACGCGCCGCCAGTTCACGCTGCTCGGGCGTGCGCTCGTCCGCCGGCACCTGCCAGCTGGAAAGCTCCGGCAGCCCCAGGTGCGGCAGCTCATCGGCGATCAGGTCGCGGGTGGTGATGGCAACGTCATCCCGCCCGGCAAGCTGAGCCTTGAAATGCTCGGCCAGTGCCAGGGAATTGCCATCGAGGATGGAAGACGTCAGAACGAGAACGCGAGTGGTCATGGTGATCTCCTTCATACAGCAGGCATGGAAGAATGATCACCAGTATATGTTCGTTTTTGTCGATGATAAGCGGGAAAAACCGCACCTAACTTTCGAAACATTCGAACAAGGTATCTCATGCTGAATGTCGAAAAGCCGGCGAGCGAAGGCTAGACAAGGCAAAAATCAGCGAAGAGGCGGAGTTTGCAAGACGTAAATGAGCACTCTGAGCTGATGTTTAACGCCGTATAACCGAGCGCAGACACTTTCCCCACATCTAAGGAAATGCTGAATAAATAGCCGAGCGTCGTGAAGCGCAAGGCGTCCGGAGCACAGAAAGCGAGACATAACATGTCGTTAGGCGAGCTTTCGCGCACCGCATAACGCAGCGATTTGCACGCGCAGGCATTTAAGCAGTATTTCCCTAAGGGGCGATGCCTTGCCCACACCCCCGATACACCCGATCATTCAACGTCAGAGTCACCCGGGCCGGCCAGGGCTGCCCGCTCATGTCGTCGAAACAGGCTCGCGCCTCGATGCGCAGTTCGAAAGGCCGCGCCGCCTGACCGCTGGCCAGCGTCACACTCCCCGTCTCGTTGTCGAGCGAGGTCACGCGATACGGCAAGGTGACTTCGCGATCGCCATAGTCCAGCGTCATGGCAATCCGTGGCGTGTCATTGGCCAGCTCGATGTGCCATCCCGGCTCGTTGCCACTGGCCCGGAACATCACGCCGGGGTGCGACGCCCGGGTCAGGACGCGGTGTCGGGTGTCCTGCTGGCATTCCAGGCGACCTCGGTCGTTCTCGACCACGGCCCCCTCACCCTTTGACCAGAAGCTCAAATCCCCCTGCTCGTAACGGGCACCGCTGGCCACCACGGCCGGACTCAGACGATAGGCGCCATGTGCCGACCACAGGCGAAGCGTCTTCTCGTCATGGGCGGTCACCAGTTCCTGATCCGGCATGCAGCGCCAGCCGACGAAATGCTCGGCATCACCGGGAAACAGCGCCGAAGGCAACAGGGGTGCCTTGGCCGTATCGTCGGAGCCTCCGAAATCCGGCGGCGCGACGCCAGACTCGTGAGCGGACGTGGCACAGCCGGCCAGGCCAAGAACCAGCAGAGAAGCACCGAGATGTCGCAAGGCAACGGCGGGAAGGCGAGGCATGGCAAATATCCTTGTAGAGTTGAAGTCCATCGAATCTACAGGATAACAGCCGCCGGAGGACTTGCCCTCGTCCGGCGGCGCGTTGTCATGCATTTCCCTGCCGCTCAGGCGTGACGCTGCCTCAGCTGCCGTGCGGCCTCGACCATGTTGGCCAGGGCCGGCTCGACCTCGGCCCAGCCACGAGTCTTGAGGCCACAGTCGGGATTGACCCAGAGGCGCTCGACGGGAATCCGTTCGGCCGCTTTCTCCATCAGTTGCACCATCCAATCGACCTCGGGAATGTTCGGCGAATGGATATCGTAGACGCCCGGCCCGATCTCGTTGGGATAGTCGAAATCGCGGAAGGCATCGAGTAGCTCCATGTCGGACCGCGAAGTCTCGATGGTGATGACATCGGCATCCAGTGCGGCGATGGAAGCGATGATGTCATTGAACTCCGAATAGCACATGTGAGTGTGGATCTGGGTGGCATCGTCGGCCACGGCGGCGCTCAACCGGAAGCAGTCCACCGCCCAGTCGAGATAGCCCTGCCACTCGGCCTGACGCAACGGCAGTCCCTCGCGCAGCGCCGGCTCGTCGATCTGGATGGCGCGAATGCCCGACGCTTCCAGGTCGGCCACTTCGTCACGCAGGGCCAGGGCAATCTGCCGGCAGGTGGTCTCGCGGGGCTGGTCATCGCGCACGAAGGACCACTGCAGGATGGTCACCGGGCCCGTGAGCATGCCCTTCATCGGCTTGTCGGTCAGCGACTGGGCATAACGGCTCCAGCGCACGGTCATCGGCTCGGGACGCGCCACATCGCCGAACAGCACCGGCGGCTTGACGCAACGAGAACCATAGCTCTGCACCCAGCCGAAGCGAGTGAAGGCAAATCCCTCGAGCTGCTCGCCGAAGTACTCGACCATGTCGTTACGCTCGGCCTCGCCATGGACCAGCATATCGAGGCCCAGGGCTTGCTGGCGGGACACCGCCTCGGCGATCTCGGCCTGCATGCGCGCTTCATAGTCGGCGGCGGACAGCTCGCCCTGCTTGTAGGCGCGACGCGTCTGGCGAATCTCGGTGGTTTGCGGGAAGGAGCCGATGGTGGTGGTCGGAAACAGCGGCAACGCCAGGTGCCGACGCTGGGCTCGTGCCCGCTCGATATAAGGATGCGCCCGCTCGCTGTCGGTGCGGCTCACCGCCGACAGACGCTGAGCCACGGCCGGACGATGGATGCGCGGCGACTCGCGGCGTGCAGCCAGCGCCGCGGCGGCATCGGCGAGCAAGGCCTCGTCGCTGGCCGTGAGGCGACCGCTCAGGGCGCGACCCAGCACCACCGTTTCGTCGAGCTTCTGCCGGGCGAAGGCCAGCCAACTCTTGAGCTCGGCATCGAGCTCGGTCTCGGCGGCCAGATCCACCGGCACATGCAGCAACGAGCAGCTCGGCGCCACCCAGAGACGCTCCCCCAGACGCGCCTTGACCGACGCCAAGCGCTCGCGCAGCGCCACCAGATCGGCCCGCCAGATGTTGCGACCATCGATGACGCCCAGCGACAACACCTTGTGGGGCAGCAGTCTATCCACCACCGTGTCGACCTGCTCCGGCGCCCTGACCGCATCGAGGTGCAGGCCATCCACCGGCAGGCCGACGGCCAGCGACAGATTGTCCCCGAGCCCGCCGAAGTAGGTTGCCAGCAGCAGCTTGACCGGCGCCGACTGCAGGTAATGATAGGCACGCTCGAAGGCCTGCCGCCAATCCGAAGGCAGATCCTGCACCAGGGCAGGTTCGTCGAGTTGCACCCATTCGACGCCCTGCTCGGCGAGCCGTGTGAGTACCTGGCCATAGACCGCCAGCACCTCATCGAGCAACGCGAGGCGATCGACGTCCTCGGCATTGTCGCCACGCGCCTTGCCCAGCCACAGCCAGGTCAGCGGACCGGTCAGCGCCACCTTGACCGCATGGCCCTCGACTTTCGCTTCCTCGACCTCGTCGAACAGTCGCGAACTGGCCAGCCGGAAGCGTTGTCCGGCATGCAGCTCGGGAACCAGGTAGTGATAGTTGGTATCGAAATACTTGGTCATCTCGCAGGCGGCGGCAGGCTCTCCGCTGGGTGCTCGGCCCCGGGCCATGCGAAAGGTCGTGTCCAGGTCCACCTCGCCCCGGGCCAGTTCGTCTTCGGCGCCGAATCGCGCCGGCACCGCCCCCAGCAGCACCGAAACATTGAGCACCTGGTCGTAGAAGGCGAAGTCACCCACGGTCACCAGATCGAGGCCGGCTTCTCGCTGCGCCGCCCAGTGGCGCCTGCGCAGCTCGCGCCCTTCGGCCTCGAGGGCCTGGCGATCGAGCTCACCCTTCCAGTAGGCTTCGGTGGCTTTCTTCAATTCGCGGTCCGCGCCGATGCGCGGATAACCGAGTACGTGTGTCAGCGTCATGGTGAATCCCGAGCGGTTTGATCGATGCCGCCCAGTCTCGCTAGCCACCACGACTGAATCAAACTAAACTTATTAATCTTCAACATGAATAAAGCTCAGGATAATGCTCGAACTGCGCCACCTTCGCACCCTCGTTGCCCTGCGTGACGCCGGCTCCCTGGTGGAAGCCGCCGAACGC
The DNA here is from genome assembly GCF_001662285.1 of Halomonas caseinilytica. Classification (NCBI taxonomy): domain Bacteria; kingdom Pseudomonadati; phylum Pseudomonadota; class Gammaproteobacteria; order Oceanospirillales; family Halomonadaceae; genus Halomonas; species Halomonas caseinilytica. Next base: position 465,352 of record NZ_BDEO01000007.1, read on the forward strand.
GTGCACCTGACCCAGTCCGCCCTTTCCCATCAGATCAAGGATCTGGAGGAGCGGCTGGGCAGCCCGCTCTTCCTCCGCAAGACCCGGCCGGTGACCTTCACGCGAGCCGGCTTGCGCCTGCTGGCCCTCGCCGAGCAGGTGCTGCCCCAGGTCCGCATGGCCGAGCGCGACCTGGCACGCCTGGCCGGCAACGAACAGGGCCGGCTTCACATGGCTATCGAGTGCCATAGCTGCTTTCAATGGCTGATGCCAACCGTGGACCATTTCCGTGACCACTGGCCCGAAGTGGAGGTCGACATCCCCGGCGGCCATCATTTCGAGCCACTCCCGGCCCTGGCCCGGGAACAGCTCGACCTGGTGATCACCGCCGATCCCCAGCCACTGCCCGGTGTCCATTACGAGCCGCTGTTCCGCTACGAAGGGCTCCTGGCAGTCTCCCGCCAGCACTCCCTGGCCGGCAAGCCGCATGTCACGCCCGAGGCGCTCGCCTGCGAGACCCTCATCACCTATCCCGTGGAGCATGCACGCCTGGATGTCTTCACCCAGTTCCTGGACCCTGCCGGTGTACAGCCCAAGGAAATCCGCACCGCCGAGTTGACCATCATGATGATGCAGCTGGTGGCCAGTGGCCGAGGCGTATGCGCGCTACCCAATTGGGCCTTGACCGAGTACCTGGAACGCGACTACGTCAAGGCCGTGCGACTAGGCGAACGTGGCGTATGGAGCACCTTGTTCGCGGCGATCCGCGAGGACGCCCGAGAAGCGCCCTGGATGGAGGATTTTCTGCGTACCGCCCGGGAAACCTCCTTCGCGGTACTGGAAGGCATCAAGCCGGCCTGAGATCCGTCCTAGGCCCGGCGATGTTCATGCGTTTCATCCATGGGATGTTTCCTGCCAGGGAATCAACAGCGTGAAGCGCGCCCCGCCCAGCACCGCGCTGGTATCCACCACCACGCTGCCGCCGTGCCAGGCCATGACCCTCTGCACGATGGACAGTCCCAGGCCATAGCCGCCCGACCGTCGGTCGCGGCTGTCGTCGAGGCGGGCGAACGGCTTGAATATCTCGTGGCGCGCACGTTCCGGCACTCCCGGGCCATCGTCCTCGACATCGAAACGCACCAGACCAGGCTCGCCCTCCACGCTCACGCGAACCCGCGATACCGCATGGCGACAGGCGTTGGAGACCAGGTTCTGCAAGGCACGCTGCAGATATCGAGGCTCGGCGGTGGCTTCGACCTCAGGACCGTCGACCAGCTCGATGGTAAGATGGGCGTGCAGACCATCCAGGGACGCGATGACCCGCTCGGCCAAGGCGCGCGCCGCTACCGGCTCGAACTGGAAGCCCGCGCCATTGACCGCATGACTGTCGAGCCGCGCATAGGTGAGGATCTCATCGACCAGGGCGTCGAGTTCGGCGATATCGCTATCCGCACCGCGCAACTGGCGTCGCACCGCCGGGTCGTCGGTCATGTCCTCGACCATCTGCACCGCAAAGCGTATCCGTGCCACCGGCGTGCGCAACTCGTGAGAGACCGCACGGGTCATGTCCTGCTGGGCCCTCAGCAACGACTGAACCTGCTCCGCCATGCCGTTGAAGGCCATCCCCAGGCGCCCGAGAAAGTCACCGCTGTGCACCTTGACGCGGGTATCCAGATGCCCGCCGGCGATCCGCGTGGCCGCCTGCTCGAGACGCGTCACACGCGATTCCACGCCTCGCACGATCAGATAGATGACCACCGCCAGAACGCCGAGCACCATCACCACCACGAGCGACAACACCTGAACCGATGGCGGCCGATAGGCTCGCAGGGGCCCGACGGCCAGGCCACCGGTTTCGCGCACCTCCCCCGGCCCTCTCAGATACAGCGATAGCGCGCCATCCGCGGGATGCGAGCGCGCCACGACATCGAGTTCGGGAACCTGCTCGAACCGTTCCGCGACGTCTGGCGGCACGCCGCCTAGCGTCAAGGGCACCGCTGGATTGCTCAGGTCCGAGAGCCGCTCTTGCCGGGCTTGCGGATCCATCTTGCCCAGCCAGGCTCCCAGTACGCGCGCCAGCGCCAGCAGTTGGGCTTCGCTCACGTCGCCCAGTTCGGCCCGCAACAACCGGGACTCGCCGGGTAACCGATGATGCAGCTCCCAGTTCCCGCTCGAGGTGCGACTTACCAGGGTGTGTCCCTGAGACAGGCGCAAGCGTTCGAAATAGCCCAGCGGGTAATTGTCGCTCGCATGCAGGGACAGATCGATGCCGAGCCGTTCACCGAGACGGGCCAGCCAGGCAGCTCGCTGCGCCCGCGCCATCGTTCCCAAACGCTGCGCGAACAGCGTCATCGGCACCTCGGCCAGCCGTTCCTGATACTGCTCGCGACGCACCTGGTCGACCAGAGCGATGGCCGACAGGGAAAGCCCGAAGGCCAGCACCAAGGCGAGGGCCAGCAACGCATAGACGCGCAGGAAGGTACTGTCGACCAGGGTACGTGGCAGCAGGCGAGCCAATGTCATTAAGCATCCCGAACGAACAGATAGCCCTTGCTGCGCACCGTCTTGATGCGATGCGGATGATGCGGATCGTCGCCGATCTTCGGCCGGATCCGCGATACACGGACATCGATGGAGCGATCCTGCCCGTCGTACCGTATGCCGCGCAATTGCGCGAAGATCTCTTCCCGAGTCAGTACGCGCCCGGCATGACTGGCAAGCAGCCAGAGCAGGTCGAATTCGGCGCTGGTCAGGTCGATACGCGCGCCTCCCAGCCAGGCCTCGCGGGTTCCACTGTCGATCTCGAGATCACGGAACACCAGACGAGCGTCGGCAGTCCCGAGATTCGATGGCTCACTGCGGCGCAACAGGGCACGCATGCGCGCTAGCAACACACGGGGCTGCACCGGCTTGGCCACATAGTCATCCGCCCCCATCTCGAGTCCCAGCACCTGGTCCATGTCATCGGTACGGGCGGTGAGCATCAGGATCGGGCCGGCGTAGTCGTCCCGCACACGCCGGCAGATCGTCAGCCCATCCTCGCCCGGCAGCATGAGATCCAGAATCACCAGGTCCGGTTGCAGGTCGAGGATGCATTGTGCCCCTCGGTTGCCGTCGGCCTCCAGCGTCACGCGAAAGCCATTGGCGACCAGATAGTCTCGGGTCAGTTCGGCCAGCCGCTCATCGTCTTCGATTATCAGCACATGTTCCATGTCAGGGGAGTTCACACTAGCTTCCATTCTCAGTCGTCACCTCGACAGGCAGTGGTCGGTCAACGGAGCGTTGTCGTCGGTACGACACCCCGAACAAATGCCTTCTCCCGAGAACCCGGCATGACGTGCAGGTCGGTCGCGTCCGCCGGCGGGAAAAGGCCGTCCCGTGGAAAGGATACTCGACATTGGCCTCTTTCGCTTTATCCGGAAACGACCCGAAAGCGCGTGATCGGCTCAACCACGCGGGCTCGTCGAGCCCCTCGAAATCACCCCCTGAATGCTCACAGCCCCTCCACAGCTTATCCACTTGAAGGGCCGAAAAAAGCACACTATCTTGTGTTCCAACTCAACCGGAACACAAGATAGTGTGCCCTTAGCAACTTTCAAAAATCCTGTCAACAACCGCTCAACGGCGGTCTTCATCACCCATTTTCAACTCCTAAGGTAGGGAACCCCGGCGCCATGGATACCACCGCTACTCCGGACCATCCGTCCGTCTCCGTTACCGCCCCGCAGACGTTGCGTGTCATCAAGCGCAACGGCGACGTGGTGCCCTTCGATGGCGGCAAGATCGCCGTGGCCCTGAGCAAGGCCTTCATCGCCGTGGAAGGTGACAACGCCGCGACGTCCTCCCGTGTCCGCGACTTCGTCCAGCGCGCCTCGGAGAGCATCGAGCAAGCCTTCCAGCGCCGCATGCCCGACGGCGGCACCCTGCATATCGAGGACATCCAGGACCAGGTCGAACTGGCACTGATGCGGGCCGGCGAGCAGAAAGTGGCGCGTGCCTATGTGCTCTATCGCGAAGAGCATGCCCGGGCCCGAGCCGAATCCGGCGCCGACATCACCAAGCCTCACCCCACGCTGAACGTCACCGCGCCCGATGGCAGTACCCGCCCGCTGGACCTCGGCCGGGTCGAGACCCTGGTGTTCGACGCCTGCGAGAACCTGCCCCATGTCGAGCCGGGCAAGATCGTCGAGGATTCGCTGAAGAACCTCTACGACGGCGTAACCGTGGATGGCGTCTCCCAGGCGCTGATGATGACCGCCCGCACCCTGGTGGAGAAGGACCCCAACTACACCTACGTCACCGCGCGACTGCTGCAGGACAACCTGCGCCGCGAGGCGCTCTCCTTCCTCGGCATCGCCGACGAGGCCACCTACCAGGAAATGGCCGACTACTACAAGCCGGCCTTCCAGGCCTACATCGCCCGCGGCATCGAATTCGAACAGCTCGATCCGCGACTGGCGGAATTCGACCTCGAACGCCTCGGCGACGCCCTCGATCATACCCGCGATGCCCAGTTCACCTACCTGGGTCTGCAGACCCTCTACGACCGCTACTTCATCCACCGCGACGAGGTACGCTACGAGCTGCCCCAGGTGATGTTCATGCGGGTCGCCATGGGCCTGGCGCTGAACGAGGACGACCGCGAGGCGCGGGCCATCGAGTTCTACGAGCTGCTCTCCAGCTTCGACTACATGGCCTCCACGCCGACGCTGTTCAACGCGGGCACCGTGCGCAGCCAGCTCTCCTCCTGCTACCTGACCACGGTGCCGGACGACCTGGACAGCATCTACAGCGCCATCCGCGACAACGCCCTGCTCTCCAAGTGGGCCGGCGGCCTCGGCAACGACTGGACGCCGGTGCGCGCCCTGGGTTCCTACATCAAGGGCACCAACGGCAAGTCCCAGGGCGTGGTGCCCTTCCTCAAGGTGGTCAACGATACCGCCGTGGCCGTCAACCAGGGCGGCAAGCGCAAGGGCGCGGTCTGTGCCTACCTCGAGACCTGGCACCTCGACATCGAGGAATTCCTCGAGTTGCGCAAGAACACCGGCGACGACCGCCGCCGGACTCACGACATGAACACCGCCAACTGGGTGCCGGACCTGTTCATGAAGCGTGTGTTCGACGATGGCGAGTGGACACTGTTCTCGCCGGCCACCTGCCCTGACCTGCACGATCTCTACGGCGCGGCCTTCGAGAAGCGCTACGAAGAGTACGAGGAAATGACCCGCACCGGGCAGCTCAAGCTCTTCAAGCGCGTGCGCGCCAAGGACCTGTGGCGCCGGATGCTGTCGATGCTGTTCGAGACCGGCCACCCCTGGATCACCTTCAAGGATCCGTGCAACCTGAGAAGCCCTCAGCAGCATGCCGGCGTGGTCCACAGCTCCAACCTGTGCACCGAGATCACCCTGAACACCTCGGTCGACGAGGTCGCGGTGTGCAACCTGGGCTCCATCAACCTGGCCCAGCATGTGGTGAACGGCGAGTTCGACAGCGACAAGCTGAAGAGGACCGTACGCACCGCCGTGCGCATGCTCGATAACGTCATCGACATCAACTATTACGCCGTCCCCCAGGCAGAGCGTTCCAACTTCAAGCATCGCCCGGTGGGACTCGGCATCATGGGCTTCCAGGACGCCCTCTATGCCCTGGACATCGCCTATGCCTCCGACGAGGCCGTGACCTTCGCTGATCGCTCCATGGAACAGGTCAGCTACCACGCCATCGAGGCCTCCAGTGACCTGGCCGCCGAGCGCGGCCGCTACGAGAGCTACGAGGGATCGCTGTGGAGCCAGGGCGTGCTGCCCATCGACTCCATCGAAAAGCTCAAGACCGAGCGCGGCGAGAAATACATCGAGGTCGATACCTCCACCACCCAGGACTGGGATCGTATCCGCGAGAAGATCGCCGCTCAGGGCATGCGCAACTCCAACGTCATGGCCATCGCCCCGACCGCGACCATCTCCAACATCTGCGGCGTTTCACAGTCCATCGAGCCGACGTACCAGAACCTGTTCGTCAAATCGAACCTGTCGGGCGAGTTCACCGTGGTCAATGCCTACATGGTCAACGACCTCAAGGAACGTGGCCTGTGGGACGAGGTGATGATCAACGACCTCAAGTACTACGACGGTTCGGTGAAAGCCATCGACCGTGTCCCCGACGATCTCAAGGCCAAGTACGCCACGGCCTTCGAGGTGGAGCCCAAGTGGCTGGTGGAGGCCGCCGCGCGGCGTCAGAAGTGGATCGACCAGGCGCAGTCGCTGAATCTCTACATCCAGGGCGTTTCCGGCAAGAAGCTCGACGTGACCTATCGCATGGCCTGGTTCCGTGGACTCAAGACCACCTACTACCTGCGCGCCCTGGGCGCCACCTCGGTGGAGAAGTCCACGGTCGACCGCGGCAACCTCAACGCCGTGAGCAACGCCTCGCCCTCCGCTGCCCCGGCGCCGGGTCCCGAATCCTCGCCTCAGGCACAGGAACCGCGCGGCGTCGACGACTTCCTGCAGGGCAAGAGCGGCAGCGGTTCCCGGGCGCCCTCGGCGGGCGAAATGGACGAGCTGGGCTGCGAGGCCTGCCAATAATCCAGGAGTCGAGAGGGAAGATGACGCTTCCCTCTTCTCTCTTCACTTCCGAGGAACGAGAAAGCACATGATCGATTGGGACGATTTTCACGAAGACGACAGCGCGGTGGCCGAGCAGCCTCAGCCGGCTCCCGCCCCGCAGCCGACGGCCCAGCCGGCCCCCGAAGCGCCCGCTGCGGAAGTCCGCGACAGCGCCGGCACCTACCGGGTCGCCGAACAGGATCGCCTGGCCCGCGCCCGTCAGTCCATCGACGAGCTCGACGTGGCCGCCGGCCTGGAGGAGCTGGAGATGGGCGCGGCGCGCATCGAGGTCGACGACAAGCAGATGATCAATGCCCGCGCCGACCTCAACCAGCTGGTGCCCTTCAAGTACGAGTGGGCCTGGCAGAAGTACCTGGATGGCAGCGCCAACCACTGGATGCCCCAGGAAGTGAACATGAACGCCGACATCGCGCTGTGGAAGAGTGCCGACGGCCTCACCGCGGACGAACGGCGCATCGTCGAGCGTAGCCTGGGCTACTTCTCCACCGCCGATTCGCTGGTGGCCAACAACCTGGTGCTGGCACTCTACCGCCTGATCACCAATCCCGAGTGCCGCCAGTACCTGCTGCGTCAGGCCTTCGAGGAGGCCATCCATACCCACGCCTACCAGTACTGCGTGGAGTCGCTGTCCATGGATGAAGGCGAAGTCTTCAACATGTACCGCGAGATCCCCTCGGTGGCCGCCAAGTCGGCCTGGAGCCTCAAGCATACCCAGTCGCTGGCACGCCCGGACTTCCAGACCGGCACCCCGGAGACCGACCAGGAACTGTTGCGCAACCTGATCGCCTTCTACTGCGTGACCGAGGGTATCTTCTTCTACTGCGGCTTCAGCCAGATCCTCTCCATGGGCCGGCGCAACAAGATGACCGGCGTCGCCGAGCAGTTCCAGTACATCCTGCGCGACGAGTCCATGCACCTGAACTTCGGCGTCGACATGATCAACCAGATCAAGATCGAGAACCCGCATCTGTGGACGCCGGAGTTCCAGGACGAATGCACCCAGATGATCCTCGAGGGCACCGAGCTCGAGATCGCCTACGCGCGCGACTCCATGCCGCGCGGCGTGCTGGGCATGAACGCGGCGATCATGGAGGAATACCTGCACTTCATCTGCAACCGTCGTCTGGCCCAGATCGGCCTCAAGGAGCAATTCCCCGGCGCGCAGAATCCCTTCCCCTGGATGAGCGAGATCATCGACCTGCGCAAGGAGAAGAACTTCTTCGAAACCCGCGTCACCGAATATCAGGTCGGCGGCGCATTGAGCTGGGACTGATCGACGAGCGACGGGAGGTAGCAACATGGTGGCAACCTCGAACTTCAGCGTGCGGCCGCACCTTGCGGTGCGTACCCACCGGCCTCCGTCGCATGGGGAACGGGCCATTCAGTGCCCGCCCCCTTTCCGATGATGACGCCCCACCCGGCCTCGCTGGGTGGGGCGTTTTTCATGGCTCCCGGCGGCTTCGGCACCACCGGCACGTTCGCCGCCCGGGCAAGGCCCTGGCACAGGTGTATCAATGGAGGGCAAACCGATGCATGTATCCCAAGCTAACGGCACCCGACGCGACGCCCATGACTGGCAGTCGGCCCTGGATCGCGCCCTGGCCGCGCATGGTGGCGAAGATGCCTTCGCCCACTACCCGCATGTGGCCTACGCCTTTCCCTCGTCATCGCCGAACCCCTACACCCGCGAATACCCCTTGCTCGACTACCGGGGCCTCAAGGAGTGGGCCACCCACCGTGGCTGGCGCGTCCGTCCCGCGCCCGAACGCGCCCCCGAAGGCGAAGAGTACAGCCCGCCGGTGCGCTTCACGCGCCTCGAGGCCGAGACCCAGCGCTACCACTGAGCCTGCCGTCACCACGCCACCGCCCCCGATGCCAGGGGGCGGTGGCGTCCCTCGTTCGTTACGTCGGCGAGACCGAATCGATTCATCCCGATTTGTCGCCAAGGCGCTCCGGTGAGATCATTCGCGCACTATCCTTCTTCGACTACCGAGGTTGCTTCATGCCCCACCGCGCCGCGTCCTCCCTTCTCGTCGCCGGGACCCTGAGCGTGTCAGGAATGGCCCTGGCCCAGCCGGCCACGCTGGACCCTCTCGAGGTCACTGCCCCGCGTCTCGATCGAGAACTCTACGACACACCGGCGGCCGTCTCGGTGGTGGATCGCGAGAAGATCGCCCAGGGCCAGCAGCGTGAGCGCCTCGACGAAGCACTGGCCACCGTGCCCGGCCTCTACCTTCAGAATCGCCACAACTTCGTCCAGGGCGAGCGGGTATCGATCCGCGGCTTCGGCGCTCGCACGCCCTGGGGCGTGCGAGGCATCCGGGTGCGGGTCGACGGCATTCCCTACACCCTGCCCGACGGCCAGGCCCAGCTCGACGCCATCGACCTGGACAGCGCCCAGCGCATCGAGGTCCTGCGCGGTCCGGCGGCGGTACAGTACGGCAACGCCGCCGGCGGAGTGATCGACGTCACCACGGCCGACGGCGAGAGCGACCCCGGCACCAGCCTGCGCGTCGAGGGCGGCAGCGACGGCTATCGCAAGCTGAACGTCAGCCACGGCGGCGTCAACGGCCCCTGGTCGCACCATGTCAGCGTCTCCGCGCTGGGCATGGACGGCTATCGCGACCACAGCAGCGTCGAGAAGTATCTGCTCAACGCCAAGCTGAAGCGCGAGCTCGACGCCGACCGCTCTCTCACCGCCATCGTCAACCTGCTCGACAACCCGCGCTCGGAAGATCCCGGCGGCCTGACCGCCGAGGCCGTGTCCGAGGACCGTGAAGGCACGATCGACAGCAACTTCTACTCGCCGACCCGCATCGACGCCGGCCAGTCGGTCGATCAGCAGGTCCTCGGCCTCGAGTACGAGGACCGCGCCGCCGGCCCCGGCGAGCTGACCCTGCGCGGCTTCTACCTGCAGCGCGATTTCGAGCAGCAGCTCGCCTATGCCGGCGACAGCTTCGTCGCCTATGACCGCAACTACTACGGTGCCAACGCCGAATATCGCCAGTCGCTGTCGCTCGGCGGACTGCCGCTGAGCTATGTCACCGGGGTCGAGGTGGCCCGCCAGGAGGACGATCGCTACCGCGACGACGTCACCATCGACGGCGTCCATCAGAACCGCGCCGCCGCCGAGACCCAGACGGCCTCCTCGCTGGGTGTCTTCGCCCAGGGCGACCTCGACCTGACCGACCGCTGGACCCTCTCGCTGGGCACCCGCTTCGACCACATCGACTTCGATATCGACGATGACTACTTAAGCGACGGCGACAACAGCGGCGATCGCACCTTCGACCAGTGGAGTGGCAGCGCCGGGGTGAACTATCGCTACCTGCCCAACCACCAGGCCTACCTCTCGGTAGGCACCGCCTACGAGACGCCGACCTTCACCGAGTTTGCCAACCCGGCCGGCGTCGGCGGCTTCAACCCCGACATCGAGCCGCAGAAGGCCTGGAATCGCGAGATCGGCCTGCGCGGTCACTTCACCGACAGCGGCCTGGACTACGACGTCGCGCTGTTCTCGACCCGGGTGCGCGACTCGCTGATCGCCTACAAGAACAGCGACGGTCGCGACTTCTATCGCAATGCCGGACGCAGCCGCCAGGACGGCCTGGAACTGGCCCTGGGCTGGCAGTTCGCCGATGACTGGCGGCTCGACAGCGCCCTGACCCTGGCGCGCTACGAGTTCCAGGACTACGTGGACGACGACGGCAACGATCACGCCAACAACCGCATTCCCGGCCTGCCCGAGCGCACCTGGGTCAACCAGTTGACCTGGCAGGGCGTCGGCGAGCGCTTCGCCACCCTGGAGACCCGTTACGTCGGCTCCATGTACGCCGACGACGCCAACAGCGTGAACGTGGACGATTACTGGCTGGCCAACCTGCGCGCCGGCGACGGCTGGCGGCTCGGCAACGATACCCTGCTCAAGGCCTATGTCGGCGTCAGCAACCTGTTCGACCGAGAACACTACGACAATATCGTCATCAACGACCAGCGCGGGCGCTACTTCTCCACGGCGCCGGACCGCAGTGTCTACGCAGGGATGGAACTGACCTTCTGACCGCACGACCCGGCACGCTTCGCTGGGTGAGATTGCAAAGCCAGCAGCGGAGTGCGCCACCCTTCCCGGTGTCCTTTACTCGACACATGGCCCACAATGAAAGGACACCGGGATGAATCTCATCATGGCACCACAGCGTCCCATCGACACCGAACGCGACCGCCGCTGGCAGGCGGTCGTGCAACGCGACGCCTCGGCAGACGGCCGCTTCGTCTACGCGGTGCTGACCACCGGCGTCTATTGCCGCCCCTCCTGTCCATCGCGCCGGGCAAAACCGGAAAACGTCTCCTTCCACGACAGCCCGCAAGACGCCGAAGCGGCGGGCTATCGCCCCTGCAAGCGTTGTGCGCCGAACGCCGCTTCGGCCAACACCCCGGTCACCGCACTCGTCGAGCGGGTCTGCCGGATCATCGAGCAGGCCGACGAGCCGCTCGGGCTGCTCGAGCTTGCGGAACGGGTCGGCTTGAGCCCTTCCTACCTGCACCATCGCTTCAAGGCCGTCACCGGCCTCACGCCTCGAGCCTATGCCAGGGCGCACCAGGCACGCCGGGTACGCGAAGCGTTGAGCGATCCGGGCATGGACATCACCCAGGCTATCCATGGCGCCGGATTCCGCTCCAGCGGCCGCTTCTACGAAAACGCCGATGCCATGCTCGGCATGACGCCGACGACCTACCAGCGCGGCGGCCCGGACACCGTCATCCGCTTCGCCGTCGGCGAATGTTCGCTGGGGGCGGTGCTGGTGGCATGCAGCCCGCGCGGCATCTGCGCCATCCTGCTGGGCGACGATCCCGACAGCCTGGCCCGCGACCTCCAGGACCGCTTTCCACAGGCCAAGCTCTGTGCCGGCGCGGATGACTTCGAGGACTGGGTTGCTCGGGTGATCGGCCTGATCGACGATCCCACCCTGGGCACCGAACTGCCCCTGGACATTCGCGGCACGGCGTTCCAGCAACGCGTCTGGCAGGCCCTGCGCGAGATTCCCGCCGGCACCACTGCAAGCTACGCCGAGATTGCCGAGCGCATCGGCTCGCCCTCCGCCGCCCGAGCCGTCGCTCGAGCCTGCGCGGCCAACCCCTTGGCCGTGGCGATTCCCTGCCATCGGATCGTACGCCAGGACGGCGAGCTCTCCGGCTATCGCTGGGGCGTCGAACGCAAGCGAGCCCTGCTGGAACGGGAGGCCAACTAGCCGCGCGGCAGGGAGGTCTCGAGATACGGCGCCATCATGGCAGCGAACCAGTCCATGAAGACATCGACACGCACCGCGCGGTGCCGACGATGCGGATACAGCAGCGAGACCTCCATGCCATCGGCCCGGTGCTGGGGTAACACTTCGACCAGCTCGCCGCTTTGCAACAAGTCATCGATATCGAAGCGCGGCACCTGGATGAGACCGAGCCCGGCTCGGCAGCAGGCGATGTAGTTCTCGGCGTTGTTGACCACGACCCGACTTGCCAGCTCGATATCCCGAACCTGTCCATGCTCGACCACCTCGAAGCCCTGCTCGCGCCCACTATGCGGCGAGGCGTAGCCCACCATGAGATGCCCCGCGGCAAGGTCGTCGACCTGGCGCGGCATGCCGTGGCGTCTCAGATAGTCGGGACTGGCGCAGTTGACCAGGGCGACCCGACCCAGCCGGCGCGCGACCAGATCACTGTCCTGCAGAGGACCGAAACGCACGACACAATCGACCCCCTCGGCCACCAGATCGACATGGCGATCCGAGGCCCCCAGCACCACCTGCAAGCGCGGATACCGTTCCAGCAACTGCCCCAGCGCCGGCGCGACGAGTCGCCTGGCCACGCGGCTCGGCACATCGACGACCAGCCTCCCCGACACTTCCTCGCTCGGTAGCCGGAACAAGCGTTCGAGCTCTTCCGCTTCCGCCACCAGGGTCCTGGCTCGCTGCAGGAAACGTTCACCGTCCGGCGTCAGCCGCACCTTGCGCGTCGTGCGGTGCAGCAGCCGCACACCGAGCGTTTCCTCGAGACGCCGCACGGCAAGCGACACGGTCGCCCGAGGCCAGGCCAGCGCCGCGGCGGCCCGAGTGAAGCTGCCCATCTCTGCCACCCTGATGAAGGCCTGCCACTGATCGATTCTATCCATGGCGGTCAGATCCGCAGCACGCCCTGACGCGACAGCATTTCCCAGCACCCCACGCCCAACAACAGCATGGCGCTGCCCCCCTGCATCAGCAGCGCACTGTGGGATGCCGTCAGGGGCAGCAGCAGTGCGGGCATCAACACCAGCCCGACCAGATGCGACAACGGTGGCCGTCCATAGACGACGAACTTGTAGATCGCCATGCCCGCCAGGAACGCCATCGGGCCGGCCAGCAGCACGCTCGTCACCGTGGCCGTCAGGTGCCCGACGGGATGGGCGATCACCAGCTCGCTGCCGACCGCGCAGAGAATCACGCTGCCCAGAATGATGACATGGACATAGTGGAAATAGGCACCGATCCGGCCGGGATCGTCGGATTCAGTGATCACCCGGGAGGCATCGCGAATGGCGATGCGGAAATACACCCACCACATGGCCACGGTTTCCAGGAAGGCCACGCCGAAAGCCAGCAGGGTGCCGAGGCGCCAGTCGCCGGCCCCCGCCAGAGTGGCGCCGGTGATCAGGATCGTCTCGCCCAGCGCGATGATCATGAACAGCGCGCAACGCTCGATCAGATGGCCGCCCTCGATGGTCCAGTGCCGCGTGTATGACCGGCCGAGCCCCGGCAGGCGGAAGCCGAACATGGGCGAGACATACTCGCACGCCACTGCCAGCGCCCACAGGATGAGACGTGTCGTCCCCTCCGCCAGGCCGCCAGCCAGCCAGAACACGGCACCGATGCATGCCCAGCCCAGGATACGCTGATAGTTCGCCGTCAAGTCCGCGAGGCCATGCCCCTTGAGGCTCCACAGGATAAACAGCGACCGCCCCACCTGCATCGCCGCAAAACAACCGGCGAATATCAGGCCCCGCTCACTGAACGCCTCCGGCAGCGCTGCCGCCATCATCAAGGCCAGGGCCATGGTGACGAACAGCACCAGCCGGATGGGCGTGGTGTCCGGGTCGAACCAGTTGGTCATCCAGCCGCTGTACTGCCAGCCCAGCCAGACCGCGAACCACAGCAACAGCGCCTGGGCCGCGCCCAGCAGGCTCAGGTTATCCAGCAGGAAGTGCGAGACCTGGATGATGGCAAAGACGTAGATCAGGTCGAACAACAGTTCGACATAGCTGACGGCGGCCTCGTGTCCGTCACGAGGTCGCATCAGCGGATGGGGACGTTCCGATGTCATGCGGACTCCTGCTCGTTGCGAAAACGACCATGACACACGTCGGCAAGGAGGCGTCTCAAGCCGAGGGCGGCACACGACGCCAGAGACGCCACCATGCCAGCCCGACAGGAATGCCGAACAGCACGGCATGAATCGCCAGCTCCTCACCGAGTGCATAGCCATGAGAGAGGCCGATGGCGAGATTCCAGCCACAGGCCACCAGCCAGACCAGCGCGAACGCCACCACCGCTGGACGCCGGTGTGCCGACGGGCAGTATCGGACGAGCAGCCATACGGCCACGATGCCTATCAACAGGATCAACAAGGTGCGCATCTGTCCTCCCTGAAGGCCAACCTCACCTCTCCCAGCCTAGTCGTTGAATCCTGTCAGACGTACCGAAGGGGCAGAGAGAAACACCGCGGCCGGACCTCCCGGCCCGGCCGCTTGCCACTCACTTGGTGGTATAGCCGCCGTTGGTCAGCAAGGTCTGGCCGGTCATCCACCAGCCATCGGTCACCAGGTGACGGATCAACGGCACCACATCCTCGATATCCGTCAGCCCCGTCTTGCTGAACGCCGACAGGGCAGCGGCACTCTTGTGGAAGGCCACGGCATCCTCCCCCTCCTGGCCATAGAAGAAGGGCGTATCCATGGGCCCCGGACCGACAGCCGTCACCGAGATGCCGCGCCCGCCGAACTCCTGGGCCGCCGCGCGCGTGAAATGCTCCACCGGCGCCTTGCCACCGGCATAGGTGGAATAGTAGGGCGTGAAAGCGCCGAGCAGCGAGGTCACCAGCGTCACGATCTTGCCGTGATCCTCGAGCACGCGACCGGCCTCCTTGAGAAAGAAGAAGGCACTCTTCGCGTTGATATCGAACATGGCGTCGTACTCGGATTCGCTGATCTCCAGCATCGGCTTCTTGAGAACCATGCCCACGGTGTTGATGGCAATATCCACCTTGCCGAACCGGCTGGACACCGCATCGAAGAGCGAAGTGACGTTATCGGCGCGGGTCAGATCGCCCTGGAACAGCTCAGCGTCGGCGCCCAGCGCCTGGACCGCCTCCCGGGTTTCCTCGGCGGCCTGGCGCGTGCCATCGCTGTTGTAGTGAATGGCCACCGCACCGGCCCCGTTTTCCGCGAGATCCCGCGCCAGCAGGCCTCCCAGGTTCTTGGCGCCGCCAGCGATCAGGACCACCTTGCCGTCAAGCGTACGATCCACCATGAAGCCTCCTTTCTATACCGAACAATGACGGTAACGAGTCTAGAAGGCCTCACCGACAAGATAATTCATGCTGTCTGACAGCAGCATCCAGACATCACCAACAATCCATGAACGAGTGCCATGCCCTTTCGAGCAACGTACCGTCCATTTTTTCAGAACAATATTGATTCTCACCCGCTTTTATGGCTAATGTACGGTCGAAGCATGGCGTTGATGGCAAGCAAGGAGGTTCTCATGAGTGAGCGCAAGAGCGTCATCAAGCGCGTCTACGTCCCCACACACGTGCGCCAAACCCCCAATGGCGACCGTGTCACGGTGCCTGGGCACTACCGGAAGCTGGAAGACAGCTGACACACCGACGCCCCGAGATAACGACCGGAGTCTGGCGGGGACTTCCGCAGTCTTTTGTTTCTTGCGATTTAATCATTTGATTAATACACTACCTCGAGACGTCGGCCGCCTTGACGGCGTTTGACCGTTTCGCTCTCGAGGATCGCTACCATGCCCCCCACGCATCGACCGTCGGCCCTTGCCACGCTCCTGTGCGGACTCGCCGGTCTCGCCTTGCTGCTGACCGGTTGTTCACCGGACACTTCATCCGCCACCGAGATACCGACCGTGGTGGACAGTCACGTGGTCCAGGCCGGCAACGCCACCGACATCAGCCGCCTTTCGGGCCGGGTCAAGGCCGCCGAACACACTACCTTGAGCTTCGAGATCGCCGGCAAGCTAGAGCGTGTCGCGGTCGACGTGGGCGACCCTTTCGATGCTGGCGAGCCCCTGGCGACCCTCGATGACGAGCGCTATCGTCTAGTGGCACAGCAGCGTCGCGCCGAGGCACGCGAGGCCGAGGCCTCCTTGATCGAGAAGCGCCAGGACTACCAGCGCCAATCGAGCCTCGCCGAGAAGGGCTACGTCAGCGATACACAGCTTGATACTGCCCGAGCGGGGCTGGACACCGCCGAATCACGCCACGCCTCGGCGGTCGCCGCCCTGGAGCTTGCCGAGCGCGATCTCGCGCAGACGACCTTGACCGCGCCCTTCGATGGCTCGGTCAGCGCGCGCCAGGCCGAGCCATCGGAGCGGGTCGCCGCTAACCAGGCCATTCTCGAGGTCATCTCCGACCGAGAAGGCTTCGAGGTGGAAACCAGTGTGCCCGAGACCCTCATCGATGCCCTCTCGACCGGCTCGAACCACAAGGTCAGCTTCCCCGCCCTGGGCGGCATCACGGCCCCGGCCACGCTCACCCAGCTGGGCACCCAGCCTCGCTCGTCCAACAACTATCCCGTCATCCTGGCCCTGGATGAGCCACCCAAGGGGATACACGCCGGCATGACCGCCGAGGTCGAGCTATCGCTGGCCGGTTCCGCTCGCGACGCCTCCGTTCTGCCCATTCCCCTTACCGCCCTGGTCTATGACGACGATCAACGCACTCACGTCCTGCGCATCGACGAGGACGAGCGCCTGGAAAGCGTCGAGGTGGCGGTGGTCGACATCGGCGAGGGGCACGCCAAGGTGCGCGGCGAGTTGGCCCCGGGCGACCGGATCGTCGCCAGGGGCACCGAATTCGTCGATCCGGGCCAGACCGTGAGCCTGCTTGGCCAGGGTCCGGAACGCTATAACTGATGCGACCATGACCAGGGCCTCCATGAACCTCAGCCAGCTCGCCCATCGACGCCGTCCCGTTCTCTACCTGGCCACCGTGGTGGCCATGCTCTACGGCATCTTCAGCTATTTCGCCATGCCTGCTCGGGAAGACCCGGAGATCACCATCCGCGAGGCGCTGGTGACCACCGCCTATCCGGGCCTGCCGGCGGAACAGGTGGAGCAGAACATCAGCAAACCCCTGGAAGAGAGCATCCGTGCCATCGGCGAGGTGGAACGCATCCGCTCGACATCCATGCGTGGCCGCTCGATCCTGCATGTGGAAATCAAGGACCGTTACTTCAATCTCGAGCAAATCTGGGACGAGTTGCGCAAGAAGGTCGAAGCGGCAACCCCGAAGCTGCCCGAGGGCACCCAGGACCCGGTCATCAACGATGACTTCGGCGATGTCGCGGTCGTCACCGCGGCGCTGACCGCCGACGACTTTCCCCAGGCCGATCAGCAGGAGATCGCCGAGCACATCCGCGCCGCCCTGTACGGTGTCGAAGGCACCAAGCAGGTCGAACTGCTCGGCGTTCAGGAGCAGCGTGTCTTCATCGACATCGCCGAGGCACGCCTCGCCGAACTCGACCTGTCGCCCTCCGAGCTGGCCAGCCAGATCCAGGGACGCAACATCTACCCGCCCGGCGGCGTGCTGGACAGCGGCGAGCAACGCCTGGCCCTGGAAGTGACCGGCGAATTCAAGAGCCTCGACGCCCTGGGCAAC
Organism: Halomonas caseinilytica; assembly: GCF_001662285.1. Lineage (NCBI taxonomy): Bacteria > Pseudomonadati > Pseudomonadota > Gammaproteobacteria > Oceanospirillales > Halomonadaceae > Halomonas > Halomonas caseinilytica. Next base: position 482,883 of record NZ_BDEO01000007.1, read on the forward strand.
ACCGAGATTCAGCTACCCGAGGGCGGCACCCTGAGACTGCGCGACCTGGGCGAGATCCAGCGCGGCTACGAGGACCCCGCCAACCGCACCGCCTACTTCAACGGCAAGCCGGCCATCGTCTTCGCGATCTCCATGCTCGAGGGCGAGAGCGTGCTCGACTACGGCCACGCCATCGAGGCACGTCTGGACGAATTGCGCGAGACGCTGCCGGCGGGCTACGACCTCGACATCATGACCTTCCAGCCCGAACAGGTCGCCAACGCCGTCTACGGGGTCACGTCCAGTGTCATGCAGACACTGGTCATCGTGCTCGCCGTGGTAGTGCTGTTTCTCGGCCTGCGCACCGGCCTGATCGTCGGCTCGATCATTCCCGCGGTAATGCTGGTCACCCTGGCCATCATGGGCCTGACCGAGATGACCCTGCAGCGTGCCAGCCTGGCCACCCTGGTGATCGCCCTGGGGCTGCTGGTGGACAATGCCATCGTCATCGCCGAAGACTTCAAGACGCGCCTGGAGGCCGGAGCCACCCGCGATCAGGCACTGTCCGAGACCGGCGGCGAGCTGGCCATGCCGTTGTTTTCCTCGACCCTGACCACCATCCTGGTCTTCCTGCCGCTGATGCTCGCCGAGCATGTTGCCGGCGAGTACACCCGCTCGATCTCGATCGTCATCGCCATCACCCTGCTCAGCTCCTGGTTCCTGTCGCTGACGGTCACCCCGGCCCTGTGCCACCGGTTTCTCAAGCTGTCGAGCGTCGCCCGCGACGACACCGCCCCGAGCCTCTCCGACCGATTGTTCCGCTGGATGTCGGAACGCTACGCCCGGCTGCTGCGGCGCGTGCTGCATCACCGTGCGATCTTTCTGGTCATCATGGGGCTTGCCATGGTGGGCGGCGTGGCGATGATGCAACTGGTGCCCCAGAAGTTCTTTCCCGACTCGGACCGCAGCCAGGTCCTGGTGACCATCGACTTCCCCTCCGACATCGCCGCCAACGCTACCGACCGGCGCGTCAGCGAGCTGAGCGAGGCCTTGCTCGAGGCCCCCTCGCTGCGTGACGACCTCACCAGCGTCGCCGCCTACTCGGGCTTCGGCGGCCCGCGTTTCGTTCTCTCGCTGACGCCCATCGACCCGGCGCCCAACAAGGGCTTCATGGTGCTCAACGTGGCCGACCGTGACCGTGTCGATGACGTGATCCACGACACACGTCACTACCTGGCCACTCACTACCCGGACATCTCGCCCCAAGTCACCCGGATGTTCCTCGGCCCCTCCGACAGCTCCCTGCTGCAGGTGCAGATCAAGGGACCGGACCGAGAGACCCTGTTCAGCGCGGCCAAGAGGGTGGAATCCATCCTCGCCGGCGTCGAGGGCGCCCTGGACATTCGCCAGAGTTGGGAAGCACGTATCCCCTCGCTGACCATCGACGTCGACCAGGCCCGGGCACGCAACGCCGGCATTACCTCCGAGGACGTCGCCCAGTCGCTGAGTGGCGCCATCGACGGCTATCACCTCAGCCACTACCGCGAAGGCGACGACATCATTCCGGTGATGATGCGCTACGACGAACGGCAGCGCGCCAGCATCGAGCGCCTCGAATCTCTGACGGTCTATCCCGTGGAAGCCGCCGGCGAGGGCGTCCCCCTGAACCAGATCGCCGACGTGCGCCTGGACAACGGCTATTACCGGATCGACCGCGAGAACCTGGTACGCACCATCACCATCGAGGGGCGCAACCGCCACTTCACCGCCGAGGACATGGTGTCCCGGGTCGAGCCGGCCCTGCGAGCGCTCGAGGATGAGTTGCCACCCGGTCACTGGATCGAGTTCGATGGTGTGGTCAAGGAATCGGCAGAAGGCCAGGCAGCGCTACAAGCCAACCTGCCATTGTGTCTCGGCCTGATCTTCATTCTGCTGGTGGCCCAATTCAACTCCTTCAAGCGCCCCCTGTTGATCGTCGCCACCATTCCGCTGGTGATCGTCGGCGTGGCACTGGGACTGCTGGCCACCCGGGCCGACTTCGGCTTCATGGTGATGCTCGGCCTCTACAGTCTGGCCGGCATCATCATCAACAACGCCATCGTGCTGATCGACCGCATCGACATCGAACGCCGGACCCTGGCTCCCGAGACCTCTGCCCGCGATGCCGTGGTGCGCGCCTCGGCGCGTCGACTCAGGCCAATTCTGATGTCGGCGATCACCACGGTACTGGGCTTTCTGCCATTGATCATCGGCCATGACCCGCTGTTCTACGGCATGGCGGCCGCCATGGCCTTCGGACTGGGGGTCGGTACCATCATGAGCCTCGGCGTCGTGCCGGTGCTCTACACCCTTTTCTTCGGCATCGACACGACCGAACGCAACGGAGCCACCTGAGCCATGCCCACCGAAGACTCGACCCGCAACCGACTGATCCAGGCCGGCATCCGGTTGTTCGGCGAACACGGCTACAAGGTCACCACCACCCGCATGCTGGCCGACGAGGCGCAGGCCAATATCGGCTCCATCGCCTATTACTTCGACAACAAGCACGGTCTCTACCTTGCCGCGGCACGCTACATCGCCGGTGCCCTGCGCGAACGCCTGGACATCCACGAGCCAATCACCGTGCCCGACGACCGCGAGACCGCCCGCGCGACCCTCGAAGCCATCGTGCGGCGCATGGTGCGCACCTTTGCCACCGACACCGAATGCCGCCACTGGCTGTTGATGGTGATGCGCGAACAGCTGCATCCCAGCGAAGCCTTCGATATCCTGCAGAACCAGGCCTTCGGCGTGGTCCAGGCGACATTGAGCCACCTGATCGCCCGCCTCACCGGACGCGCCGCCGACGACCCGGTCACCGCCCTCGAGACCCACACCCTGGTCGGCCAGATCGTGTTCTTTCTGATCGCCCGGGAGCCCTTGCTGCGGCGCCTTTCCCTCGAGACCTTCGATGCCGACACCCTGGCCACCATCGAAGACCTCGTCGTCTCGCACCTGAGCCTCTACGACGCCCGCCATGACGATCGACGATGCTAGAATGGCGCGATCGTCATCCCTGGAGTTCGCCATGTCAGCCGCCACCGCGCCCACCCTGCATATCGCCGCCGCCCTGATCGAGGATGAAAGTGGGCGACTGCTGCTGGTCCGCAAGCGTGACACCACCGCCTTCATGCAAGCCGGAGGCAAAATCGAACCACAGGAGTCGCCGGCCGATGCCTTGTCGCGGGAAGTGTTCGAGGAACTGGGGTGCCGCCTGCGCCATCTCGAGCCACTCGGCGAGTTCACCGCCCCGGCAGCCAACGAGCCCGGCCACTGGCTGTGCGCCCACCTGTTTCGTGTCGAGCTGGACGGCCCACCCCGCGCTGCCGCGGAAATCGCCGAATTGCGCTGGGTCTCGCCCGACGCCGCCGCCACATTGCCGCTGGCTCCCCTGACCCGGGACGTGGTACTGCCCCGTGCCGGCGTTCCGGCGGCCTGATGCTTCACGAGCCACCGGATGCAACAGGCGATCATCGGCTATCATCGCGACGAGGAGGGCCATTGGGTGGCCGAGCTCGCCTGCGGCCATGACCAGCATGTCCGGCATCAACCACCCTGGACCGAACGCCCCTGGGTACTGACCGAACACGGACGGCGCTCACGGCTCGGTCTCGCCCTGACATGTCGCAAGTGCGAGCGTGGCGAGCCCCGGGACCGACATTGAGTGCTTGCCCATCAACGGAGTGACCGCGTGGCCATCGACCTGTTCTACAACTGCCTGATCTTCCTCGCCGCCGCCGTGTTGATCGTGCCAATGGTCAAGCGCCTCGGGCTCGGCGAGGTCCTCGGCTATCTGATCGCCGGCGTCGTCATCGGCCCTTCGGTGCTGGGCCTGGTGCCCGATGCCGAGGCGGTACTGCAGTTCTCCGAGGTCGGTATCGTCTTCCTGCTGTTTGTCATCGGACTGGAACTCAAGCCGGCTCGCCTGAAGCTGATGCGCAAGCCGGTATTCGGGTTCGGTGGCCTGCAGATGCTGATCACCAGCCTGGTGCTGGGCGGTCTTGCCCTGATGCTGGGACTGTCGCCAATCGCCGCCCTGGTGGCAGGCTTCAGCCTGGGGCTGTGCTCCACGCCCCTGGTGCTCCAGTTGCTCGGCGAGAAGGGAGAACTGACCACACGCCATGGGCGTCTCGGCTTCGCCCTGCTGCTATTTCAGGACATGGCCGCCATCCCGGTGCTGGCCGCCATTCCCTTGCTGGCCGGCGGTGCCGCCATGGCAGTCGGCTGGGACAACATGCTGCGCGACGCCCTGGTCGGCGCTGGCGCCTTCATCGCCCTGATCGTCGGAGGGCGCTACCTGCTGCGGCCGCTTTTCCGCTTTGCCGCAGCCACCCGCAGCCGAGAGGTGTTCGCCGGCACCTCGCTGCTGGTCGTGATCGGCGCAGCCCTGTCGATGGAACTGGCCGGCCTGTCCATGGCGCTCGGCGCCTTCATTGCCGGTGTGCTGCTGGCCGATTCGGAGTACCGGCACAGCATCGAGGCCGATATCGAACCGTTCCGCGGCCTATTGCTGGGGCTGTTCTTCATGGCCGTCGGCATGACCGCCCAGATCGGCCTGCTGACCGAACGTCCCGGCCTGGTGCTGGGCCTCACGACGCTGCTGCTGGCAGCCAAGTGGACGAGCGTGGTGATCACCGCCCGTGCCTACGGTACCGACTGGCGGGATGCCCTGAATCTCGGCGTGCTGCTCTCCCAGGGTGGCGAATTCGCCTTCGTCCTGCTTACCGCCGCCGGTGCCGCGACCCTGCTGGCTCCCGACCTGGTCGGGCTGCTGGTTCTGGTCGTCTCGCTGTCGATGGCCGCCACGCCGATACTCTTCCAGCTTCATGTCCGAGTGGTGCGGCCACGCTTCGCACCACCCGCGCCGAAGCGCGAATACGACCGCCCCGCCGATACCTCGCCACAGATCATCATCGCCGGGTTCGGCCGCTTTGGTCAGGTCATCGGACGCACGCTGCAGGGGCTGAACATTCCCTATACCATCCTCGACATCAATGCCGAGCACGTTGCCTTCGTGCGCCGCTACGGCAACGAGATCTACTTCGGCGACGCCTCTCGGCTCGACCTGCTGGAAGCCGCCGGCGCCGACCGGGCCCGCATTCTGGTGATCGCCATCTCCGATGTCGAGGCATCACTGCGCATCGTCCAGCGCGTCCAGCGCCGCTTCCCGCAGCTGCGGCTGTTCGCCCGCGCCCGCAATCGCCATCACGCCCAACTGCTGATGCGCGCAGGCGTCCAGGACATCGTCCGCGACCTGCTGCCGGCCAGCCTCGAGTTGACCCGGGAAGTGCTGGTCGCACTCGGTATCGACCGCCAGCGTGCACAGCACACCGTGGACACCTTCCGCCACCACGACACGACCACCCTGATGCGCCAACTGGAAACCTTCGGCGACGAGGCTCAGCAGATCCAGACCGCGCAGCAGGCCGCCAAGGAACTGGAAGAATTGTTCGAAGCCGACGAAGACGTGGTCACCGAAGCGCCAGCGCCAAGCACCAATACACCGGATACGCATCATTGAAGGGGCAAGAGGTAAGGGATATAAGACGAGCAGTATGCTGGCAGGTCGTAGCCCACCAGCTAGACCTGCCACCAATCCGGCAACAGCGCCCGATTCTCCCGCCGCGCGAAGCGGTCGTCCATCAGCACCACCACGCCCCGGTCACCGGGGCCGCGAATCACCCGCCCGGCGGCCTGCACGACCTTGATCATCCCGGGCACCCGATAGGCATAATCGTCCCCGCGTCCAAAGCGGGCCTGAAGCCGATGCTTGAGCGCTTCGTTGATCGGGTCCAGGGGCGGTAGCCCCAGGGTGACGACAAAAGCCCCCACCAAGCGTTCGCCCGGCAGGTCGATACCCTCGGCGAAGGCGCCGCCAAGCACCGCGAAGGCAATGCCACTGCCGCCGGGCGCGAAGTCGGCCAGAAAGGCCTCGCGCTCCGGCTCGCTCATGCCACGCCGCTGGGCTCTCACCGGTATCTTCGGGTGCTCGGCTTCGAGCCGCGCCCGGGCCGACTCGAGATAGGCAAAGCTGCTGAAGAAGGCCAGGTAATGTCCCGGCCATCGACGGTACTGGGCCGCCAGCTCCTCGACGATCGGCCCCAGGGATGCCTCACGATCCTTGAGGCGAGTCGAGATATCGGCGCGGCAACGCACTTCCAGCTGTTCGGCATCGAAGGGAGACGGAACCCGACGCACCACGCTGTCGGCCGGCAAGCCCAGCAGGTCGCAATGATACTCGGGCGGACTCAGCGTCGCGGAGAACAGTATCGTCGCGTATGCCGAGGCGAAACGCGGCGCCAGGAAATCCGCCGGCACCAGGTTGCGAATCCCGAGCTCTGCCTGGCCACGACCGTGCCGACGGAGCTCGCAGAGGGAATGATCGCCGAAACGCTCTGCCAGTCGAGCGAAGGCCAATGCCTCGAACAGAAAGTCGCGCAGGGCCGGATCGCCTCCCTCGGGGTGCTCGGCCAGATAGTCGCCGACCGCCGAAACCGTTCGCTGCAGGACACCGAGCCAACCGTCGGGCATCGTGGCCAGGGCCTGCCATTCGGTCTCCGGCATGTCGCGCAGCAGTTCTCGCCAGCGCCGTACCAAGCGCCCCAGCGGGCGCTTCAGCGCCGGTGGCGCCTCGCGATGCAACCGATTGAGCCGCTGCTGGGACAGGCCTGCGCTGTACATGCCCCTTGCCCGTTCCACCAGGTTGTGAGCTTCGTCCACCAGCAGCGCCAGCCGCCAGTCGTCGGCCTGGGCGAGGCCATGCAGCAAGGCGCCGTCATCGAAGTAGTGATTGACGTCGCCGACCAGCACATCGCACCAGCGCGCCAGTTCCTGGCCCAGATAGTAGGGGCAGACCTGGTGCTCCAGCGCCAGCTCACGCAGGCTCTCGCGGTCCAGCCAGCCACGTTCGACCGCGGTCTGACGTGCCTCGGGCAGTCGATCATAGAATCCGCGGGCCAGCGGACAGGATTCGCCATGGCAGGCACGGTCCGGATACTCGCAGGCCTTGTCCCGGGCCACCAGTTCCAGCACCCGCAGTGGCAGGCGCGTCTCATCCCTGGTGTCGGCACCGAGCGACGACAGGGCATCCAGCGCCAGCCGCCGCCCCGGTGTCTTCATGGTCAGAAAGGCCAGCCGGTCGATGTGGCGACGTGGCATGGCCTTCAGGGTGGGGTACAGCGCGCCCAGGGTCTTGCCGATACCGGTGGGCGCCTCGACCAACAGGCAACGGCCGCTCGCCGCCGCCCGGTAGACATCCTCGGCGAGCCCGCGCTGCCCGGGCCGAAAGTCGTCGTGGGGAAAGGCGAGACCAGCGAGTGCCGTGTCACGCCGCGCGCGATGCTTCGCCTCGCGCTCCGCCCACGCCCGGAAGCGCCGGCACAATCCCGCCAGGAAGCCGAGAAGCTCGCCGGCCTCGGCGTCTCGGGTCAGCACCGTTTCAGTGCCGGTGACAATATCCAGGTAGACCAGCGCCAGGGTCACCCGTGTCAGCCCCTCGGCCTCGCACAGCAAGGCACCATAGACCGAGACCTGCGCCCAATGCAGGGCGCGCTGATTGTCCCCCATGCGGGCCAGATCACCACGGTGGGTCTTGATCTCCTCGACTCGCCGAAGGTGCGGGTCGAAGCCGTCGGCACGCCCAGCGACGACCAAGCCCTCCAGGCGTCCCGAGACAGCCACCTCGGCCCGATAGCCCGCCGCCCGGCGGGCGACCACCCGGGCATGCCCCTCGATGCCTTCGCGAGCGCTGGGTGCGGGCGTGAACCGATGATCCAGATCACCCTGACGGGCGGTGAACTCGCACAGCGCACGCACCGCCACTCGATATCCCTCACCCGTCGTCATGGCGCCTCCCGCCACGTTACATGACACACCGCCGCCGGCATGTCCTCCGCCTGGAAGAAGCGTAGCCAGCGGCGTTGATTGTCCTGCAGACGATCCCCCGGCCCCTTGACCTCGATCAACCGATAGCCAGGCGCTTCGCCATCCGGCAGGAACTGGATCAGGTCGGGCAGCCCGGAACGGTTTGCCATGGGATCGGCCAGCAGCCGCTCGAAGCAGGCCCGCAGGTGCGTGGGCGGCAGGCGCGCCAGAGCGAGCTCGACCAGCGGCCGCGATAGCCGCTCCCAATGGACGAAGGTCGCGGCCAGCCCGTGCTTGGACTGCCAGCGGTCGAGGATGCTACGGCGATACCGCCCGTCGTCCAGCTCGGCCAGGCAGGCGTCGAACCGGTCGCGGCGGCGTGCCACGAAGTCCTCGCGCCCCAGGTCTGCCGGCCCGGCCTGGAAGGGATGGAAGAAGGCACCGGGCAATGGCGCGAAGATCGCGTCCCAGCACAGCAGGCCGAACAACCCGCAGATCAGGGCGTTTTCCACGAAATGGACCGGCGCCTCGGGCCCGGCCAGATGCTCGGCCACAGCCAGCTCCACCCCGCTGGCGTGGGGCGACAACGCCAGATCAAAGCGTTCGGAGGGCACTTCCGGCTTCCGGCCTGGCGGCGGCAACCCGAGCCGGCGACACAGCCTCGGTCGAAGGCGCGACAGGGCTTGGGCCTCGTGCTCGCCGACCGGAACCGCCCGCTCGAGCAGGGCATACGCAAGCGCGTGCTCGCCACGCCGTTCCAGCAGGCGCAGCCGACGAATGCGCCCCTCGCCCTCCCCAGCCCGTTCAAAGTACGACAGGGCCGCATCCACATTTCCCCGGCGCTCGGCTTCCCGCCCCAGGCGCACCAGCAAGCGCGCCCGCCGACTCGCCAGCCAGGCGTTGCGCGGCGGCGCCTCGTCGAGACGCTTCCCGAGCTCCAGCGGACACTCGCCCTCGTCGAGGCGCTCGCGCAACTGATGAAGGGCAAGGTAATCATCGACTTCCTCCCGGCAGCCGAACGCCCGCGAGCCGGCATCGAAGGGCACCGTCTCGAAGCGCTGCACGCCCAACTCGGCCAGCACGAATTCCGACCAGTCCTGGCGCATATTACCGAAGAACATCAGGCGCAGACGGTCGCACAGCGGCATCACCGCCAGACGCACCAGGCGATCCGGCGCCTCGGGCCACCACTCGGTCAACGGCCGCGACCGGGTCAGGTGAGGTTCCAGCGCCTCTCGCAGCACCGCCTTCCCCTGCGAGCGCGACAGCCCGGCAGCCGCGATCTCCCCGGCCAATGCCTGACGCAGTTCGGGCAGTCGCAACTGGCGAAACAGTTCCCCGACATCACACTCGGGATCGTCCTCGACGAAGCCAGCTTCCAGCAGCGGCGACAGGGCCGGCTCCAGCGCACCGATCTCGGCGTACTCGAGACGCGAGTGCCGAAAGACCTCGCCGCGACGCATCACCATGCGCACCAGCAAGGCTCGGGACGCCACCGGCAGCCGGGGAAAGGTCGCGAGGAAGCCCCGCTCGGCGTCGTCCAGCAGGTCATCGTGCCGCGCGGCGACCCAGTCCAGCACGAACTGGAAGTTGCTCAGGTAGTAGCGCGGGGCATCGAGGGACGCCGAGACGCGTTCAGTGGAGGAGATGCTGTTCATACGTACAGCATAACAGGCTCACCACGACCGGCTCTATTCCGAGGAGACGTCGGCCGGCACCCGCAGGGTCAGTCGGTCTCCGCTGATCGCAATATCGAAGCGCCCCAGGTAGCTCATGCCCAGCAGGGCCCTGTCGCCCGGCAATCCGTTGCTGATGGAGCCGCGAACCTCCTGCGCGGTCAGGCCACCCAGGCTGACCGTGTCGAGAGTGGTCAGATGGCCTCGCGCCCGACCATTGGCCGTGGAGAACCAGGCCTCGCCCTGACGCTCCAGGTCGAGTCGCTCGGCCAGAGAGCCGGACACCGCCACGAAGGTGGCGCCGGTATCCAGCAGGAAGGGCACCGGCTCGCCATTGATGCGCCCGGTGGCGACGAAATGCCCCGAGGCGTTGCGCTCGAGCGTTAGCGTTTCGCCGGCTTCGACATTGAACAGATGGGCATTCGGATTCTCACGGCGCTCCAGCATGCCCTGCAGCCACCAGGTGCCGAGACCCAGCAACAGCGCCCAGAACAACAGCATCATGCCGAGACCGAATCGCCTCACCTCGCGTCGCTCGTTCCCCACGATTCCTCCTCGGCCCTTGCCACCCCGACACGATGAGCGCCCCCACCACTATGATACTGGACCCGGGGCGTGGCCCATGCTGGGATGAGGGCTTTCCACCGCCGCGGAGACCGACATGTCAGCTACCCGGAAGGCCAGCGAACTCGGCGCCGACCTCCTCTACCGATTGTTCTCGGGCGCCATCGCGCCGCGTCCCATCGCCTGGGTCTCGACCCTGGAATCAGCCGGCAACGCCAACCTCGCCCCCTTCTCGTTCTTCAACGTGGCCAGCGTCGACCCGCCCGTGCTGGCCTTCTCGCCATTGCTGGACGGCCAGGGCGCGGCCAAGGATACCCTGCACAATCTCGACGAGGTGGCGGAATGTGTGGTGCACATCGGCGGAGAAGCACTGGCCGAGCCGCTCAATGCCACCAGCGCCAGCCTGCCCCGCGGCGATGACGAGTTCCTGCATGCCGGCCTGACCAAGACTGCCATGCCGGGATTGCAGGTTCCGTGCATCGGCGAAGCACCGCTGGCCTTCGGCTGCCGAGTACGCGATGTGATTCGCTTCGGCGACCGCCCGCGCTCGGGCAATCTCGTTCTGGCCGAGGTCGTGGTGGTGCATGCCGACGCCGACGTCTGGGATGGCCACCACGTGAACATCGAGGCGCTGCGCCCCATCGGCCGCCTCGCCGGTGCCGACTACAGCCGCACCACCGACCGCTTCTCGCTCGAGCGCCCCCGATAAAGGGCGTTACCCGCCATTACGGGCTTCCCAGTCTCTGGCGGCCTGCATGCCGCGCGTCTGGCTCACGCCCAGGCAGATCACAATGGCGATGATGAACAACGCCGCGCACAGCAGGATCGAGGCCTGCAGGCCAACCACCGACTGCAGCAGGCCCAGGCCGATGATGCCGAACACCCCTGCCAGCTTGTTGGCCAGCCCCCAGAAGCCGAAGAACTCGGCGGCCTTGCGGCGCGGCGAGAACAGGCCTACCAGGGCACGGCTGGCCGACTGGCTCGAGCCGAGGCTGAGGCCCGCCAGGCAGCCAACCACCAGAAAGAGGTGCTGTGCCTCCCAACCGAGACCGAGGTGCGCGTTGAGCCAAGCGGTGAGTTCGGGCGTGGCCCAGATCGCCAGGATCGCCGCGACCCATAGTGCCAGGGTGATCAGATAGGTCACCCGGGTGCCGATGCGATCCTGGATGGCGCCGAAGCCCAGGGCACCGGCGGCCGCGGTGATCTGGACGATGATGAACATGACATTGCGGATCGCGGCGTCCCAGCCGATCACCTGGGCCCCGTAGATGAAGGCGAAGGCGATGATGATGTAGACACCGGCCATGGAGAACAGCAGAGAGACCAGAAACAAGCCCAGGTCGCGAAACCGCCGCAGCTCGTGCAGGGTCGTGGAGACCCGCTGCCAGGCGATCCGATGATAGGGCAGCCCCGGCGGTTGCGGCGTGCCGCGCTCGCGCAGCCACAGGAAGGTGGGAATGGCGGCGAAAAGGAAGAAGGCGGCGGCGAAGGGCCCTACCCAGCGTATCCGGTCGAAGTTAGCGGCGGTGGCCTCGCCCAGCGCTACCAGCGTGAAGCCGGCGGCGAAGAGCCCGCCCACATAGCCCAGCGCCCAGCCGAAGCCCGAGATGCGGCCCAGTGCTTCCGGCGGCCCCAGGTCGGGCAGGAAGGCGGCGATGAAGGACTCGCCCATCGAATAGGCATAGTTGGACACCACGATCAGCACCAGCCCCAGCACCACGTAGCCGGGCGCCACGAAGTAGAGCATGGCGGTGGCCCCGATGGTGGCCAGATAGCTGGCGAACAGGAACCGTTTCTTGTCGGCCCGATAGTCCATCACGGCGCCACACAGCGGGCCGGTGATCACCACCATCAGATAGCTGATCGCCAGCGCCAGGCTCCACAGGAAGTTGGCCAGTCGATAGTCATCGCCACGATCCCCGACGATCACCGTGGTGAACAGCTCGCCGAACACCACCGTGATGATCAGCAGGGTATAGGCCTGGTTGGCGAAATCGAACATTGCCCAGCCGAGGATCTCCTTGCGCGAGGCCCAGGGCTTCGCAGCGGCATCGGCGGTCGTCACGCTCATGAGGGCATCCCTGTCGAGAAAGGCTCAAGATAGCAGGCCTGGCGCGCAACGTGCCATGCTCAGGGAACTCATGGCGACCTTCGGGATCGTCAAGATGAAGAAGTCAACGCCCGACGGAGGACCCCATGAATCAACGTGACGCCTTTATCGAGCGCCTCAAGGACAGCCTCGCCGAATGGAATGCCGAGATCGAGGCGCTGGCCGCGCGGGCGCGCCAGGCCGGCGAGCAGACCCGCGAGCGCCATCAGGAAGACATCGACCGCCTGAAGGCGCGCCGCGACGAGGCACTTCGCCGGCTCGACGAGCTTCAGGCCTCGAGCGAGGAAGCCTGGGATGACATGCGCCTGGGGGCTGACGAGGCCTGGGAACACTTGCGGGACGCGTGGAAAAAGGCGAGTTCTCGCTTCAAGTGAGCCAGACGCCTAACGCGTCTCGTCGCTGGCCGACTCGCCCCGATCCAGACGCTCGGTTGCCGAACGCCCCCGCTGGGCCAGACCTTCCAGCCGCTCGATCTGCGACGCCAGCTGGGGCAAGGCATCGCGGCGATAGTGCGCCAGGTCGTCGATCGCGCCCATGACATCGCCGAAGGCGCGTTCCAGCGACTGCATGTCCAGCGTCGCCGAAGACGCCCGGGTCTGGATGTCCACGCCCTGGCGCTTCAGGGCCTCGGCGGTGCCGGCGATGGTCTCGGAGGTGGCGGCATTGAGCGACTCGATGCGTTCCAGCACCAACCGCTGATTGGCCAGCGCCAGGGCCACCGTCGCCGCCACGCTGAGCGCCGAGACGGTGACGTTGATCGCCCGATCCACGCCCCGCATCAACTCGCGATTGTTGCGGATGATCACCTCGAGGGCCAGCACGCCCTGCTGGCTGACCGCCTGCTGCTGCTGGAGATCGAGGATTCGCTGACGCAGGGGGAACAGCAGTTCTTCCTCGACGAAACCACGCCGCTGCTCATCGAGTTCCGGCAAGGCGCTTTCCAGGCGTGAGTCGATCGCCCGCCCCAGGGCGACCTGGCGCTCCAGTTGATCGAGCGTCTCGCGCAGGGCCTGCTGGTCGTCATTCAGGGTGATGTTGTCGCGCGCCAGCCGGTCCCGACCGCCTTCCAGGTCGGCAATGATGGCATCGAGCGCTTGCTGGGCCGTCTCGAAGCGCTGGAAATAACGTTGCAAGCGAGTGCCCATGCCCGGGATGAAGCGGCGCAGCCGGTCCAGCGGCCCCGGCTCCAGGCGATGGTGACGCGGGTCCAGCGAGTTCATTCGGCCTCGCAACTCGCCCAGCGCCTTGGCCACCGGCCCGCCATCCTCGCCTTCACGGGCCAGCTGGTGCAGTGGCGTCTTGAGCATCTCGCTCTGATGGGCGGCCTGACGCTGAAGGTCCAGTCCCATTTCGTCCACCGCCCGGCGCTGCTCGGCGGCGGCACCGGCGTTGTCCCCCAGGATCTCCTCGACGAAGGCCTCGGCCGTCGCCTCGAGCTCGGGATCCAGGGGCTCTCGATGGTCCGCCCCGTCCCGTTCCAGCTCCTCGGCAATGCGCTCCACCGGCGGCAGCGACAGGCGGCTGCCCGGTTTATCCGCGGAGGCGTCAGTCATGGCGTTTCTCCCTTGTCAGCCAGGCACCTTGCTCAGTCAGACGAGCGCGGCGTCTGCCCATAACGTTCGGCGCCTTCGATGAAACGCCGCAGTTCGTCGCAAGCGCGCTCCGCGCCCAGCGCTGCCTTGGGCCGGCCCGTGACCACCCGGGACAACCTCACCGCGGCATCGTCGAGCGCCGTCAGGGCCGCCTCGTTGCGAGCCGCGAGGCGGCGCAAGGCAATCTCGGTCTCCTCGATCAGCGCCAGCCGCCGCCGCAGGGCCTCGGTCTCTTCGGCGGACAGGCGCGTGGCATCCTTGGCGAGTCGACGGCGTACATAGTCGACATCCATGCCACGAATCCCCTTCGCCCGATCGACCATGGCGTCGAAATCGTCCACCGCCCCCAGGCTGACCTGCTCGATCAACGAACGCGCTCGCTCGAAGGCCAGCTCCCCAGGCTCGAAACGCGCTTCCAGTATTTCATTCACGTGCCGATAGCGGCCATGCAGGCGGTCGACTCGGGACGCCAGCTCGGACCGATCGACATCCAGCAGCTCGCCCTTGACGCGACACAGGGCCCGAACGATCTCGTCGGCGCCAAGCGGCGGGCGAGACGGCTCGAGCTCGACGACACCGGCCTCGGAACGTGCACGCTCGCGCCGCAACGCTGCCTCGTGCCGTCGCTGCTGGCGACGCGAGCGCCAGCGGCGCCAACGGCGCTCCAGGGGCAGCTCGACGGCAATGGCGACCAGGCCCGCCAGCCAACCCCAAAGGCTGGGACCGAAGCCGCCCCATAGCGATGTCAGCCACATCAACAGACTGATGAAGGGCAGCACGGCGCCGTAGCGCACCAGCACACGCCAGCGCTGCGGATGCTCGACGGGCAATGCCAGTTCGGGCTTCACCAGGCCGACCAGGCACCACGGCGGACAAGTGAGGAACAGGCCATAGGCCGCTCCCTGCAGAAACTCCAGCATGGTGTCGTCGATCCTCCCCTTTTACGCATTCGGCCCCATCATGATGCGGTGCCGGGCGCCGCTTAGCCACCCCGCATTGCAAGGCGGCTCACCGAACGTCGCCGTGATATGCTGCCGGGAGCGTTTCGTCCTCCAACAGCACGGTTATTCTCGTGACCCCTACCGAGCATCTCGCCAATGCCACCAGCCTGACCTGGCACCGTCAGCTGGCCCGCCTGTTCCAGGCCGCCGCCGGCAGCGGCTTTCCGAGCCTGCTGGAACAGACACTGCGCGAACTGGTCGGTTTCGACACCATCCTGATCAACACCTACAAGGGACAACGGCGGCCACTACTGATTCACGACAATTACCCGCCGACGCGCCGCGAACAGGGCATCGAACGCTATCTGAGCCAGGCCTACCTGCTGGATCCCTTCTTCAAGGCCGTGTACGACGGCCTGGAGAGTGGCGCGTACCGCCTGCGCGAACTGGCGCCGGACCGCTTCGAGAGCAGCGACTACTATCATCACTATTACCGCGCCCTGGGACTCACCGACGAGATCGGCCTGTTCGCCAGGGTCGATACCGACGTGGTCATGGTGGTGTCGCTCGGGTTTCGCGAAGACGCTCCCCGGGTCACCCGCCGGGACCTGCTGGCGTTGCGGCACATCGCGCCGGTGCTGGAGGTCCTGCTCGGCGAGTACTGGAAATGGCAGGAGCACCGCTTCCACCAGTGTCTCGACGAACGGGAACCGGTGGAAGAGGCCTTCGACAGCTTCGGCCAGGAGAGCCTGACGACACGCGAACGGCAAATCGTGCGCCTGCTGCTGGCCGGCCACTCCACCAAGTCGGCGGCCCGCGAGCTGGGCATCAGCGACGGCACCGTCAAGGTCCACCGCAAGCATCTCTACCAGCGCCTCGAGGTCTCCAGCCAGTCGCAACTGTTCCGGCTGTTCCTCGATCACGTGGCGCTGGTCTCGCGCCAGCAGGGCGGATGAGCCCCCATCCATGGGGAGCGCCTCAGGTCAGGACCGACCATAGAATCACTCCGCCCCAGATCACCAGCACGCCGCCCAGGAGGCGTCCCAGCCAGTGCCCGGCCGGCGCCAGCTTCTCGACCAGCACCCAGAGCGCCAGCCCGGCAATCCAGAGCAGGCTCATGACGCCACCGACGAACAGCAGCAGCATCAGCACCCAGCAGCAGCCGAGACAATAGGCGCCGTGGTGCCATCCCATCAGCAGGGCGCCCCGCCTGCCCTCGCGCCACCGGGTGAGCACAAACTCCAGCGGTGAACGGCAATGGCGCAGACAAGCCTCCTTGAGCGGCGACCACTGGTAGAGCCCGGCACCGATCAGCACCAGCCCCGCCACGCCCTGGCTGGTGAGCGCCAGCATCGGCGACAGCAGTGCCGCCCGCTGCAATCCGTACTGCAGCAGCACCGCTGCCAGGCTGAACAGCATCCAGACGATCAGATAACCGGCAGCGAAGAAGCCCGTCGCCGCGGCAGCCTCTCCACGGGCGCGACGCCGCCGGGTCATAGTGGCATGCAGCAGAAGCATGGGGGCGGCACTGGGCAGCATCATCGCCGCCATCATCAAGGCCCACATCAACAACATCAGCCCCGCATCGAGGAGCGACCAGGCACCCCCCGTCATGGGCATCAGCAGGCTCCCGCCACGCGCCATCAGGGCAGCCTCGGCGATCAAGTAAGCCCAGCACAGAACGATGACCAGGCACAGACCGCCGAGCACCCAGCGCCGATCGTGGCGTAACAGCCGCTCAAGCGGGTTCGCTTCCATGTCGCGACCCTCTAGGCGACGACTCCCTGAGGCGTCTGGATCACATGAGCCAAGGTGCTGTGAGACCCTTGGGTTGTGAAGGCCAGCTCACCGGTACTCTCGATATCCGCCGAGGCCACCTCACCCTCGAGATGCTCGAAGCCTTCCGGCATCACGACCCGGATGCGATGAGGCTCATCGGTCACGGGATTGCGGATCGGCGCCACCCGGGAACTCAGCGCACCGGGAATTTCGATGCGAGCCGTGCGCCCGGCCAGGTCGAATTCGAACTCGATCGGCGCGACGACGGGATCGTGCAGCCGAGCCACGATCAGGCTGAAGATATGGAAGAGCGTGCCTTCGTCGGAATGCGCCCCGGAAAGAATCTCGGACAGCGCCTCCAGCTGGTTAGGGCTGGCGCGTTCGTCGATCAACACCTGAGCATCCCCGTTACCCTCATGCAGCGGCCCCGGGAACTTCACCACCACGAAGAACCCCAGGCCGTCGAGGCGTGTATCGCCGAAATGGCCGGAGGTGATGCGCATGCCCAGGAAACCCTGGCATTCCCCCTCGGTGGGAGGCGCCTGGAAGTCACAGGGACAGCCAAAGGCGCAATTGCAGTTCTTGAGCCAGTCTCCTTCGAGACGCCAGTCTTGGCGGGACATAATGGAACCCTCTCTTTAGCCGTCGGACAGCGGCCGGTGGCCGGATGGGTCGCCGGCCCGTGAGGCTCCTTCCGGGAGCAGGACATCTTTCTCCCTGTCTGACTCAGTGTAGACGCAAAGCCATCGCCTCCGGAGACTGAGGCACCACACACCATCGGCCCGATGGGCAGGGCCTTGTCTCCAGCCCCGCGCCACCGAACACAGCCCCTTCAGGGCGCAGGCGTCAGCGTCATCCACA
>NZ_BDEO01000008.1:0-233784 GCF_001662285.1 Halomonas caseinilytica
TGAACGCCCACGGCGGCACCGATACCCTGAAGATCCTGGCCGTGGAGAACCGCCATGCCTGATGCACGCCCGCAACGCAACGTCCGCCGCACCCTGCCGGCCCGCAAGCGCATTGCCCTGATCGCCCACGACGGCAAGAAGGAAGAGATGCTCGAGTGGGCCGGGCGCTGGCGGGATACCCTGGCCGAGCACGAACTGATCGGCACCGGCACCACGGCCAACCGCATCTCGCGCCAGCTGGGGCTCGAGGTGGAACCCTTGATGAGTGGCCCGCTGGGCGGCGACCAGCAGATCGGCGCCCGCATCGCCGAGCAGGGGCTCGATTTGCTGGTCTTCTTCTGGGACCCCTTTGCGCCCCAGCCCCATGACCCGGACGTCAAGGCCCTGCTGCGTCTGGCCGCCCTGTGGAACATCCCGGTGGCCTGCAATCCGGCCAGCGCGGATTTCCTGCTCAGCTCGCCCTTGCTCGACCGGGACTACGAGATGACCGTGCCCGATGCCGGCAGCTGGGTGTCGGCCCGCAATCCCTGACATAACGCCACCGATGCACGACAACAACGCACGATAACCGAGAGGAACATTGGCATGTTTCAGCTCACTCGCAGCGTCACCTGGCAAGCCCTGAAACAGCTCCAGGCCCAGACCGCCGGCGACCGCATCCGCGATTACTTCACTGCCGACCCGCAACGCTTCGAGCGCATGAGCCTGAGGGTCGGAGGCCTCTTCCTCGACTACTCCAAGCATCACATCTCCGATGCGGTGCTCGACAAGCTGCTCGAACTGGCCGACCACTCCGCACTGGTCCAGCGCCGCGCGCAGATGTTCTCCGGCGACATCATCAACGTCACCGAAAACCGTCCGGTGCTGCATACCGCACTACGCAACCTGGGCGACGATCCGCTGATGGTCGACGGCCAGGACGTGATGCCGGAGATCCACCGCACCCGTGAGCAGATCAGGCGTTTTTCCGAGGAAGTGCGCAGCGGCGAGTGGAAGGGCTACAGCGGCGAACGCATCCGCGACGTGGTCAACATCGGCATCGGTGGCTCCGACCTCGGCCCCAACATGGCCTGCCGGGCCCTGCTCAAGCATCGCCACCCGGAGATCAACTTCCACTTCGTCTCCAACGTCGACGGCACCCACATTCAGAAGGTGTTGTCGCGCCTGGACCCGGCCACCACCCTGTTCATCGTCTCCACCAAGACCTTCTCCACCCAGGAGACCCTGCTCAACGCCAAGACGGCGCGTCGCTGGTTCCTGGAGAACGCTGGCGAGGACGCCGACGTGGGCGCCCACTTCGTCGCCGCCTCAACCAATCGCAAGGCCGCCATGGAATTCGGCATTCGCGAGGAGAATGTCTTCGAATTCTGGGCCTGGGTCGGCGGGCGTTACTCGATGTGGTCCTCGATCGGGCTGCCCATCGCGCTCTCCATCGGCTTTGACGGCTTCATGGAAATGCTCGAAGGTGCCCACGAAATGGACCAGCATTTTCTGAATGCGCCCAACAGCGCCAACATGCCCGTGCTGATGGCGCTGATCGGCATCTGGTACATCAACTTCCAGGGCGCCGAGACTCATGCCATCGTGCCCTACGATCAGGCACTGCATCAGTTGCCGGCCTTCCTCCAGCAGCTCGACATGGAGTCCAACGGCAAGTCGGTGGATATCTTCGGCCACCCCGTCGACTACAAGACCGGCCCCATCGTCTGGGGGCAAACCGGCTCCAACGGCCAGCACGCCTTCTTCCAGCTGCTCCACCAGGGCACTCGCTACGTGCCGATCGATTTCATCGCCTCGCTGAAGCCGGAACCGGGGGTCGAGGATCACCACTTCGCGCTGCTCACCAACATGTTGGCCCAGGCCAACGCCTTCATGGAGGGCAGCCAGGAGGGGAGCCGGCTCGACCCCTACAGCTGTCCGGGCAACCGGCCTTCCAGTACCCTGCTGCTCGACGAGTTGACGCCGAAGAACCTCGGCGCCCTGATCGCCCTGTACGAGCACAAGGTCTTCGTGCAGGGCGTGATCTGGAACATCAATTCCTTCGATCAGTGGGGCGTCCAGCTCGGCAAGCGCATTGCCGGCGAGATCAGCGAGCGCATCGACGAGCAGAGCCAGGACTTCGACGGCTCCACCCAGGGCCTGCTGAAGCTGGTACGCGAGCATTTCACCGCCCGCCAGGCCGGCGATGGCGACGCAACGCCCACCGAGGCACAGGCGAAGAACGCTGCTCGAAACAAGAAGAAGGCGTGAAGACCGGCCGGCACGCCGCTCAGGGGAGGCTTGCTCGAGTCACGAGGGTGTGCCGACCCGCTGCCCCAGCCAGGCCGCGCCCAGCCACAAGGGCACACTGCCGACACCATAGGCCAGCGCCAGCCAGGGATGGCCGGTGTTCAGGAGATGGAAGGTCTCCAGGCCGAACAGCGAAAAGGTCGTGAAGCCGCCGCAAAAGCCGGCGACCAGGAAAGGCTGCCAGCGCGCCGCATGCCCGCTGATACGGTGCGAGGCCCGGGCGGCGAAGGCGGCGATCAGCCAGGAACCGACCAGGTTGACGACCAACGTCCCCCAGACGAAGGCGCTGCCCCATAACGCCCACGCCCCCTGAGCAACCAGCAGCCGCAGGGCCGCTCCCAGACCACTGCCCAACCCGACGGATAGATAACCGCGCCAGCTGGTCATACGCCACCTCCCACGGCCCACCAGCCCAGGCCCGCCATGGCGACACCCGGCACCAGAGTGGCCATGATGTTGAGCAGGGCGGCGTTCTTTCGCCCCTCCTGAAAGAGCGTCAGGGTCTGCAGACTGAAGGAAGAAACCGTGGTAAAGCCACCCAGCACGCCGACGGCCAGGAACGTCCAGCCGACCGCGCCGGCCTCGGGCCAGCCCACCAGGGCGGCCAGAGCGCCGATGCCCAGCGTGCCGCCCAGATTGACGACCAGGGTGCCCCAGGGGAAAGTGCGCCCCCACCAGAGGGCCGTCAGCTCCGTGACGGCCAGGCGTGCCATGCCGCCCAAAGCGCCGCCGAGCACCACCAGTAGCCAATTCAGCGGGCCGAGTGTCATCGTGATCTCCTCCGATTGTGCGCCGTCATGTTAGCGAAGCCAGTGAATGGCCACCAGACAGCCGACGCCACCTCCGCACCACGCCCACGTATTCTTCTCTTGTATAAGTTTCGTACACTGCTCTAGGGTCATGTCAGAATACCCCTCTGTGATAGCCTGACCGGCCTTTATCGAACTCCCACGCTTCACTCACTCAAACGCCCTGACACGGAGGCCATAGCGTGAGCAAGACACGACTCCTACCCCTGGCCCTCGGCTGGCTGGTGATCGCCCTGCTGGCGTTCGCAGGCCCGGCCTTGGCGCAGTCGTCGGATCCCGGAGCCAATGCTCCGGCCAATGCCGCCCTGGCCGATATGCTCGAGAATCCCGAGACGCGCCAACAGCTCATCGATCAGCTGCGCGGTATGGCCGATGCCAATACGACCGAGGAGCAGGCCGACACCAGCACGGCTCCCGCGGTAAAGGAACCCTCCCTGCCACGCCGCCTGGCAGAGCTCACCAGTCACGCAGCCGGTAACATCGGCCTGCAGGCCAGCCTGTTGTACAGCAGCCTGGCCAACCTGTTCACCGGTGGCGAAGAAGGGGCCTCCATCGACCTGGCCGTGGTGACCAGCGCTGCCATCAACCTGGGCCTGGTCATCCTGGCCACCTTCGCGCTGTTCCTGATCATCCGACGGCTGGTGCGCCCCTTGTTCGCCCGCCTGAGTCTCTGGTCGATGAACGGTCCGGCACTCCAGCCGCTGCTCCGACTGGTCATCTGTGTGGCCCTGGCCGCGCTGGTCGACATCCTGGTCGTGGCACTGGCCTATATCGGCGGCAACTTGCTGGCCACCTTCGTGGTGGGAGAAAGCGGTGAACTGACCACTCGCGCCTCGCTGTTCCTCAATGCCTTCCTGGTGATCGAGCTGCTCAAGGCCGGCGTGCGCATGCTGTTCGCTTCGCGCTATGAGGGCCTGCGTCTGCTGCCCGTGGCGGCAAGGGATGCCTCGTACTGGAATCGCTGGATCGCGCGCCTGATCGGCCTGGCCGGTTACGGCCTGATGGTGGTCGTGCCCTTGATCAGCGCCTATCTCTCGCCGACCCTCGGCCAGAGCGTCGGCACCCTGATCATGATCGGGGCCTTCATCTATGCCGTCGGCGTGGTCCTGCGCAATCGTCAGCGCCTGCGCGATGCCCTGCATCGGCAGGCGGCCCGGGCCAGCCTGTCCGCTTCGCGCGTCGCGCTGACCCTGCTGGGACGCATCTGGCACCTGCTGGCCATCGCCTATTTCTTCATGGTGCTGGTGCTGACCCTGACGCGCCCCACCGATGCCCTGCCCTTCGTGCTGATAGCAACGCTGGAGACTCTGGCCGCCGTCTTGATCGGGCTTTGGCTCTCGAAGCTCCTGACCCAGACCATCGGCCGGCGCGTGACGCTCAGGGATGACCTGCGACAGAAGCTGCCGCTGCTGGAAGGACGACTCAACGCCTACATTCCCAAGGCGCTGCGCGTCGTGCGCATCGTCCTGCTGATCCTGGTGGTGATGGTGTCGCTGAACGCCTGGCAGGTCTTCGATCTGGCCGGCTGGTACGCCTCCGAAGCGGGCCGCGGCCTGGTCGCACGCTTGTTCAGCATCGCCGTGATCCTGCTGGTCGCTCTAGCCATCTGGCTGGTCCTGGCCAGTCTGATCGAGCACAAGCTCAATCCGGCCACCGGCCGCGGCGAGCCGTCTTCGCGTGCCCAGACGCTGCTCTCGCTGTTCCGCAATGCCATCGCCATCACCCTGATCACCGTGACCATCATGGTGGTGCTGGCCGAGATCGGCATCAATATCGGCCCGCTGATCGCCGGCGCCGGGGTACTCGGCCTGGCCATCGGCTTCGGCGCACAAAAGCTGGTGCAGGACATCATCACCGGTGTCTTCATCCAGGTGGAGAATGCCCTCAATGTCGGTGACGTGGTCACGCTCGGCGGCATCACCGGTACCGCCGAGCGCCTGAGCATTCGCTCGGTGGGTCTCCGCGACCTGAGCGGCACCTACCACATCGTGCCCTTCTCCAGCGTCGATACCGTGTCCAACTATATGCGCGAATTCGCCTATCATGTTGGCGAGTACGGCATTGCCTATCGCGAGAACATCGATGAGGCGATCCAGGCCTTGAATGCCGCCTTCGACGACCTGGCCGAGGACGAGGAACAGAAGATCAACCTCCTCGAACCGCTGGAAGTGGCTGGCGTGATCGCCCTGGCCGACAGCTCGGTGAACATCCGGGTGCGCATCAAGACCACGCCTGGCATGCAATGGGCCGTGGGTCGCGCCTACAACCGACTCGTCAAG
Organism: Halomonas caseinilytica; assembly: GCF_001662285.1. Classification (NCBI taxonomy): domain Bacteria; kingdom Pseudomonadati; phylum Pseudomonadota; class Gammaproteobacteria; order Oceanospirillales; family Halomonadaceae; genus Halomonas; species Halomonas caseinilytica. The sequence continues at coordinate 5,378 of NZ_BDEO01000008.1, forward strand.
TATCACTTCGACGAAGCCGGTATCGAGATTCCCTTCCCGCATACCACCCTCTACTTCGGGGCGGACAAGGATGGCGGTGCACCGCCGGCCAACCTGCGCATCATGCAGCAGGACTTCACCATCGACGGCAGCCCCGCCGGTCAGCCGAAGCATCCCGAGACACCGACGCGTACCACACCGCCGGTATCGCAAGAGGTGCACAACCAGGACGACGACGGCGGCGTCGGCAACCCTGGCGGCACCTGATGCCGCCTCCCTCGCCGCGATGGCGGCGAGGGCCACTCACAACAACGCCACAAAGGGCCGCCGGAAGGCGGCCCTTTGTCGTCTCTCATCTGCCTCTTTCTCGCCCTGACCCTTTCGCTTCCTGATCTTTTGTCACCCTGACGCTTGCCGCCCCCGAGTCACTGACGAGCTCGCCGGTGGCGTGCCTCGTCATGCCGGATCGAAACGCTCAGCGATGCCGTAAACGACGACGGGGCGGCCCGAAGGCCGCCCCGTCACAAGTCGTATCGCCGAAGCGCCATCGGCGAGTGTCAGGACGCCTTGCGCGCGCCTTTCGACAACGTATCTTCCGGTTCGGTGGGCTGTGGCAGCGAAGGAAGCGACTTGTCGAGCAGCTCGACGCTCTGCCGATAGTAGAGCTGGCTCTTGTTGTGCTCGCCCAGGCTGGCATAGAGCCGCGCCAGTTCCGCACAGACCACGCCACTGGGACGCTGACGATGGCTGGCCTCGAAATACTCCTGTGCCTTGCCCCAATAGGCATTGCGCAACGACAGACGCCCCAGGGTCAGCAGCAGGTCAGGATCATTGGGACGCTCCTGCAGCCACTTCTCGGCCACCACCAGCTGACGCGCCGCGTCGACCTCGAGCAACCCGTAGCGCAATACCAGACGGCTGTCCCAGTGCTCCTTGAGCGACTGGCGCAGCAGGCGCTCGGCGATGGCCTGCTGATCCCCGCGCACCAGCGCCTCGGCATAGAGCACGATCAAATCGACATTGCCGCGCAGGTGATCGGGCATATCCGCCCAGAGGGTGCGCACCTGCTCGATATCGCCGGCATCCCGTGCCTCCTGGGCAATCAATTCGCGATAGGCCCGCTGTTCGAGCTGCTCGCGCTCTTCCTGGGAAATCAACTGCTGGGCGCCCAGGCGAGGCATCAGGCGCCGTAGCCCTTCCCAGTCGCTGACGCTGAGGTAGGCCTGCTTGAGTTGCTTGAGCACCTGCGGGTGATTGGGCAGATGGCGGTCCAGCCGCGTCAGGATCGCCAGTGCCTCTTCATACTGCTGGCGATCCAGCATCAACTGGGCCTGCATCATGCCCACTGCCGTATCGGCGCCCTCGGTACTCAGGTGGGCTCGCTTGAGCAGGGTATCGGCCTGCTCGTAACGCCCCTGGTAATGGGCCGCCAGAGCGGCGGAAAGGTAGTTGACCAAGGGTGTGCTGGAATCGTCGGCGGCCTTGACCAGCGCCTTCTCGGCGCGCTTCCAGCGCCCCTCGGCCAGGGCCACCAGGCCTCGCACGGTGCGCCGCATGGCGCTGCGATTGCGCGACCGGCTGCTCCAGCCCTTGAAGCGGCTGACCGGCCGCGACAGACGCATGATCAGCCTCAGCAAGAAGTGCAACACCACGAAGGCCGCCAGCAGCAGTACCAGGCCGAACCAGAAGGTGGTCTGGTAGGAGGTGTCGCCGACCCTCACCAGCCAATAGCCGGGTACCGACATCATCAACTGGCCGAGCAGCGCCCCGATCGCGAGGCCGACGACCACGATCAGAATCAGCTTCCTCATGCCTCGTCTCCCTGGCCGTCGCCACCCGCCTCGAAGCGGTTCTCGATGAATGTCTGCAACGCCTGCTGCGAGCCGCTGATATCCGGCAACTCAGGGCGAATACTGCGTCCCTTGAGCTCCTCGAGCTGCGACAGAACGCCCTGGACGCCGCTGTCATCGGTATCGTAGTAGCCACGAATCAGCTTCAACGCCTTGTCGAGGCTGGCGTCATACAGTTCCTGTTCTTCCTTGAGCAGCGCCAGTTGGGCCTGCTCCAGCACCAGACGCACGCTCTGACGCAGGTAGGACTCCTGTTCCGGCGAGATCAGCGCCTCCAAGGCCTCATCGTGCTTGCGCACCGTGACCAGATCCTTGAGTTCCTCGCCGACTTTCGACAGCTGCTTCTGCCAGCCACCGGACGGTGCCTCCTCGATGGACGCATCGCCGGTGATCTCCTCGACATCCTGAGCCAGGGGACGGCCGGCGATCTGTTCCTGCTGGGCATTGAGCGTCAAGAACAGGCCCGTGCGATCGACACGTGGCACCGAACGCAACGCGGCCAGCTCCGAGGCGATCTCGCGACGCACGGGCATCAACGCCGGATTATCGGCTTCCTTCAGACGGGCATCGGCGGTGCGCAACAGGGCAGCGGAGCCCTCGACATCCCGCTCCAGTTGCAGCCGCTGATTGGCCAGGCGCAGCAGATAAGCGGCTTCGGCATGCAGCCAATCCCGCTCGTCGGTCTGCTGCTCCCGAGATAGTTGCTCGAGCACCTTGTCGAGGTTCTCGTTGACATCGCTGCGGTACGTCTCGAACTCCTGACGCAGCGAGTCGGCTGCCGATTTCCGCTCGCTCTGGGCGCTCTGCAGCTGCTTCGACAGATCGTCCACCTGTGCCTGAGTCGCCGGTTGCTCGGGCAACTCGGCCAGACGCTGCTGCTGGCCTTGCAGGCGCTGCCACCCCAGCCAGCCGAACACACCGACGGCAATCGCCAGCAGGATCACCAGCACCAGGGCCAGGACCCCGGCCTTGCCTCCTTTGCCTCCTTTGCCTCCTTTGCCGCTATTGCCATCACTGCCGCCGCCTGATTTTCCGTTACCGGCACCCGTCTTGCCGCTCGCGGCCTTGCCCGTATCCGTCTTGCTGCTTGTCGACCGAGTCGTGCCCTTGTCGGTCGTGCTCTTGCTGCCAGCCGTGGCAGCAGAAGCCGATGCGCTCGACGTTGTCGAACTGGACGACTTGGTATCGCGCTTCTTCTCGGCTTCCCCCGATGACTTGGCGGTCGCTACCGCCGCCTCGCTCGCCTGGGTCGAGGAGCTGGTGCCACTCGCGGCATCGGGCTTGCCCGTTCCGTCCTCCCCGGTGGAGGCATCGCCAGCAGCATCATGGGAGGTGCTACCGGCCCCGGCAGACGACGTGGACGTGCCACCGCCCTTGCCACGTCGACGCGAGCGGCGCGACGATGAGCCCCCGGTCTTGCCGCTCTCTTCCGGCTGGCGCTCAGTGGTCCCTGCATCGGCACCGCCCTGGGCTTCGCCGGAGGGCGCTTGCTGTTCATCCTGATCTTGTGATTGCTTGCTCATCTGTCGCTAGCCCTTTTCGAGATCGTCATGATCGACATCGGCCTCTTTCGGGTCCCGGGCCCTTGCCACGGCGGCCGCGAGTGCGGCGGGCGTGGCTCCCGATGCCACGACGGGAACACGAAACCCCAGTGTGCCGGCCAGTGTAGCCAACCGGTGACTGGATACGATTAACGGTTGGTCCAAGGCGGTACACGAACACCATCTTGCCAGATGTTCGAGGATTTCTCCGCTACTCACCACCAACGCATGATAGTCGCCTTCTCGCAGCCGGTGCCGTAGCGTCGGCGACGGTTCGAGAAGACGTCGCCGATAGACCGCCAGATGCGTCAACCGTGCGCCGCGCTCAGCGAGCGTCTCGCCCAGCAGCGCTCGCCCGCCCTCACCGCCAACCAGCAGGGTACGCTGCCCTGTCAGTCGCTGCAGCGACCCCAACGATAGCAGCGCCTCGCTGGAATGCTCCTTACCGCTCGGCGGCACATGCACGCGCACTCCCAGTGTATCGTGCAGCGCGGCCGCGGTACTCGGCCCCACACCGTAATACTCGATCCCCACAGGCAACTGTGGCCAATAGCGATCCAGTGCCTCGGCGAGGCATTCGGCGGCGAAGGGGCTGGTCACCACCACCCGCCGGAATTGATCGAAATCCAGCCAGGCGGCACGCATCGCCTGGGTTTCGGGCAGCGCCTCCAGCGCCATGACCTCAGCGCGCTCGACGGCGAAGCCCTCGGCGTCGATGGCCTCCGCCAACGGCGCGGCACGCGCACCCGGGCGACAGATCACAACCGGCAGGCTCATCATCAGCCGGCGCCGTAGACCTCGGCAAGGATGTCCCCGGCCCCCTGGTCGAGCAACTCTTCCGCTACGCGAATGCCCAGTGCCTCGGGTTCATGGATGGAACCCCGGCCCTCGGCGCGCAACACCTGCGTGCCATCGGGATTGCCGACCAGGGCACGCAGCCAGAGCGTCTGGCCATCGTCCTCGAATACGGCATGGCCGGCAATCGGCACCTGGCAGCCACCTTCCAGGCGCGTGTTCATGGCCCGTTCGGCACGTACCCGAGTGGCGGTGTCCGGATCGTCGAGTGGCGCCAGCAGGCCGATCAACTCGGCATCGTGCATGCGACACTCGATGCCCAGCGCGCCCTGCCCACAGGCCGGCAGGCAGACCTCGGGCGGCAGTTCCTGGGTGATACGTGCTTCGAGACCCAGCCGCTTGAGGCCGGCTGTGGCCAGCAGGATGGCATCGAACTCGCCATCGTCGAGCTTGCCGAGCCGGGTCTGGACATTGCCACGCAGGCTCAACACTTCCAGGTCGGGCCTGCGCTCGCGCATCTGCAGGCCCCGCCGCAGGCTGGAGGTGCCGATTCGCGCCCCTTCGGGCAACTCGTCGATCGAGGCGTAATGATGGGAAATGAAGGCATCGGTGGGCTCGGCCCCAGCCAGGATCACCGACAGGCCGAGACTCTCGGGAAACTGCATGGGCACGTCCTTCATGGAGTGCACCGCGATGTCGGCCCGGCCATCGAGCATCGCCTCCTCGAGCTCCTTGACGAACAACCCCTTGCCTCCCACCTTGGCCAGCGGCGTGTCGAGAATCTGGTCACCGCGCGTGGACAGGGCCACAAGCTCCACCTTCAGCTCCGGATGGACCTCCATCAAACGGTCGCGGACATGTTCGGCCTGCCACATGGCCAACTGACTCTTGCGAGTGGCGATACGCAGCGTCTGCATGGCTTGTTGCACCTGGTTCCCCCGTACCGGTTCGCGTGTCGCGGCGCCGCCGCGACCGGGCCCGGTGGTGATGACATGATTTTCCATCATCATAAAGTACCGGAAGGAACAGGAAAAATCGCCGCCTCCGGGAACACCGGCCCGCACGCCCCTCGCCTGTTCTCCGGACTCTGGTACACTTTCGGCATGTCAACCAGCGCGGCCAGGCATCGCCGTCGCTGTCACCCATCGAACAGTCAGCAGGATGTCAGCCCGATGAGCTCAAGCCAGACGAGCAACAGCACCAACCAGTCCTGGGGCGGCCGCTTCAGCGAGCCCACCGACGCCTTCGTCGCCCGCTTCACCGCCTCTGTCGACTTCGATCGCCGGCTGGCCCTGCACGACATTCAGGGCTCGCGTGCCCATGCCACCATGCTCGCCCGGGTGGGCGTGCTCACCGAGGATGAGCGCGACGCCATCCTCGGCGGCTTGGATGAGGTCGCCGCCGAGATCGAAGACGGCCGCTTTGAATGGTCGGTGGCGCTCGAGGACGTGCACATGAACATCGAGGCGCGCCTGACCGAGAAGATCGGCATCACCGGCAAGAAGCTGCACACCGGCCGCAGCCGCAACGACCAGGTGGCCACCGACATCCGCCTGTTCCTGCGCGACGAGATCGACACCGTGGCCGCCGAGCTGGCCCGGCTGCGCGAGGGGCTGATCGAGCTGGCCGACCGCGAGGCCGACACCATCATGCCCGGTTTCACCCACCTGCAGACCGCCCAGCCGGTGACCTTCGGCCACCACCTGCTGGCCTGGCAGGAGATGCTGGCCCGCGATCATGAGCGCCTCCTCGACTGCCGCAAGCGCGTCAACGTACTGCCGCTCGGGGCCGCCGCCCTGGCCGGCACCACCTACCCCATCGACCGCCACGTCACCGCCGAGCTGCTGGGCTTCGAGCGTCCCGCCGAGAACAGCCTCGACGCCGTGAGCGACCGTGACTTCGCCATCGAGTTCACGAGTTTCGCCAGCCTGCTGCTGATGCACCTGTCGCGGATGAGCGAGGAGCTAGTGCTGTGGACCAGCGCCCAGTTCGACTTCATCGACCTGCCCGACCGCTTCTGCACCGGCTCGTCGATCATGCCGCAGAAGAAGAATCCCGATGTGCCGGAGCTGGTGCGCGGCAAGTCCGGCCGGGTCTATGGCCACCTGATGAGCCTGCTGACGCTGATGAAGTCGCAGCCGCTGGCCTACAACAAGGACAATCAGGAGGACAAGGAGCCGCTGTTCGACACTGTCACCACCGTGCAGGATTGCCTCAAGGCCTTCGCCGACATGGTGCCGGCCATCGAAGCCAAGGCAGACAACATGTTCGAGGCGGCTCGCAAGGGCTTCTCCACCGCCACCGATCTGGCCGACTACCTGGTGCGCCGCGGCGTGGCCTTCCGCGATGCCCACGAGATCGTCGGCCAGTCCGTGGCCCATGGCCTGCGCGAGGGCAAGGACCTCTCGGAGATGAGCCTCGAGGAACTGCAGGGCTTTTCTTCGGCGATCGACGAAGACGTCTTCGAGGTCCTGACCCTGGAAGGTTCCGTGGCGGCTCGCCAGCATATCGGCGGCACGGCCCCCGACCAGGTCCGCGCCGCGGCCCAACGGGCCCGCGAAGCGCTCACCGCGCTGAGGAGCCGTGACTGATGCGCCGCTTGCCCATCCTCCTGTTGCTGGCCGTCTTGCTGGCCGGCTGCGGTCAGAAGGGACCGCTCTATCAGCCCGACAACGAGGCCGCGGCCGAGCGCTACGCTCCGCCTGACGAGAGCGCCACCGAACGCGACGACACCACCACGCCCGAGCGGGCCGCCGACGAAGAAGGCGACTAGACATGGATCATTTCGACTATCGGGACGGTGTCCTGCACGGCGAGGATGTCGACCTCACGCAGATCGCCGACGCGTTCGGCACGCCCTGCTACGTCTATTCCAAGGCCACCCTGGCACGCCATTTCCGCGCCTACACCGAAGCGCTCGGCAGCCACCCGCACCTGATCTGCTATGCGGTCAAGGCCAACGCCAATCTGGCGGTGCTGAACCTGCTGGCACGCCTTGGCGCCGGCTTCGACATCGTCTCGGTGGGCGAGCTGGAACGCGTGCTGGCCGCCGGCGGCGACCCCGCCAAGGTGGTCTTCTCCGGTGTCGCCAAGCAGGAAAACGAGATGGCCCGGGCGCTCGAGGTCGGCATCAAGTGCTTCAACGTCGAATCCCGGGCCGAGCTGGAACGCCTCGACGCCGTGGCCCGAGGGCTCGGCCAGGTGGCGCCGGTGTCGCTGCGCGTCAACCCGGATGTCGATGCCGGCACCCACCCTTATATTTCCACCGGCCTGAAGGACAACAAGTTCGGCATCCCGGTGGACGAGGCCTTCGAGGTCTATCGTCAGGCCGCCACCATGGAGAATGTGCGCATCGCCGGCCTGGATTGCCACATCGGCTCCCAGCTCACCGAGCTCTCGCCCTTCCTCGATGCCCTGGATCGCCTGCTCGCCCTGCTCGAACGCCTGCGCGACATCGGCATCGAGGTCGAGCATCTCGACCTCGGTGGAGGACTCGGTGTGCCCTATCAGGACGAGAACCCGCCCCAGCCCTTCGACTACGCCACCTCGCTGCTCGAGCGGCTGTCGCGCTGGCCGGGCAGCGAGCGGCTGACGCTGCTGTTCGAGCCGGGGCGCTCCATCGCCGCCAATGCCGGTGTTCTCCTCACTCGGGTGGAATTCCTCAAGCCCGGGGAAACCAGGAACTTCGCCATCGTCGACGCCGCCATGAACGACCTGATCCGCCCGGCACTCTATCAGGCCTGGCAGGCGATTCTGCCGGTCGATACCCGTCAGGCACGAGAGACGGACACCTACGACGTTGTCGGCCCGGTCTGCGAGACCGGCGACTTCCTCGGCAAGGAGCGCCGCCTTGGCATCGCCGCCGGCGATCTGCTGGCGGTACGCTCCGCCGGCGCCTACGGTTTTGTCATGGCCTCGAACTACAACAGCCGCCCGCGTCCGCCGGAGGTGATGGTGGATGGTGACCAGGTTCACCTGGTCCGCCGCCGCGAGCGCCTGGAGGACCTCTGGGCGGGCGAGATGACGCTGCCGGACGACGCGACGACCGGGGGAGAGACACCCTGATGTTGCTGCATTTCACCAAGATGCACGGCCTGGGCAACGATTTCATGGTCGTCGACCTGGTTACCCAGCGAGCCCGATTGCGCGACGAGCAGATCCGCGAGCTGGCCGACCGGCGCTTCGGCATCGGCTTCGATCAATTGCTGGTGGTCGAGCCGCCCCGCGATCCGGACATGGATTTTCGTTACCGGATCTACAACGCCGACGGCAGCGAAGTGGAAAACTGCGGCAACGGCGCCCGCTGTTTCGCCCGGTTCGTGCTCGACCAGCGCCTGACGCATAAGCGCGAGATCCATGTCGAGACGGCCGGCGGCCCCCTGACCCTGGTCATCGGGGACGACGGTCGTGTCAGCGTGGACATGGGCCAGCCTCGCTTCGATCCCCAGGCACTGCCCTTCGACGCCGACGGCGACCGTCCCCTGCACGACCTTGAGGTGGATGGGCAGCAACTCTCGATCGGCGTCGCCTCGCTCGGCAATCCTCATGCGGTGCTGCGTGTGGATGATGTGGCGACCGCGCCGGTGGCGACCCTGGGACCGGCCATCGAGGGACACCCCCGCTTCCCCAGACGGGTCAATGCGGGGTTCATGCAGGTCGTATCCACACACGAGATACGCTTGAGGGTCTACGAGCGGGGCAGCGGCGAAACCCTGGCCTGCGGAACCGGCGCCTGCGCCGCCGTGGCCTGCGGCATTCGCCAGGGGCTGCTCGAAAGCCCGGTCACCGTGCACTTGCCCGGCGGCAAGCTGAGGGTCGACTGGCCCGACGCCGAGGCCAACCTGATCATGACAGGCCCCGCCGAGCGCGTCTTCGATGGACGCGTGGTCATCAACTGACGTCCAGGCCCGACCGCACACCAAGGAGATCCCGCCATGACCCGAGCCGCTCCCGAGCCACGCAAGACCCTGGACCCGGATGTCGTGGCCCAGTGGCTGGCCCGGCATCCCGATTTCTTCGTTGGCCGTGAAGGTCTGTTGCAGCAGCTCCGGGTACCGCATCCCGAGGCCCGGGGCGCGACGTCACTGCTCGAGCGCCTGGTGGCCGACCTGCGCAGCCGCGCCGAGCATGCCGAAGGCCGCCTCGAGCAACTGCTGGATTCCGCTCGCCACAACGAGGCTCAGTATCGGCGCACGCGCGAATTGATCCTGGCACTGCTGGAAGCCGAGGACGGCGATGCCCTGGGGCAAGCCCTGGCCACTCAACTGAGCGAGCACTTCCAGACACCGGCGGTGGCCCTGTGGTGTTCTTCCGCGCTCACTGACCGAGAGGCCCACCCCCCTCAACCACCGCGTCACGTCCTCGATGACCATACGACACAGCGTCTGTCTTGCCTGCTCGACAACCGCACCAGCCGCTGCACCCGGCTGACGCGCTCCGACTGGCAACGCCTGCTGCCTCATGTCCCGGCCCCCGAGAAAGGCGGCTCCTGCGCCCTGACGCGCCTCGCCGTGGGTGAGCCTCTGGGGTATCTGGTATTGGCCAGTCCCGCGCCGGACCATTTCCGCGCCAGCATGGATACCCTGTTCACCGAATACGTCGGGGATGTGGTCGCCCGGCTGCTGGCACGACCGACGCCTTCGGATCATGGCTAGAGTGCCTGGCGCCTCGACGCCGCTCGGTCGAGAAGCGGAGGCCTTTCTCGGCGACCTCGCACGCACCGCCAGCCCGGGCACGGTGGAGGCCTACCGCCGGGATCTGACGGCGCTGCTCGAATTCCTCGACCGCCATGGCCTCGGGGAGCCCGCCGCGCTGGATGCCGCCTTGTTGCGCCGCTTCCTCGGCGGCGAACGCGCCCGGGGCCTAGCGCCGCGCAGCCTGGCCCGGCGCCGCGCGGCCCTGTCTCGTTTCGCCGAACACCTGATGGCCCAGGGGCACCTGGACCACAATCCCGTGTCGCTGGTCCGCACCCCGCGCGTACCCCGCGACCTTCCTCGTCCCGTGGATGTCGATGCGCTCGCGCACTTTCTCGACACGCCCCATGACGGCTCGCCCCTGGCATGCCGCGACCAGGCCATGCTGGAACTGTTCTATTCCAGCGGCCTGCGCCTGGCCGAACTGGCCGCGCTCGATCTCGACGACCTCCATGCCCAGCGGGTTCGCGTGCTCGGCAAGGGCCGCAAACCGCGCCAGGTACCGGTGGGCCGGCGCGCCGACCAGGCACTCACCGCCTGGCTGCCGTTGCGAGGCGCCCTGGCGGCCGACGATGAGCCGGCCCTGTTCGTCGGTATCCGGGGCCATCGCCTCGGCCATCGAGCGATCCAGCAGCGTCTGAAGCACCTGGCTCTCACCCGCGGACTCGCCGAGCACCTGCATCCGCACCGTCTGCGCCACTCCTTCGCCAGCCATCTGCTCGAATCCAGCCAGGACCTGCGCGCGGTCCAGGAACTGCTCGGTCACGCCAACCTTTCCACCACCCAGGTCTATACGCGACTCGACTGGCAACACCTGGCGGCCGGCTACGACGCTGCCCACCCTCGTGCCCGCCGCCGACGCGACCCCGACGACACATGAACCGACACGATACCCGGCTTCGCGCCCTGACCTTCGACCTCGACGACACCCTCTGGGACAACCAGGGCGTGATGTCCCGCACCGAAGCACTGCACTACGCCTGGCTCGACGAACAGCTGGCCGACTGGCTCGCCGCCCATGGCGAAACGCCGCGGCGTTTCGCCGAGGCCATGCCGATCACCCACTACCAGACCCATCGCCGACGCCTCGCCGAGCAACATCCGCTGCGGCGGGGGGATTTCACCTGGATACGCGAACGCACCCTGGTCGAGCTGCTGGAAGCCTTCGGTCTGTCGCGGGCCTCAGCCTGGCTCTGGGCTTCGCTCACCATGGCGCGCTTCCATGCACTACGCCTGGAGGTTGCGCCCTATCCCGAAGCGGAGCCCTTGCTCGAAGCCCTCGCGCAGGATTACCGCCTGGGCGCCATCACCAACGGCAACCTGGCCTTCCATCGCCTGGCGCTGTCGCGTCACTTCGAGGTGGTCATCGCCGCCGGCGAGATGCCTGCCCCCAAGCCCGACGCTCGCCCCTTCCTGGCGACGCTCAGCCGCCTGGGGGCAACGCCGGCACAGGCCCTGCACGTGGGAGATTCATGGCAGGAGGACATTCTGCCGGCGATCCGGCTGGGCATGCGCGCGGCCTGGATCGCCCCGCACGCCCCGGCCGACACCCCGATGCCGAAGGGCGCGTATCGACTGGAGCATGTCAGGGAACTACCGGACCTGCTGGAGTGGATGGAGCGGGAGTAGGACATCGTATCGGCCAGTGAGCCTTCCCGGGGACAAGCCTCCGCGAGGGCGCTGTAACCCCATCCATGGGCGCGACATCCGCCCTGCAGCGCTCCCGCTTCCTGCTCCGCTTGCGGGACCCGGGCTGGCCCCCCCTGGCCAGCCCGTTCGGCGGCATGCGCCTCACCCATGGCGGATGACCCTCGCCTCCACCTTGTCCCCGGCGCTCACTCGACGCCTGCCAGCCACAACTGCTGATTACTGGCCTTCAATGAACCTTCTAAGACGGCGATTAACGCCGCATGGCCGAGTGCAGCCAGTTTTTACTGGCGTTCACTCAGCAGCCAGTCGTCCAGGCGTGCATGCACCTCCTCAATGCCCTGCTTCTTGAGCGCCGAGAACAACTGGATGGACACCAGGTCTTGCCATTCGCGCAACTGGGAGCGTACCTGCTGCAGGGCATTCTTGGCGGCACCGCTCTTCAGCTTGTCGGCCTTGGTCAGCAGGATGTGCACGGGCATGTCCTGCTCATCGGCCCAGCCGAGCATGGTCTGGTCGAATTCGGTCAGCGGATGACGCACGTCCATCAGCAATACCAGGCCACGCAACGAAGTGCGGTGCTGCAGATAATCGGACAGGTGGCGTTGCCACTCCAGCTTGACGGCATCGGGTACCTTGGCATACCCATAACCAGGCAGGTCGACCAGACGCAGCTCGGTGTCATCGCCCAGCGTGAAGAAGTTGATGAGCTGGGTTCGTCCGGGGGTCTTGGAGGTTCGCGCCAGGGCTTTCTGGCGAGTCAGGACGTTGATGGCGCTGGATTTGCCGGCGTTGGAGCGGCCCGCGAAGGCGACCTCGGCCCCCGTATCCGCCGGGCATTTCGCCAGGGTGGGCGCACTGGTGAGAAAACGGGCAGCCTGGTAGTTGAGTCGCGACATGGCAGTTCCTGATGTTGGTCGGGGACAGCGTGAAACCGGCGTCGTTTCCGCGTTCCGGGGGCTCCGTTATACTGCAGCATCATGTGTCTGCGACCCGGGCGACGGCATTATATCACCGGGCCCGCGCCAGCGACGACCGGCGTGACGCGCGTCGACTGCCATCATGATCCGACTGCCACGACGGTCGGTACAAGACAATGACATGGCAAGACAACAACAGTGGGACAGCGATGAGACAGCTACTGGCAAGCCTGGTCATCCTCATGGCCGCATGGAACGCCGCCGCGGCGGACACCGTCAGGGAGGCGGACGCCGACGCCGGACGCGAGAAGGCTCAGCCCTGTGCGGCCTGCCACGGCCAGACCGGCATCAGTCCCTCCGGCCTGTTTCCCAACCTCGCCGGCCAGAAGGCCTCCTATCTGGTCAAGCAGCTCGAGGAGATCCGCGACGGCGTCCGTGAAGTGCCTCAGATGACCGGGCAGCTGGAGGACTTCTCCGATCAGGATATTCGCAATGTGGCCGCCTTCTATGCCGAGCAGGCACCTGCCCTGGGGCAGGCCGATCCCGACGAGGAACTGGTGGCCCACGGCCGCGAACTGTATCGTGCCGGCGACCTGGAACGCGGACTGCCCGCCTGCAGCGCCTGCCATACCCCCACCGGCGCCGGGATCGGCAGTGCGGCTTATCCAGCATTGTCGGGCCAGAAGACCGATTATACCATCGCCGCCCTGAAGGCCTTTGCCGAGGGCAGTCGCGACAACGACCCCAACGGCATCATGCGTGACATTGCCGCCAAGTTGAGCGAACGTGACATGAATGCCCTGGCCAACTATTTGCTCGGCCTGCATTGAGCCTGGCCTGCCCGCGCCGGGCACTCCGGCAACGGCGCCAGGGGAACCACCGCGCCGCGTCGGACTCCAATCCGGCGATGCCATACCGATGGCTCACGTCGGAACCCGATTCATGCAAGGAGAGATTCGCATCATGCTCAAGTCCCTGATGGTTGCCCTGGCGGGCCTCGGCTTGTCCACCATCGTCATGGCTGCTCCCCCGGTGGAAGGCCAGCATTACAGCACCCTCGAGGAGCCGGTGAAGACCCATGTCGAGGATGGCAAGATCGAGGTCACCGAAGCGTTCTGGTATGGCTGCCCTCACTGCTATGACCTGGAAAGCACGCTCAATGCCTGGGTCGATGGACTGCCCGACGATGTGGTCTTCGAGCGCATGCCGGCCACCATGGGCGGCGCTTGGAACAAGCACGCCGCCGCCTTCTACGCCGCCAAGGAGCTCGGCATCCAGAAAGATCTGCATGGCGATTTCTTCGATGCCATCCATGAACAGGGACGCCAGCTGACCGATCCCGAGGAGATCGCGACCTTCTTCAGCGATTACGGGGTCAGCAAGGACGAGGCCCTGGAGGCCTTGGACTCCTTCGGCGTGAAGAGCCAGGTCAACCAGGCCCATGCACGCATGCGCAACATGCAGCTGATGGGCGTTCCCGCTCTCATCGTCGATGGCCGTTACGTGGTGACGCCGAGCAGCGCCGGCAGTCTCGACAACATGCCCCGGATCGCCGGTGAGCTGGTGGACAAGGTGCGCGAGGAGCGAGCGAACTGACGATGGGCTCATCCCTGGCCGAGGTGCGATGGCCGGCTCTGGAGGATGGCCATCTCAAGCTGCTGACCTTCAACCTGCAGGTAGGCATTCAGACCTCGGCCTACCATCACTATCTGACGCGGAGCTGGCAACACCTGCTGCCCCACCCGCGACGCCTCAAGCGCCTCGACATGATCGGCGAGGTGTTGAGTCGCTTCGACGTCGTCGGCCTCCAGGAGGTCGACGGCGGCAGCTTCCGCTCAGGCCGGGTCAACCAGGTCGAGTACCTGGCCAGCCGCGCCGGTTTTCCTCATCACTTCCAGCAGCTCAACCGCAACCTGGGCCAGCTCGCCCAGCACAGCAATGGCCTGCTTTCCAGGTTGTCGCCCCAGCATATCGAAGAGCACAGCCTGCCCGGCCCGATGCCCGGTCGAGGTGCCATCCATGCCCGTTTCGGCGAGGGCCCGGACGCCCTGCACCTGTTCGTCGCACACCTGGCACTGAGCCATCGTGCCCGAGTGCGCCAGCTCGACTATCTCAGCGAGCTGGTCCAGCCATTGCGCCACGTGGTGGTAATGGGAGATCTCAACTGCACGCCCGACCAGTTGCACGCCCATGCGCGTTTCCGCGAGTCATTGCCACTGCATCCGGTACGGCCACCGCTCAGCTACCCCTCCTGGCAGCCACGTCGTGCCCTGGACCACATCCTGCTGTCCGACTCCCTGCAGGCCGACCGCGTTGAGGTGCTCGAGCACCTGTTCTCCGACCACCTGCCCGTGGCGATCGACGTGCGAGTACCGGATGCCTGCCGTGATGCCTTGCTGGGCCGCGACACACCGGCCTAGGCCGGTTCATCGTCGAGCCGCCGCCGGCAGCCCCGGGCAAGGCATAAGACCAATGTTGCCCCCGCTCGCCTGACAGAATCTCGCCCTTTCCCGTATAGTCTTCGTTGACTGCGTCGGCGCATCGCGCCGGTTCGACGCCCTTGGCTGCTCAGCGAGAATCTCATGTCCCAAACCAGCGAGTTGCCGCGCCTCCTCGCCCGGCTAGACCATCTCTCCGAATGGCTCGGCAGGAGCCTTTCCTGGCTGATCCTGGTCATGATGCTGATCCAGTTCCTGATCGTGGTGCTGCGTTATGCCTTCAGCATCAACAGCATTCCCATGCAGGAATCGGTGATGTACCTGCACGCCACGGTATTCATGCTCGCCGCTTCCTATACCCTCCGCCACGACGGCCATGTGCGGGTGGACATCTTCTATCGGGGCATGTCGGCCCGAGGCAAGGCGTTGGTCGACCTGCTCGGCACCCTGCTGTTGCTGATGCCGGTGATGATCTTCGTGATCCTGGTCAGCCTCGGCTATGTGGGCAAGTCCTGGGCGATTTTCGAGGGCTCGCCCGATTCCGGCGGCATTCCCGGCGTCTTTCTGCTCAAGACCCTGATTCCGTTGTTTGCCGCACTGATGCTCCTGCAAGGGCTGGTGGAGGCCGGCCGCAACGTCCTGATCCTGACGGGCCGCCTCTCCCCCGAAGACGACACGCCGAATCAGCACGAGGAACACCTGTGATGATGGAATTCATGCCGCTGGTGCTGTTCGCGGTAATCTGCCTCGTGCTGATGTTCGGCTATCCGGTCGCCCTGTCGCTGGCCGGTACCGCCCTGGCCTTCGCCGGCTTGGGCTTCGGGCTCGAATCACTGGGCATCGACGCCAACTTCGACGGCGGCTACCTCTCCGCCTTCCCCAACCGCCTCTACGGCATCATGACCAACCAGACGCTGCTGGCAGTGCCGCTTTTCGTGCTGATGGGCGTGCTGCTGGAGAAATCCAAGGTCGCCGAGACGCTGCTCGATGCCATGGCGCTGCTGTTCGGCTCGCTGCGCGGGGGCTTGGGCATCTCGGTGACCCTGGTGGGCATGCTGCTGGCGGCCTCCACCGGCATCGTCGGCGCCACCGTGGTGACCATGGGCCTGATGTCGCTGCCAACCATGCTCAAGCGCCACTACAGCCCTTCGCTGGCCACCGGCACCATCTGCGCCACGGGCACGCTCGGGCAGATCATTCCCCCATCCATCGCCCTGGTGCTGCTCGGCGACGTTCTGTCATCGGCCTATCAGCAGGCCCAGCTTTCCATGGGCATCTTCAGCCCCAAGACGGTATCGGTGGGCGATTTGTTCATGGGCGCTCTCGTGCCGGGCCTGATCCTGGTCGTGCTGTATATCGTCTATGTCACCGTCATCGCCTGGCTCAAGCCCAGCACCGCGCCGGCCGCCGACCGCCAGGAGCTGATGGAAGAGCTCGGTCACGACAGTGGCCTGGGATGGCTGTTGCTGAAAGGGCTGGTGCCGCCCATCGTGCTGATCGTGGTGGTGCTCGGCTCGATTCTCGGCGGCTTTGCCACCCCCACCGAAGCCTCGGCGGTCGGGGCCTTCGGCGCCCTGATGATGGCCCTGGCTTATCGTCGCCTGGATCTCGCCACTCTGCGGGAAGTACTGCGTTCCACTGCCAACGTCACCACCATGGTCTTTCTGATCCTGATCGGCGCGGCCCTGTTCTCGCTGGTATTTCGCGCCTACGGCGGCGAGGAACTGGTAACGCATCTGTTCGAGAACATGCCCGGCGGGGTGGTCGGCGCAACACTGGTCGTCATGCTGGTGATCTTCCTGCTCGGCTTCATCCTCGACTTCATCGAGATCACCTTCGTGGTCGTGCCGATCGTCGGGCCGATCCTGCTGGCCATGGGCCTGGACCCGATCTGGCTGGGCATCATGATCGCCATCAACCTGCAGACCTCCTTCCTCACGCCGCCCTTCGGCTTCGCGCTCTTCTACCTGCGCGGCGTGGCACCGGACTCGGTGACGACCTCATCCATCTATCGCGGGGTCATCCCCTTCATTCTGATCCAGCTGGGCATGCTGCTGGCCCTGGCTGTGTTCCCGGAACTGGCCACCTGGCTGCCCGATCAGTTCTGAACCGGGACGAACCGTGGACAAGGCGCCAGCGGTCCAACGGGCAAGGCCAGCTATAGTGTTCCGGACAGGTTCCAATGAGGCAGGTGTGTGTCACCTGCCTCCCCAAGGCCCGCCTCATCGGGTCTCTCCGCACGACCAACAACATCAATAAGGGGAGCGATGCATATGCAATCGAAAGCACTCGTCATGGCCATGGCCGGCGTCGGCCTGACCCTGGCTGCCGGCAGTGCCCAGGCCCAGGACACCTTCGAGTGGAAGCTGGTGACCTCCTGGCCGAAGAACTTTCCCGGCGTCGGCCAGGGGCCGGAGCGTCTGGCCAAGCTGGTCGAGGAAATGTCCGACGGACGACTGCAGATCGAGGTCTTCGGCGCCGGTCAGCTGGTGCCCGGTTTCGAGGTCTTCGACGCCGTCTCCGAAGGCACCGCGGAAATGGGGCACTCCGCCTCCTATTACTGGAAGGGCAAGGCACCGGCCGCCCAGTTCTTCGCCGCCGTCCCCTTCGGCATGAATGCCCAGGAGATGAACGCCTGGTTGCACTATGGCGGCGGCCTGGAACTGTGGAACGAACTGTATGATGACTTCGGCGTCGACGTCATGGCCGCCGGCGCCTCCGGCGTGCAGATGGGCGGCTGGTACAACAAGGAAATCAACTCGGTCGACGACCTGGACGGCCTGAAAATGCGCATGCCAGGGCTCGGCGGCGAGGTCATGAACCGCATGGGCGTGGCCATCGTCAACATGCCCGGCGGCGAGATCTTCACCTCGTTGCAATCCGGTGCCATCGACGCCACCGAATGGATCGGCCCCTACAACGATCTGGCCTTCGGCCTGCACCAGGCCGCCGACTATTACTATTATCCAGGCTGGCACGAGCCGACGGTGATGTTCGAGGCCATCGTCAACGAAGAGGCCATGGCCTCGCTGCCGGCGGACCTGCAAGCCATCCTGCGCACCGCGGTGCGCGACGTGAACCAGGACGTGCTCGACGAGTACACGGCGCGCAACAACGACGCCCTGCAGACACTGATCAACGAGCATGACGTCGAACTGCGTCGCCTGCCGGACGACGTCCTGGCCAAGGCCAAGGAGATCTCTGCCGATGTGGTCGCCGAACTGGCCGAGTCCAGCGACATGGCGAGCAAGATCTACGACTCCTACAGCGCCTTCCAGGACAAGGTGGAGAGTTATCACGCCATCTCCGAACAGGCCTACTACAACGCCCGCAATCCCGACGGCGACACCACCCAGTAGCTGCCGGCCATCACGCTTCCACGGGCCACCTCCGGGTGGCCCGTCGCGTTGCCACCATGGCCGGTACCTATGCGGTACAGGTGAGGGCACCGCGGCCGCGATTTGCCCACACAGACATTTGTGCAGCGCTTGCCTTGCAGTATGCTGGACGCCGCCTCCGGCGATCTCAGAACAGCACGGACAACACGACCATGCCAGCCTCGAATGCCATTCCCCACACCCTGACCATCGCCGGCTCCGATCCTTCCGGCGGTGCCGGCCTGCAGGGCGATATCAAGACCTTTTCTGCCCTGGGCACCTACGCCACCAACGTCATCACTGCCGTGATTGCCCAGAACACCCAAGGGGTGGCCCGGGTGCACCCGGTTTCCGCCGCGGCGATCGGCGAACAGCTCGACAACCTGCTTGACGATGTACGCATCGACGCCGTGAAGATCGGCATGGTGGCCAGCCGCGAGGTCGCCGAGACGATCGGCGAGGCCCTGACCCGCCACCGTCCACGCTGGATCGTGCTCGACCCGGTGATGGTCGCCAAGAGCGGCGACATTCTGGTGGACAACGCCGGTATCGGCGCGGTGCGCGATATCCTGGTGCCACTGGCCGACGTGATCACCCCGAACCTGCCGGAAGCCGCCGTGCTGCTCGACACCCAGGCCCCCAGCACCCCCGATGCCATGGAAGCCATGCTCCCCGGCCTACAGGCGCTATCGGCCCCCTATGTATTGCTCAAGGGTGGCCACCTGCCGGGCGAAGCATGCCCCGACCTGCTGGCCACGCCCACCGACAGTGCCTGGCTGCCGGCCCCACGCATCGATACCGACAACCTGCACGGCACCGGCTGCGCCCTGTCTTCCGCCATCGCCGCGCACCTCGCACATCTGTCGGCGGACGCCGGCCACACCGAGATCGTCGCCGCCATCGGCGAGGCCAAGCAGTGGCTGCATCGTGCCCTGGACGCCAGCCAACGGCTCGCCGTGGGGCACGGGCGGGGCCCGGTGCATCACTTCCACGCCTGGTGGTGATCCCCACCACTTGCGCGGGACGCCGGGGCCACCCATCCTGAAGGTCTCTCCCGGCATCAAGAGGGCTGTGCCATGACCCGCACCCTGCTGTTCGCCTGCGACCTCTCCGCCGAAAACCGTGCCGCCTTCGCCCGGGCCATTCGCCTGGCCGGTGAGAGCGGCGCGCGTCTCGACATCGTCCATGTACTCGATCCCTACCTGCCGAGGCGGGTATTGCACGATCTCGAGGAAGCCGTGGTGACGGACATCGGGGCCACCCTCACCGATATCCGCGAGGACTATGCCCTGGCCGAGCCGGCCAGCCTGATCCAGACCGTGGCCGGCGAGCCCTATACCGAGATCATTCGCGAAGCCCACGAGCGCGAGGCGGACATGATCATCCTCGGTGCCCACCGCAAGCGCGGCCAGCCCGACCTCGTGCACGGCACCACCCTAGCCCGGGTACTGCGCAGTGCCCCCTGTCCGGTGCTTTCCGTCAGCCAGCCGGCCAACCGCGACTGGAACGACATTCTGGTCCCGGTGGATTTCTCGTTGACCTCGCGACATACCCTGCGCGAGACCCTGAAGCGCTTTCCCGAAGGACGCCTTACGCTGCTGCACGCCTGGAACATTCCTGGCGAGCGGGAGCTTGGGTCCGATACCGGCTACGCACGCTGGCGTGACCGCGAGGTCGAACGGCTTAGGTCTCATCTGGAGCAGGAAACCGAACAACTGATGGCCGAGCTCGACGACGTGCCGGAACTCAGCCTCGAGCTGCAACAGGGCGATCCGCTGGAAGTGCTGATGACACAGTTGCGACGCCAGTCGCCGGATCTGCTGGCGCTGGGCAGCCGCGGCCAACTGGGCCGTCACAGCCAGATCACCGAGCGCCTGCTGGCCGAACCCCATTGCGATATCATGCTGTGCCGGCCCTGGTGACACCGCCAGCGCTGGAAGCCTGACGCCGCCAACCCGGTGGGTCGCGGAACCGAGGCATGCTACGCTCCCGGGCGATCGCCTCGTTGCCCGGAGTTCGCCCATGAAAGCCTTGATCCAGCGCGTCACCCAGGCCAGCGTCAGCGTCGACGATGAGTGCGTCGGTGCCATCGAGCATGGCCTGCTGGCCTTGATCGGTGTGGAGCGGGAAGACGACGAGACCAAGGCCGAGCGCCTCTTGCACAAGCTGCTGCACTATCGCGTCTTCGCCGACGAGTCGGGGCGCATGAACCACGATCTCCGCCAGGCCGATGGCGGCCTGCTGCTGATCTCGCAATTCACCCTCGCCGCCGACACCCGCAAGGGGCTGCGTCCAGGCTTTTCCAGCGCCGCACCGCCCGACGAGGGCGAGCGTCTCTTTCATTATCTCGTCGAACGGGCTCACAGCACCTGGCCCCGGGTGGCCACCGGCCGCTTCGGCGCCAATATGCAGGTATCCCTGGTCAATGATGGCCCCGTGACCTTCTTGCTAGAGAGTCACTGACCCTACCGCCCCACCACCATTCTCCACCGCATGGCGCCACCGGATCGAGGCCACTCGTTGGCCCGTCCTGGTGGACCTTCCGCCACGCTGTCAGCCCGAACTCCACCCGCCATGGCCGCGTCGAACAGGGCGCTTTACCCGGCACCGCCCCCTCCCATAGTTGTACACGAAATTTATGGAAATATATTACACAAAGTGGACAATGGGCTCAGGATAAACTGTGTACAATAACAAGTGGTGATTGTCTCCATGCCAGATTCCGGCCACAGCACTTCCGTCTTCGAATTCCGCGGGCGCCCTCCCGTGACACGCGCTCTACCTCTGTCCCTCCAGCACATCCTGGCCATGATCATGGGCACGGTCACCGTCCCCATCATCGTCGCCGGTACCGTGGGAGCGACCCTCGAGGACAAGATGCTGCTGATCCAGATCTCGTTGCTCGCTTCCGGGGTCTCGACGTTACTGCAGCTCTACGGCATCCGGCGTTTCGGCGCCCGTCTGCCCACCATCTTCGGCGTCGGCTTTGCCTATGTGCCGACCCTGACGGCGGTCGGCGCCCAGTACGGTCTGGAAGGCATCCTCGGCGCTCAGGTCATCGGCGGGGGCGCCATGATCCTCGTGGGGCTCTTCATTCATCGAATCCGCCACTTTTTCCCACCGGTCGTCGCCGGCACCGTGGTACTGGTGATCGGTCTGTCGCTCTATGACATCGCCGTCAACTACATGGCAGGCGGCATCGGGCAACCCGGCTTCGGCGAGCCACGCCAGTGGCTGGTGGCACTCCTCACCCTGGTGGTGGTCGTCGTCGTCTCGCAGTTTGCCCGTGGCTTTCTCAAGCTCTCGGCGATCATCTGCGGCATCCTGGTGGGCTATGTCCTGGCGCTAGCGCTAGGCATGGTGGACTTTGATCCCGTCCGCGAGGCCAACTGGTTCAGTGCCCCGGCGCTGCTGCCCTTCGACCTGGCCTTCCATCCGGCAGCCATCCTGTCCATGGTGATCATCTGCGTGATCAACTCGGTGCAGACCATCGGCGACCTTTCGGCCACTACCGTGGGGGGCATGGATCGCGAGCTGGATCGCAAGGAACTCGCCGGCGGGCTGCTCGGCAATGGCTTGTGCACTGCCGTGGGCTCGGTGTTCGGCGCGCTGCCGACCGCCTCGTTCAGCCAGAATGTCGGCATCGTGGCAATGACCAAGGTCGTCAGCCGCACGGTACTGGCCCTCGCAGCCGTCTTCATCCTGCTGGCCGGCCTGATGCCCAAGTTCGGCGCCCTGATGACCACCATTCCCTATCCGGTGCTGGGCGGGGCCACCATTACCGTCTTCGGCATGATCACCATGACCGGCATCCAGCTTTTGATCCGCGACGAGCTGTCGTCGCGCAACATCACCATCGTCAGCCTGGCGCTGGCCCTGAGCCTGGGCATCTACGCCGCCCCGGACGCCATCGCCGGCCTGCCGGAGATGGTGCAACTGGTGCTGGGCGGCTCGCCTATCGTGGTGGCGGCCCTGGTCTCGATCACCCTGAATCTGATCCTGCCACGCCGCAGCCTCGACGATGAGCGCCGCGAGCGGGAAGCCATCGCCGAGCAGATGCGTGACAAGCCCGGCCGGCGCAGCAGTGCCACCGCTTCCCACCGGAAGGCCGGTCGCGCCTCCTCTCTCTGAAGCCCTTGCAACACCGCGCGGTCAGGAGGCCTGCAGTTCGGCCTCCAGCCGCTCCAGCGCTTCCTCGGCGGCCAGCCACCGCTGTTCGAGCTCCTCGAGTTGCGAGGCCAGCTCACCCCGCCGCGCCAACTGGGCATTCAGTTCGTCCTTGCGCGCGTCATCGGTGTACAGGTCGGCGTCGGCGAGGGCCGCTTCGACCTCTTCCAGCGAAGCCTGTGTCTTTTCCATGTCACGCTCCGCCCGGTCGCGATCGCGCTTGAGTGGCCGCAGCTTGTCACGCAGCTCGGCAGCCGCTCGACGCGAGGCCTTGCGATCCTCCCTGGGCGTCGCGTCGTCGACCTGGCGTTCGGCCTTCTCGGCACGCGCCTCGCGTCGCTGTTCTTCCAGACGCGACTTGAGCCAGGCACGGTAATCCTCCAGGTCGCCGTCGAAGGGCGTCACCCGGTGGTCCGCCACTCGCCAGAACTCATCCACCGTGGCACGCAGCAGGTGGCGGTCGTGAGACACCACGATTACCGCGCCTTCGAAACTGGCCAGGGCCTCGGTCAAGGCCTCACGCATCTCCAGGTCGAGATGGTTGGTCGGTTCGTCCAGCAATAGCAGGTTGGGACGCTGCCAGGCGACCAGGGCCAGCGCCAGCCTTGCCTTCTCGCCTCCCGAGAAGCGTGACACCTCCTCGAAGACGTCATCGCCATGGAAGCCGAATCCCCCCAGGAAGCGACGAATCTCCGCATCGGGGGCCGTGGGCGAAAGTCGCTGCACGTGGAGGAAAGGCGACGCCAACAGATCCAACCCCTCGAGCTGGTGCTGCGCGAAGTAGCCGATGGCCAGATGCTCGCCTTCAACCCGATGGCCCGCCAGTAGCGGCAGCTCGGTCGTCAGCGACTTGATCAGGGTCGACTTGCCTGCGCCGTTGGGGCCCAGCAGGCCAATCCGCTGTCCCGGCTGCAATGCCAGGTTCACGGCCTCGAGCTGCCGCTTCTCGCCGGCTTCATCGCGATACCCCAGGGTAGCGTCGTCCAGCACGAGCAGAGGATGCGAGACCTTGTCTGCGGCGGGAATGCGGAAATGAAAGGGTGAGTCAGCATGCGCCACCGCGATGTCGCCCATGCGTTCGAGCATCTTCAAGCGGCTCTGGGCCTGCCGTGCCTTGGTGGCCTTGTAGCGGAAACGCGCCACGAAACGCTCGATCTCTTCCTTGCGCGCCTGTTGCTTGGCAGCCTCCGCCTGCTGCAAGGCCAGCTTCTCGGCCCGGGTCCGCTCGAAGGTGGTGTAGTTGCCTCGATAGAGCACCAGGGAGCGCTGCTCGAAATGCACGATGTGATCGCACACCGCATCGAGGAAATCGCGATCATGAGAGATCAGCAGCAAGGTACCGGGATAGCGGGACAGCCATTGCTCGAGCCACAGCAAGGCATCCAGATCCAGGTGGTTGGTCGGCTCGTCGAGCAGCAGAACATCGGACGGCGTGAACAGGGTTCGTGCTAGGTTGACACGCATGCGCCAGCCCCCGGAGAACGACGCCAGCGGGCGATCCAGGTCAGCCTGACCGAAGCCCAGGCCGACCAGCAACTGAGCCGCACGGGCCGGCGCACTGTAGCCATCCAGTGATTCGATGGCCCCGTGCAACTCGGCCTCGCGGTGTGCGTCTCCGCGTGCCTGCGCTTCGTGCAAGGCCGCTTCGGTCTCGCGCAGGGCGCGGTCACCATCGAGCACATAGTCGAGGATGCTGCGATCGAGCGCTTCCACCTCCTGAGCCATGTGCGCGATGCGTTGACCGCCACTCATCTCCAGTTCGCCGCGATCCGGCGATAGCTCGCCCAGCAGCAGCCCGAACAGGCTCGACTTGCCCGCGCCATTGGCACCGACGATGCCCGCCTTGTAGCCGGCGTGCAGGGTCATGTCGGCCGCGTCGAGCAGGCTCTGGGGGCCGCGTTGCAGGGATACTTGGCGCAGTGCGATCATGCGGACTCCACTCGTCTGCGTGAGATCACCGCCCGGAGGCGGCCACCTTGTCGTGATGAACGACGATTCTACCGAATTATCCACGCGCTTGCGGTCACGTCTCGCCGGCGATTCGCTCTGGGACTTCGCCCTTGCGCTCTATGCCCGCGACGGCATCGAGCCGGCCTGTCTGACCTTGCAGGATGAAGCCGGAATCGATGTCGCCGAGCTGTTATGGCATTGCTGGCTGTATCAGCATGGCCTGCGTGCCGACGATACGCCCTCGGACGTGAGGCAATGGCAACGCACGGTTACCACGCCCCTGCGAGACCTGCGCCGAGAGCTCAAGCCGGCCGCTCGTGAACGGTCGGGCGTGGCCACGGTTCGTCAGCACATCAAGCAAGCCGAGCTGGACGCCGAACGCGAGTGTCTGCTACGCCTGGAAGCCCATAGCCGCAGTGGTTCCGTCCCCCTTTCCGAGCTTCCCCGGCCATGTCCAACTCTCGAAAAAGTTCTGCCATTCGGCCCTCAACTTCAGAAAAAATCACATCTTTTGGCCTTGGGGACGCTACAAAGCCAGCTTGACCCCCTATACCCCCCACGCTAGCCTGAAATTACCTGCGTAAACGGCGAGCAAACGACAACTTCGATTTTGCGCCGGTCGATGAATCATTGATTTCCCGGCAAAACCTGCAGAGGAACCATAAGAATGAAGGCACACAAGTTGCTGACTACTGCGAGCATCGGCGCTCTGATGCTCGGCATGTCCACCGCCGCCTATTCCGACAACTGGCGTTATGCTCACGAGGAATACGAAGGCGACGTCCAGGATGTCTTCGCTCAGGCTTTCAAGGGTTATGTCGAAGATAATTCCGACCACACCGTACAGGTCTATCGCTTCGGCGAGCTGGGTGAGTCCGATGACATCATGGAGCAGACCCAGAACGGCATCCTGCAGTTCGTGAACCAGTCGCCCGGCTTCACCGGTTCGCTGATCCCCTCGGCGCAAATCTTCTTCATTCCCTATCTGATGCCTACGGACATGGACACCGTCCTGGAGTTCTTCGACGAGAGCAAGGCCATCAACGAGATGTTCCCGAAGCTCTACGCCGAGCACGGGCTGGAACTGCTCAAGATGTATCCGGAAGGCGAAATGGTGGTGACCGCCGACGAGCCGATCACCTCGCCTGAGGACTTCGACAACAAGAAGATCCGTACCATGACCAACCCGCTGCTGGCCGAGACCTACAGCGCCTTCGGTGCCACGCCGACGCCGCTGCCCTGGGGCGAGGTCTACGGTGGCCTGCAGACCGGCATCATCGACGGCCAGGAAAACCCGATCTTCTGGATCGAGTCCGGCGGCCTCTACGAAGTCTCGCCGCACCTGACCTTCACCAGCCATGGCTGGTTCACCACCGCGATGATGGCCAACCAGGACTTCTACGAAGGGCTTTCCGAGGAAGACCAGCAACTGGTACAGGATGCTGCCGATGCGGCCTACGACCATACCATCGAGCACATCAAGGGCCTGTCCGAGGAATCCCTCGAGAAGATCAAGGAAGCGTCCGATGAGGTTACCGTCACGCGTCTGGACGATGAACAGATCCAGGCCTTCAAGGAGCGCGCTCCCCAGGTCGAGGAGAAGTTCATCGAGATGACCGGCGAGCAAGGCCAGGAGCTGCTCGACCAGTTCAAGGCCGACCTCAAGGCCGTGCAACAGGATGAAGGCGGAGAAAGCCAGGACGAAGGCTGATCACGCACTTAACCCGCATCCACCGGGGGCAGCCAGGCTGCCCCCGATTTGTTTACGCGGCCCCGAAGGGTACATGCCAATATCACCCGCCAGACCGTAACGATGTCCGACGCGCCTCTCGCCACGCCACCCGAGCTTGGCATACCCGCCGCTCGAGGAGCGCGCGACAGGGAAGCTCCAGGACAAGACGCGGGTACAGGCGCATGGACGAGCACGGTGATCGGCAGGCACTCTCTCAGCGTTCATCCAACGTTGACCTGTGGCACACCGTGCCGCATCGCCAGCGGTTACGCTGCTGAACGGGGCCCCATAATTTCGCCATGTCTGCTGAAGGGAGCGCGGCCATGACCGACGAAGAATCCGAAAAGCACTATCACTCAGGCCTGCCTGGCATACTGGGCACCATTGATACTCTCATCAGCAAGCTTGAAGCGATCATTCTCGCCATCGGCGTGCTGCTGATGGCCACCAACACCATCGCCAATGTCATCGGGCGCTTCGTGCTCGGCGAGAGCCTGTTCTTCACCGGCGAGGTCAACCGCATCCTGATCATCATGATCACCTTCGCGGGCATCGGCTACGCGGCGCGCCATGGCCGCCACATCCGCATGTCGGCGATCTACGATGCCTTGCCGGTGGGTGGTCGCCGCGCCCTGATGGTCCTGATCTCGCTGTTCACCTCCCTGGTGATGTTCTTCCTGATGTACTACTCGCTGCTCTACATCCTCGACCTGTATGACAAGGGACGCATCCTGCCGGCACTGGGCTTTCCGATCTTCATCATCTACGTCTGGGTGCCCCTGGGCTTTCTGATCACCGGCATCCAATACCTTTTCACGGCCATCAAGAACCTGACGTCGCGCGATGTCTACCTGTCGACCTCGGTGGTCGACGGTTACAAGGATACGGAAACGGAAGTCTGACGCAGGGCAATTCGCCCGGGGGAATGCAAGATGACGACAATAATGGTTGCGACCATGATCGGCCTGCTGTTGCTGGGCTTTCCCATGATGATTCCGCTGGCGACGGCAGCGATCATCGGGTTTTTCATGATGTTCGGCGGATTGGGCCAGATGGAGACCCTGATCCAGCAACTGATGGCCGGCATACGACCGGCATCGCTGATCGCAGTGCCCATGTTCATTCTCGCCGCGGATATCATGACGCGCGGTCAGTCGGCCAATCGACTGATCAATATGGTGATGGCCTTCATCGGCCACATAAAGGGCGGTCTCGCCGTCAGTACGGCAGCGTCCTGCACGCTGTTCGGGGCCGTCTCTGGCTCCACCCAGGCCACCGTGGTCGCGGTGGGCTCCCCGTTACGTCCACGTATGCTCAAGGCCGGCTACTCGGACTCCTTCAGCCTGGCGCTGATCATCAACTCCAGTGACATCGCCTTCCTGATCCCGCCCAGCATCGGCATGATCATCTACGGGATCATCTCCGGCACTTCCATCGGTGAGCTGTTCATCGCCGGAATCGGCCCGGGCCTGATGATCCTGGCCATGTTCGCTACCTACTGCGTGATCTATGCCATCGTCCGTGGCGTGCCCACCGAGCCCAAGGCGAGCTGGGGAGAACGTTTCTCGGCCGTACGCCTGGCACTGTGGCCGCTGGGCTTCCCGGTGATCATCATCGGCGGCATCTATGGGGGCATCTTCAGTCCTACCGAAGCCGCGGCTGCCTGCGTGCTCTATGCCATCCTGCTGGAGTTCGTGGTCTTCCGCTCGCTGAAGATCAACGATATCTACACCATCGCCAAGTCCACCGGCCTGATTACCGCCGTGGTCTTCATCCTGGTGGCAGTCGGCAACAGCTTCTCGTGGATCATCTCCTTCGCCCAGATTCCCCAGGCCATTCTCGAGGCCGTGGGCATCAACGAAGCGGGGCCGACCGGGGTGCTGATCGCCATCTGCATCGCCTTCTTCGTCGCCTGCATGTTCGTCGACCCCATCGTGGTGATCCTGGTGCTGACACCGGTCTTCGCACCGGCCATCGAGGCCACCGGCCTCGACCCGGTGCTCGTCGGTATCCTGATCACACTGCAGGTGGCCATCGGCTCGGCGACGCCGCCCTTCGGTTGCGATATCTTCACCGCCATCGCCATCTTCAAGCGTCCTTATCTGGACGTGATCAAGGGCACGCCTCCCTTCATCTTCATGCTGGTACTGGCGGCCGCGTTGCTGATCCTGTTCCCGCAGATCGCCCTGTTCCTGCGCGACCTCGCCTTCAGGTAAGCGGCTCTACACGGACACAAGGAGTAAGGTGACGATGTTCAATCGGATCATGGTGCCGGTCGACGGCTCCAAGGGCGCCGTCAAGGCGCTGGAAAAGGGCGTGGGTCTGCAGCGATTGACCGGCGCCGAACTCTACATCCTGTGCGTGTTCAAGCATCACAGCCTGCTCGAAGCCTCGCTGTCGATGGTCCGCCCCGAGAAGCTGGATATTCCGGACGATGCTCTCAAGGACTACGCCACGGAGATCGCCGTCCAGGCCAAGACACGCGCCGCCGAGATGGGCGTGCCGGTGGACAAGATACGCGCCTTCGTCAAGGGCGGGCGCCCCTCGCGTACCATCGTGCGCTTCGCCCGCAAGCGAGAGTGCGACCTGATCGTGATCGGCGCCCAGGGCACCAACGGTGACAAGAGCCTGCTGCTGGGGAGTGTCGCCCAGCGTGTGGCAGGCTCCGCGCACTGTCCCGTCATGGTCGTCTGACGGCTTTCCGACGGGGGCCGG
Organism: Halomonas caseinilytica; assembly: GCF_001662285.1. Classification (NCBI taxonomy): domain Bacteria; kingdom Pseudomonadati; phylum Pseudomonadota; class Gammaproteobacteria; order Oceanospirillales; family Halomonadaceae; genus Halomonas; species Halomonas caseinilytica. The sequence goes on from NZ_BDEO01000008.1 coordinate 34,182, forward strand.
AAGCGGCATCCGGCGCATGCGTGCGGAACCTCTCCGGCCCTGTTAGAGTCCCATGGATTCCATACACTCATGGCGCCAAGGCGCCGGACCACAAGGCTTTTTCATGAAGACACTGCTGACTTCCGCTTCACTGGCGGCCCTGTTGACCGCCGCTCCCTTGGCACTGGCCGCGCCCGAGTCCGACCAGGAACGTCTGGGCTACAGCCTCGGGGTGACCCTGGGTCAGAGCATCCAGCAAGATGTTTCCGATCTCGATATCGATGCGTTCACCCAGGCCATCCGCGACGTCTACGCCGGCGACGAGCTGGCCATGACCGATCAGGAAATGGCCGATACCCTGGCCCAGTTCCAGCAACAGGCCCAGGAAAAGCGTGCCGCCGAAGCTGAGAAGCGCGCCGAGGCCAATCAGGCCGAAGGTGAAGCCTATCTCGAGGAGAACGCGGAAAAGGACGGTGTCACGGTCACCGATTCGGGCCTGCAGTATCGTGAGCTGGAATCCGGCGACGGCGCCACGCCGAGTGCCGAGGACACCGTCAAGGTCAACTATGAAGGCAAGCTGATCGATGGCACCGTCTTCGACAGCTCCTACGAGCGCGGCGAGCCGGTCAGCTTCCGAGTCGGCCAGGTCATCGATGGCTGGCAGGAAGCCCTGCAGCTGATGAGCGTGGGCGACACCTGGGAGATCGCGATTCCCGCCGACCTGGCCTACGGTGCCCGCGGTCAGGGCCCGATCGGCCCCAACGAGACGCTGATCTTCAAGGTTGAGCTGCTCGACGTCACGCCCGCCGAAGCAGCGGAAGACGCCAACGGCGAACAGAGCGGCGACACCGAAAGCGCCAGCGACGCCGAGTGATCCCTCGCGCTCAACGCCTTTCGCACGGCCGGCTCCTATGAGCCGGTCGTCATCGTTCAGGGCCGACGATGCCGTTCACATGGCGTCGAGCAAATCGTTCAACGCTGCCTTGAGCGGGCCCGGCGTCGGCGAGTGGAGAACACGCCGGCGAATCTCGCCATGCCGGTCCACCAGATAGAGCGAGGCGGTGTGATCGACGGTGTAGTCCATAGCCGACTCCGGCGCCTCGACCTTGCGCCACACGACTCCATACCGCTCGGCGATCTCCTCTACCTGCTCGATGCTGCCGGTCGCACCGATGAAGTCCTCGCCGAAGGAAGCGAGGTATTCCTCGAGCCGCGACAGGGTATCGCGCTCGGGATCGACGGAGATCATCACCGGCACTACCTGCTCTCGGCGCGGGTCGGATAGCTGCTGGCGTACCTGGCGGACCACCGCCAGGCTCATGGGGCAGACATCCGGACACCAGGTATAGCCGAAGAAGACCACCGCAAGCTGGTCCTCATCCAGTTGGGAGAGCGCAAACTCGCCTCGCGTCGACGGCAGCGAGATAGGGCCGCCTTCCAGCTCCGCCTCGCTGCCCTTACCGCTCCACCACTGATGAGCCAGCAGGCCGAATAACACCGACAGCGCAATGGCACCTGCCGCCAGATACCGCCAACGCCGTGTCATCATGGCCGCTCCTCGTCTGCTCGACGCCACCCGGCGTCATGATCGGTCTCCGGTCCGCACATGACAGTGAAGTCACGCCGCCGATGATGGCAAGATAGCTGTCTGGACGGCGCGAATCCAAGCCATCCCGACGAAATCCGGGACGCTCCATCGCGTGACGGACCCAATGAGGAGGTGTCATGGAAGGCGTGGCGGGAGCCCTCGGGCCCCTCTTTCTGTTGATCCTGCTGGGCGCGTTGCTCGGCCGCCTCGACCAGCCGGGCGGCGATTTCTGGCCACGGATGGAGCGGCTGATCTATTTTCTGCTGTTCCCCGCCATGCTGGTCTCGACCCTGGCAGGTGCCGATATCCAGCAAGTCCCGGTGGGACGCCTGGCCCTGGCCCTGCTCGGTGCGATGGGCATGCTGGGGGCCGCGCTCTGGGCCGCGAACCATCGGCTGGGTCTGGCGGCCCCGGCCTTCACATCGGTGTTCCAGGGCTCGCTGCGTTTCAATACCTATGTCGGCGTGGCAGGTGCCGCGGCGCTGCATGGCGAGGCCGGTGCCACTGTCGCGGCAGTGGCCGTGGCCTTGATGGTACCGGTCGTGAACGTCCTGTGTGTCGCCAGCTTCATCGCCGCCGGCACACTCGGTACCGCCGGCATGCGCGCCAGCCTGGCCGCCCTGGCACGCAATCCCTTGATCCTGGCGTGCCTGCTGGGCATCGCCCTGAACCTCAGTGGTATCGGCCTGCCCGGCTGGAGCGCCCCCGCAACGGAGCTGCTCGGTCGGGCCGCCCTGCCGCTCGGCCTGGTGGCAGTAGGCGTCGCTCTGCGGCCACGAGCCCTGCTGCGCCTCGATCTCGGTGTCTGGGCGGCCAACCTGGCCAAGTTGATCCTGATGCCGGCCCTGGTTCTCGGTTTCGCCCTGTTGCTCCGGCTGGAACCGGTGAGTCGCGATATTGCGCTGCTGTTCGCCGCCTTACCCACCGCCACTTCCGCTTACATCCTGGCCCGTCAGCTCGGTGGCGATGCCGAGTTGATGGCCGCGCTGATCACCGGCCAGACCCTGATCGCCATGGCCTCGCTCCCCTTTTGGCTACGCTTGGTCGGCTGATAGGGCCCGTCCTCGAAACGTAATAAAAAAAATTCTCGTTTGCGTTGACAGGTCAAATGAGAATGATTTACTCTACAAACATGGCGTTGATGAGGCGCCATGCCGGGGCAAGGTTCCTGCCAGTTTCTTGCCCAGGTTTCTCCTCCTCATTGCTAGTCACGGTCTTTTGCCGCCCCGCCCAGGGCGGCTTTCTTTTGTTGGTTCGTCTCGTGGCGTTGGTTTGTCTCTCGGCTGCGCGTCGCTCGCCTCGCACCATCATTCCCGCTGACCAAGCTGCCGTTTGACCAGTTCGCCCAGCGCCTCGACTGCCGGCCAGGACGCAGCGGAAACCTGCCGCCCATAGTACAGTTGCGCCTCACAGCCACGCAGCACCGGCAATCCCTCCGCCGCACCAAGCTCTCGCATGGCCGGCGTCAATCGGTCACGCTCGAGAATGCTCACCGCCAACCCCGACTCCACTGCCGTTTCCACCGCGTGGATGCTGGTGCTGGTGAAGACGGCGTGCCAGGGGCGATCCATCGCGCTCAATGCCTCGACTCCCAACTGCCGATAGGGGCAGTCCTCGGGGTGAAGCGCCAGTGGCAACGGTTGCTCCGGCGTCAGGACGAGTTCTCGCGCCCCGGCCCAGACTGGCGTGGAGCGCCACAACGGCTCGCCACCACTGAGCCGGTGAGGACGGTCGAGCGCCACGATCATCGATAGCTCTCCCCGCTCCAGGCGACGTGCCAGCTCGCCGCTGGGCGCCGTCACCGCTTCCAGCACCACATCCGGATGCCGTGCCAGAAAGTCTGGCAACAGACGCCCCACCAGGCGACTGGCGTAGTCTTCCGGCATGCCGAAACGTACGCGGCCGCTCAACCCTCGCCCACTGATCCTGGCCACCAGGCCATCGTGTCGACGCAACAGTTCCCGCGCCTCGCCCAGCAAGGCCTCGCCGCTGGGCGTCGGGCTCACCCCTCGCGCCCCCCGTATCAGCAAGGTGGTATCCAGCCGCGCCTCCAGGCGCTTGATCTGCATGCTCAGTGCGCTGACGGTGCGATGACGCTGCTCGGCCGCCGCGGCCAGCGTACCCAAGCGCGCGACCGCCACGAAGCTGCGCAGCGCCTCGAGATCCAGCGAGTCCGAAATGCCTTCAGCCATATTGAATGCTCGGTCCAATAAGTTTCGATTCACGAAACACTCTAGACCAGTCAACCTGTGCGGACCAATCCACCCCCAGGACCGGAGGTATCATGACGGGCACCGTGCATCGACTGCGACACATCACGCTCTCATCGCTTTCCCCCGCCCTGGGAGGCCTGATCGTGGCGGTCGGTTTCGTGGTGTGCTGGAGCAGTGGTTTCGTGGGCAGCCGGCTGGCCGTTGCCATCGATACGCCAGTCCTGGCGCTCTATGCGTGGCGCTTCGCCCTGGCCACGCTGCTGGCGGGCGGCTGGTGGTGGTGGCGTTGCCGGCAACGTCACCAGCCCCGCTTGAACCCTCGGGCGCTGGCGCACGAAGCGTTGATCGGCAGCCTGACCGTGGGAGGCTATCTGCTGACCATGCTGCTGGCCGTCAAGGCAGGCGTCAGTGCAGAAGTGGCGGCATTGATCGGCGCTCTCCAACCACTGGCGGCCATCACCCTGGCCAGCGGCTGGCTCGGCGAACTCACCCGCCCCCTTCAGTGGCTGGGCATGACGGTGGCGACCCTGGGAGCCGCCTTGAGCGTGCTGGACGACCTGCAAGGCGTCGGCGGCGCTCCGCTCTGGGCGTATGGTCTGCCACTGCTGGCCGTGGCCTACGTGACACTGGGCAGCGCCCTCACGACACGGCAACCCGCGACGCTGCCTCTGGAGGCTCGCCTGACGGCACAACTGATGGCCGCCACCGGCGTCTTCTTCCTCGCGGCCCTTGGCATGGGAGGCTCCCTGGCACCGCCGACGCCGAGCCCCGACACCCTGACGGCTCTGGTCTGGCTGATCGTGCTGGCCACCTTCGGCGGTTACGGCTTCTTCGTGGAGAGCCTGCGGCGTTTCGGCGTGGGGCACAGTGCCGGCCTGGTCGCGCTGACCCCGGCGGCGACACTCGCCTGGACGGCGCTGATGTTCGGTGAGCTCCCCGGCACCATGGGCGCCATCGGCATGCTGCTTGGACTCGTCGGCGCCGGCAGCGCCCTATATGCCGGCCGCCATCAGGGACGCGGCGCCGGCGGCCATGGCGGTACGGCGAGCCCGGCCGGCCGTCGGAGCGAACGTCCCGCCATTCGGCCCGCCGCCCCGGCGTCGACTCTCGACCGGAATGGGGTCAGTCGTCGTCACGACGGTGAATCAGATCCCAGACACCATGTCCCAGACGCTCCCCGCGGGCCTCGAACTTGGTGAGCGGCCGGAAGGCAGGGCGCGGCACATAAGGCGCGGTGTCCGCATCGGCAGTATTGGCATAGCCCGGCGCCTCCGCCATCACCTCGGCCATCCACTCGGCGTAGGCTTCCCAGTCGGTGGCCATGTGCAGGGTACCGCCCGGCTTGAGGCGAGTGCGTACCAGTTCAACGAAAGCCGGCTGAACGATGCGCCGCTTGTGGTGCTTCTTCTTCGGCCAGGGATCGGGGAAGAACAGCTGCACGGTGTCCAGGCTGGCCTCGGGCAGGCAGCGCTCAAGCACCGCCAGGGCATCCTCGCGGTAGACCCGCAGGTTGGTGAGGCCACGCTTGTCGACCTCGTCGAGCAACTTGCCGACACCCGGCGCGTGCACCTCGATGCCGATGAAGTCGGTGTCGGGGTGCGACTCGGCCTGTTCGATCAGCGACGCCCCCATGCCGAAACCGATCTCCAGCACGCGAGGCGCCTGGCGCCCGAACAGGACATCCAGATCCTGACGCCCCGCATCGAGCGTCACCCCCAGACGCGGCCAGACCTCATCGAGGCCCCGGGTCTGGGCGGTGGTCATGCGTCCGGCGCGCAACACATAACTCTTGATGCCGCGGCGATGCAGCGGTGCGTCTGGACGTTCGGGGCCGGTGGTATCGGGTTCGTTCATGCGTGGTTCACTATTGGGTCACTAGGTCGAAAAGCGGCATCGGAAAACCGAGCCGGCAAACAGGATCAGGATCGCGTCGGTTCAGGCGTTGATACGGCCCGCCATGGGCGACGATGCCTCGGCTTCCCGGCGACGCGGCATGCGGCCAGCCAGGAAGGCCTCGCGCCCGGCGCTGACCGCCTGTCGCATGGCACTGGCCATCAGCACCGGCTGCCGGGCATGGGCGATGGCGGAGTTCATCAGCACGCCGTCGCACCCCAGCTCCATGGCCTGGGCCGCTTCGGAGGCGGTACCGATACCGGCATCGATCAGCACCGGCACATTGGCCTGCTCGATGATCAAGCGAATGTTGTAGGGATTCTGGATGCCATGACCGGAGCCGATCAGCGAGCCGAGCGGCATCACCGCACAGCACCCCAGGCGCTCGAGCTCGCGGGCGACGATAGGATCGTCACTGGTGTAGACCATCACATCGAAACCATCGTTGACCAGCGTCTCGGCGGCGGCGAGGGTCTCCACGACATTGGGGTAGAGCGTCGATTCATCGCCCAGCACCTCGAGCTTGACCAGGTTGTGACCATCCAGTAGCTCCCGGGCCAGGCGGCAGGTACGCACCGCATCCTGGGCGGTGAAGCAACCGGCCGTGTTGGGCAGCAGGGTATAGCGCTCCGGGGAGACCACATCGAGCAGGTTGGGCGCCGATGCATCCTGCCCCAGATTGGTGCGGCGAACCGCGAAGGTCACCACTTCGGCCCCGCTGGCGGTGATCGCCGCACCGGCCTCGTCGAAATCGCGATACTTGCCGGTGCCCACCAGCAGTCGGGAACGGAATTCACGGCCGGCGACCCGCAAGGGCGTGTCCTGGATGAAATCGGTCATGCGTGTCTTTCTCCTATGGCGCAGGGACAGCGCTGATGTGTATTGCCAGTGAAGATGGGGTACACCAGTACATGAGGATGTTGACCGGGCTCGCGCACGAGTGCCGCTGGCAGCCTGGAGTTCGCTCGCCGCACGGAAGCCGTCTTACCCCTCAGCCTCCGCCGATGGCATGGACGATCTCCACTCGATCCCCATCCGCCAGACGCGTATCACCGTGGATACTCTTCGGCACGATCTCCTCGTTGACCTCCACGGCAATACGGCGACCGGTCAGGCCGAGGGTATCGACCAGCTGGGCCACCGACATCTCGCTGTCCAGATGTTTCGCTTCGCCATTGAGATGGATCTGCATGGCATCCTCTTGCATCTTTGGCTATGGCTGTAGCAGGCCCCTATTGTAGCGCCTCAGCCTCGTGGCGGGTACGGTAAGGCGTCATCGATGGAGGATCCATGATGCATGACCGACCCTGGTGGTTGACAACGGCGCTGTCCGGCGCCCTGATGGTGATGATCGGCGCCCTGGGCGCCCATGTCCTGGCGGCGGAGCTGACGCCCCGCCTGATGGCTGCCTTCGAGACCGGCGTGCGCTACCAGGCCTGGCACACCCTGGCGATGCTTGGCGTGCTGGCCTGGCGAGCGACCTTGCCCTTGCCCGGTCAACGCCTGGTGCTGGCCCTCTGGGCGGCCGGTATGCTGCTGTTCTGCGGGTCGCTTTACGGTCTGGCACTCTCCGGTATGGACTGGCTCGGGCCACTCACCCCGATGGGAGGCCTGCTGCTGATACTCGGCTGGCTGACGCTGGCCGGCGTCGTGCTGCGAAACCGCTCGAAAGCCTGACCCCCGGGCGGTGCGCCTCAGTCACTGTCGGGCAGTGCATAGGTTGCCGTCACCAGTGCCACCGGCGCCTCGTCCCCAGCGGAGAACAACTGTACCTCGCCGACGGCCAGGCGACGGCCCAGCTTGAAGATTCGCGCATTGGCAATGAGGTCACGGTCACCTCGGGCCCGCCTCAGGAAGCGACAATGCAGGTCACTGGTGACCGCCATCGGCTCCGGCCCGATCTGCGCCAGGATCGCCACGTAGAGACAGACATCGGCCAGCCCCATCATGGTCGGCCCGGAGACACAGGCTCCGGGCCGCAGGTGCTCGTCCTCGATGGCCAGACTCATGGTGGCGCGCATCTCATCGACACCCTCGATGGTGCCGGCCCGTTGTGGAAAGACCTCATCGAGAAACTCCTCGATGGCGGTGGCGGACATCACGGTCATGGGGCTCTCCCTGCGACGGTTGCTCGAGCATTGGCCCCAAGATAGCCCAGCTACCGGCAACGAGCACCAGGATATCCCGCCAACCGCACGGCCCGCCGCCGGTCAGGCTCCCTTGTGGACCGCACGCCAGTGGTGCAACAGCGGCTCCGTATAGCCGGCAGGCTGCTCGAGCCCCTTGAAGATCAGATCGGAGGCGGCCTGGAAGGCGTGGGAGGCCGAGAAGTCGGCACTCATCGCCGTATAGGATGGATCGCCAGCATTCTGCTCGTCGACGACCTTGGCCATGCGCTCCAGGGTATCCCGCACCCGCGCCTCATCCACCACGCCATGGTGCAGCCAGTTGGCCACGTGCTGGCTGGAAATCCGCAGGGTCGCGCGATCCTCCATCAGCCCGACATCATGAATGTCCGGCACCTTGGAGCAGCCCACACCGTGCTCGACCCAGCGCACCACATAGCCAAGAATGCCCTGACAGTTGTTATCGAGCTCCTGCTGGATCTCGGCGTCGCTCCACGCCGGGTGCTCGGCCACTGGTACGGTCAGCAGCTCGTCCAGGCAATCGGGTTCCCCCTGGGCCTCGAGTTCGCGCTGCACCTCGGCCACGCTGACCTGGTGATAATGCAAGGCATGCAGGGTAGCCGCCGTGGGAGATGGCACCCAGGCGGTGTTGGCACCGGCCTTGGGATGGCCGATCTTCTGCTCGAGCATCGCCGCCATCAGATCCGGCATCGCCCACATGCCCTTGCCGATCTGCGCATGGCCGCGCAGCCCGCAGGCCAAGCCGGTCTGGACGTTGCTCCGCTCGTAGGCGCCGATCCAGGCGCTGTTCTTCATGTCACCCTTGCGGATCATCGGACCGGCCTCCATGGTGGAGTGCATCTCGTCGCCGGTACGATCGAGGAAACCGGTGTTGATGAACACCACGCGCGAAGCTGCCTCGGCGATACACGCCTTGAGGTTCACCGAGGTCCGGCGCTCCTCGTCCATGATGCCCATCTTCAGGGTATCGCGGGTCATGCCCAACAGGTCCTCGACGCGCGCGAAGAGCGTATCGGCAAAGGCCACTTCCTTCGGGCCGTGCATCTTGGGCTTGACGATGTACACCGATCCTTCGCGGGAATTGCGCGGCTCTCCCTCGCCCTTCGCGAGGTCGTGCAGGGCGATCAGGCTGGTGACGACAGCGTCGAGAATGCCCTCCGGCAATTCATTGCCATCGGCATCGAGTACCGCCGGTGTGGTCATGAGATGGCCGACATTACGAACGAACAGCAATGAGCGTCCCGGCAGGGTCACGTCGCCACCCGCGGGATTGCGCCAAGTACGATCATCATTGAGACGACGCGTGAAGGTCTTGCCCCCCTTGTCGATCTGGGCCTCCAGGTCGCCCTTCATCAGGCCCAGCCAGTTGGCATAGACCTCGACCTTGTCTTCGGCGTCCACCGCCGCCACGGAGTCCTCGCAATCCATGATGGAAGTCAGCGCCGCCTCGACGACCACGTCCTTGACGCCGGCGGGATCGGTCTTGCCGATGGGGTGGCCGGCATCGATCTGGATCTCCAGATGCAGGTCGTGATTGACCAGCAGGACCGCGTCGGGCGCCTCGGCCTCGCCCTGGTAGCCCACCAGCTTGCCGGGTTCCTTGAGACCGGTCTCGCGGCCGCCCTCCAGGGTCACGACGAGATGGCCATCGCGCAGCGCATACTTGACCGCCTCACCATGGGAACCGGTCGCCAGGGGCGCGGCACGATCCAGCACGCCCCGGGCATAGGCAATGACTTTCTCGGCCCGTTTGGGGTTGAAGCTCTCACCGCGCTCGGCGCCATCCTCATCGGCGATGGCATCGGTGCCGTACAGGGCATCGTACAGGCTTCCCCAGCGCGCATTGGCGGCGTTCAGGGCATAGCGGGCATTGTTGACCGGCACCACCAACTGCGGCCCCGCCTGCACGGCGATTTCGCGATCGACATTGGCCGTGGTGACCTCGACATTCGCCGGCGCCTGGGCCAGATAACCGATCTCCTCGAGAAAGGTACGATAAGCCGCCATGTCACGCACCGGCCCTGAATGCTCGCGGTGCCAGGCATCGAGTTCGGCCTGCAGGCGGTCACGTTCGGCGAGTAGTTCGCGGTTCTTCGGTGTCAGATCATGAAAGAGGGCATCCACGCCGGTCCAGAAGGCCTCGGGATCGACACCGGTTCCCGGCAGGGCCCGTTCGTTGATGAAACGGTCCAGCTCGGCGGCCACTTGAAGGCGATGGCGGGTAATGCGTTGGGTCATGGGTCGTTCTCCTGATGCGTGGCAGCTCGGCGCCCCCTGGCACCGATCGGCCGGACAGCGAAGGGTGACTGCTCCTGAATAATTTTGTGGAAAATTATTCCACATGTAAAGCCAAGGAAGGCGCACCTCGTCTCGATATCGACCAAATGACGAGACGTGGCCAGCGCTTTTCCCTCGATAACATGACTGGCTCCGCCGCTGCCATGACGCTAGCATGGGCGAGTACAGCAGAGGATGCGATGAGCGACTTCACTCCCTTACAGGCACTTGGCCCCATTGCACCGGCCGAGCAAGCCGGCCAGGCGCTGGAATGCTACCTGGACCATTATGGCCTGAGTCCGTTGCTCGCCGAGACGACGGACCTTCACGTCGGCTACGTAGATACCCACGGCTTCCGGCTGTGGACCCAGGTCTGGACCCCGCGGGAGCCCATCGGCACGGTCTGGGTCGTGCACGGCTACTATGACCATCTGGGACTCTACCGCCACCTGCTCGAATGCCTGCTGGAGCGCAATTGGCGTGTCGTGCTGTGGGACCTGCCCGGACATGGTCTCTCCAGCGGCCCCCGCGCCTCCATCGGCGATTTCGACGAGTACGGCGCCTGCCTGAGCGACCTGTGCCGAGAACTCGAGTCCCGCGGCCTGGCCGCCCCTCCCCGAGTCGGTGTCGGCCAGAGTACCGGAGCGGCAATACTGGCCACCGATGCCCTGGCGCGAGGCGACGACGGCCACTGGCAGGGCGTGGCCCTGCTGGCCCCGCTGGTCCGACCCTGGGGCTGGTCGCAATCCAGCTGGCTGCACCGACTGGTGGGCCCCTTCGTACGCTCGGTGCCACGCCGCTTCCGCGCCAACTCCACCGACAGCGACTTCGCTACCTTCCTGCGCGAAGGCGATCCATTGCAACCGGACCGCCTGGCCATGGAATGGGTCGATGCCATGCGCCGCTGGATGCCCCGACTGCTGGCCCTTCCTCCCAACCGCGTGCCCACCCTCATCCTGCAGGGCGAGCAGGATTCGACCGTGGACTGGGAATGGAATCTCGACGTGCTCGACCGCAAGTTTCCCAATGCTGAAATCTGCCGACACCCCGAGGCCCGGCACCACCTGGTCAACGAAGCCGAACCGATACGCCGCACGCTGTTCGCGGACCTGGCGCGCTTTCTCGCCGACCTGGAGGAAGGCTTCGAGGCTCAGCCCCCCGAAAGGCGCCGATGTTCATGAACGCTCGCACACTGATCTGCCTGGCACTGTTGCTCGTCCTCGCCGGCTGCACCGCCGCCCCGGAACGCCCCAAGACCGTTCGGCAGGCGCTGCTCGGGCTCGGCGAGCGCGCCGCCGAGCAGGTAGCCGCCTCGCCGGCCCTGCCCAAGCCCACCACCGATCAGGTGCTCCTGCTGGCCATGCCGAAGGTCGACCCCGACCTGGGCCTCTCCGACGAGCGACTGATGGAAAGCCTGACCCGCGCCCTGCTGGGGCTCGACGATAGTCCTCAGGTACTCGACTGGCGACCCGCTCTGGGCGATGGCGCAGGCGACAATCAATGGCGCCTGGAAAGCCGTCTGAATGCCTCGGCCCCGCGACTGCAACTCTCCGACCGGGAGTTGCTGCCCTACCGCTTGACCCTGACCCTGCGACGCCCCGGCGGCGAGCAGCCGCTCTGGCAGGCCCATATCGACGGCGCCCTCGACGCCACGGCGCTATGAGCCAACGATTTCACGGCCGTTGGGGCAACTCACCGACGGGAAGACTTCCCCACGTCAGCGGGGCCGCGCCTTCATCACCCCGCAAATCGGCGAGTCACTGACACGCCTCTCGGTGATCAGAGGCGGCATCGTCCAGGTCAGCCGCCCTTGAGCAACCGATCGAGCTGACGATAGCCGATGGCCTCGATCAGGTGTTCGCGGGCCGGCTGCGGGGCGCCGGCCAGATCGGCGAGGGTCAGCGCCACCCGCAGCACTCGATGGAAGGCGCGAGCCGAGAGTTGCAGCCGCTCCAGCACTTCGGCCAGCCAGGCACGGTCCTCGCCGCCCAGCGCGCAAGCGGCCTCCAGGTCGGGTCCCGCCAGGTGGGCATTGAGCGCCCCTCTCGCCCACTGGCGCTCGCGTGCCGCCAGAACCCGCTCGCGCACCGCTGCCGAATCCTCGCCCGGCTCCCGCGAGGTCAACTGCTCCGCCGGCAGGGCCGGCACTTCCACCTGCAGGTCAATGCGATCCAGCAGCGGCCCCGAAAGCCGTGCCTGATAGCGCTGGATCTGAGCGGCCGTGCAATGGCAGGCCTGGCGCGGATCGCCGAGATGACCGCAGGGGCAAGGGTTCATCGCCGCCACTAGCTGAAAGCGCGCTGGATAGCGACGCTCATGGTTGGCCCGAGCGATGTGGATCTGTCCGGATTCCATCGGCTCGCGCATCACTTCCAGCACGTGCCGCGAGAACTCGGGCAGTTCATCGAGAAACAACACGCCATGGTGCGCCAGGGAGATCTCCCCCGGCTTGGGGCGAGACCCCCCGCCGACCAGCGCCACGGCACTCGCGGTATGGTGTGGCGCCCGAAAGGGACGACGCCCCCACTGCTCGGCCAGCGGCAGGCCACTGACCGAGCGTATCGCCGCCACTTCCAGGGCTTCGTCCTCGCCGAGCGGCGGCAGGATGCCGGGCAGGCGGCTGGCCAGCATGGTCTTGCCGGTACCGGGCGGGCCGGCGAACAGCAGGTTGTGCCCACCCGCCGCGGCGACTTCCAGAGCTCGACGCGCCTGGTGCTGGCCCCTGACCTCACGCAGATCTGGCTCCGCCGCGTCACGGCGTGGCGGCGTTCGCAGCCGGTGGGCAGTAATGGGTTCCTGTCCGAGCAGATGGGCCACCACCTCCAGCAAGTGCTCGGCGGGCAGGACTTCCAGATCGCCGGCCAGGGCCGCCTCGTCGGCGTTGGCTCGGGGCACGATCAAGCGACGCCCCGCTTGCCGGGTGGCCATGGCCAGCGGCAGCACACCGCTCGCCGGGCGCAGACCACCGTCCAGCGCCAACTCCCCCACGCACTCCACATCCGCCAGAGCCTCAGGGGGAATCTGACCGGACGCAACCAGCAGTCCCAGCGCAATGGGCAGATCAAAACGCCCACCGTCCTTGGGCAGGTCGGCGGGCGCTAGATTCAGGGTAATACGCCGCAGCGGAAACTCGAAGCCGGCATTGACCAGGGCGCTGCGCACCCGTTCCCGGCTTTCCTTGACGGCTGCCTCCGGCAGCCCGACCAGCGTAATGCCCGGCAGGCCGTTGGCCAGGTGTACCTCGACAAGCACCTCGGGTGCCTCCAGGCCAAGGCCCGCCCGGGTGCGAATGATCGCCAGTGTCATCGGCATTCCCTCGCGCCACTGTTGTTGCTCGGTGCGACATCCTTGTCGCGCCTTCTTCAGGCTAGACCAGAGGCACAGGGCACGCCCAGGGTTTCATCGTCCGGTTTCGCCGGCGCCGGCGTCCGCCTCGAGAGAGTCGATGTCCGCCGCAGCCTCGCGGACTTCTTCGGCATCTTCGTCGGTGGCAGCCGCCGGTGTGTCCAGGGCATCTTCCAGGGCGGCGACCTGCTTCTCCAGCGCCTCGACCCGCCCTCGCGTGCGCTGCAGGACATCCATCAGGATGTCGAAATCCTCACGCGAAACAAGTTCGAGGCGGTCAAAGGCGCCTTTCACGACCTGCTGCACGCCTTTCTGTACCTCTTCCGGGGCCTGGGAGGCGCCTTGCAGGCGCTCACCGATCTGCTGGGCCAAGCGGCTGATACGGTCCTGGCTGACCATACTGCTTCTCCTGAATGGATGGTGGGGAAAACCTTCTGACAGGATACGCAAGGCGTCCTTTCACCGCATTCCTCTCGTCCGCCACCTTATGGGGCATTGCGCCGCCACCCAGGCACCAATCCAGTGCATGGACCTTCTCCGTACTGCACGCGGCGCGTTCAGCAACACCTCGCGCTTTTCACAGACTCATGAAAAATCAGGATTATCCCGTCACCTGGCACGATTCGCGCTTCATCAGAACAACGATGCACCGCGTGGCAACGTGCCGCGCCCACCGAACAAGGGAGTACCGGGATGAAGCTGATCACCGCCGTTATCAAGCCCTTCAAGCTCGACGACGTCCGCGAGGCGCTCGCCGACAACGGCGTTCAAGGCATCACTGTCACCGAAGTCAAGGGCTTCGGTCGCCAGAAAGGCCACACCGAACTCTATCGCGGCGCCGAGTACGTCGTCGACTTCTTGCCCAAGGTCAAGGTCGAGGTCGCCGTGGACGACGACCGCCTGGATACCGTGCTGGACGCCATCTGCAATGCCGCCAACAGCGGCAAGATCGGCGACGGCAAGGTCTTCGTGACCCCGCTGGAAGACGTCATCCGCATCCGCACCGGCGAGCGTGGCGCCGACGCCGTCTGATCGCCGACCGCCTTCCTGCCTGTTCCCGATACGGAGACATTCGTCATGACAGAGCTCGCTTACGCGCTCGACACCTTCTACTTCCTGGTCTGCGGTGCCCTGGTGATGTGGATGGCCGCCGGTTTCTCGATGCTCGAGGCCGGCCTGGTCCGCTCCAAGAACACCGCCGAGATCCTGACCAAGAACATCGCCCTGTTCGCCATCGCCTGCACCATGTACCTGTTGGTCGGCTACTACCTCATGTACTCCAGCAGTGCCGGCGGCGTCCTGCCCAGCCTGGGCTTCCTGCTGGGGGGCGAGAATTCCGTGGACGCAGTGCTGGCCGGCGGTGACGACGCCCCCTACTACTCCGCCCGCGCCGATTTCTTCTTCCAGGTCGTGTTCGTGGCCACCGCCATGTCGATCGTCTCCGGCGCGGTCGCCGAGCGCATGAAGCTGTGGGCCTTCCTGATCTTCGCCGTGATCCTGACCGGCTTCATCTATCCGGTATCCGGTTACTGGACCTGGGGCGGCGGCTGGCTGGCCGAGATCGGTTTCTCCGACTATGCCGGCTCCGGCATCGTGCACCTGGCCGGCGCCTCCGCCGCCCTGGCCGGTGTGCTGGTCCTCGGCCCCCGCAAGGGCAAGTACGGCAAGGACGGCACCATCTACGCCATTCCGGGCGCCAACATGCCGCTGGCGACACTGGGTACCTTCATCCTGTGGCTGGGCTGGTTCGGCTTCAACGGCGGTTCCGAGCTGAAGGTGTCCGACGTGACCTCCGCCAACAATATGGCCCAGGTCCTGGTCAACACCAACGCGGCCGCCGCCGGTGGCGTGATCGCCGCCTTGATCCTGGCCAAGGCCTGGTTCCGCAAGGCCGACCTTACCATGGCTCTGAACGGCGCCATCGCCGGCTTGGTCTCCATTACCGCCGACCCGCTGTCGCCCAGCGCCCTGGGCGCTACCCTGATCGGCGGTTTCGGTGGCCTGCTGGTCGTTGTCTCCATCGTCTGCCTCGACAAGCTGAAGCTCGACGATCCGGTCGGTGCGATTTCCGCTCACGGCGTGGTCGGCATCTGGGGCGTCCTGGCCGTTCCGTTGTCCAACGGCAGCGCCAGCTTCGGCGCCCAGATCATCGGCATCTTCGGCATCTTCGCCTGGGTGTTCGTGGCCAGCCTGATCGTCTGGCTGATCCTCAAGACCGTCATGGGCATCCGGGTCAGCGAGGAAGAAGAATACGAAGGCGTCGACCTGACCGAATGCGGCCTCGAAGCCTATCCCGAGTTCAATGTCGCCAAGACATGAGGCGATCCCGAGTGAGCTGGCGTGCTCCTGCTGGCCCCCGCAAGGGGGCCTTTTTTATTCTATTCGCTGCGGGTGTATGCTCTGTCACAATGAGGCCAGCAAGGACGGCGTGCGTCGCCGTCGGCACACGAACCATGCGAGGACAAGACCATGAAACTGGTGACCGCCATCATCAAGCCGTTCAAGCTCGACGACGTACGTGAATCGCTCTCCGAGATCGGCGTCCAGGGCATCACCGTCACCGAGGTCAAGGGCTTCGGCCGCCAGAAGGGCCACACCGAGCTCTATCGCGGTGCCGAATACGTGGTCGACTTCCTGCCCAAGGTCAAGCTCGAGGTCGCGGTGGACGACGACATGACCGAACAGGTCATCGACGCCATCACCCAGGTGGCCAATACCGGCAAGATTGGCGACGGCAAGATCTTCGTCACGCCGCTCGAACAGGTCATCCGCATCCGTACCGGCGAGACCGACAAGGACGCGGTGTAATCTCAGGAAGGAAAGAGGAAAGCCAGACTCAACCTCACTACCGTGAGTTCTTAGGGTTTTCTTCCCTCTTTCAGCGGTGCAGCCGCGTTCTTCAGACTTCCAGCCCGGACAACGTCCGGGCATTTTTCCAACTCACGGCTCACAGCTCCCGGCGAAGCCGGGTGGCTTACTTCTCGACGAAGGCCCGTTCGATGACGTAATCGCCCGGGTCGCCCATGCGCGGCGAGATGTTGAAACCCAGCTCGTCGAGCAGGGCACTGGTTTCGTCGAGCATCGCCGGACTGCCGCAGATCATGGCGCGATCCTGTTTCGGATCGATGGTCGGCAGGCCGGTATCCTCGAACAGTTTCCCCGTACGGATATGATCGGTCAGGCGACCGGTGGTGTGGAACTCTTCCCGCGTTACCGTCGGGTAGTAGACGAGCTTTTCGCTGATCTCCTCGCCCAGGTACTCGTGCGCGGGCAACTCCTTGGAAATGAAGTCGGCATAGGCAAGTTCACTGACGGTACGCACACCATGGACCAGCACGATCTTCTCGAAGCGCTCGTAGGCCTCGGGGTCCTGGATCAGGCTCATGAACGGCGCCAGCCCCGTGCCGGTGGACAGCAGGTAGAGGTTGCGGCCCGGCAGCAAGTCGTCAGTGACCAGCGTACCGGTGGGCTTGCGGCTGACCATGATCTTGTCGCCGACCTGAAGATGCTGGAGCCGCGAAGTCAAGGGACCGTCCGGCACCTTGATGCTGAAGAACTCGAGATGATCCTCGTAGTTGGGGCTGGCGACGGAGTAGGCGCGCATCAGCGGCTTGCCCTCCACCTCCAGGCCGATCATCACGAACTGGCCGTTCTTGAAGCGCAGGCTACGCTCGCGGGTGGTACGAAAGCTGAACAGCGTGTCGTTCCAGTGATGCACGCTGAGGACTTCTTCCTCGGCAAACTTGCTCATGTCGGCTCCTACATATTCCAGAAGCGCATATATGCGCCATTCACTCTTTGCAGCTGATTCTAAGGAAGGCCAGAATATCTGTTAAATGGATTGTATGGATAAAGCTTATCTATACTTTGAATAGAAATGCTCTGGAGCCAGCCGAATGCGCTATACCCTGCGTCAGCTCGAGGTCTTCGTGGCCGTGGCCCAGCACGAGAGTGTCTCCCGAGCCGCCCGAGCCCTGGCACTCTCCCAGTCGGCGGCCAGTACCGCCCTGGCCGAGCTCGAGCGACAGTTCGACTGTCGATTGCTGGACCGCATCGGCAAGCGGCTCAAGCTCAACGCGCTGGGCTTCCAACTGCTTCCCAAGGCCGTAGCGCTGCTCGACCGCGCCGAAGAGGTCGAGGAGTTGCTGCGCGGGCAGCAAGGCATCGGCACTCTGGACGTAGGGGCCACGCTGACCATCGGCAACTATCTGGCCACCTTGCTGATCAGCGACTTCATGCAGCGCCATCCCGGCAGTCGCGTCCGCCTGCAAGTCCGCAACACCCGCACCATCATCGAAGAGGTGCGCCAGCATGAGCTCGACCTGGGGCTGATCGAGGGTCAGTGCGAGGAGGACGATGTCATCACTCAGCCGTGGGTGGAGGACGAACTGGCGGTGTTCTGCTCACCGCGCCACCACTTGGCAAACCAGGGACCGGTGGAACTGGATCGCCTGCTGCGGGAGGCCTGGATCATGCGCGAGCAAGGCTCGGGTACTCGCCTGACGCTGGAACAAGCCGCTCGCCACCGCCGCGGGCGCTTCAACACCCTGCTGGAACTGGAACACACAGAGGGCATCAAGCGTGCCGTCGAATCGGGGCTGGGCATCGGCTGCGTCTCCAAGCTGGCCCTGCGCGACGCCTTCCGTCGTGGCAGCCTGGTTCAGATCCCGACGCCCGATCTGGACCTGAGTCGCCAGTTTGCCTTCATCTGGCACCGTCACAAGTACCTGGCCACCGGCATGCGGGAATTCCTCAAGCAGTGCCGACACATGACGGAGGGCATTCGCAGCAGCGACCAGATCGATCTGCCCTATTACTCCTGAGGCCACCATTGCACGCGATCATGCAACGCGGGAGACGGCTCTTGGCGACACCCGGCGTCGGCCTTCGCGGACACTGCCCTGCCGCCGCCGTCTAGGGTAGGATGCGGGCTCACCGGCAAGGAGCGCCGGCGCAACCTCGGCCCCCTAACCGCCGACGCTATCCGGAGGACTCGAATATGCGGCAATTCTTCTTTCCACGCCGTCCCCTGCCGCGACGCACCCTGTTGTTCTGCCACGCCATCATCCAGCTCGGCCTGCTGGTAGCCGGCGGCCTGTGGCTGGCGCCACGCACCCCCTGGCTCGCCGATACCACCTGGCTGGCCGCCTGGCCGCCGCTGGCACTCGGGGCCGGCATGCTGCTGCTGGCCATGATCGGCGTTCGTCTGCTCGCCGAACTGTGGCTGCTGCCTTACCACCTGGCGGGCCTGCGCAACGGCTTCGCCCCGGGCGATGTGGTCACCCGATCCTTCGATCGACGCCCGGCCGTCCACGACGCCGAACGCGCCTGGACATCCTCGGCCCGCCCGGTCTCGATGGACGATGAGGTCATCGGCAGTGCCCGCGTCGCCCGGCCGGCATCGACCTGGCGCCAGGGGGGCGATGAACCGACCCTGACGCCGGGTGACGGCGAAGCGGAGCCCGCTTCCCGCCACGAGCCGCGACTATAGCGATACCGCCGGCGGCACCGGGGCTCAGTCGAACGCTCGTCGCATGAAGGGCGGCAGCGCCAGGGCTCCCCGGTGTATCTCGGCGGTGTAGTAGTCGAGCGGCAGATCAGCCTCCCGGGCGTCGCGCTCACGGAAGTCATTCACCTCGCAGCCCTTGCCGGCCAGAGTGACGCTCCACCATCCGGAAGGATAAACGGGCTGCGGGAACGGCAGGGTCGCCACGCTGCCAAAACCGGCCTCGCGCATGTCACGGCGCAGCTCCCGGATGATCGAACCGCTGTGGTAAAGCGGCGACTCACTCTGCTGCACCATCACCCCACCGGGACGCAGGATGCGATGGCAACGGCGCAGGAAGTCGGTCGTGAACAGGCCTTCTGCCGGCCCCACCGGGTCGGTGGAATCGATGATCAGCACATCGACGCTCTCGGCCTCTGCCTCGTCGACCCAGCGCACGCCGTCGGTAAAGGCCAACTCGGCGCGGGGATCGTCGTTCGACTCGGTCAGGGAAGGGAAGAAGCGCTCGGCGGCCCGGGTCACTTCCTCGTCGATGTCGATCTGGGTCACTTTCTCGACACCGGGATGGCGCAGCACTTCACGCAGCGTACCGCAGTCACCGCCGCCGATGATCACCACGCGCTTCGGATCGGCGTGGGTGAAAAGCGCAGGATGCGCGATCATCTCGTGATAGAGAAAATTGTCGCGATCGGTCAGCATCACGCAGCCATCCAGCACCAGGAGGTTGCCGAATGTCTCGGTGGCGTAGACCTCGAGATGCTGGTAGTCGCTGCGCACCTCATGCAACTTGTCGGTCACCTTCAACGCGAAGGCACTGCCCTGGCTGTCGAAGACTTCGGTGAACCAGCCGGAATCAAGAGACGTGCTCATCATGGATCCTCGAGGTAACGAATGGTGACGGGCCACGCATGCATGTTCGCGACGGCCCGCAAGATAGGATGATCCGGTGCGCCATCATCCCCGATGATAGGCAGGACTCAACTCGTGCAGGGCCTCGATGAAAGCCGTGACGCGCTCGGGATCGGTGAACTGGCTGATACCATGCCCCAGGTTGAAGACATGGCCAGGTCCCGTGCCGTAGCTGTCGAGGATCCGCGCCACTTCGTCACGGATCGCCCGGGGATGGGCGAACAGCACATTGGGATCCAGGTTGCCCTGAAGCGCGACACGCTGTCCGACCCGTTCCCGGGCGCCGGCAAGCTCGGTACTCCAGTCCAGGCCCAGCGCATCGGCACCGGACGCCGCCTGCGCCTCGAGCCACTGGCCACCGTTCTTGGTGAACAGGATCACCGGCACGCGCCGCCCCTCGCGCTCGCGGATCAAACCATCCACGATCTGCTTCATGTAGCGCAGCGAGAAGGCCTCGTAGGCCGGTGTCGACAGCGCCCCGCCCCAGGTATCGAAGATCTGCACGACCTGGGCACCGGCGCGAATCTGGGCATTGAGATAGTCCGTCACCGCCCGTGCCAGCAGGTCGAGCAACCGATGCATGGTGTCCGGCGTGTCATAGAGCATGGCCTTCACATGGCGGAAGTCCTTGCTCGAGGCACCTTCCACCATGTAGGTAGCAAGCGTCCAAGGACTGCCGGAAAAGCCGATCAACGGCACACGCCCATTCAGTTCGCGACGGATGGTCGCGACGGCGTTCATCACGTAATCCAGGTCGCGTTCGACATCGGGCAGACTGAGGGCTTCCACCGCTTCGGCCGTACGGACCGGCTTGCGGAATTTCGGCCCCTCACCGGTCTCGAAGTACAGGCCCAGCCCCATGGCATCGGGGATGGTCAGGATGTCCGAGAACAGAATGGCGGCATCCAGCGGGTAGCGCTCCAGTGGTTGCAGCGTCACCTCGCAGGCCCTGTCACGGTCACGACAGAGGTCCATGAAGCTGCCCGCCTGGGCACGCACTTCGCGATATTCCGGCAGGTATCGGCCTGCCTGGCGCATCATCCAGACCGGCGTGCGGTCCACGGGTTGACGCGCCAGGGCGCGCAGCAGGCGGTCGTTCTCGAGTTCCATGCGTTCGCTCATCCACGGAAAATGTGGCCGCCATTGTAACTCATCAGACCCGACCGTGAGCCTGACTCACCTTCCTGATAGAATGAAACCATCCCGACGGCCACGCCCGGTCCTTCATCGAGGTACATCGTGACGATTCGCTACATCGCCGCTTCCCGGCTACCCACACCCTGGGCCACCTTCACCATGCACGGTTTCGAGGACGAAGCCACCGGCAAGGATCACGTCGTCCTCACCCTGGGCGATGTCGCCGACGGCCAGCCCGTGCTCGGCCGCGTGCACTCCGAGTGCCTCACCGGCGACGCCCTGTTCTCGATGCGCTGCGATTGCGGCTATCAGCTCCAGGAGGCGCTCAAGCGCATTGCCGAGGCGGGCCGAGGCGTGTTGCTCTACCTGCGCCAGGAAGGCCGCGGCATCGGCCTGCTCAACAAGATCCGTGCCTACCATCTCCAGGACCAGGGTGCCGACACCGTCGAGGCCAACGAGCAGTTGGGCTTCTCCGCCGACCTGCGCCGCTACGACCTCTGCCTGCCAATGCTCGAACACCTGGGCATCAATTCGCTCAGGCTGATGACCAACAATCCCCGCAAGGTCGAGGCCCTGACCCGGGTCGGCGTGGACGTGGTCGAGCGAGTCGGCCTGACCACGGGACTCAATCCGCACAACGAGCATTATCTGTCCACCAAGGCCGGCAAGCTCGGCCACATGATGGCACTGGGCGATTTCACGCCGGCCGACGCCGTGGATATAGAACGAAAGCCCTGACAGCACCCCCCGAACGATATAAATAGCCTGTATCGATCGCATCGATCGATATATTTCTCTGGTCTCACACTTAGCTCGCTAATAGAATGCATGTTATCAAAACATCGCAAGCGAGGTACCCGAGATGAAAGCCAAACTGATGACCGCCAGCCTGCTGCTCGCCGCCCTGCCCCTGGCCGCCCAGGCAGATCACGCTACCGAGCGGACCCTGCAGTTCAGCGAGCCGCTGTCCGCCGTCAGCCAGCATGCACCGACGGCTCAGGTCCAGGCAGATGCGTCTTCCGATCTCGTCGCCGAAGGTGGTAGCGACGCCATGGCCAAGGCCCGTCTCAAGCTGCGCGCCCAGCAGCAACATGAGACAAACATCGCCGTGACAGGCGATCCCCTGGCGCCGGCTCGAAAAGCCACCACCTGAGCCAGGCACTGAAGCACTGGTGCTTTTGCCCCGACGCAAAAAGGCCCCTCTAAGAGGGGCCTTTTTCATGCACGATAACAACTCGGTTCAATCGGCAAGTGCCTTGTCACGCGACCGGGTCCCACCCCAGAGGGAGCGCAGCACGACGGCGGTCACCACGAGTACCACGGCACCCGCGAGGCCGCCGATCAAGGCGCTATCGGTCAGGCCGGCGATGAAAAAAGCCAGGATGCCGGCCAGCCCGGCGCACATCGCATAGGGCAGTTGCGTGCGCACATGGTCGATATGATCGCAGGAGGAGCCTGCCGAGGAGAGAATGGTGGTATCGGAGATCGGCGAGCAGTGATCCCCGAAGATGCCGCCACTGAGTACCGCGGCGATGGCCAGCGACAACGACAGGTCCATGGCCATCGCCACCGGCATGGCAATGGGGATCATGATCGCGAAGGTCCCGTAGGACGTGCCGGTGGTAAAGGCAACCAGGGCACCGATCAGGAACAGCAGTACCGGCACCAGGCTCGGCGCAATGTTCGCCTCCGCCAGGGTCACCAGATAATCGGCGGTTCCCAGCTCCGAGGTCACGCTGCCGATCGACCAGGCCAGCGTCAGGATGATGTAGACCAGCGTCATGCTCTTGATCCCGGAGACGACGATATCCATGGACTCGCGGAAATTGAAGAGCTTCTGCTGCATGCCCATGACCAGGCCGACGACTACCGCCACGAAGGTGGCAATCAGGATCGACAGGCCGCCATTGGCCTCACCCACGGCGGTGACCAGACCATTCTCGGGATAGTTGCCGGTCCACAGGAACATCGGCGGAATCATCAGCACCAGCACGGCGATCGGCACCAGCATGTTGCGCTTGCGTGCCTGGGCCTCCGGAATCACGTCCATCTCGGCAACCTCCCGGTCGGAAGGCGGCGTGGCATCCTTGGCCAGTACTTCTCCGGTCGTCCGGGCGCGATGTTCGGCACGCGCCATGGGGCCGAAATCCCACTGGGTGATGACGATGAAGGCGATCAGGCCAAGTGCCAGCCAGGCATAGAAGTTCAACGGGATGGAAGAGAGATAGATCAGGTACTCGGAACCGTCCACCCCCATCGAGGTCAGCTGCGTGCCGATCAGCCCCATCACGAAGACCACCCAGGTGGACACCGGACCCAGCAGGCACATGGGAGCCGACGTCGAATCGACGATGTAGGCCAGCTTTTCACGGGAGACCTTCATTCGATCGGTGATCGGACGCATCACGCTGCCCACCGTCAGGGCATTGAAGTAGTCCTCGAAGAAGATCAGCACCCCCAGGCCCAGGGTCGCGCCCTGGGCACCGCGGCGCGAGGCGACTCGCTCGGAAATGGCTCGGGCGATGGCCTGGGCACCGCCGGTGCGCTGGAGCACCGTGATCAGCACACCGAACAGGCCACAGTAGATCAAGACGGTGACGCTCCACTCATCCCCCACGCTTGGAATGATGAAGTCGTTGAAGCTGGCATAGAGGCCAGCCGCCGGATTGCCACCGCTGAGCATGGTGGCACCCAGCCAGACGCCGCAGAACAGCGCTGGTATCACGTTGCGCGTCACCAGCGCCAGCACGATGGCCAGCACGGGCGGCAGGAGGGAAAACAGACCGAAAGACATCTGGGGTCTCCTTGGAATTCTTGTCGATCACCGCAAGAACGCCTCGGAATCGCTTGGCCGGACCGAGGCAGGGCGACGTCCCCACCGGGACGGCGGGTCGCCGCGCATCCTATGCCGGCCCAAGCGCCCCGGCAACCGTCATGTCACATTCCGGAAAGCGTGGGCTCTGATGAAGAAAGAAGACGAAGGCCTGGTCTGACAAGTGTCCGTAAAGGCCGCTTCGCCGCCAGCCCCCTCAAGCAGCATCGGCGGAACGTGCCTTGCGAATACGCTCGTAGGCATTGCCGATCTCGCTGGTGCGCTCCTTGGCCATCTCGCGCATATTCTCCGGCAATCCCTTGGCGGCCAGCTTGTCGGGATGATTCTCGCTCATCAGGCGGCGATATTGACGCTTGATCTCGGCATCGCTGGCCTCGGACGACACGCCCAGTACCTGGTAGGCATCTTCCAGCGACACTTCATGCGTGGTGCCGCCGCCTTCGGCCGCGCCTCTCAGCATGGCCTCGATCTGGGCAATCTCGGCCTCGGAGCAGCCCAGCCCGCGCACCACCCGCATCAGCATGTCGCGCTCGGAGGGATGAAGCTGACCATCGGCGGCGATGGCCGCAAGCTGCACCTGCAGGAACACCTGCCGCAAGGCCGGCTGGCTGCCCACGATCTGGCGGATCTTGGCCAGTTCCGCCTCGAGGTCGAAGTCCTCGCGCTTGCCACGGGTGAAATCGGCCCGCGCCTTGGCACGCTGTTCCTCACTCAGTCGCAGGCGATCCCACAGTTGCCGGGAAGCATCGAGCTCGGCCTCGGATACCCGGCCATCGGCCTTGCACATGCACCCCATGACCGCGAAGGTCGATTCGAGAAACTGCGCCTGCACCCCGGCCAAGCGGCCCAGCATGCTCCGGCGCAACCGCCGGACGAGCCAGTAGCCAAGGCCGCCCCCGATCAACAGGCCCAACGGACCGCCGACCAGAAAACCCAGCAACCCACCAATCAGCACCATGGCCAGCATGTCGACTCCTTGAAGCACGTCTCGCAAAGATGGCGGGGAGCATAGCACCCCGGAAAGAACCGACGCGATGCGGCTGGCGTCTTCGACTGCCGTCGAGAGACGCCGTTCATCGTGGGGCGCATGACCCTCAGCCGAGGCGGCGCTTGATCGAGGCCTCGATCCCGTCGGCGTCGAGCCCGCACTCGACGAGCAACTCCGCCGGCTTGCCGTGCTCGACGAAGGCATCGGGCAGCCCCAGGTGGAGCAGCGCCGTCCGGCGTCCTTCCGCTGCCAGCAGCTCACCGACACCGCTACCGGCGCCACCAGCCACCACGTTTTCCTCCAGGGTCACCAGCAGGTCATGTTCGTCGGCCGCCGCCAGCACCGCCTCACGATCCAGCGGCTTGACCGACCGCATGTTGAGATGGGTGGCATCGAGGCGCTCTGCCACCTCGGCGGCAGGACCGTTGAGGCTGCCGAAGGCCAGCAGCGCCACCCGAGAACCATCGCCGCCGGCACGGCGACGCACCTCCGCCTTGCCGATCGGCAGCGCCTCGAGGTGCTCGGGAATCTCCGAGCCGGGACCGGTGCCGCGCGGATAACGCACGGCAGCCGGCCCCGGATGATGATAGGCGGCACTGAGCAACGCACGGCACTCGGCCTCGTCGGCAGGCGCCAGTACCACCATGCCCGGTACGCAACGCAGGTATGCCAGATCCAGCGCCCCATGGTGGGTAGGGCCATCCTCGCCCACCACACCGGCACGATCGATGGCGAAGGTCACGTCCAGATCCTGCACCGCCACGTCATGGATGAGCTGATCGTAGCCGCGCTGCAGGAAGGTGGAATAGATGGCCACCACCGGCTTCATCGCCTCGCAGGCCAGACCGGCCGCCAGGGTCACCGCATGCTGCTCGGCGATCGCCACATCGTAGTAGCGTTCCGGGTACTCCTGGGAGAAGCGGACCAGATCCGACCCCTCGCGCATGGCCGGGGTGATGCCGATCAGGCGGTCATCCACCGCCGCCATGTCACACAGCCAGTCGCCGAAGACGTTGCAATACTTGCGCGGCTTCGGGCGCGATATATCGTTGCGCGGCGTCGGTCCCACTGGCTCGCTCGGCTTGAGCGGTGGCGGCGTATTGCGCTTCTTGTCGGGCTCGCCCTTTTCCAGCTTGGTGATGGCGTGATAGCCGATCGGATCGGCCTCGGCGGGCAGGAATCCACGCCCCTTGCGCGTCTTCACGTGCAGGAACTGCGGACCTTCCATATCGCGCATGTTGCGCAACGTCTGGACCAGGGTCGGAAGATCGTGACCGTCGAGCGGACCGATATAGTTGAAGCCCATCTCCTCGAACAGCGTCGCCGGACTGACCATGCCCTTCATGTGCTCTTCGGTGCGTCGGGCCAGCTCCAGGGCACCGGGGAGATGCGACAGCACCTTCTTGCCGCCTTCGCGCATGCTGGTGTAGGGCTTGCTGGTCAGGATCCGCGCCAGGTAGCTGGCCATGCCGCCGACATTCTCGGAGATCGACATCTCGTTGTCGTTGAGGATCACCAGCAGATTGGCATCCACATGGCCAGCATGCGCCAGGGCCTCGAAGGCCATCCCGGCGGACAGGGCGCCATCGCCGATCACCGCGCAGACCCGGCGCTCCTCGCCGCGGGTACGTGCGGCCAGCGCCATCCCCAGGGCAGCGGAAATGGAGGTGCTCGAATGTCCCACGCCAAAGGTGTCGTACTCCGACTCGCTGCGGCGCGGGAAGGCCGCCAGACCGCCGAACTGGCGGATCTGCTGCATCGCTTCGCGGCGGCCGGTGAGAATCTTGTGTGGATATGCCTGATGGCCCACGTCCCAGACAAGGCGGTCATGGGGCGTTTCCAGGGCATGATGCAGTGCCACCGTCAACTCCACGACACCGAGCCCGGCACCGAAATGGCCGCCGGAGACGCCCACGCTGTAGAGCAGATACGCCCTCAGTTCGTCGGCCACCTGCGCCAGCTGGGCCTCGTTCATGGCACGCAGCGCGGCCGGTGTTTCCAAGGTGTCGAGCAACGGCGTAGCCGGGCGCTCGACCGGAATGTCATCGAACAGCTTCATGTTGGCCCTGTGGTTCAGTGGTCACGCTCGATCATGTATCGGGCCAGGTTGGCCAGCACGCTGCCAGCCTCGCCCAGCGGCGCCAGGGCCGATACGGCCTCGTCCACCAGGGAGCGGGCCTTCTCATCGGCCCCCTCCAGCCCCAGCAGCGTGGGATAGGTCGGCTTGTCACGGGCAGCATCCGCCCCCGACGCCTTGCCGAGAACGGTCGTGTCGCCCGTCACGTCGAGCACGTCATCGCGAATCTGGAACGCCAGGCCGATGGCGGCGGCGTAGCGTTCCAGCGCATTCAGCCGCTCATCGTCCTCGCCCACTGCGGCCAAGCCGCCCAGGCGCACGGCGGCACGAATCAGCGCACCGGTCTTGTGGCGGTGCATCGTCGCCAGCGCCGTCAGGTCGGGATGGCCGCCCACGGCGTCCAGGTCCAGCGCCTGCCCTGCCGCCATGCCATCGCGTCCGGCGGCACGTGCCAGGGTTCCGACCATCGCCGGCAGGCGCGGATGCCCCGTATCGGCCAGCACCTCGAAGGCCAGGGTCTGCAACGCATCGCCGGCCAGGATGGCGGTAGCTTCGTCATAGGCGCGATGCACGGTGGGACGCCCTCGACGCACATCGTCATCGTCCATGGCCGGCAGGTCGTCGTGGACCAGGGAATAGGCGTGCACCAGCTCGACCGCCATCGCCGGCCCGTCGAGCGACGCGTCGTCAGCCCCCAGGGCGCGACCCGCGGCATAGACCAGCACCGGCCGCAGGCGCTTGCCGCCGACCAGCACGCCATGGCGCATTGCCGCATCCAGACGCGCCGAGGGCACCGTCTCGCCACGCGCGAGCAGCGCTTCCAGGCGCTCGTCCACCCGGCGTCGATCCATGGCCATCAGGCGTTCAATGTTCACCATCGGCCTCCTCGGATGACGCGAAAGGCTTGAGATCGATGCCGCCGTCCTCGCCTTCGGTCAGCGTCCGGACCTTCAGCTCGGCCTCGTCGAGACGCCGCTGGGCATCACGGGTCAGGCGAACCCCCTGCTCGAAGGCCGTCAGCGACGCCTCCAGCGACAACTCACCGGATTCCAGTTGTTCCACCAGCGCTTCCAGCCGCTCGACAGTCGCCGCGAAATCCGCCGGCGCCGTCTCCTCGGTGTCCTGTCGCTGCTTGTCCTGTCCCGCCATGGCTACCCTCGTCGGCCATCCCACCATGAGGGCGATAGTATACACCTTCCCCCCCGGGGGTCGTCTGCCCCGCCCCTGGGCCGGCCATTGCATCATGCAGACCGCTCATGCAGACAACGCGGCATTTTCATCCGCAACGGACCTGGCTGTGGTAGGATATTGGCCCTCCTAGAGCCTGTCGCGGCCAGGGCCAAGGGCGTCTGGCAAGCTCAGGCTTCACCTGCTCAACCGCATGCGGCGCGCACCAAAGAAGGGGTTGATTCGACCATGGCCAAAACGTCCCTGGACAAGAGCAAGATCAAGATCCTGCTGCTCGAGGGCGTCCACCAGAGCGCGGTGGACAATTTCCTGAATGCCGGGTACACCAACATCGAACACCTGTCGACCTCGCTGGACGAAGAAACGCTGATCGAGAAGATCCGCGATGTCCACTTCATCGGCATCCGTTCCCGTACCCAGCTCAACGAGCGCGTCTTCGCCGCCGCCGAGAAGCTCGTGGCCGTGGGCTGTTTCTGCATCGGCACCAACCAGGTCGATCTCGATGCGGCCCTGGTGCGCGGCATCCCCGTCTTCAACGCGCCCTACTCCAACACCCGCTCGGTGGCCGAACTGGTGCTGGCCGAGGCCATCATGCTGCTGCGCGGTATCCCCGAGAAGAGCGCCAGCGCCCATCAGGGAGGTTGGCTGAAGTCAGCCAAGAATTCCCATGAGGCCCGAGGCAAGACGCTGGGCATCATTGGCTATGGCAGCATCGGCGCCCAGTTGTCGGTACTGGCCGAGGCACTGGGCTTCGATGTCATCTACTACGACGTGGTGACCAAGCTCGGCATGGGCAATGCCCGGCAGGTGGGCAGCCTCGAGGAGCTGCTGGCCCGCGCCGACATCGTCAGCCTGCACGTGCCGGACCTGCCTTCCACGCGCTGGATGATCGGCGAGGAGCAGATCGGCCTGATGAAGCCGGGCAGCATCCTGATCAATGCCTCCCGCGGCAGCGTGGTGGTGATCGAGGCGCTGGCCGAGGCCCTCCAGGCCGGCCGCCTCAACGGTGCGGCCATCGACGTCTTCCCGGTCGAGCCCAAGGGCAACAACGAAGAGTTCGTCAGCCCGCTGCGCGGCCTGAACAACGTCATCCTCACCCCGCACATCGGTGGCTCCACCCTGGAAGCCCAGGAAAACATCGGCATCGAGGTCTCCGAGAAGCTGGTGACCTTCTCCGACAACGGCACCACCATCACCTCGGTGAACTTCCCCGAAGTGGCCCTCCCGGCTCATCCGGGCAAGCACCGCCTGCTGCACATCCACGAGAACGTGCCCGGCGTGATGTCCGAGATCAACCGGGTGCTCTCCGAGGACGACATCAACATCCTCGGCCAGTACCTGCAGACCAACGAGCGCATCGGCTACGTGGTCATCGATGTGGACAAGGAATATGGCCCCCGCGCCCTGGAAGCCTTGAGCAAGGTGTCGCACACCTTGCGCGTGAGGGTGCTCTACTCGGAAACCAGCTTCGAGGGTTGAGCCGCTGCGAGCGCGGGTGCCTCTGCCGTCGCATCCGCCCGCTCAGCCTCCACCTTTCCGATCGGCCGGCGCCCTTCCGTGTTTCGCTACCGCGCCGAGCCGCACCTTTCCTCCCTTTCGTCCGCCACAGGCGGGCGAGCTGCCGGCCACTATCCTTGAGCTCGAGGATAGTAGCCCGGTGCGCCAAACGACATTCCATGATCCCTCACTCTCCGGTATGACTTGACAGTCGCACGCAGGACTCGCATTTTGTACACAATCACTGCTCGTGATTGTTGAACCATGAGTACACACAAATACAAAGGCACCTGAACCAAGGCTCAGGTCGATCATGAGACTTGGGTAACCCTTTGCCACTGGCAGGGGCCGCGTGAGCGCGGGACCCGAGGAGGACTCCACTGATGACCTCGAACGAACCGACTCTCTGGATCCAGCATCCACTCGCCTGCAGCGAGACCGGCGCCGCAGGCGGCGTGGTCGTCCAGGGCTCGCGCATCGTCGAAGCGATACCGGCGGGCGGCACCCCCGAGTGCCGAGTCGACGCCACCTTCGATGCCTCCCGCCATGTCCTATTACCGGGACTGGTCAACACCCATCATCATTTCTACCAGACCCTGACCCGGGCCTATTCCCCGGCGCTGAACAAGGAACTCTTCCCCTGGCTGACCAGCCTCTACGATGTCTGGGCCAACCTCGACGAGTCGCAAATGGCCCTGGCCAGCGAGCTGGCCATGGTCGAGTTGCTGATGTCCGGCTGCACCACGGTGGCCGATCACCATTACGTGTTCTCCGGTGCCCTGACCCGGGCCATCGACGTCCAGGTGGAAACCGCCCGCCGTCTCGGCGTGCGCGCAGCCCTGACCCGCGGCTCGATGAGCGTGGGTCGCGACGACGGCGGCCTGCCGCCGCAATCGGTGGTGCAGGACGAGACCACCATCCTCGACGAGAGCGCCCGGCTGATCGACGCCTATCATGAGCGTGGCGACGGCGCCATGATCACCCTGGCACTGGCACCCTGCTCACCCTTCTCGGTCAGTCGCGAGCTGATGCAGGAGAGCGCGCGACTGGCCGAAGCCCGCGACGTGCGCCTGCACACCCATCTGGCGGAGACCGAGGACGAGACGGCTTACTGTCAACGCCTGTTCGGCATGCGCCCGCTGGACTACCTGGAAGCGACCGGCTGGCTCGGCGATCGCACCTGGCTGGCCCATGGCATCCACTTCAACGACGATGAAGTGGCACGCCTCGGTGCCGCCGGCACCGGCATCGCCCACTGCCCCTCGTCGAACATGGTGCTCGGCTCCGGCATGTGCCGCACCCTGGACCTGGAAGCCGCCGGTTGTCCGGTGGGACTGGCCGTGGACGGCTCTGCCTCCAACGATCACTCCAATCTCGCCGAGGAAATGCGCCAGGCGCTGCTGCTTGGACGGCTACGCTATTCGCCGAGCCAGGTGACCCATGACGATGTGATCCGCTGGGCCACCCGTGGCTCCGCAGGCTGCCTGGGACGTACCGACATCGGTGGCCTGGCGCCCGGCCAGCAGGCCGACCTGGCGTTGTTCTCGCTTGACGAGGCACGCTTTTCCGGTGCCGACCACCCGATCGCCGCCCTGCTGCTGTGCGGTGCCCATCGCGCGGACCGCGTGATGGTCGCCGGCCAGTGGCGGGTGACCGAGGGCCGGCCGGTGGGTGTCGATCTCGATGCCCTGCTGGCCCATCACGACGAAGCCGCCGCCGCCTTGCGACGCGCACTCTGAAAGCGCGTCGTCGCGGGACGGCTCACCAACGGGTTTCCAACAACGACAACAGGAGATACCCAATGTCGACACCCGATGCCGCCACCGAGGCTGATCAGCCGCGGGTACGCAGCACCCATGACGTCAATGCCATGCCGCCGCTGGCACGCGCTATCCCCTTGGGCATCCAGCACGTGCTGGCCATGTTCGTCAGCAACGTCACCGTCCCCATCATCATTGCCGGCGCCGCCGATCTCTCGGAGGCCCAGACCACTCTGATGATCCAGGCGGCCATGTTCGTGGCCGGGGTCGCCACCCTGGTGCAGTCGCTGGGGCTCGGCCCCATTGGCGCCCGCCTGCCTATCGTGATGGGTACCAGCTTCGGTTTCGTGCCGGTGCTGATTCCCATTGCCGTGGGCATGGGCGTCCCCGCGGCGCTCGGCGCGGCGCTGTGCGGCGGGGTCGCCATGGCACTGGTGGGCCTGTTCCTGCCCTGGGTACGCTTCCTGTTCCCACCAGTGGTGACCGGCACCTTCGTGATCATGATCGGTACCCTGCTGATGCCGGTCGGTTTCGCCTATGCCGCTGGCGGCTTCGGTGCCGAAGACTTCGGGGCTCCCCATCACCTGCTGCTGGCCGCATTGGTTCTGGTAATCATCCTGGGCCTGCACCAGTTCGGTCGGGGCATCTGGTCCGAAACCGCGCCCTTGATCGGGCTGGTCATCGGGTTCGTCATTGCCGCCGCCTTGGGCTACGTGGACTTCGGCTCGGTCGCCCAGGCGGACTGGTTCTCGCTGCCGGTGCCCCTGGCCATCGGCATCGAGTTCCACCTTGCCGCC
Source organism: Halomonas caseinilytica (assembly GCF_001662285.1). Classification (NCBI taxonomy): domain Bacteria; kingdom Pseudomonadati; phylum Pseudomonadota; class Gammaproteobacteria; order Oceanospirillales; family Halomonadaceae; genus Halomonas; species Halomonas caseinilytica. Next base: position 66,316 of record NZ_BDEO01000008.1, read on the forward strand.
ATCGTGCCGGTAGTCCTGCTGGCGGTGGTCACCTGCGCCGAATCCATCGGCGACATCGTCGGTACCACCTCGGGCGGCATGGACCGCGAGCCGACCAAGAAGGAGCTCTCCGGCGGGGTGATGGCCGATGGCCTGGCCAGTGTCTTCGCCGCCATCTTCAACGCCTACCCGCAGATCAGCTTCAGCCAGAACGTCGGCATCGTCGCCCTGACCGGAGTCGTCAGCCGCTACGTGGTGGCCATCGGCGGGGGCTTCTTGATGCTGGCCGGCCTGCTGCCCAAGCTGGGTGGGCTGGTCTCGGGCATCCCGAATGCCGTGCTGGGCGGCACAGTGCTGATCATGTTCGGCATGATCGCCAGCGCCGGCATCAAGATGCTTTCCCATATCGACTTCAACAAGCGCAACATGGTGATCATCGGCATCTCGCTGTCGGCGGCCATCGGCCTGCCGGCTCAGGAGGGTATCTACGCCGGCTACAGCGAGAACGTACAAGCGATCATCGAGTCCGGCCTGATCCCCGGTGCGCTGTGCGCCATCGTGCTCAACCTCGTGCTGCCGCGCCAGGATCGCGTCTTCCGCGACGACGTCTGAGTGCACCTTTTCCCTCGATGCAACGGGGCCTCGCGAATGCGAGACCCCGTTTTCGTCGGTCATGCCGACTGCCTGGCGCGTGGCGCCTTATTTCGCTGGCGCCGCCTCGGGGTGGGTATTCTCCACATGATGCCGCTCGCCCACCGGGCGGATGAACAGGTTGGCGAAGAAGGCGATCACCAGCAGCGCCGCCATGGCATACATGGTGGTGTTGTAGAGGCTGGACGTCGGATCCATCGTCCCGGGCGGCGCGATCTCCATCAGTCGCGCGATGGTGACCGTGTTCGCCTCGACCAGCGACTCCAGCTGTGCCACCGGCGCCCCGAAGGCCTCCCGGAATGCCGCCGGATCCACCTTGGCGGCCAGCTCGGTGATGGCGTTGTGGCGCGACATGTCACGCAGGAAGGTGATGGCGAAGGGGCCCAGGATACCGGCGGTCGACCAGGCCGTGAGAATGCGGCCATGGATGCCACCCACGTGCAGAGTGCCGAAGACATCGGCCAGATAGGCCGGAATGGTCGCGAAGCCTCCCCCGTACATGGTGAAGATCACCATGGTCGCCGCATAGAATCCTGCCAGATAGATGACATGCGGATTGCTGCTGACGGCCGATGCCAGGAAGGGAATCGACATGTAGAGCAGCGTGCCCAGCACGAAGAAGCAATGGTAGGTGTTCTTGCGACCGATATAGTCCGATGTCGAGGCCCAGAAAAAGCGCCCCACCATGTTGAAGACCGAAATCATGAGCACATAGGCCGAGGCGAACGACGCCGTGACGATGCCTGGCATCGTGGAGCCGAAGATCTCGGTCATCATGGTCTTGGCCACGCCGATGACACCGATCCCCGCGGTCACGTTGAAACACAGCATGATCCACATCTGCCAGAACTGTGGCGTCTTGAGGGACTGGTTGATGTGCACGTGGTTGCGGGTAATCATCGCCTTGTCATCGCGCTCCTCGGGCGGCGTCCAGCCTTCCGGCTTCCAGTCGGCCGGCGGCACCCGATAGCTGAAGGAGGCCAGCATCATGATGACGAAGTAGACCACCCCCAGGGTGACGAAGGTCGCGGCGGCCCCGGTATCTCCCGTGCCCACCGCATAGACGCCGGCTTCGCCGCCACCCGGCAGTTCGGCAGCCTGGGCTGCCGAGGCGACGACCACCTCGACCTGACCATTGGCCGTCTCGGCGAAACGACGTCCTGCCTCGGTCATCAGTTCCAGCGCCTCCGCACTACCGAGGTAGGTCGGCGCCTCGGCAAAGGCGTTCAACAGATAGCCGATCAGCGGCGCACCGATCATGGCACCACCGCCGAAGCCCATGATCGCCATGCCGGTCGCCATGCCTCGACGATCGGGGAACCAGCGGATCAGGGTCGAGACGGGCGAAACATAGGCCAGGCCCAGCCCGCAGCCGCCGATGACCCCATAGCCGAGATAGATCAGCCACAGCTGATGACTGACGATGCCCACGGAACCGACCAGGAAACCACCGCCCCAGCAGAAGGCGGAGACTACACCGACCATCCGCGGCCCGACCTCCTCGAGCCACTTGCCACCGAAGGCCGCGGCGAGCCCGAGAGTGAAGATGGCCACGGAAAAGATCCAGACGACGGCGGACAGATTCCAGTCACCGGCGGCCGGCGCCACCACGCCGAGCTGTCGCGTCAAGGCCGGATTGAAGACGGACCAGGCATACACCGAGCCGATGCACAGGTGAATCGCGATGGAAGCCAGGGGCACCAGCCAGCGATTGAAACCAGGTTTGGCGACGATGTGCTCTTTCAGCAGGAAAGAGAACATGCCGCGAGAGTTGGCGTTGCTCATTGTTGTCATGTCTCCCGTGTTGACCGCGCATCCTCTTCGGAGGCGCTTTCAGGTCGTGATGCGACACGCTGTCACACCCACGGAAGAATGGGTCTCCGGCCCATCGCCGTCAAACAAAACTCTTTATTATCAACTAGATAGAAAGACATCTTGTCGTCGACACCAGGCTCTCGACGGCATTGCCGTGGTCGAATTGTCCTCGCCGCTCTACGCCATCGCGGCAGAACGGGACATTCTGACCCTTTCACTGGAAAGCCGGTATCCAGACGGTGAACCGGCTGCCGGCACCCTCCTCGCTGGTCGCCTCGATCCAGCCCCCGGCACGGGCCACGAGCGTCTGGCTGATCGACAGACCGAGTCCCGTCCCCTGGGCGCGCTTGGTGGTGAAGAAGGGATCGAAGATGCGCTTGAGCACCTCGGGCGCCATCCCTCGTCCGGTATCCGTGACGATGATCGCCACGCCCGCCATCCCTTCGGCCTCGCGATCCTCGGTCTCCAAGGTCAGGGTGCCGCCCTCGGGCATGGCATGGATGGCATTCACCACCAGGTTGATGATGACCTGCTGCAGCTCGGTGCGCTCCACCAGAATGGTCGCCGTGCTGCGGTCATCCCGCTTGAGGGTGACGTCGGCCTTGCTCGACAGGTGGCGCGTCAGTACCAGGCAATCATCGATCACCTCGGCGGGCACCAAGCGATTGGCCGATCCCGAGAAGTCGCCGGGCCGAGCGAACTGCAACAGCTTGGTGACGATCGCCGAGATGCGATGCACCTGATCGTCGATCAGATCGAACTCGGTGGCGACCTCATCGGCCCGCGCGCCGAGCGTCTGGCGGGCTACATCCAGATTACCCTGGATGACCGCCACGGGGTTGTTGATCTCATGGGCGACGCCGGCGGTGATCTCGCCGACCGCAGCGAGCTTCTCCGACATCACAAGCTGCTCGGTGGTGCGCTCCAGGCGTCGATTGGCTTCCTGGAGATCCCGAGTGCGCTCCGCGACCTTGTCGTTCAGTTCGCTTGCCCAGTCCCGCAGGCGACGATCCCGCTCCTGAACCTGATCAAGCAGATCATCGAGATGGCGGGCCACGCGGCTGATCTCGCCACGGCCGCCGCCCGTGCCGATGCGCGCCCCGAGATCCCCCGCCTCGACGCGCCCGATGGTGTCGTTCATGCGCTCCAGAGGGCGAAAGATGCGCCGCGCCCAGCGCAGGAAGATCGGCACCGAGAGCACGGCGATCGCCAGGAAGATCGTCGCGATGAGCAACAAACTGTCGATGCGCGCCTCGCGAAACGGCGTCTCGAGGAAGCCGACATAGAGCATCCCGACGCGTTCGCCACGGCTGTCGACGATGGGTTCGTAGGCGGAGATGTACCAGTCGTTGACCACGAAGGCACGATCGAGCCAGACCTCGCCCCGCTCCAGCACCTGCGACCGGACCTCGGCCGAGACTCGGGTACCGAGCGCGCGTTCGCCTTCGAACAGTCGCACATTGGTCGAGACGCGGACGTCGTCGAGGAACAGGGTCGCCGTGCCCTGGCTGCCCTCGGGCAGGCTACGATCGCGATAGACCAGGCCATTGATCGTATCGATGAAATCGAGATTGCGATTGAGCAGCCGCCCTCCGACCAGGGCTGCGCGCTGACCGCCCGGCAACCGGACCGGTGCCGCCGCATGCAGCACCATGCCGTCCTCGACCACGTCCCGGGAAGTAGGCTTCGCCGCACGGGTCGGCACGAGCGGTACTCTCGCCCGCTCGGCCAAGGCTGGCGACAAGGCCGCCAATTGCTCATGGTCGAAGACATCGACCGCACTGCGCGTGGCGCCATCCAGTGCCGCACGCACCACCGGCCAGTCGCGAGCCGACACGTCCGCCCCGACGGGCGTGTCGGATGGAATGATGCGCCCGCTGCGCGTGACCACGTAAAGGAAGTCGAACCCGAGCGCGCGGCGGCGCCGCTCGAGGAAGTCCGACGCCGTGCCGGTGTCGGGCCGTGCCATGCCCTCGGCGAAGGCGACGGACGCCCCCAGCGCCTCGATGCGGTCCCCCGAGTTCTCGCGCAGTCGCGCCATGTACTGGTGGGCAATGGTCAGGTCACCATTGACCTTCACCGTCAGCAGATCATCCACCTTGCCGGACCAGCGCCATACGGTCATGCCCAGCAACAGCGGCAACAACACCAGCATCGGCAGCAGGGCAATGACCAGCAGCCGCACGCGCACCGAACGCGCCCAGGATGGCAGCCCCCGCTTCATGTCAGATGCCCCAGGCGGCGCACTTGCGGTCCACCGTCTTGCGCGAGACGCCCAACCGCCGGGCCGCCTCGGCCCGGTTGCCATGGGTCGCCTCCAGGGCATCGAGGATCTGGCGTCGTTCAACGACCTCCAGCGTCTCGATCTCGGTCTCGGGCGGCGGCGCCAGCGTCTCGAGCGGGAAACGGCCGAAGATCAAGGAACGCTCGATGAAGTTCAGCAGCTCCCGAATGTTGCCCGGCCAGCGATGGCGCAGGATAGCCGCCCGCGTGGTGGCATCGATCTCCAGTCGCGCCAGCCCCAGCTGGCGGGCGATCTCGGACATGAACAGCTCGGCCAGCGCCAGGGTATCCGCGCCACGACGGCGCAACGGTGGCATCTTGATCTCGATGACATTGACCCGGAAATAGAGATCTTCCCGGAAACGTCCCGCCGCGACCTCCTGGGCCAGATCCTTGGACGTCGCGCACACGAAGCGCAAATCCAGCGGCACTTCCTGCTCGCCTCCCACCGGTCGCACGGTGCGATCCTCGAGCACCCGCGTCAGCGCCAGCTGCGCGGCGGCCGACAACTCCCCGATCTCGTCGAGAAAGACCGTGCCACCCTGGGCGGAAACCAGCAGCCCCTCGCGATGCCCCTCGGCACCGGCGAAGGCATTGCGCGTATGACCGAACAGCTCGATTTCCAGCATGTCGGCGGGAATCGCCGCGCAATTCACCGCCACGAAGGGGTGCGACGCCCGCTCCGAAGCCGCATGCAGATGCCGCGCCGCGACTTCCTTGCCCGTCCCGGATTCACCGCACACCAGGATCGGCGTCGGCATGTTGACCACCCGCTCCAGGGTTCGGCGCACCTCCTCGATTTCTTCGGAATCGCCGATGAGTTCACTGCGGCGCCGTCGCCAGATATCGACACTCTGCAACTCGTGGCGCAGCAGGGCGTTCTCCCGCTTGAGCTGGCCAAGCTCGATGCAGCGACGCACGGCGTTCAGCACCTGGTTGGCACGCACCGGCTTGAGAATGAAGTCCCGGGCGCCGGCACGCATGGCCTCGATGGCGGTATCCAGGTCGGCATAGGCCGTGACGACGATGGTGTCGGCGATGCTCCCCTGACGATACCGTTCGGCCAGCCATTCGATGCCGTTGCGTCCGGGCATGACATTGTCGAGCAGCACGACGTCGATGCTCATCTGACGCATCAGGGCCTCGGCCTGCTCGATGTCCTCGGCCTCGACGACCTCCCGGCAATAGAGACGCAACGTCTTCACCAGGAAATTGCGCATGCCTGGCTCGTCATCGATCACCAGCACGGCAGCCCGGGCCAGCAGCCCGGTCAACTCGTCGCGGCGCGCTTCATCTCCATGTTCTTGATCTTGTTCTGGCATCGCCACACTCCCCCGATAACGACGCGACCCTTCGATGATACGTCAACCGCATGGTCGAACGGGTGCCTCTTCCACCAAAGATGAGTCTGGAAACCATTTCCGAAAGCAAGACAGAATGGCAACGACACGGTATGCTGATGCTTCAACAGCGACAGCAATCCGGGAGACGACGAGGTGAGCGAAGGCAGGCGCAGAACAGCGGGACGACCGGCAACCGGCAAGAGCAGTGGAGGACACAGCCAATCGCTGGTGCGTGGACTCAATCTGCTCGAACGCCTGGCGGGCAGCCCCAGCGGCCTGGCCCTGTCCGAGATCGCCGAGCAAGCGGAGCTCGCGCCATCGACGACCCACAGGTTGTTGCAGGCGCTGCAGAGTCAGGGCTATGTCACCCAGGACAACGAGCTCGGGGTGTGGAAGATCGACGTCAAGACCTTCCGCATCGGCAACAGCTTCCTCGAAGCACGTGACTTCGTCGGCACCAGTCGCCCGTTCCTGCGCCGACTGACCACCCAGACCGGCGAAACCGCCAATCTCGGGGTGCGCGATGGCAGCACGGCGGTCTTTCTCGCCCAGAGCGAGTCACCGCAGATGATGCGCATGATCACGCGTCTCGGCTCCCGCGCGCCCTTGCATGCCTCTGGTGTCGGCAAGGCCTTGATGGCCTGGCTGCCGGACGACGAGTTCGAGCGCATCCTCGACGAACGGGGGCTGGCACGGGTCACCAACAATACCCTGCACGACCCCGCGGCACTGCGCGAGAGCATGGCCGAGATCCGCGAACGGGGCTATGCCTGCGACCGCGAGGAGCATGCCGTTGGCCTGCACTGTGTGGCCGCCTGCATCCACGACGAGCACGGCATCCCGCTGGCCGCCATCTCCGTTTCCGGCCCGGTGGCCCGGATCCCCGAACGCCGGCTGCTGGAACTCGGCGAGCTGGTTCGCGATGCCGCCGGCGATATCACCGCCCGCCTCGGCGGCCGCGTGCCCGCCCCGAACGAAGTCCCGGCCTGACACACCGGGACTCCCGGAGCCCCTATCTCACATCGTCGCGAAGCTGTCGCTCGAGCCGTGCCATCATATCGAGCAGCCGGTGGTATTCCTCCGTCGTCAGCGGTGCCACCAGCTCCGCCTCCCATGCCCTGACCTGCGGGACCAGCTCCACCATCAGCGCCTGGCCAGTCTCGGTCAGGCGCAGGTCGTGCAGTCGCTGGTCCCTGGGCGACGGGCGTCGAACGATCAAGCCACGCCCCTCGAGCACCTGAACGGCCCTCGACACCCGCGCCTTGTCCATGCGCGTCGCCGCACGGATCTGCTTGGCGGTCAGCTCGTGGCGATGATGCAGCCAGGCCAGCACCCGCCATTGCGCTACATTCAGGCCGTAATGGGTTTCATAGAGCTGAGCCAGGGCCTCGCTGACGCGATCCGCCAGTCGATCCAGTCGATAGGGCAGGAAGTGATCGAGATCGAAGTCCGTCGGCGGCATTTCGGTGGTCATGGGTCACCCGGGCACCTTGTTCAGGCAGATACGTCGTTCAGGCAGATGCGTCGGATAGCGCTCGCCAGATAGTTGCACATGAAACCATATAGGACTAGCATCCTCCATATAGTTTCATTTGAAACCATATGCCGAGAGGTCGCCCAGAATGACAATATCACTCGACTATCAGCCGGGCTTTCGCAACCACTTCACCACCGAAGCCCTGCCAGGCGCGCTGCCCGACGGACAGAATTCGCCCCAGCGCTGCCCCTACGGCCTCTATGCCGAACAGCTCTCCGGTTCGGCCTTCACCGCCCCGCGCCATCACAACCTGCGCAGCTGGCTGTATCGCATTCGCCCCTCGGTGGTACAGAGTGGCTACGAGCCGTTGGAAGTGGGCAAGGTGGCAACTTCCCCTCTGGACAATCCCGCCGCCGACCCCAATCAGATGCGCTGGGACCCCGCACCGCTACCCGAGGCCCCCACCGACTTCATCGATGGGCTGCTGACCGTGGCCGTCAACGGCGATGCCGACGCGCAGCGCGGCTGTGGCGTGCATGTCTACGCCTTCAACCGCGACATGGTCGAGCGCTTCTTCTACAACGCCGACGGCGAACTATTGGTCGTTCCGCAACAGGGTGGCCTGCGCCTGCGCACCGAACTGGGGGAACTCGACGTCACCGGCGGCGAGATCGCCGTGATCCCGCGCGGCGTCAAGTTCCAGGTTCGCCTCGCCGAAGGCAGCGATACCGCCCGCGGCTATATCTGCGAGAACTATGGCATGCCCCTGGAACTGCCGGGCCTCGGCCCCATCGGCGCCAACGGCCTGGCCAACCCGCGTGACTTCGAAAGCCCGGTGGCCGCCTATGAGGATCGCGAGGGCGACATCGAGCTGGTGGCCAAGTTCTCCGGCCGCTTCTGGGCCACCCGCCTGGATCACTCGCCCCTGGATGTGGTGGCCTGGCATGGCAACTACGCGCCCTACAAGTACGACCTGGCGCGTTTCAACACCATCAACACGGTGAGCTTCGATCACCCCGACCCCTCGATCTTCACGGTACTGACCTCGCCGTCGGACACGCCCGGCATGGCCAATATCGATTTCGTCATCTTTCCACCACGCTGGATGGTCGCCGAGCACACCTTCCGGCCGCCCTGGTTCCACCGCAACCTGATGAGCGAGTTCATGGGGCTGATCCACGGCACCTACGACGCCAAGGCCGAAGGCTTTCGACCCGGCGGCGCCAGCCTGCACAACTGCATGTCGCCCCACGGCCCGGATGCCGAGACGTTCGAGAAGGCCTCGACAGCGGAATTGACCCCACAATATCTCGGCAACACCCTGGCCTTCATGTTCGAGAGCCGTTATGTCTTCCACCCCACCGACGCCGCTCTCGACGCCGACTTCCGTCAACGCGACTACGTCGATGTCTGGTCGACCCTGCGCTCGCACTTCGACCCGGCTACGCGCTAAGCACACAAGATACGCCGGACGACAAGTACCCTCTGATACGTACAGGAACGACATCATGAAACTCGCCACCCTGAACACTGGCCGCGACGGCGAACTGATCGTGGTCTCGCGCGACCTGAGCCGCGCCGTGCGCGCCACCGACATCGCCCCGACCCTGCAAGCCGCCATCGAGAACTGGGATACGCTGGCACCGCGCCTTGAGCAGCGCTATGCCCAGCTCAACGATGGTCAGACCGAAGGTGCCTTCGAGCTCGACCAGACCACCCTGCATTCCCCCTTGCCGCGTACCTACAACTGGGCCGACGGCTCGGCCTATCTCAACCACGTCCAGCTGGTGCGCCAGGCACGGGGCGCCGAGATGCCGGAAACCTTCTGGACCGACCCGCTGATGTACCAAGGCGGCGGCGACCGTTTCATCGCCCCCACCGAAGACATTGAGGCAGTCAGCGAGGAACACGGCATCGACTTCGAGGGCGAGCTTGCCGTGATCACCGACGACGTGCCCATGGGCGTCGGCGCCGAGGCCGCCGCCGACCACATCAAGCTGGTGATGCTGGTCAACGACGTCAGCCTGCGCGGCTTGATCCCAGGCGAGCTGGCCAAGGGTTTCGGCTTCTTCCAGGCCAAGCCAGCTTCCAGTTTTTCACCGGTCTGCGTGACGCCGGACGAACTGGGCGACGCCTGGCGTGACGGCCGCGTCCACCTGCCGCTCACCGTGCACCTCAACGGCGACAAGTTCGGCGAACCCGAGGCCGGCCCCGACATGATCTTCGGCTTTCCCGAGCTGGTGGCCCACGCCGCCCGCACGCGCCACCTGGGTGCCGGCGCCGTCATCGGCTCGGGCACCGTCTCCAACCCGGACGCCGATGGCGGCCCCGGCAAGCCAGTCGCGGACGGCGGAGTGGGCTACAGTTGTCTGGCCGAGGTACGCATGGTCGAGAAGATCCTCCACGGCGACAGCAAGACGCCCTTCATGCGCTTCGGCGACCGGGTGCGCATCGAGATGTTCGACCGTGACGGCCAGAGTATCTTCGGCGCCATCGACCAACAGGTCGTGAAGTATCAACCCCAATGAATCTCGAGGAGGCAGGCAAATGACGACACTCTACGGCTATTTCCGTTCGTCGGCCGCCTACCGGGTACGCATCGCGCTGAACCTGAAGAACCTGACCTATGACCAGGCCCCGATCAACCTGGTCAAGGGCGAACAGCGTGACGACGCCTTTCTCACCCACAACCCACAGGGCCTGGTCCCGATGCTGATGACCGACAACGGGATTCGGCTGACCCAGTCGCTGGCGATCTGCGAGTACCTGGACGAGCGCTACCCGGAGCCGGCTCTGCTGCCCATCGAGCTCGAGGCCCGCGCCCGGGTTCGGGCGCTGTCTCAGGCAGTGGCCTGCGAGATCCACCCGCTGAATAACCTGCGAGTGCTCAAGTACCTGGTGAATGAGCTCGAGGTCGACGACGACGCCAAGTTCGCCTGGTATCGCCACTGGATCCATCAGGGCTTCGCCGCCCTGGAGACCATGCTCAGCCGGGAGGCCGGCAGTGGCGACTTCTGCCATGGCGATGCGCCGACCCTGGCCGATGTCTGCCTGGTACCCCAGGTCTTCAACGCCGAACGCTTCGAGTGCGATCTCTCGGCCTACCCGCGGATTCGGCGCATCACCGAGAACGCTCGCGCCCTGGACGCCTTCCGGCTCGCCGCCCCCGGCGAGCAGCCAGATGCAAACTGAGTTATAATGAGCGGTCTAAGAAAGCTCGTCACCCTCGCCGCACCCCGGCGGTAAGGGTGGCGAGCCCGCGATGGCTCGATCCATCCGGCGCCTCAGGGCGTCCACGACGATAGGCGGGCACGGCACAAGCCGGCCCGCCTGTCGCGTCCCTGACGATCCCCTTTCACCCATGGAGCAGCATGTGCTGAGGCTGACCTCGACCGCGACCGTAGCGCTACTGGCCACCCTGACCGCACTGGGCCCCTTGGCCACCGACATGTACCTGCCCGCCATGCCCAGCATGGCCGAGGCGCTGTCGACCGGACCCGACGAGATCCAGTTGACGCTGAGCCTCTACATGGCCGGCTTCGCCCTGGCCCAGCTGTTCTGCGGCCCGATCTCCGACCGCTTCGGGCGCCGTCCGGTGATGATCGCGGGATTCGCCCTGTTCCTGTTCGCCAGCCTGTTGTGCATGCTGGCCAGCAATATCGAAACCCTGCTCGTCGGCCGCTTCCTGCAGGCATTCGGGGGCGCCACCGGGCCGGTACTGGCCCGCGCCGCGGTACGCGACATCTTCGGTCCCATCGAGGCCAGCCGCGTGCTCTCCTACATGGCCAGCACCATGGCGCTGGCACCGGCATTGGCGCCGGTCATCGGTGCCGGCCTACTGCTGTTCTTCGGCTGGCAGGCCATCTTCACACTGCTGGCACTGTACGCCGTGGCCATGCTGCTGTTGCTGGTGTTCGCGATGCCCGAACCACTCCCCATCGAGCGGCGCCAGTCGATCCAGCCCAGCGTGATCCTGGCCAACTTCCGCATGCTGCTGACCCAACGCACCTTCATCGGCTATACCCTGACCAATGCCACCGGATTTGCCGGTTTGTTCGCCTTTCTCTCCGGCTCGTCCTTCGTACTGATCGACTTCATGGGATTGACGCCCTTCGAGTACGGCATCGGCTTCATGCTGATCGTCGCGGGCTTCTTCGTCGGCTCATTGGTCAGCGGCCGCTACAGTCATCGCCTGGGGCGCGACCGCCTGCTGCAATACGCCACCCTGATGTGCGCCCTGGCCGGCACCACCATGGCCGGCCTGGCCTTCGCCGGCGTCTATACCGCCTGGGCGGTCATCGGCCCGCACATCCTGTTTCTCGTCGGCTTCGGCATCCTGATGCCCCAGAGCATGGCGGGAGCCCTCGCGCCCAACCCCCAATGCGCCGGCTCGGCCTCCTCGCTGTTCGGCTTTCTGCAGATGACCGTGGCGGCACTGATCGGCGCCCTGGTCGGCCAGTTCCATGACGGCACCTCCCATGCCATGGCCCTGACGATCGGTCTGGCCGGCGTGCTCTCGATGGTCAGTTTCTGGTCTCTGGCTCGGCCCGCCTCACGGCAGGCCGAAGCCCGCCCCTCGCTGGCGAAGTGAGAAAACTGCCAACTCAGTCCCGTGGGTAGAAGGCACCCTCACCGACGAGACAGGCTTGCCCGGCAACCTCGACCCGGACCTGTTCGCCGTCGCGTCGGGCCCTGGCGATGATCTCGCTGGGGCGCCCCATGTCCACACCCTGGCGAATGCGCCACTGGCGGTCGTCGAGCCGATCCCGGGTTCCCAGGTAGCCGGCCAGCGCCGATGCCGCGCTGCCGGTGGCCGGGTCTTCCTTCAGCCCGGCGAACTCGCGAATGAAGGTGCGTGTTGCCAGTGATTCGCCGTTCTCCACATACAGATAGACCTGGTCGACCCCGCTGGGCGAGACATGCAGCGTCCACTGCCCGACGTCCGGCATTACCTTCGCCAACGAGGCCTCGCTATCCAGGGGGATGAGGTGGAACGGCAACCCGCAGGAGGCCTGGACCGGGTCGCCGGCGATCGCCGGCGCCTCAAGCCCGAGCAACGTGGCGGCGGCAGCACGCCCCAGCGAACTCGCACCGACCTCGACCGGCACGGCGGTGGTGAAACGCGCCAGCTCCCCCTCGAAACGGACCTCCAGCGGCCCGACCGGCGCCCTCAGTATCAACGGCTGCGCGGTATCCACCAACCCCTGGGCGGCCAGCAGGTGCACCGTGCCGATGGTCGGATGGCCGGCGAACGGCAGTTCGCGGCTCGGTGTGAAGATACGTATCGGAAAGTCGTTCTCTGCCTGCTGCGCTCCCACGAAGACCGTTTCCGCCAGGTTGAGCTCGTTGGCGAACGCCTGCATGTCCGAGGCCTCCATGCCCTCGGCATCGAGGAACACGGCCAGCGGATTGCCCGCCAGCGGTGTATCGGTGAACACATCCAGCAGGTAGTAACGCGAGAGTGGACTGGGCATGGAACCTCCTGTATCGAATTGTCGTGTTTCCCTCGAAGCCACCATATCGGCCCCGAATCTTCCAGCATAGGGCGCTTCAGCATAGAGGCCATGGCGCGATTCTGCCGATGTTCAACGTCGCCAGAACGGCTTGCGAGCCTCACGTTCGGCCCGAACCGCACTGATGCCGACATCGTCGAGAAGCCGCGCATCGAGGTCACGCAGCCGGCGGCGGGTGTGATGACGCTGCCACTGGCGCTGCCAGGCCAGCCACCAGTTCGCCAAACGAGCACGCATCATGGCCGGACTCCTGTCGTTGCCCTTCGAGGTGTCTCGACAGGTTAGGCTCGACATCATGCGCGATACAGATTCAGAATCACTCTTTATATAGGGTACAGTTGCATGATCACTCCACCTGTACCGAGCGCTTTTCACTCATCTGTACCGCTTCTACCAGGGCTTCGCGATGACAGCCTCGACACGCTACGACGACATCGCCGACCTTCTCGCCCGCCGCATCGCTCAGGGCACCTATAAAGTCGGCGATCGCCTCCCGTCGATTCGCGAGCTGTGTCGCGAACAGGGCATCAGTATCACCACCGCACAGAGCGCCTATGCGCGACTGGAAGAAATGGGACTCGCCGCCGCACGCCCCCGCTCCGGTCATTATATGCTGCCGCGCCCCCGGCCTCGGGATCTGCCGACGGTATCCCGTCCCGCCCAGCGGCCTCTCGAGGTCGCACAATGGGATCAGGTGCTGGCCATGGTCGGCTCCGCACCGAGCGCCGATCAGCCTCGGCGCCTGGGGGCCGGAACGCCCGCCCTGGACGCCGCGACCCTCAAACCGCTCGGTCGTCTGCTATCCGGTCTGCACCGTGATCCGGACCCTCGTGACCTCGGCTACGACAGCCTGGCTGGCCACCCGCCGCTGCGTCAGCAGGTGGCGCGCCTGGCCACGGCATCCGGCTGCCTGCTGCATCCCGACGACGTGGTCATCACCACCGGTTGCCAGGAAGCCCTGGCCATCGCGTTGCGCATGCTCGCCGCCCCCGGCGACGTGGTAGCCGTGGACTCGCCCAGCTTCTACGGCGCTATGCAGATTCTCGAGGCGCACGGGCTCAAGGTAATGGAGATCCCCACCGACCCGCGCCGCGGCATCAGCCTCGAGGCACTGGAGCTGGCGCTGGATCAGTGGCCGATCCGAGCCATCCAGGTCACGCCGACCTGCAACAATCCGCTCGGCTACACCATGCCCGAGTCACGCAAGCGTGAGCTGGTCAGGCTGGCCCGACGCTACGATGTGGCCATCATCGAGGACGATATCTATGGCGACCTGGCCTTCGAGTCGCCCCGCCCCAAGGCCATCAAGGCCTTCGACGACGAGGGACGGGTGCTGCTGTGCAGTGGCGTATCGAAGAGCCTGATGCCGGGCCTGCGGGTCGGCTGGATCGCACCGGGGCGATACCGCGACCGCGCCCTGCACGAGAAATACGTCTCCACCGGGGCCTCGGCGACCCAGCCCCAGCGCGCCGTCGCCACTTTCATCGAGAAGGGCCACTACCAGCGCCATCTGCGCGAGATCAACCGACGCTACCAACGCCAGCGCGACATCATGATCGACTGGGTCGGCGACTACTTCCCCGCTGGCACACGTATCAGCCAGCCCCAGGGCGGCTTCCTGCTGTGGGTGGAGCTGGCCAATACGATCGACACACCGTATCTCAACGAGCGCCTCGCCATCGAACGCCTGCACGTGGCGCCGGGGCCGATGTTCTCCGCCTCGGGCAAGTATCGCCACTGTCTGCGCCTCAATTACGCCGAGCGGCCCACGATGGCGCTCGAGGCCGCGATTCGCCGCGTCGGCGAGCTCGCCGAGGAAATGCAAGGGCACCAAACCCGTGAAGCGACCCTGCCGTGACGTTACACTAGGCCCGCCATCTCCACCGCCAGCCGAGGCCCGCGCATGAGTTCTCACCTGCTCTCCGTCGATTCCCTGTCCCGCGACGATGTCGATCACCTGATACGCGTGGCGGCGCGCATGGAACCGATTGCCCAACGCCGCAAGGTTACCCGCGTGCTGGAAGGCGCGGTCCTCGGCAACCTGTTCTTCGAGGCCAGCACCCGCACTCGGGTCAGCTTCCACGCGGCCTTCTGTCGGCTGGGCGGCAGCGTCTGCGACACTACCGGCTTCACTTTCTCTTCCATGGCGAAGGGCGAGTCGCTCTACGACACCAGCCGGGTGATGAGCGGCTACTGCGACGCCATCGTGATGCGCCACCCGGAGCAGGGCTCGGTGGCCGAATTCGCCCAGGCCACCAATGTCCCGGTGATCAACGGCGGCGACGGTCCCGGCGAGCACCCCAGCCAGGCCCTGCTCGATATCTACACCATCGACAAGGAATTCGCCCGACGCGGCAAGCAGCTGGCCGGCGCTCATATCCTGCTCACCGGCGACCTCAAGTTCGGCCGCACCGTGCATTCGCTGATCAAGCTGCTGTCGCTCTACGCGCCGATGCGGATCACGCTGGTCTCGCCGCCGGGGCTGGAAATGCCGCAGCACCTGGTCGAGCTGGTCGCCTCGCGCGGCCACCGCGTCGAGACCCGCGAGCATCTGGCCGCCGACTTCTCGGATGTGGACGTGGTCTACACCACACGCATCCAGAAGGAACGCTTCACCGCCGAGATGAGCGAGGGCTTCAGCCTCTCGCGCGACTACACCGTGGACAAGGCCTTCATGGACCAGCGTGTCAACGACCACGCCATTGTCATGCATCCGCTGCCGCGCGACAGTCGCCCCGACGCCAACGACCTGGACGTGGACCTCAATGGCGACCCGCGCCTGGCGATCTTCCGTCAGACCGACAACGGCATCCCCATGCGCATGGCGATCTTCGCGACCCTGCTCCAGGTCGAGGATCTGATCGAGAAGGACCTGCGCGACGTGCCCTGGTTCGTGCCGAAGACCGTCGGCGTCGACGACGTCGAATACTGACCTCGCTCTAGGGACGTTCCTGCCAGAACAGGGAAAACAGTTCGGCCTGAGAATTGATACCTAGCTTGGTATAGAGATGCTTTTTATGGGCTCGGACGGTTTCCACGGAGATCTCCAATCGCCGGGCGATCTCCTTGGCCGAACCTCCCCCAAGCATCAGTTGACTAACCTCGCGCTCACGCTGAGTCAGTCCGTGCCGTGACGCCACCTGCTCGGACGTGCCCTGATGAGGGTGCCAGGGATGCGGGCCCAGCACCTCGCCACCCTGCTCAAAATGCATGCGCAATCGCATCAGCTCCAGCAACCAGGGCTGGACGAGTTGCAGCACCCCCAGCTCGGCACTGCCGAAGGGAGTAGTGGCACCCAGCGACAGGCAGAGCGTCCTTTCTTCATCCAGTCGCCGATTTAGCTGAATCTCATCCGCCACGATATTGCGGCTGAAATACTGCTGATAATACTCGGTCCGGCGAAAGTGCCGAGGCGCAACCTCATCAAGTGTCACCAAGCCCGATTCATTCACCTCCCGGCAGGCAACATAGAAGGGATCCAGTAGGTAGAGGCCGCGCTGATAGTCCTGGAAGAGCGCCTCGTCGGTCCCGTCATCCTCGTCGCTATCCGCCAGGATCGTGGGCGGCCGGTGCTGGTAGAAGATCAACGCCACCCATGTATTGAACGTCAGGTGCCGCGCCAGCTGACGCACCACAGCCATCCAGAAATCGTCTTCGTCCACCCGGCTCAGCAGAACCCTGAAAGCACGATGCCAACCCAGCTCATTGAGGAGCTCGGCCAATGCCCCCGGGCGCGAGGCAGTTGTAGGGGGAATTGTCATGATGGGTCTCGCTCGACAGTGCCTATCATCCCCTCCAAGGGTAACCCAGTCATGGAATAGGCATGAAAACGGGAATCCGCATACTGAATGATACCGAGACTCCAGGCGACGAGTACAACACACAACGGAGGCAAGTATGCAACTGGTACTGGCGCAGCTCCCCGGACGGGAGGGCGACATCGCGCACAATCTCAACGAGGCCCTAGCGGTCATCACCGACCAAGGTCCCGAAGTCTCATTGATCGTGTTTCCCGAGACACACCTTACCGGTTTCGCCGAGGAGGGCCACACCACCGACCGCGCCCTGAGCCTCAACGGGCCCGAGATCGCCCGGCTGATCGAGACCAGTCGCGAGCAGGACTGCGCCTTGGCACTGGGACTGCTCGAACGGGACGGCGAACAGGTGTTCAACACCTCGATACTAATCACTCCCGAGGACGGGGTCGCCCTGCGCTATCGCAAGACCCATCTGTGGCCAGACGAGCGCGACCTGGTCACCCCCGGCAACCAGCTCGGGTGCACCAAATGGCGGGATTACACCATCGGACTGATGATCTGCTACGACCTGGAATTCCCCGAGGTCGCAAGGTCCATGACACAGCTCGGGGCCGATCTGCTAATCGTGACCAACGGCAACATGGACCCCTATGGCCCTGTACATACTCGCGCCGCCCAAGCCCGAGCCCAGGACAACCAGTGCTTCCTGGCCATGACCAACCGCTGCGGCGAAGGAGCCGGTTTCACCTTCGCCGGAGGCAGTGCCCTGATCGCCCCCGACGGCGCGCTTCTGTTCCAGGCCGGCCGCGACCGCGACATCACAGCGCTCTCCCTTGACTACCAACACCTCGTGGACGCCCGCCGCTACTACGACTATCTCTCCGATCGTCGGATCGGCCTCGAGGGCTCTCGCGAGGACTCGCCGCGGGGTCCTATCTGGCGCTTCGATTGATCCGCCGACTCGCTAGCGGCGGCCAGCATCTTGACCCACAACAACCACAAGCGGGACAACCCCATGACCGACATGAAAAAGACCCTCACCCTCGGCCAGGTCGTGCTCTTCGGCCTCGCCTACATGACCCCCATCATCGTGCTTGGCACCTTCGGGGTGCTGGCGGTGACCACCGAAGGTGCCGTCTCGGGCGCCTATGTCGCCGCTCTGGTCGCCATGCTGTTCACTGCCCACAGCTATGGCCGCATGGCCAGCGCCTTCCCGGTAGCGGGATCGGCGTACACCTACGTCAGGAAGTCCATCGACGCCCGACTGGGCTTCATGGCCGGATGGGCCATCCTGCTGGATTATCTCTTCCTACCGATGGTGATCTGGCTGATCGGCGCCGCCTACCTGCACTCGGCCTTTCCTGCGATCCCTGTGGCCGTCTGGCTGCTCGCTTTCATCGCCGTCACCACCCTGATCAACGTGATCGGCTTGAAGCTCGCCAGCGCGGTCAACAGCGTGATGATGCTGGTGCAGATACTGGTACTGACCGCCTTCGTAGGGCTCGCCATGCACTATGTGCTGGGCGATCCCGCCCAACCCTTCTGGAGCCTGACACCCTTCCTGGGCGCCAACGAGGGCTTTCCCCTGCCGCAGTTGATGGCCGGGGCCGCGGTAGCCTGCTATTCCTTCCTCGGCTTCGATGCGGTGACCACCCTCACCGAAGAGACCCATGAGCCAAAGCGCACCCTACCCCGGGCAATCCTGCTGATCACCCTCTGCGGCGGACTGATCTTCATCGTGGTCTCGTACTTCGTGCAACTGGCGGCCCCCGGCCACGATTTTGCCAATCCGGATGCGGCGGCCTACGAAATCGCCCGCAACATCGGCGGCGATATCTTCGTCTCACTGTTCCTGATCGGCCTCGTGGTGGGGCAGTTTGCCTCCGGGATCGCCGCCCAGGCCAGCGGCTCGCGTCTGCTGTATGCCATGGGTCGCGACGAGGTGCTGCCCAAGCGCCTGCTGGGCCAACTCGGCCGCTTCGGTACCCCGGTGGGCGGCCTGCTGCTGAGTGCCGCCGTGGCCCTGCTGGCTTTGACACTGGATGTGCTATCCGCGGCCTCATTCATCAACTTCGGTGCCTTCCTCGCCTTCGCGCTGGTCAATACCTCAGTCATCGCCCACTACTACCTGCGAGAACGACGGCGCGGCGGCCTCGACACCCTGTGGTTCCTGGTCTGTCCGCTGATCGGTCTCGGGGCGATCCTGTGGCTGATGGCGAGCCTCGATGCCAAGGCGATCGTGCTCGGTGGAGCCTGGCTAGCCTGCGGGGCGCTGTGGCTGACCTGGCTGACGCGCGGCTTCCAGCGCCCGACGCCAGAGTTGAGCATCGAAAACTAACGCCTTTCAACGAAGGACCTCTCACATCCATGCCTCGAGGATCTGATCGAGAAGGACCTGCGCGACGTGCCCTGGTTCGTGCCGAAGACCCTCGGCGTCGACGACGTCGAGCGCTGAAGAACTACCGGGCACTGAGGCAGGCCCGATCGGCGAGTTTCGCCTAAGCTGGCAGAAAGGCCGCCGACACGGAGCGGCGGCCTGAACGGTTTCAACGCGACAACCTGCGACAAGGAGAGGCGAGCCGATGAATCTGCAACGCGCCTATATCCTGCTGGCGATCTTCTATACCGCGCTACTCATCGTGGGCGTGATAGCCGTCGTGATGGGCGGCGGCACGACATTCTCGCTGGTCCAGCTGGCCATCGGCGTCGTGGCCGTCGCCGGGCTCTGGGGCTATTTCCTCGGTCGCCAGGTCATGAGCTGGCGCACCTGGCGTCCTTTCGCCGGCCTGCTCACCCTCAGCATCGTGGCGAACCTCTGGCTGTTGTTCACGACCTCTCCCTCCAGCGCTGAACTCACCTGGCTGCTGGCCAACATCATCTTCACCACACTGCCGACTCTGCTGTTGTTCCGCTACGGCAATCGCGATCAGGACGTCTGGGCGACACCAGGCGAGATCGAGGGCGGCCGGACCTTGAGCGGGCTGCTCGAGCGACAGGGCGAGTTGAAGGTGGAAAAACGCGACACCGCGCGCCCCGCCACCGTCAATGTCCGCCGGGAGGGCGAGCATTATCGCGCCAGCGTGGTTCGTGGCCAGGGCGATGCGGAAGAGCGTTTCGAGGAGCGCTTCCAGCACCCCTCGACCCTCGCCTTTTTCATCGAGCGGTTTACCTGCATCGAGGTGGGAGATTTCGTGGCCAAGTACCGTGGCGGGTCGGATACGGCCTAGCGCGGCAGCCCCTCTCGGTCGGCCAGCCAACCTTCGAGAATCAACACCGCGGCCAGGCCATCGACGCCATCGTCGCGGTAATTGCCGCGATGCCCGGCGTCGCGGGCGATGGCCTTGGCCTCGCGGGTCGAGCCGCGCTCGTCGGCCATCTCGCAGGGAATGCCGTAGCGACCGAACAGGCGCTTGCCGAACTTGCGCGCCCGGGTGCTCATGTCGCTCTCGGTATCATCCATGTTCAGCGGCAGGCCAACCACGAAAAGATCCGGCCGCCACTCGTCGACCAGCCGGGCGACCTGCGCCCAGTCGGGAATGCCATCACGCGCCGGTAGTGGATCCAGTGCCCTGGCGCTGCGCGTCAGCTCGTTGCCCACCGCCACGCCGATGCGTCGGGTACCGAAATCGAAGCCCAGGATCAGGCGCTGGCTACTCATCGGCACCCTTCCCCAACGGACATGCTCCACGAACCCGCCGAGCGCAGACCGTTCCTTGCATATCAGCTATGCCCCGCCTCGCGGGTCATCAGGTTCAAGTCGACGCCGAGTATGCCGGCGCTGGCACCGAGCCGCTGCTCGGGTTCCACCTCGAAGAGGATATCGGCCCGACCTTCCACGGTGAGCCAGGCATTGTCCTTGAGCTCGGACTCGAGCTGGCCTGACTCCCAGCCTGCGCAGCCGAGACAGACCAGGAAGCGCTCGGGACCACGACCGGCAGCCAAGGCCTGCAGGATATCCATGGAGGTGGTCAGGGCGATGTCATCGGCCACCTGAAGACTCGAATCCCAAGCTTCGCTGCCTCCCTCGTGCAGGATGAAGCCGCGATCCTTGTGCGTCGGCCCACCGTAATAGACGGGCACGTTGCGATGCGGGCTGTCGCCGCCTTCGAGCTCGAGCTGTTCAAAGAGCGCATCGAGGGTCAGTTCCAGTGGTCGATTGACGATCACCCCCATGGTGCCCTTTTCGTCGTGATCGCACAGATAGCTCAGCGTGCCGGCGAAATTGGGATCTTCCAGGTGCGGCATTGCCATCAGGAAGTGGTTTTTCAAACTTTGCATGGGACTCCCCGGCGGACCTAGTGAACGCCGTAATGTTTACCTTCGCCGAATCGCCGGACGCGCGTGATGAACAGGCCCTCGCCATGCCCATGCCTGCCTCGCAGGGCCGACAGGGCACGGCCTCTCGAACGGTGTCCAGCGCCGCCTGGCCGAGTTCGGCATTTCCTGCCGATTGTACCACCTCTACCCGGTGAGACGCCGAGAGATGGCATCCATCAGCGAGCCGGCGATATCGGTGCCGCGCTGATCGTCGATCTCGCGCACACAGGTCGGACTGGTCACGTTGATCTCGGTGATGTAGTCACCGATGACGTCGAGGCCGACGAACATCAACCCCTTTTCGCGGATCATCGGCTGCACCTGCTCGACCAGCCAGCGATCCCGGTCGGTAAGCTCGCGGCTGACGCCCCGGCCGCCGGCCGCCAGGTTGCCTCGTGTCTCGCCGGCCATGGGCACCCGCGCCAACCCATAGGGCACCGGCTCACCCTCCACCAGGAGAATGCGGGTGTCACCATCCTTGATTTCCGGCAGATAGCGCTGGGCCATGGCCTGGCGAGTGCCCCGCTCGGTCAGCGTCTCGATCACCGCCCCGAGATTGCGCCCCTCGGGGCCGACATGAAAGATCCCGCTGCCGCCCATGCCGTCCAGGGGCTTGAGGATGACGTCACCATGCTCGGCGTGGAAAGCGCGGATCTCGGTGTCGCGGCAGGATACCAGGGTCGGTGCGCAGCACTGCGGGAACTGCTGGGCGAACAGTTTCTCGTTGCACTCCAGCAGGGCGCGGGTCGGATTGACCACCAGCACGCCTTCGCGTTCGGCGAAGCCGAGCAGATGCACGGCATCGAGGAAGCGACCGTCCACCGGCGGATCCTTGCGCATCAGCACCACGTCCAGCTCGGCGAGCGGCGCGACCCGGGACTCACCCAGCACATACCAGCGCTCGGGGTCGCGATACACCTCGAGTTCGCGCCAGCGGGCGTGGGCCCGGCCATCGCGCAGGAACAGGTCTTCCTGCTCCATGTAGTGCAGCGACCAGCCGCGATCCTGGGCGGCCCACAGCATCGCCAGACTGGTGTCCTTCTTGTAGCTGAGATCGGCGATGGGATCCATCACCACGCCGACCTTGAGGGGACGATCGTTCATCGAATCGAGTTCCGGAGTGAAGGGTCAATGCGGCCAGTATGCCGTATGGCCGGCAAGCGCACCAAGACGCTCGGGCTCAAGTAGTACGTAAAGCGCTGATCCGTCGGCAGGCCTTTAAGGAGGCGCTGTAAACCCATTCATGGGCGCTACATTTGCCATCCATGGCAAATGACCTCCTTTACGGTCTGCCCCCGGCGCGCTTCGCTACGAGGCTCCGTGAGAGTCTTGGTTCCCGCCAGGCACCAGGCGGATACCCGTCGGCTCCAGGGTGACGATTCCCTGCTTGTAGAGACGGCCGATGGCCTGCTTGAAGGCATTCTTGCTGACGCCCAGCCGCGCCTTGATCTCGTCGGCCGGGCTCTTGTCGCCGAGCGGCAGATAGCCGCCACTCTCACGCAGCGCCTTGAGTACCGTCTCGCCGACCACATCGAGCCGCGCCGGACCGGGCGGCAGCAACGAGAGATCCAGGCGACCATCCTCACGCAGGCGCTTTACATAACCCTTGATCCGTTGCCCGCGGCGCAACGGCCGGGTCACGTCGTCACGATAGAGCAGCCCCCAGAACTGGCCGTCGACGACTGCCTTGTAGCCCAGATCGGTCTGCTCGGCGATGACCAGGTCCACGGCATCGCCGGCACCCAGCCCCTCCGCTGCATCGGCGATATGGCGCTCCAGGCGCTGACTGGCCACCGGGCGGCCCTGGCGATCCTCGTGGATCATCACCAGCACGCGGCGGCCCACGATGGGACGAAAACGCTGTTCCCCGTAAGGCAGCAGGAGATCGCGGGCGTGTCCCCAGTCGAGGAAGGCCCCGGTCTCGTTGACCGTCACCACCGGCAGGTAGGCGACCTCGCCGACACTGGCCTTGGGCTCCCTGGCCCGGCGCATGGGCTCGCGACGCGAATGGCCAGCGCGACGCTCTCGATAATCGGACATGCGAGTCTTCCGGAAGGATGTATGAACATTATGAGGGCGGGCCCGAGCCAGTGGCTACAAATCCCCGAAGCGGTTCTGCAGCAGGGACAAGGCGACGACCGGGGCGGTTTCGGTGCGCAGGATGCGCGGGCCGAGGGTCAAGGAGGCGAAGCCGGCATCCGCGGCAGCATCCACCTCGGCGGGGGAAAGGCCGCCTTCGGGGCCGATCAGCAAGGCCGCACGAACGGGGTCGTCATGCCGGTCGAGTTCCCCGGGCGTACCGGGATGCAGCACCAGGCACAGGGGCTCGTCACGCTCGGCCAGCCAGTCGGCCACGCTGCGAGGGGGATGCACCGGCGGCAAGGTGGCTCGACCGCACTGTTCGCAGGCACTGGCCGCAACCGCTTGCCAATGGGCCAGTTTCTTGGCCTCGCGCTCGCCCTTGAGACGCACGTCACCATGGTCGGTGTAAAGCGGTGTGATCTCGGCGACGCCCAGTTCCACGGCTTTCTGGATGGCGTAGTCCATGCGGTCGCCCTTGGAGATGGCCTGACCCAGGTGCACGGCCAGCGGCGATTCGCCACGTCCAGCCGCGACGCGTTCGATGCGAGCCACCACCTGCTTGCGACCGGCCTCGGTCAAGATCGCCTCGGCCTCGTTGCCCTGACCATCGAAGATGATCACGGGCGCACCGGGCCCCAGGCGCAGGACTCGCGCCACATGGCGCGCCGCGCCATCAGGCAGAACCACGTCGCCGCCGGCCTGCAGCTCGGCGGCGACATGAATGCGAGGGGCCTTGCCCATCGAATGCTTGGCGCTCATCGCAACCAGCCTCTGACAGCCAACGGTTACTGCGTCGCCTGCTCGCCCTGCTCCTGGGCCTCGCGCTGCTTGCGCTGGGCGTAGATCGCCTCGAAGTTCACCGGCGCCAGCATCAGCGGGGGGAAGCCGCCACGGTTGACCAGGCTATCGACGCATTCACGAGCATAGGGGAACAGCACGTTGGGACAGAACGCTCCCAGGGTGTGATCGAGCTGTGCGCCCTCGAGGCCGCCGATGCGGAACATGCCGGCCTGCTCGACTTCGGCCAGGAAGGAAGTCGTGCCTTCCTCGCTGTGAGTCACCTGGGCGGTGACCTTGACCACCACTTCGTAGAGGTCCTCACCGATTTTCTGGTGGGTAGTGTCCAGGTCCAGGCCGACCTTGGGCTTGAACGGTTGCTGGAATACCGCCGGAGAGTTCGGCGCCTCGAAGGAGAGATCCTTGATGTAGATGCGCTGCAGGGCGAATTGTACCTGCGGCTTGTCCTGCTGGTCGGCGGCCTGGCCGTTGACGCCGCCACCCTGGTTGTTGTCTTCCGCCATGGAAATGCGTCCTTTACGTTAAATGGAGAATAGGAGAAACCGGCGTATCACTTCTTGACCAGCGGCAGGCCGTCTGACTGCCACTGCGTCATGCCGCCCTTGAGCTTGAGCGCCCGCTCGAAGCCGGCCTTGGCCAGCTTGCCCTGGACGGCACCGGAACTCTGGCCGTGCTTGCAGACCACGATGACCGGCTTGTCCTTGAACTTGTCGAGCTCGCCGATACGGTCATCGATCCGGCTCTGGGGAATATTGCGCGCGCCGGCGATATGGCCTGCCTTGAAGTCCTTGGTCTCGCGGATATCGAGCACCACGGCGTCCTCACGATTGACCAGCTGGGTGGCCTCGCTGGTGGTCACGCCGTTGGCGCCGCTATTGCGGACCTCGTAGAGGGCCCAGGCGAGCAACACCAGCAGGAAGGCGCCCACCAGCAGCG
Organism: Halomonas caseinilytica; assembly: GCF_001662285.1. NCBI lineage: Bacteria > Pseudomonadati > Pseudomonadota > Gammaproteobacteria > Oceanospirillales > Halomonadaceae > Halomonas > Halomonas caseinilytica. Next base: position 91,268 of record NZ_BDEO01000008.1, read on the forward strand.
GATGGTTCTGCACGAATTCGAACAGCTGATCGATCATGGCTTGGAGTAACTCTTCTTCGGGTGCACGGTGAACGGGCCGGCGACTGCCGGCGGCGTCCAGTATACATGATGCAGGCCCCGACCGAGGACGGCCAAAATGACGCCCGGTGGACCCGTGCGATATGATGCCGTATGCAGTGGCAAGTCGCGACCCCGCCGACGGCCCGGAGGCGTCGCGCCCCTCGCTTCTTCACTATGAGGCTCCCATGACCGATACATTGACCCCGACACCCCGCCCGGTGGCACTGATCATCCTCGACGGCTACGGCCACAACCCGGATGCCGCCCACAATGCGGTCCAGGCCGCGCGCACGCCGGTAATGGATCGTCTCTGGGCAGAGCGTCCTCACGCCCTGCTGCATACCGACGGACGCTACGTGGGCCTGCCCGACGGCCAGATGGGCAACTCGGAAGTCGGCCACATGAACCTCGGGGCCGGGCGCATCGTCTATCAGGACTTCACGCGCATCACCAAGGCCATCGAAGACAACGAGCTGGCCGACAACACCGTCCTGACCGACGCCATCGACGCCGCCGTGAGCGCCGGCAAGGCAGTCCATCTGCTGGGCCTGTTGTCGCCGGGTGGCGTGCACAGCCACGAAGACCACATCCTGGCCATGGCCGAACTGGCCGCCCAGCGCGGTGCCAAACGCATCTATCTGCACGGCTTCCTCGACGGTCGCGACACCGCGCCGAAGAGCGCCCTGGCCTCCATCGAGCGCGCCAACGCCAAGCTGGCCGAGCTGGTCGGCGCCGAAAACGGCTTCGTCGCCTCGCTGATCGGCCGCTATTTCGCCATGGACCGCGACAATCGCTGGGATCGTGTCGAGCAGGCCTACCGCCTGGTGACCGAGGGTCACGGCGCACATCAGGCACCCCGTGCCGAAGCCGGCCTGCAGGCCGCCTACGAGCGCGACGAGACCGACGAATTCGTCACCGCCACTGCCATTGCGCCGAACGGCACGCCGATCGCCATGGAAGACGGCGACGCTGCCCTGTTCATGAACTTCCGCGCCGACCGCGCCAGGGAATTGACCCGCGCCTTCGTCGAGGACGGTTTCGACGGATTCGAGCGCCAGGCCCGGCCCCGCCTGGCCAATGGCAGCCTGGTGACCATGACCCAGTACGCCGCCGACATCCCGGCGCCGGCCGCCTTCCCGCCGGCCGACCTGCCCAACACCCTGGGCGAGGTGATGGAGCAGCGCGATCTCACGCAACTGCGTATCGCCGAGACCGAGAAATACGCCCACGTCACCTTCTTCTTCTCCGGTGGTCGCGAAGCCGAGTTCAAGGGCGAGACCCGAATCCTGGTGCCCTCGCCCCAGGACGTGAAAACCTACGACGAGAAGCCCGAGATGAGCGCCGTGGAGGTCACCGATCGCCTGGTCGGCGCCATCGAATCCGACGATTTCGATCTGATCGTGTGCAACTACGCCAACGGCGACATGGTCGGCCATACCGGTGACTTCGATGCCGCCGTGGCCGCCATCGAAGCCGTGGATGCCTGCGTGGGTCGCGTGGTCGAGGCCATCGAGAAGGCCGGCGGCGCCTGTCTGATCACCGCCGACCACGGCAACGCCGAACAGATGGTGCACCCCGAAACCGGCGCGCCGCAGACCGCCCACACCACCTTCCAGGTGCCGCTGGTCTATGTCGGCGAGCGTCCGCTCCGCCTCCTCGACGATGGCAGCCTGTGCGACCTCGCGCCGACCCTGTTGGCAATGATGGATCAGCCGGTTCCCGAGGAGATGACCGGCCGGATTCTGATCGACACCCAGTGAGCAAGGCATTTCCGCGACGGGAAGGCGTGTGCCGCCTGCTGCCCCTAGTGCTGTGGCTGGCCGTGACGCCAGCCATGGCCGTCACCGATGAGCGCGAAGCCCAGCAGCGCATCGACGCCATCGGTGAACGCATCCAGGAGGTCACCCGCGAGCTCGACGCCACCGGTCAGGCCCGGGACGAGGCCAGCGAAGCGCTGCGCGAGATCGAGACGTCACTGGCCGAGACGCACCGCCGCCTCGACGACATTCAGGCACAGCGACGCGCGCTGAACGACGAAGTCATCGAACTGGAGGAAGAGCGCAAGCGTCTGGAGGCCGAGCGCCAGGAACAACTCGCCGCCCTGGAGCAACAGGTCGATGCCCTTTATCGTCTCGGGCTGACCCCACAGCTCAAGCTGCTGCTCAACCAGGACGATCCGGGGCGACTGGACCGCCTGCAGACCTACCTCAATCGCCTTGCGGAAGCCCGCAATGCCCGGCTGGCGGAACTCGACAGGCTCGACACGGCACTGGACGACAACCAGCAAGCCCTGGACGAACGAGGGCAGCGCCTGGAACAACTGGCCGGTGAACTGGAAAAGCGCAGTGCCGAGCTGGCCAGCCAGGTGGACGAACGCGAGGCCCTGCTCGCCAAGCTGGACGAGCGCTACGCCACCAAGGAGGCACGGCTGTCCGCCCTCGATCAGGACAGGGCACATGCCGAGCAAGTCCTGCAGCAGGTGCAGGAGCGATTGGCCCGGCTCGAACGTCCACCGCCTTCCACTGCCATCAGCGAAACTCGGGGCGACCTTCCCTGGCCAGTCCAAGGCAAGGTGACCTCGACATTCCGGCAGGGGCGTGGCGTGCACCGCGATGGCATGCTGATCCGTGCGGCGGCCGGCACGCCGGTCGAGGCAGTGCATGCCGGCCGGGTCGTGTTCGCCGACTGGATGCGCGGCTTCGGTAACCTGCTGATCATCGACCACGGCGACGGCGTCATGACCCTGCACGCCCACTTGCAGCACTTCAGCGTCGAGGTTGGCGCGGCCGTCGACACGGGGCAGACCATCGGCGTGGTGGGCGCCAGCGGCGGACAGCCCTCGCCAGGGCTTTATTTCGAAGTACGACGCGCCGGAGACCCCATCGATCCCCAGAGCTGGGTCGCCCAGCGATAGTCCGGGAGACAAGCCCCGGGGAATGCCGAAACGACGGCGCCTCGCTTCAGTGTTTTCTTGGCCGCCATGCCCACGCTATGCTGGGCTTACTCTAATGGAACCGCGAGAGACCGCATGCCCTTACGCCCCGTTGGCCTTCCCACTCTTCGGCATCGCCTGGGCGCCACGCTGCTTCCCATCGCCCTGCTCGTCGCGCCGCTGCCCGCCGTTGCCGCTTCCGAGACGGATGATGACCTGCCGGTGGCCGAGATCCAGGCCTTTGCCGAGGTGTTCGAGCGCATCAAGCGCGCCTATGTCGAGGAAGTCGATGACGCCACCTTGCTGCGCAATGCCATGCGCGGCATGTTGAGCGAACTGGACCCTCACTCCACTTATCTCGATGCCAAGGCCTACGAGAGCCTGCGCGAAACCACCCAGGGCGAGTTCGGCGGCGTGGGTATCGAGGTGGGCAAGCGCGACGGCCAGCTCACCGTGATCACGCCGATCGACGACACCCCCGCTTCCCGATCCGGCCTCCAGGCTCAGGACTCCATCCTGCGCATCGACGACACCCCGACCGAAGGCCTGTCGCTGCAGGAAGCAGTCGAGCTGATGCGCGGCGACCCGGGCACCGAGATCCGCCTGACCATCATGCGTCAGGGCGAGGATGCACCACGCAACGTCACCCTGGAACGCGAGATCATTCGGACCCAGAGCGTGAAGAGCGACATCCTGGCACCGGGCTACGGCTACCTGCGGGTCAGCCAGTTCCAGACCCGCACCGGCGAACAGGTTACCGAGGCCCTGAACGACCTGACCGAGGACGGCCCGCTGCAGGGTCTCGTGCTGGATCTGCGCAACAATCCCGGCGGAGTGCTCCAGGCCGCCGTCGACGTGGCCGATGCCTTTCTGGAGGATGGCCAGATCGTCTACACCGAGGGCCGACTGGCCGACAGCGAACTGAGCTTCTATGCCAATCGGGTCACGACTGCTCCCGATGTGCCGCTGGTGGTGCTGATCAACGGTGGCAGTGCCTCGGCGGCAGAGATCGTCGCCGGCGCCCTGCAGGATCAGCGGCGCGGCGTCGTCATGGGCACCAAGAGCTTCGGCAAGGGATCGGTGCAGCAGATCATGCCGCTGGGCGAGGACGAAGCGCTCAAGCTGACCACCGCACGTTATTTCACACCGAGCGGTCGTTCCATCCAGGCACAAGGCATCGAACCTGATGTCGAGGTGGTCCGCGGGCGCCTTGAGGTCGCCAAGGACAATGGGCTGCAAGTTCGCGAAGCCGACCTGGAAGGCCACCTGACCGGCAACGGCGGGGGCACCCAGGGCGGTGAGTTCAATACCCGCCTGCGCGACGACTACCAGCTCGGCGAGGCCCTGAATCTGCTCAAGGCCTTGAACGTGCTGGACGAACGCAAACGCTGAGCCAGGCCGATCAGCGGCAGGTGGCGGGCAGGCGTCCTCTTTGCCCCGCCGCCTGCTGCATCAGCAACCGCTTGACGGGCCCTAGTCGATCGACACCCGAAAGCCCCAGGTTGCGCGCCAGCGTCAGGGCCGGATGGCGCGCCCCGAACAGTAGCCGGAAAGCATCCATCAAGCGCAGCATGGTGGCGTTGTCGCCCCGGCGGCGACGCGCATAACGCGCCAGCCAGGCCTCGTCGCCCAAGGCGATGCCACGCCGTCGCGCCTCGAGCAATGTCTCGGCCAGCACTGCCACGTCCATCAGGCCAAGATTGGCTCCCTGACCCGCCAGGGGATGAATGCTGTGCGCGGCATCGCCCACCAAGGCCAGTCCTGGCAACGTATAGCGCTCGGCGTGACGCTGGGTAAGCGGCAGGCACACAGCACGATCGACCGGCGTCACCCGGCCCAGGCAAGCACCGATGCCGGCCTCCAGTTCCGCTCCCAGCGATTCCGGCGACAGCGCCGTCAGCCGCTCGGCTTCGCCCGGCGACGTCGACCAGACAATGGAACAATGTCGCTCATCGCCGTCCAGGGTCAGCGGCAGAAACGCCAGGGGACCGTCGGCCAGAAAGGCCTGTCGCGCCACGCCGCCATGGGGGCGCTCGGTGCGCACCGAGGTCACCAGCGCTTCCTGGCCGGTGTCATGCGACCGGGTCTCGATCCCGGCCATCTTCCGCAGGGGAGATCGCGCTCCATCGGCGGCCACCACCAGCGGGGCCTGGAGTCGCTCGCCATCTTCCAGATGCAGTACCGGGTCACCATGGCGCGTCTCGAGCCCGACGACCCGGGCAGAGAAGCGCCGCCGTACCGTCGGCAGCTCCGTCAGACACGCCTCCAGGGCCGACACCACGACGTCATTCTCGACGATGTGACCAAGGACCGGCAGGCCTGCCTGATCGGCGGAGAAGCTCACCTCACCGGTACCCTCACCGTCCCAGACCCGCATATGACAATAAGGCGTGACACGGCGCTCACGCATCATTGCCCAGGCGCCCAGCCCCTCCAGCAGGCGCTGGGAAACCGGCGTCAGCGCACTGACCCGAAGGTCGGCGGGACCGCGCCCCGCCGCCTCGGCATCCACGGGGCTCGGCCTGGCATCCAGCAGCGTCACCGACATGCCGGCTCGTCCCAGCAAGCCTGCCAGCGTCGCGCCCACCATGCCGCCGCCGACGATGATCACATCGTTCTCCGTTTCACCCGCCATGTCGCCTTCCTGCCCCGATCCCGGTTGATGTCGTCATCGTTCCACGCCCATGGCCCGCCTGGCCAGCGTTCGACGCAATGGCCCGAGCAGGTTTAGCCCCACCAGACCGGCGGCCCGCGCCCGCGACAGCAACGGGTCATCGAAGCCGAACACCCGCACCAGGCCATCGCTGAAGCGGATCACGTTGTCGCGATCTCCACTGCGGCGCGCCTCGAAATCATTCAAGGTCGCGGCATCGCCCGGCGCATCGCCTCGCACCAGCCCTGCCTCGATGGCGGCCACCAGATCCATCACGCCCCGCAGGGCCAGATTGAATCCCTGCCCGGCCACCGGATGCAGGGCATGAGCCGCGTTGCCCATCACCGCCAGGCCCGGGCGCACCGTCTCGCTGGCGGTGACCAACGAGAGCGGATAGGCATGGCGCTCGCCGACACGCCGAAAACGCCCCGCCCGATCCCCGAAAGTGGCTTGCAGGTGTGCCAGGAAGTCAGCATCGGAGCGCGACAGGGCCTCTCGTTCACGGCCGGCGGCAAAGGTCCAGATCAACGCCATGCGCTGCCCGGTCATGGGCAGCAAGGCAATGGGGCCGGCGCTCGTGAAACGCTCATAGGCGATGCCCTCATGGGGGCGATCGAGCCCCACCGTGGTGACCACGGCGACTTGCTCATAAGGGCACTCCCGACTCTCGATGCCGAGGCGCTCCTTGAGTCCCGAGCGACCTCCATCGGCCATCACCGTCAGCCCAGCCTCGAGACAGGCGCCGTCGGAGAGCACCAGCCGATGACCGCCGGCCAGGGGATGAATGCCTTCCACCCGCGCCGGGCAGTGCCAGCCCAGGGGCAACTCGGCGAGTCGACGATGCAGAACACGCCCCACCCAAGCATTGGGAATCACATACCCCATGGCTTCATTGCCGAATTCCTCGGCACGCAATCGTGTCACGCCAAGCCGGCCCTGCTCGCTGACATGGATGCACCGAATCGGCGAGGCACGTTCGGCCATGCTCGACCACACGCCTAGGCGATCGAAGTGATGCGCCGTTCCCCGGGAAATGGCACTGGCCCGGGCATCGAAACTCGGCTGCCAGGGGGCATCCAGGCCATCGGGCAGGGGAGCTGCCTCGATCACGGCCACGGATAGCCCCCGATCACGCATCAATGGCGCCAGTGCCGCCCCCAGGCTGGCACCGACCAGGCCACCACCGATGATCGCGATATCCACGCGCCGCGGCCTCTCAGCCGAGGACGATTCGCTCATGCGCGACCCTCCGATATTTCGTAATGTACATTACATAAAGACTCGATCGACAAATCGCCGAGTGATCACTTTTCATCCATCAGGGCCTCGATATCAGCCACCTGCTTCGGCACCGCTCGCGTCAGCACTTCGCACCCCTCGGGTGTCACGGCCACATCGTCCTCGATGCGAATACCGATGCCGCGAAATGCTGCCGGCAGATCGTCGTTGTCCGGCAGGTAGAGGCCAGGCTCGATGGTGAGCACCATGCCCGGCCGCAGGGTTCGCGGTTCGCCATCCCGGCGATAGCTCCCCACATCGTGGACATCGAGCCCCAGCCAGTGAGAGGTGGCGTGAGGGTAGAAGCGGCGCGCGACGATCGCCTCGGGTGCCTCCTCGCCATCTTCGGCCAGAACTCCCAGAGCCGTGAGGCCGGCGGCGAGATCGCTCACCACGCCTCGATGGATCGCCGCGAGCGTGGCACCGGGACGCACGGCGTCGATGGCTCGTTCCTGGGCCGTCAGCACCACTTCGTACAATGCCCGCTGTGCCGACGTGAAGCACCCGTTGACCGGAAAGGTCCGCGTGATGTCGCCGGCATAGAGATCGAATTCGGCACCGGCGTCGATCAGCACCAACTCCCCGTCACGCAGGGGATCCCGATTATCAATGTAGTGCAGTACGCCGGCATTGCGCCCGCCAGCGACGATACTGGCATAGGCCGGCCCGCTGCCGCCTCGCCAGCGGAACTCATGCTCCAGCTCGGCCTGGAGCTGGTATTCGGCGAGTCCCGGCCGGGAGACGCGCATCGCGCGCCGATGGGCATGGGCCGAAATCTCACCGGCATGACGCAGCAAGGCGAGCTCGCCTTCGCTCTTGATGAGGCGCTGCTCGTGCAACAGCGGCGCCACATCGGCAAAACCGAGAGGTGTCGGCGCATTCTGGCGCGGTCGGTCCACCAGTTCGGCACGCAACCGCTCCGCCAGGCGCAGCGCCGAACTGTTGCCCAAGGGCAGGTAGAGCGTGGCGTATCCCGCCAGCAGTTCGACCAGACGGGCATCACGCTCGGCATTCTCGAAGGCTTGATCGACGCCATGCACACGAACGGCACCCTCGGCGCCGAGACGCTGCCCCGTCCAGGTCTCCATGGCCGGGTCACGATCCTGGCAGAACAGCACGCATTCTCCTTCGGCGCGGCCGGGCAGCAACAGCAGCAGGGCATCCGGCTCGGGAAACCCTGTCAGGTAGTGAAAGTCGCTGTCCTGGCGGAAAGGAAATTCGCTGTCGCGGGAGCGCGTGACCAGAGAGGCCCCCGGCAACAGCACAGCGGCATCCGCCGGCACGTCATCCATGAGTCGGCGACGTCGACTCCTGTACTCATCCAGACGGATGGCGCGCGGGCGACACTCGGCTTCGATCGACATGGCAGCTCCTGGACACACCAAGATAAGGGTAAGAGTCAGTGGGTCGGGCCCGGCTCCTCGACCTGTTCCACCTGCGGCTTGCCGGGATGCTGCTCGGTATAGAGCAACATGGCAGCCATTCTGGCGTGCTCAGTCAGGGCAAACAGATCGTTCTCGTTTTCAGGGCTGTCATCGAGGTCAGTCTCGATATCCGTCAATCCGCTCAGATCGTCGATGGCTTCCCTGAGCGAATCCGACCAGTTCCTGCGCGGCTCGTCGCCGGCATCCCGCACCACCTCGAGGAAGCCCAGGGTCCATTCCTGGAGGCCCTGCGCACGCTCGGCCAGCGAAAACAGTTCATCGGGCAGCAGGGGTTCGTAGTTCATCTCCGCTGCGGACAAGGCCTCCAGCGTCTGGCGACGCCAGCCCAGGAGACGCTCGGCAGACGGCTCGTCTCTGGGCTGCTCGACGCCAAGGTTGAGGCAGACCATCTCCAGCCAGCCTTCGGCATCGAGATCGTGCAACGCCAGCGAGGCGCACAGGCGGCCGTCCAGGAAGGCCGGAGACTGCATGCTGCCATGCAGCAGGAAGGTGTCGGCGATGGTGGAAAAGTCCTGGCGTTCGTTGATCAATGACATGACGCGATCCATGGTGGAGCCCCGCACGCGTTGACCGCGCTTGAACGGCTCTCTTATAGTGACTGAAAGTTCGTATTCCCCTCGATGTTAACGCATCGAGCCCCCGAGACGCGCCCTCGGCCCCCTCCGGAGCACCCATGAGCGACTCTTCACGGCCCACCATCGAGATCACCCTGCTGGATCGGCAGTACGTCATCGCCTGCCCGCCGGACGAGGAGAGCAAACTCGAACGTGCAGCACGTTACCTGGACCGCGCCATGCAGGGCATCCATGCCCAGGGCAAGGTGGTCGACCGCGAGAAGGTCGCCATCATGGCGGCCCTGAATATCGCTAACGAGTTGCTCGAGACCCAGGACGAGCAACGTGCCGGCGAGCAGAGCCTGAGCGAGCTCAACCAGCGTCTCGAGAAGGCGCTTTCCGATGCCCCCGGGCGCTGAAGGGATTCTTCCCTTTGGCCAGGCCGGCGGCTCTGCTAGGATAGGAATCGTTCCCTGGGGTGTTCGCCAGTCGTTATCGTCCCTCGAGCCTATGCGCATTACCCAGGGGGCCAACAGCTAGTCGGACCCGTGTGCATGTCCGTGAGACGGAAAGCCTGACGGTTCGACTGCGGCCACCCACCTTGAACCAATGGGTTCAAGGGCCAGAACGACAGCGGCACTCTGGGGAACTTCATCCATCATGAACGTCATGCAGGATCCAGCCGCACCCACGACACGACGCGAACTGCGCCAAGCACTGCGGCGGCGTCGACGCGAACTCGATCGACGCGAGCAGAAGGCCGCCGCCACGCGGCTATGCCATGCCCTGCGTCGACTGCCGGAAGTCTTCAGAGCCCGGCGTGTGGCGCTCTACCTGCCCAATGACGGCGAAATCGATCCGACGCCTCTGTTGCCCTGGCTCAGGGAACGTGGAGCCCGCGCCTATCTGCCGGTATTGCGCCCCCTGGCACCCAATACCCTCTGGTTCGTCCATTACCATGGCGACACCCCCATGGTGACCAATCGTTTCGGCATTCCCGAACCCGACACCCGTCATGGCGCGCACCGCGCGCGACGTCAGGCAACCTGGACTCTGGATGTCATCCTCCTGCCCTTGGTCGGCTTCGACGATGACGGCCAGCGCATCGGCATGGGAGGCGGCTTCTACGATCGCACTCTCGCCTTCACCCAACGCCCCGGCCCCCGACCTCGCCTGATCGGCCTGGCCCACGACTGCCAGCGCGTCACGCGCCTCCCGGTAGCGCCCTGGGACGTGCCTCTGGACGCCATCGTCAGCGATCGCCGGATTCTACGCCCCTGAGTCGCCCTGCGCGCTAGAGACGGCCCCCAACATCAAGACGGCCGATGCATCACGCATCGGCCGTCTCATGTTCATGCCATCAGAGCGTGCTGATGAAAGTCGCTATCAGTCGCCCGCCAGTGCCTGGGCATAGCCGGTCACCACGACCGCGATGCTGAACAACAGCACCAGTACCATGATCAGATCGGGCTTGCGCTTCATCGTCGACTCCCTGCTCGTCCGGCAGTTTCTGCCGTTATCGTGTTGGAAACGGCCGCGTTTCCCCGGCGACGATGTCGCCATCTCCCGGAAAACACCTCAGCCGATGCTCTTTGGGTTGTGAGAGTAGCCGAAGGACCCGGACATGACAACAGTCACGCCCGGGAAAGTCGCGAAACGCGCCCGATCAGTCAGGCACTTGGAAGTGAGTCAGCGCTCACACCGGAGGGATTCACGCCATGAAGAGGCGATATGCCGGGTTATCGCTCTCCTTCCAGTAGCGATACCCGATCTCATCAAAGTATCCCTCGACATGGCTGTGATCGCCATTGGGCACCTGCATGCCCACCAGCACGCGCCCATAGGCGGCACCGTGATTGCGGTAATGGAACAATGAAATGTTCCAGTCCTGAGGGAGATGCGTCAAAAAGTTCATCAGGGCACCGGGGCGCTCGGGAAACTCGAAGCGATACACCTCTTCCTCGAAGTGTTCCTTCGGGCGCCCGCCCCCCAGGTGTCGGATGTGCAGTTTGGCCAGCTCGTTGTCGGTGAGGTCTTCCACCGGATAGTCGGCACCGCGCAGCTTGTCGATCACGGCCTGGCGATCCTCGCCGCCCGGCTTGACCTGAACACCGACGAAAATGTGCGCCCGCTCGGGATCGGCATAGCGATAATTGAACTCGGTGACCATGCGCTTGCCGATGGTCCGGCAGAATTTCTTGAAGCTGCCGGGACGCTCGGGAATGGTCACCGCCAGGATCGCTTCGCGCTGCTCGCCCAGCTCGGTACGCTCGGCGATGTGCTGCAGGCGATCGAAATTGGTGTTGGCACCGGAGTTGATGCACACCAGCGTCTCCCCGGTGGCACCAGTCGACTGGATGTACTTCTTGAGGCCCGCCAGCGACAGCGCTCCAGAGGTCTCGGACACCGCTCGGGTCTCCTCGAAGATGTCCTTCACCGCGGCGCACATCTCGTCGGTGTTGACCGTGATGACATCGTCCACCAGGTCGCGCATGATCGCGAAGGGCGCCTCGCCGATCTGCGCCACGGCCACCCCCTCGGCGAAGACGCCGACCTGATCGAGCGTCACGCGCTCGCCGCTTTCCAGCGCGGCCTTGAGACAGGCGCTGTCCTCCGACTCCACGCCGATCACCTTGATCTCCGGGCGCAGGTACTTGACGTAGGCCGCGATGCCAGCAATCAAGCCACCGCCTCCCACCGGCACGAAGATGGCATCCAGGGGCCCGGCCTGCTGACGAAGAATTTCCATGCCAACGGTACCCTGACCGGCAATGACGTCGAGATCGTCGAAAGGCGGGATATAGGTGTAGCCGTGCTCCTCGATCAATTCCTGAGCATGAGCGGCGGCGGCGGCGAAGGCATCGCCCTTGAGGACCACCTTGGCACCCCAGCCACGCACGGCCTGAACCTTGATATCCGGCGTGATGCGCGGCATCACGATCACCGCCTTGACGCCCATCTGCTTGGCGGCCATCGCCAGCCCCTGAGCGTGATTGCCTGCTGAGGCGGCGATCACGCCCTTGGCCTTCTGCTCGTCGGTGAGCTGGGCCATGCGATTGTAGGCGCCGCGAATCTTGAAGGAGTGGACCGGCTGCAGGTCCTCGCGCTTGATCAGGATCTGGTTGTGGAATCGACGGGAAAGGAGGGGAGCCGGCGAGATCGGCGTTTCCCGGGCCGCTTCATAGACCCGGGCCTGGAGGATTTTCTTGACGGTGGCTTCGAGCATCCTGATATCCCAATGGGGTAGCGCATGAGAACCGCGGGAGCGGCAGGCGCCACAGTGGCACCCGATGCGTCCCGATGCGGCATGAAGGGAACCCTTATTGGTAGCATTCCGCCTGCTACGGCGTCCAGCACGAGACGACGACATGGCCTATAATGGCGCCGCATTCGCCACCTACCGGACAGCGAGCAGGACATGACTCAAGACGAACTCAAGGATGCCGTGGCCGCCGCCGCCCTCGACGAGATCCGCCCGTTACTCGGGCGCAACGTCGTCATCGGCGTAGGCACCGGCTCTACCGCCAATCGCTTCATCGACAAGCTGGCCACGCTGCGCGGCGACTTTCGCGGCGCGGTGGCCAGTTCGGAAGCGACCGCCGAGCGACTACGAGGCCACGGCATCGATGTCTTCGAGCTCAACGAGACAGGCACGCTTCCCGTCTATGTCGACGGTGCGGACGAAGTGAACGCTCACTTCCACATGATCAAGGGCGGCGGCGCAGCCCTGACCCGAGAGAAGATCGTCGCCGCCTGTTCAGAGCGTTTCGTGTGCATCGCCGACGCCTCCAAGCGCGTCGGGCGCCTGGGCAACTTCCCGCTGCCTGTGGAAGTGATCCCCATGGCGCGCTCCTATGTGGCCCGGGAACTGGTCAGGCTGGGAGCCGATCCGGTCTATCGCGAGGGGGTGATCACCGACAACGGCAACCAGATCCTCGACTGCTATGAATTCATGATCGACGATCCCGAAGCCATGGAGGCCCGGCTCAACAGCATTGCCGGCGTGGTGACCAACGGCCTGTTCGCCGCCCGGGGCGCCGATGTGCTGCTGCTAGGCACTGATCAGGGCGTGGAGCGTCTGACTCCGTCAGGTGAGTAAGTGATCACTCACTCAGGAAGAAGTGCGTCCAGGCCTTCCAGGGTGCGGACCAAGGCGCCCCGATTGGTCTCGACCGCCGTTCGGCCGGCCTCGGCGAGCCGGCGCCTCTCCGCCGGCTCGCCGAACAAGCGCGTCAGGGTCGATCCCAGGTCGTTCCCATCGGCCACTTCCACCAGGGCATCGTGCTCACGCAGCATCTCGGCCACATCCTCGAAATTGGCCAGTTCAGGACCAGTCAGTACCGGCACACCCATGGCCGCCGGCTCGAGCAGATTGTGCCCTCCTACCGGTACGAGACTTCCGCCGACGAAGGCCAGGTCCGCGGCACCATAAAGAGCGCGCAACTCGCCCATGGTATCGCCCAGATAAACGGCGGTTTCAGCATCCGGCGTCTCGCTTTTCGATCGTCGAGCACAGGCCAGCCCGTGCTCGGCGCAGAGCTCGGCCACCGCCTCGAAGCGCCTGGGATGGCGCGGCACCAGAATCAGCAACGCCTCGGGCAATGTCTCGCGCACCCTGGCGTGAGTCGCCAGCAGTACCTCGTCCTCACCCGAGTGCGTAGAGCCAGCGACCCAGACCGGGCGCTCACCCAGCATGGTGCGCAAGCGCTCACTCACATCGAAGGCCTCGTCATTCAAGGCAATATCGAACTTCAACGAGCCGGTTATCGTGGTGGCCTGCGCCGCCATGCCGAGCGCCTCGAAGCGTTCGGCGTCCTGGGATGACTTGGCACCCAGCCAAGTGACATGGGACAACGCCTCTCGCATCAGGCGGGGAAGGCGTCGATACGTACGAAAGGCGCGCGTCGATAGCCGCCCGTTGACCACGGCAACGGGCACGCCACGCCGCGAACAAGCGGCCAGCAGATTGGGCCAGAGTTCGGTCTCGAAGAAGATCGCCAGTCCTGGGCGCAGGCGAGTGACGAAACGCCGTGCGGCACAGGGAAAATCCAGCGGCAGGAAGTAATGACTCACTTCGGCGCCATCGCCCGCGTGGCGGAGCTTTTCCGCCAGCGCCACGGCACGTTCGGCACCGGTGGCCGTCATGGTGGTGATCACCAGACGGCGCTGCGGATAGCGGTGGCGCAAGGCCTCGATCAGCGGCCATGTGGCCTGGACCTCGCCGACCGAGGCACAATGCAGCCACAGCGGACGCTCGGCGGCTGACGAGGCAGGAATCCAGCCAAGCCGCTCGCCCCGGGAACGACCGGCACGGTGCTCGCGCCATACGCGCCACCAGAGCAACGGTGCCAGCGCCAGCAAGGCGGCGGAATAGAGCCGGCGCGCCCAGGGGTGGCCGCCGGCCATCAGCGTTCCCGATCGAGGATGGTGGAAATCATCGCGGTCGTGGAGACGCCGTCCTCGAAGCCCAGCACCTTCACCTCTCCCCCGGCGGCACGCACCGCCTCGCCCCCGGCAATCTGCTCGGGGCGGTAGTCGCCGCCCTTGACCAGCACATCGGGCAACACCGCCTCGATCAACCGCTGCGGGGTATCCTCGGCGAAGGGCACAACCCAGTCGACGGCGCCCAGGCCGGCCAGCACCTGCATGCGTCGCGCCAGGGGGTTGATCGGCCTGGACGCGCCCTTGAGGCGTGCGATGGAGGCGTCGTCATTGACCGCCACGACCAGCCGGTCGCCCAACTGGCGGGCATGCTCAAGGTAGGCCACATGGCCGGCATGCAGGATGTCGAAGCAGCCATTGGTCATCACCACGCGCTCGCCCCTGGCCTGGGCGGCACGTACCGCATCGCACAATGGCGCCTCGTCGATGACACCGAATTCGGCCAGCTTGTCACCGTGAAGCGCCGTGTAGAGCTCGGCGATGGACAGCGTCGCGGTACCGGGCTTGGCCACCACCAGACCGGCGGCCAGGTTGGCGAGCGTCATGGCCTCGGGGAAGCCATGACCGGCCGCCAGCGCCAGCCCCAGCACGCCGATCACGGTATCGCCGGCGCCGGTCACATCGAAGACCTCCCGGGCCCGGGTCGGCAGGTGAAGCGGTTCGAACCCCTCGCGGATCAGGGTCATGCCCTTCTCGCTGCGCGTGATCAACAATGCCTCGAGCTCCAGCTCGGCGCGCAGTGCCTCACCGCGAGCCGCCAGCGTGGCATCATCGGGGCAAGGGCCCATCACCGTCTCGAACTCGGCCAGGTTGGGCGTGATCACGCTGGCTCCCCGGTACTTGCTGAAATCACTGCCCTTGGGGTCGACCAGCACCCGCTTGCCGGCAGCGCGCACACGGGCGATCAGGGCAGCAACATCGCTCAGAGTGCCCTTGCCATAGTCGGAAAGGATCACCAGGTCGGCCTCGGGCAGCGCCTCTTCCACCTGTACCGACAGCCCATGGGTGTCGACCTTGCCCAACCCTTCCTCGAAATCGAGCCGGATCAACTGTTGGTTGCGGCTCATCACCCTCAGCTTGGTAATGGTCGGTATATCGGGACTACGAGAGAAGTGAGTGCTTACACCGGCATCTTCGAGACGATGCATCAGCCGGTCAGCATTGTCATCATCGCCGACCAGGCCGGCCAGGGCGGCCCGGGCACCGAGCGAGGCGATATTGAGCGCCACGTTGGCAGCGCCCCCGGGGCGATCCTCATCCTCCTCGACCCTGACCACGGGCACCGGGGCCTCGGGAGAGATGCGTGACGTGCCGCCATGCAGGTAGCGATCGAGCATGACGTCGCCCACCACCAGCAGGCGCGAGCGCTCCAGAGCGGTCAGGTCAAGTTTCATCAGGGAACTCCGTTTGCTTGCGAGGCGCGGGCATGGCCAGCAATGCCTCGAGTCGATCGATCACGTCATCGGCACGTATCAGCGACATGGCGTCGGGATGACGGACACGCTGCCCCCAGGACAGGGTGTCAGGATCCTTGTGCAAGTAGGTGCGCACCGCCTCGGGATAGCGATTGACCACGAAATCCTGCCAGCGATAGGGCCCTGCGCGCTCAGGATTGGTGGTGGCGAACAGGCCGACGGTAGGTGTACCCATGGCATTGGCCATGTGCACCGGCCCCGAATCCGGCGCGATCACCGCCCGCGCTCCATCGATCAGTGCCAGCAAACCCTTGAGCGAGGACTCCCCGATCGCATCGATGACCGCGCCGGGCTGGGCCTGCGCCGCGATGCGCTGCCCCATCTCGCGCTCCTGGGTACTGCCGCCACCGGTCAATACCGTCTTCAGGCCGTGCTGCACCCAGGCATGCTCGACTACCGTCGCGTAGCCTTCGGCAGACCAGTTGCGAAAGTTGCGCAGGCGCGGGTTGGCACATGGGCTCATCAGCAGGTAGGGGCTGCCCGACGTGAAACCGGCGGCTTCCCGGCGGGCACTTTCGGGCACGGGTAGCGACCAGTCCAGCGAAAGGTCCTCGACCCCCATCAGGCGGGCGAAGTCGAGAAAGGACTCCAGGACATGGGCGCGCGGGTGAGGCGCAAGCTGGCGATGGGTAAACCAGTGCTGGGCATCCTTGGCACGTGCCTTGTCATAACCGATGCGCAGGTCCGCCTTGAGCCCCAGCGACAGCACGCTGGCGCGCAGTGCCTGCTGCATGTGCAGCAACACATCGAAGCGGGTATCAGCGAGGCGCCGCCAGAGCTCACGCATGCCCGAAAGCCCGGAGGACTTGTCGTAGACGATGAACTCGACCCCGGAAAGCCCGGCCAGTAGACTGTGCTCGCCCTTGCCGATGATCCAGGTGATGCGCGCCTCGGGCCATTGGCGTTGCAGAGCGCGAACCGTCGGTACCAGGTTGCAGACATCGCCCAGGGCGGAGAGACGCAGCACACCGATGTGCTCGGGTCGGGCGGGCAGAGGATGCTTCATGCGATTGGCAACGTATCGAACAGGAAAGGTAAGCATTCTATATGATGCGGACAGTTTATGTGACGCCTGCGGGACGCCACAAATCGGGCCGCATCTCTTCGATCCCGGGTACTGGCGCCAGACGGGCACCGTCATCGGCGAAGCACCGGGGCGCGGCGCCAGCCTGTTTCTTCAGGTTGGCGACGAGCAGTGGGTACTGCGCCCCTACCGCCGCGGCGGACTCATCGCCCGAATCAGCACCGAGCGTTACCTGTGGTGCGGAGCGGAGCGCTCCCGCGCCTTTCGCGAGATGCGCCTGACCGCTCACCTTCATGCGCTCGACCTGCCCGTGCCACGCCCGGTGGCCGCCGGCGTGACCCGCCACGGTCTCGCCTACGAAGCCGGCCTGATCACCGTCCGATTGCCTGGTGCCCGTGCCCTGGCCGACTGTCTTCCCGAGGCTGACGCGGCCTTGCTGCGCCGTGTCGGCACCACCATTCGCCGCTTCCACGATGCCGGGCTGGACCATGTGGACCTCAATGCCCGCAACCTGCTGGTCGATGCCTCGGAAACGGTCTGGTTGATCGACCTGGACCGATGCCGACTGCGCTCCCCGGGCCGCTGGCGGGAAGCCAACCTCGAGCGCCTGGCTCGCTCGCTGACGAAGTTCGATGCGCCCTCGGCCATCGATATCGTCCGGCAGGGCTATGTCTCCGAGGCGCCCTCCTGACCGGCATATTCCTCGACCAGGGCCGCCACATGGCCCGCCAGCGTGAATGCCTCCTGAACGCGCTGCCGACCGGCCGCCCCGAGTCTTTCACGCAGTTGGACGTCCTCCAGGAGTTCGACCAGCGCCGTGACCCAGGCCTCCGGCACATCGGGGTCGGCAAGCCGTCCCGTCTGCTCGTTGATCAGTTCGGGAATGGCCCCGCTCGATGAGCCCACCACCGGGCGGGCAGCCGCCATAGCTTCGATGACCGTCAGGCCGAAGGCCTCGTTGCGCGACGGCACGCAGACGATATCCAGCGCCTTCAGGCAAGACGGCAGGTCGGAGCGGAAACCGACGAAGCTCACTCGCGACGCGAGCCCCAGCTCGCCAACGCGCTCGCGCAGCTCGGCAACGACCGCTTCGTCGCTTCCCTCATCCGCCGCGAGCCCGCCGATCAGCACTCCCTGCCAAGCCTGGCCAGGGCCCCTTTCGGCCAGCCGACCCAGCGCCTCGACCCAGAGCGCCTGCCCCTTGCCCCGAGTAATGCGCCCCGGCAACCCGATGGCCACTGCCCCTTCCGGTATGCCCAGTTCGGCACGCAGCGCCGCCTTCTCGCTGGCCCCGAGATCATCGGCATAAGGCGCCGGGTCGATGCCCAGATAAAGCCGACGGATCCGTTCGGCCGGCAGCGGAAAGGCTTTCAGATTGCGCCGTCGCGTTGCCTCGCTGATCGAGAACAGGCGGCTCACCTTGCCGTAACTCCAGCGATGAAAAGGATCGCGCTTGGGTCGGGTAACGCCCATGTGGTCGGTGAAGACAAGCTTGAGTTCCGGACGTAGACTGACGAGCAGCGCCCCCAGCCGAAGATCGCTGGACTTGTGACAATGCAGCACCCCGATATCATGGGCCCTCAAGTAGGTCAGGATGCGCCGGACTCGCCACAGCGCCTGCTCTCGGGAAACGAACGTCAAGGGGTGGACACCAGCCGCCATGAGGCTCGAGGCGACACGTGAGCCTTCGAGGGCCAGGCCATGAGCCTCCCACCCCTGCCGAGCCAGCTCAGGTATAATCCGAGCCGGATACATTTCGAGTCCACCCCAGCCGTCGGAAAGGCAGATCTGCATGACCTTGGGTTTCAAGGCGTCCTCCGTTCGCGGTATCGGGGTTCGGGGGTCCCGATGACACATTTTTCGCACCAACAGCCGCCTCGCCTGCTGGTCGTACGCAACGACAAGCTCGGCGACTTCATGCTTGCCTGGCCGGCCCTGGCTTGCCTGAAGGCCAGTGAACCCACGCCTCACGTCAGTGTCCTGGTGCCCGGCTACACCGCCCCCATGGCGCGGCTCTGCCCCTGGGTGGATGAGGTCATCGTCGATCCGGGCGACGGCGCCGGGCGAGAAGCCAGGCAAGACTTGCTGGCCCAAATTCGCGCGGCCGACGTCGACGCCCTGCTGACCCTGTTCTCCACGCCTCGCATCGGCTGGCTGGGCTGGCGTGCCGGTATCCCGTTGCGCCTGGCGCCGGCCACCAAGTGGGCTCAACTATTCTACAACCACCGCATCACCCAGCGCAGGTCCCGCTCGGCGAAACCCGAGTACGTCTACAACATGGAACTGGCGGAGGCCCTGCTGGATGCCCTCGCACTGCCCAAGCCGACACGTCCAGCGCCGCCCTACTGGCCCCTGTCCGCGCAAGAGCAAGGCGCTCAGCGCCACCGCATCGCCGAGGAACTGGCCCTCGATCCCGAGCGCCCCTGGGTATTCCTGCACGCCGGCAGTGGTGGTTCGGCAGTCAACCTGACAGCGGAAGCCTATGCGCGACTGGCGCAAGATGTCACCTCTCGCCTGGACGAAAACAGCGCGCCATCATGGATACTGACCGCCGGCCCCGGCGAGGAAGACAATGCCGACGCTCTGCACCGGACCCTGAAAGGCATGGCACTCGATGCCCATCGGCTGCCGGCACGCGACGGCCTCGGCGACTTCGCCCTGAGTCTCGCGGCTGCAGACCTGTTCATCGCCGGCTCCACCGGCCCATTGCACATCGCTGGCTGCCTGAACCGTGCCACTGCCGGCTTTTATCCTGCCCGGCGCTCGGCAACGCCCCTGCGCTGGCAGACCTGCAACGACGCGACGCGGCGCCTCGCCTTCCGTCCTCCCGCTGAGGCCGGTGAAACCGACATGCACGCCATCGACCTGGAAGCCGCCGCCGAACAAATCGCCCGACGCCTGGCGTCGTCTCCGACAAGCGAGCCCAGCACAACATGACTTCCATTACCGGTATCATCATCACGCTCAACGAGGCGGACAACGTTGTCGACTGCATCACCTCACTGCAACGCGTCTGCGAGGAGGTCATCGTCGTCGACTCCGGCAGCGCGGACGAGACCGTGTGTCTGGCCGAAGATGCCGGCGCCCGGGTCATTCACCAGCCCTACCTGGGTGACGGCCCCCAGAAGGCCTTCGCCGTCCCCCAGGCACAGCACGACTGGATCCTCGCCCTGGACGCCGACGAGCGCCTTGACGACGATGCGGTCCAGGCAATCCAGGCGCTGGCGCTCGACGATCCCCAGCAGGCTTATCGCTTCAGGCGGCGCAACTTCGCCGGTAACCACTGGATCCGTGCGGCAGGCTTCTATCCCGATCCGGTCACACGACTGTACAACCGCACCACCTCGGGTTATTTGCCCAAGAAGGCGCATTCCTCGGTCCAGGCACCCTCGGTGGTCGATCTCGACGTGCACATCCGCCACTTCACCTATCGCGACCTGTCCCACTGGATCACCCGTATCGACCAGCTCTCCAGCCGCGATGCCTGGGCCATGAAGGAGCGCGGCAAGCCCCCCTCGCGGTATCGCCCCGTGCTCCACGCGGCCAGCGCCACCCTGCGCAAGCTGATCCTCAAGGGGGGGATATTCCAGGGCCCGGACGGTTTCACGGTCGCCATGACCACGGCGTTTCACGCTTACATGAAGTATGCCAAGCTGAACGAACTCTACGAGAACGAACGCGCGACCCCCGATGATGCTTGAACGCCCCCTGCCTGAGGGATTGCGGGAACCCCGCTGGTGGGCACTGCTGACCCTCGGCCTGGCCCTGGGCCATGCCGCCGTGACGGTCACCCGGCTGCCGTACTGGATGCTGCCGCCCATCGCTGCCGGCTGGCTGCTACTGGCACATGCCCTGCGCTGGGGTGCCCCATCACGCCAGGCGCCGGCACGTGGCTGGCCATGGTCGCTCGTACCGCTCATTTTCTGGGGCATCTATGTCTATCTCGCCGACAGCTTCGGTATCGTCGACCTCGGTGCGGTGTTCTTCCATCTGCAGGCCGGCATCAGCGAGCACGGCGGCGGTGAACGTACCATCGTCGCCGTGCTCTACACGCTGGCCATGTTCCCGATCCTGGCGGCCTTCACCTGGTTGATCCGTCACGACCACCGTTGGCGAAGGCTGGAACGCTGGCTGGCCCTGGCCTTGCTGGTCACCAACCCGCTGCTCTACAACATCGGCCAACGCAGCGCGGCCATCGTCGCCGAGGAAGGCGCCTGGCTCGAACAGCGTTACGTCTCGCCGGTGATTCTCGAGAAACCATCCTCTCCACCCAACCTGCTGGTCATCTATCTAGAGAGCCTGGAGCGTACCTACGCCGATCACGAGCGCTTCGGCGATGTCTATGCACCGCTCGGTGCCCTGGGCGATCAGGGTGTGGTGTTCGAGGGCGTTCGCCAGATCGACAATACCGGCTGGACCATGGCCGGCATGATCGCCAGCCAGTGCGGGGTTCCGTTGATGCCAGCGGGGCTGCTCCACGACAGCCAACTGGAGCCACTCGAGCAGGTCGTACCCGGGGTTTCCTGCCTGGGCGACCTGCTCGCCGAGCAAGGCTATTCTCTGACCTACATGGGAGGCGCCAGCAAGCGCTTCGCTGGCAAGGGCAAGTTCTACGAGGGGCATGGTTTCTCGCGAGTCCTGGGGCGCGACGATCTCGCACCCAGGCTGGACGATCCAGACGACTTGAACAGCTGGGGCCTCTACGACGACGACCTATACTCTCTGACCGTCGAGGAGATTCGACGCCTGGAAGAGACGGATGGCCCCTGGGGACTGGTCAACCTGAGCCTGGCCACGCACCCGCCATACGGCTACCCGCCTGCTGCATGTCGCAAGCACCAGGGCGAATTCGATGGCACGGATATTCTCTACAGTGTCGAGTGCTCCGCCCGCATGGTGCACGAGCTGGTGACACGCCTCGCCGGCGAGGGACTCCTGAAGGATACGCTGGTGGTCATCGCCAGCGATCACCTATCGATGCGCGTCTCGGCCTGGGAGCAGTTGACTGCCGGCCCGCGCAGCAACACCTTCATGCTGCTCGGCAACGATCTCGTGCCGCGACGCATGAAGGTCGAAGCCTCGACCATGGATATCCTGCCCACGGTGCTCGAGGCCATGGGATTCGTCATCGACTGGCATCGCGCCGGGCTGGGCGTGTCGCTGCTCTCGGACGAACCGACCCTGATCGAACAGCATGGCTTGAAGGTTCTCAACGACCAGCTCAGGCGAGAAACCGCGCTTCACGAGCGCCTCTGGCAAGGGCTCGACATCGAGGGCATGGCCCCGGATGACGCATCGCGGACGTCGCCCTGGCGACTCCCCGAGGGGCCGGCGGCGGAAGCGGCGGAGTGAAACCCGCAACCCCGCATCAAGGCCGCCGAGAGCAGGACTAGTCGCAAATGGCGCGCAGCAAACGCTCCGGGGGCAAGTGATTCAGGCAGTTGGTGTGTCCCAGTGGGCAGGTACGCTCGAAGCAGGGCGAGCATTCCAGTGCCAGGTAATGGATCTCGGCATCATCGGTCAGCGGTGGCGTGTAGGCGGGTGAAGAAGAACCATAGATCGCCTGGACCCGAGTGCCCGAGGCCGCTGCCACATGCATCAGCCCGGAATCATTGGTAACCGCCTGCCGACAATCCGCGAGCAGGTCCACGGCATCACCCAGGCGAGTCCGACCGCAGAGATTATGCACCCCCTCGAGCCCCTCGGCGATCCTGTCGCCAGCCGCAGCATCCTTGGGGCCCCCCAAAACGCGAACCTCATGGCCCCTGGCCACCAGCGCTTCGGCCAGTTCACGGAAGTAAGGCAAGGGCCACTGCTTGGCCGGCCCGTACTCGGCTCCCGGCATCATGGCGATGGCCGGGCGCGTACTCAGGCCAAGCGTTTCGCGCAGTCGTTCCAGGTTCGCTGTATCACGACGCAGCTCCGGCCTGGGCAACATGAAATCGCCCCGTTCTGCCTCGTCGGCCGACAGGCCGAGTGCCACGAAGCGCTTGACGGTCTGGTCGAGCACCGACTTGTCGAGTCGGCGTCGATCATTGAGCAGGCCATAGCGTTGTTCGCCGGTAAAGCCGGTGCGATGAGGAATACGCGCCAGAAACGGGACCAGTGCCGATTTCCACGAGCGCGGCAGGACAAGGGCCCGGTCGAAGCGGCCACGCAGCTCTCCAGCCAGTCGACGTCGTGTCGCCCAGCCGAACTCGCCATGCCCGACCTCCAGCGGAGCCACTTCATCGACCTCCTCCATGCGTTCGAGTATCGGGCGCGACCAGGCCGGTGCCACAACGCCAATGTAGGCGCCTGGCTGCCTTGTCTTGAGGGTCTTGAACAGGCTCTGCGCCATGACCATGTCGCCGACCCAGGACGGGC
Source organism: Halomonas caseinilytica (assembly GCF_001662285.1). Lineage (NCBI taxonomy): Bacteria > Pseudomonadati > Pseudomonadota > Gammaproteobacteria > Oceanospirillales > Halomonadaceae > Halomonas > Halomonas caseinilytica. The sequence goes on from NZ_BDEO01000008.1 coordinate 114,497, forward strand.
CCACGACCAGGATGCGCTCCCCGGAAGCGGCCTCAGGCATTCAGCCACTCCAGATAGGCTCGCACCCCCTCGGCAACGGTGCGGAACTCACGGTCGTAGCCGGCCTCGCGCAGCCGTTCGATGTCAGCCCGCGTATAGCTCTGGTAACGCCCCTTGAGGTTCTCGGGAAAATCGATGTATTCGATGCGACCGCGGCCATAATAGTCGATCACGGCATCGCCGATGGCCTTGAAGGGTTCAGCTCGCCCGGTTCCCAGGTTGAAGATGCCCGAGGCCTTGGGGTTGTCGAGGAACCACAGGTTGACGTCCACCACGTCGCCCACGTAGATGAAGTCTCGACTCTGCATGCCCGCTTCGTAGCCATCCCAGGCACCGAACAGTTTCAGGTTCTCGCCGCTGCTGATCTGGGTGTGATGGTGATAGGCCACGCTGGCCATCTTGCCCTTGTGCTGCTCCCGGGGACCATAGACATTGAAGTAGCGAAAGCCCACTACCTGGCTCTCGAACTCGTGATGCCGAGCACGGACGTACTGGTCGAAGAGCAGCTTGGAGTAGCCATAGACGTTCAGCGGCTTCTCGTGCTCGGGGTCTTCCCGAAACACCTCGCTACCACCATAGGTCGCGGCGGAGGACGCATACAGGAAGGGAATCCCCTTGAGCTGGCAGAAATTCAGCAGCTCCTTGGAATACTCGAAGTTGTTCTCGAGCATGAAGCGGCCATCCCACTCCGTGGTATCGGAACATGCCCCTTCGTGGAAGATTGCCTCGATGGGCGGCAGATGCGCCTGTTCGCCGCGCAGGGCAGCCCTGACCCGAGACAGGAAGTCGTCCTTGTCGAGATAGTCGCCGAGGGTGCAGTCGGCGAGATTGATGAACTTGGTGCCGTCGCGAAGATCGTCGACCACCAAGATATCGTCATGGCCTCGTTCATTGAGAGCCTTGACCAGATTCGAGCCGATGAAGCCGGCTCCGCCTGTCACTACGATCATGGGATTCCTCTTACTCCGGGCCTGCGCCTATAACCGATCTGCCTGTGATTGTATACTTGACGGCTCGTGAATTCATGGCCAACGGTGCTTTCGCAATGACACAGTCGACGCCAGACGTGACAACCTTTCAGGGCCTGATACTGGCCCTGCAGCAGTACTGGGCCGAACAGGGCTGCGTGGTTCTCCAGCCCCTGGACATGGAGGTCGGGGCCGGGACCTTCCATACGGCCACCTTCCTGCGCTCCATCGGCCCCGAGACCTGGAACGCCGCCTACGTGCAGCCGTCCCGTCGGCCTACCGATGGTCGCTATGGAGAGAATCCCAACCGCCTGCAGCATTACTATCAGTTCCAGGTGGTCATGAAGCCTTCTCCGGCGGACCTGCAGGACCTCTATCTTGGCTCCCTGAAATGTCTCGGCATCGATCCCCTGGTCCATGACATCCGCTTCGTCGAAGACAACTGGGAGTCCCCTACCCTGGGCGCCTGGGGGCTTGGCTGGGAGGTCTGGCTCAACGGCATGGAGGTGACGCAGTTCACCTACTTCCAGCAGGCCGGCGGGCTGGAGTGCTACCCCGTTACCGGCGAGCTGACCTATGGCCTCGAACGTATCGCCATGTACGTACAGGACGTCGACAGTGTCTACGACCTGGTGTGGACGGTCGCGCCGGACGGCACCAAGGTCACCTACGGGGATGTCTTCCTGCAGAACGAGCGCGAGCAGTCCGCCTACAATTTCGAGCATGCCGACGTTCCGGCCCTCTTCGAGGCGTTCGATCATCAGGAGCGCGAGTGCGCCAAGCTGCTCGACGCCAGCCTGCCCCTGCCCGCCTATGAGCAGACCCTGAAGGCATCGCATACCTTCAACCTGCTCGATGCCCGGCATGCCATTTCCGTGACCGAGCGGCAGCGCTACATCCTCCGCGTACGCACCATGGCCCGCAACGTGGCCCATGCCTACTATGAATCTCGCAAGGCCGCCGGCTTCCCGCTGGCTTCCGAGGCCCTGCGCCAAGAACTGCTGGCGAACGAGTCGCCTGCCGAACAGGGAGACGCTTGAGATGGCTGCCGATACCTTTCTGCTCGAACTGGGCGTCGAGGAACTCCCGCCAGGCGCGATCGACACCCTGTCCGACGCCCTGGCCGACGGGATTCGACAAGGCCTGGACGATGCCGATATCGAACATGGCGACATTCGGGCCTATGCCAGTCCGCGGCGCCTGGCCGTTCAGGTCGCCTCGCTGGCCGACAAGCAACCGGATCGCGAAGTCGAACGCCGCGGCCCCTCCTTGGCTGCCGCCTTCAAGGACGGCGAGCCGACCAAGGCCGCCGAGGGCTTCGCCCGCTCCTGTGGCGTCAGCGTCGAGTCGCTGATCCATCTCGAAACGGACAAGGGAACCTGGCTGGGCTATCGCGAACGGCAGCCGGGAGAGGCAACCACGACCCTGCTGCCTGCCATCGTCGAGAAATCCATCGCCTCCCTGCCGGTGCCCAAGAACATGCGCTGGGGCGCCTCGAGAGTCGAGTTCTCTCGCCCCGCTCACTGGCTCGTCATGCTCTTCGGTGAACACGTCGTCGATGCCTCCGCCCTGGGACTCCAGGCTGGCCGCACCACCCGTGGGCATCGTTTTCACGCGCCGGATCCCATCGAGCTCGGTCACGCCGACGACTATCTGAGCGCCATGGAGAACGCCTGGGTGCTGGCAGATCGCGAGCAACGTCGCGAACGCATTCGTGAACAGGTCCTCGCCGAAGCCGAAGTCCAGGCCGCCACCGCGGTGATCGACGAGGAACTGTTGACCGAAGTCAGTGGCCTGGTCGAGTGGCCTGTCGCGCTGACCGGCAGCTTCGACGAACGCTTCCTGGAAGTCCCCGCCGAGTGTCTCATCTCCTCGATGAAGGCCAACCAGAAATACTTCCACCTGCTGGATGACGACGGCCAGCTCAGGCCCCAGTTCATCACCATCGCCAATATCGACAGCCAGGCGCCCGACCTGGTCATTCAGGGCAACGAAAAAGTCATTCGGCCGCGCCTGGCCGACGCGGCCTTCTTCTACGATACCGACCGGCAGCGTCCGCTGGCCGAGCGCACGGCGGAGCTAGCCAGCGTCGTCTTCCAGCAGCAGCTCGGCACCCTGGCCGACAAGGCCCACCGCAGCGCGGCCGTGGCGGCCTTCATCGCCGGTCGCATCGATGGCGACGTGGCCTATGCCCGGCGCGCCAGCGAACTGGCCAAGTGTGATCTCGTGACCGAGATGGTGCAGGAATTCCCCGAACTCCAGGGCACCATGGGACGCTACTACGCTACCCACGATGGCGAGGCTGCCGAGGTGGCCCATGCTCTGGAGGAGCAGTATCTGCCGCGCTTTGCCGGTGACGAGGTACCCAGCACGCGTACCGGTCTGGCCCTGGCCCTCGCGGACCGTCTGGACACCCTGACCGGCATCTTCGGCATCGGCCAACGGCCCAGCGGCACCAAGGACCCCTTTGCCCTGCGTCGTGCCTCCATCGGGGTACTCAACATCCTGATCAAGGGCGAGCTGGATCTGGACCTTCGCGAGCTCCTCGAACTGGCCGCTGCCCAGCATCAGGAGCTGCCCTATTCCGAGGGTCTGGTCGACGAGGTCCTGGCCTATATGCTGGATCGTTTCCGGGCCTGGGGCCGCGATGAAGGCATCGAGGCTGAGGTCTACCTCGCCGTACGCGCCCGCCCGGTAACCAAGCCTCTGGATTTTGCTCGTCGCCTGCAAGCCGTGCACACGTTCGCCAGTCGCGAGGAAGCCGCCGCCCTGGCCGCCGCCAACAAGCGGGTTTCCAACATCCTCGCCAAGCAGGATGTCGAGACGTCCCTCGAGATCGATGCCTCTCTGCTTGCCGAGGAAGCCGAGCGTGAACTCGCCGAGGCACTGTCCCACTGCCGGGAGAAGGTGGCCCCGCTTTTCGCTGAAGCCCGCTACAGCGATGCTCTGGATGTCCTCGCCGGTCTGCGTGAGCCCGTGGATTGCTTTTTCGATCAAGTGATGGTCATGGCCGATGATGAAGCGGTAAAACGTAACCGCCTGGCCCTGCTGGCCAATCTTCAGGCCTTGTTCCTCGAGGTTGCGGATATCGCGGAACTACAGCACTGACCGGGCGATTCACCGTGAAAGTCCGGTAAACGGCAAAGGGGCCTGTTTCACGTGAAACAGGCCCCTTCTCGTTCTGGACGTTACTCGGCCACGCGCCTCCCCCTTCACGACACGTGCCCGTATTGTTTCACGTGAAACATCTCTCTCTGGGTCACCAACCGGATCGAGAGTGCGCTGCCCCGCCGCGGTTACCTGAGAAAAGAGAGCAAGTAGCGCTTCAACAGCCGTGCATCCAGTTTCAGCTTTCCATTGACGATGGCATCTCGCAATGTGCTACGAAACCTTTTGCCCTGCTTCATGCGGTAAAGCGACTGGAGCACCGACCTTGTATCCGCCTCCAACAGCTTCTTGGCCTGCTCCTGTGTCAGCCTATTCATCAGAATCGGATTCATCTTGACGGCTTCGATGAAGCGTTCCCCCTGACGAATGATTCGTTCATGATCGTGCCGAGCGCGCTGTTCCTCCACGTCTCGAACCATACAGCACGGCCCCGTGGCATAGCGTCCGTCTTCTCTTGCCAGCGCCCTCAGGAAAAACTCAACGTCTTCCTTCTTGCGCAGCTCCTCGTTGAACCCGCCTGACACCGTGAAGGCACTGCGCTTCATGAGAAAGCTGTTCGTATGCAGCCATCCCATGTCGTCAATGTATTCGCTGAGGGTAAGCGGGGCTGAATATTCCTTCTTTCCGGGAAGAAGGGAGCGGTGGGTAACGGTATCAATCGGATCGCTGAAGATGAGTCCCTCGAAGTCGGGGTCATCCTGGGCCACCTGCATTCGATTGGCCACGGCAGACTCGACGAGAAGATCATCGGAATCCAGGAAGCCGACATAGGCTGCATCGCTGAGCGCTACGCCATGATTCCTCGCAGCCGACTGTCCCTGGTTGCTCGCCAACTGGTGAAGCGATACCCGGGGCTCTGCCCTATAGTGCTCTTCCAGCTGCGCATAACTACCATCGGTGGAGACATCATCGACGACAATGCAGTGCGTGTTGAGCCAGGTTTGCGAAAGCACGGAATCGATGGCCTCGCAGACGCGGGGCCATCGATTAAAACAGGGGATGACGATAGCAACAGTGGGCTGGTGGTTACGCATGTGGATCGTTTACCGCGCCTTTCGTTAGATGCTGTGTTTGCAAACCTTGCCCGAAACTAGCGCTCAATCCTGACTCGAGAAGATTCGCCCGTACTGTTCCCGTGAATGAGAAGATCGCTCGTTGCACTTTGAGCGACATCACCATGAAACGCTCCCTCCCCTTGGCGCCCCTGCCCTGCAACTCGCACAAGGAGGTCAGGAGCCTGTCAGAGGGCTTCGAACTTAGGCAGCACCGTCTCCTTGAGGAATTGCTGATAGTGGCGTGGCTCGATGGTTACGGGCACCTCGTCCATGCGCCTGAGGGCTTCGGCGAGGCCGTCTTCGTCGTCCGGGGCGACGAGAAAGTCAGCCAGCTCATGGGTTAGGATTTCCCGCGGCCCACTGGGGCAGTCCGTGCTGATCACCGGCGTATGCAGCAACAGCGACTCGATCAGCACCCGCGGCAAGCCTTCGGCATCGGAGGTCAAGACCATGGCCTTCGCCTCACGGATGAAGGGATAGGGATTGCGATGATAGCCCAGCCAGATGACACGGTCCTCCAGGCCAAGCGATGCGATCTGGCGACGAACCACTTCCTCGTGCTCTGGCTTGCCCTTGCCCATGATAGCCAGTGGTGTCGTTATACCGCTTTTCGCATAGGCACGCAGCAAGCGATCATGGCGCTTGCGAGGCTCGATGGCCGCAACACACAGCAGATAGTCGCTCTCGGGAACGGACGCCGGCTCCTCGGCCATGGCAACGAAAGGTTCCCGCTCGTAAGGATTGTAGATGGGCACGATCTTCTCGGCCTTCAGCCCGACGACCTTTTCGAGATTGTCCTTCACACCCTGAGAGACGGCGATGACCTGGCGGTCATGATAAAAGCGGCGAACCTTGTCGTAGGCTCTCTTGAGCCGCTTCGGGTCGCTGAACTTGGCCGACACGTCCGACTTGATCCAGAAATAGAGATTGGAAATGTCGAGGTGACGCGTGATCCTGTCACAGGAACAGGAGATCACGACATCCGGCTGCCAGGATTTCAAAGCACGCTTTATTCGAGACGCCTGCCACTTCTCGGTCAACACTGTGGTGGTGGCCTTGGTAAAGCGTGTCACCACGGCCAGGTTCTCGATCACCAAGCCCTCCGGCAAGCGATGCTCGATTCGCTCGCGCAGCGTGAACACCTTGACCTCGTGGCCGCGCTGGCGCAATTGGTCGGCGGTATAGAGCAGCGACTTCTCGGCACCGCCACCGTAGAGATCCCCGATGACGAAGGCAAAACGCTTTTTGGGCATGGCTGTCGATTGGCTCATGAATGTGATTCCGAAAGTGGACGAATATTGGGAACATCCCCGATGGCGAGCCTGTCGGACATGGAGCAGCAAATTCTAGCATGCTCGGTCAGCGGCTAGCGCTAGGGTACAATGCTACCCTTCTCACCCCGAAAACGGATGCCAGTGTCACATCCAGGAAGCGCCAGCATAGGAGCATGCGTCACAACATGAAGCTACTGATCACGGGCATGGCCGGCTTCATCGGCCATGCCGTCGCCAAGCGTCTTTCGACGCAGTCATCATACGATATCGTTGGTGTCGACAACCTCAGCGACTACTACGACGTATCCCTCAAGAAGGCGCGCCTGGACGATCTCGCCGCGTCGGGAAACATCCGCTTCGAACGACTCGATCTGGCCGATCGTGAGGCGGTGGCCGCCCTGTTCGAGACGGAAGGCTTCGATAGCGTCATCCACCTGGCAGCACAGCCCGGGGTGCGCTATTCGCTCGAGAACCCTCATGCCTACGCCGATGCCAACCTCGTGGGACATCTCAATGTACTGGAAGGCTGTCGCCATGGCCGAGTCGAGCATCTAGTCTATGCGTCTTCCAGTTCCGTATACGGCGCCAACGACAAGACGCCTTTCGCCACGTCGGATAACGTCGATCATCCCATCAGCCTGTATGCAGCCACCAAGAAAGCCAACGAGCTGATGGCCCATACCTATTCTCATCTCTACGACCTCCCCACCACCGGATTGCGCTTCTTTACGGTGTATGGGCCTTGGGGACGTCCCGACATGGCCATGTTCAAGTTCACGCAAGCCGTGCTCGAGGGCAGGCCGATACAGGTCTATAACCATGGCGAGATGTACCGGGACTTCACCTATATCGACGACATTGTCGAGGGCATCGTTCGTATTCTGGAGATCGTGCCCCAGCGTGATGGGCAAACCCTGCCTTCCTCGCCGGAGGCGAGTGACGCGCCCTACAGGCTCTACAACATAGGCCATGGCAGCCCAGTCGCTTTGATGGACTTCGTGCGTGCCGTGGAGACAGCGACCGGTCGTGAGGCCGTATGCGACTTCCAGCCCATGCAGCCAGGCGATGTCCCTCGCACCTGGGCGGATACCGAAGCGTTTTTCACGGCCACCGGCTATCGTCCACGGGTCAAAGTGGACGAAGGGGTCTCTCGTTTCGTCGAATGGTATCGGGAGTTTTACGGCGTATAAGGCCGGCCTTGGTCCATCCTTCAATGTCATGGCGCGTCCATGTTTCACGTGAAACATGGCGCTACCTGATGCCTCCCTCCACCAGAGGTACTACCAGCCCATGTCTGCCAAACTCGTCATCCTGGATCGAGACGGTGTCATCAACCAGGATTCCGATAACTATGTGAAATCCTTGGATGAGTGGATCCCCTACCCCTCCTCCATCAAGGCAATTGCTCGCTTGTCCCAAGCCGGCTGGACGGTCGCCGTAGCCACCAACCAGTCCGGCATCGCGCGTGGCTACTACGACGAAGGCGAACTCGCGAGGATGCATGAAGCCATGGTGGCCATGATCGAGGAGGCAGGAGGCAAGATTGCCTGCATCACCTACTGCCCGCATGGCCCGAAAGATGGCTGCCACTGCCGCAAGCCACTGCCAGGAATGCTCCACGAGATTCGCCAGATGCTGGACCTTGCCTCTTTGGAAGGGAGCTGGATGGTCGGCGACAGCCTGAGAGATATCCAGGCGGGCGATGCGGCCGGTTGCCAATCGGCCCTAGTGCTGACCGGCAAGGGGAAACGCACTCTGGACAAGCACCCAGAAATCTCGGCTTCGAATGTGAAAGTCTTCGAGAACCTGGCCACCTTTGCTGACTGGTTGCTCGACACTCCCCCGGCAACAAGCTGAGTTCATCCCTCTCCCGTGCCTGACGGGTAGAACCGAGCCACCCTTGTGCTCTCATCATTGATGTTTCACGTGAAACGCATCTGAACAGGCAACTGCCACCTGGAGCACAACACCGCGGGGTACAGAGATGATGAGCACATATGAAAAGGGCTGCATCGAGAAAATCGATGCAGCCCTTTTTTCAGCCGGCCCCAAGCAATGTTTCACGTGAAACATCCCGAGGCGAGCCTATTGGCTAGATATCCAGGTTGGCCACCAGCGCATTCCGCTCGATAAAGTCGCGACGCGGCTCGACCTCGTCACCCATCAGGGTATTGAACATCATGTCAGCCGCCACTGCGTCCTCGATGGATACTCGCAGCATACGACGAGTATTCGGGTCCATGGTGGTTTCCCACAACTGCTCGGGATTCATCTCACCAAGCCCCTTGTAGCGCTGGATCGACAGGCCACGCTGCGCTTCATTCATCAACCATTCCAGCGCATCGTAGAAACTGCCAACCGACTTCTTGCGCTCACCGCGAGCGACGTAGGCCCCCTCTTCGAGTAGACCATCCAAAGTTTCACCAAGCCCGGCAATGGCTCGATAATCCGCACTGGTAAAGAAGTCGACCCCCCAGACATAATCCGAAGTGACGCCGTGTGCGACCAGGGACACAGCGGGCAGATAAAGGCCTCTCTCACTGTCTTCTTCCAGGCGGAATGTATAGCGAGGACCGCCCTCGTAAGAGACGATGGCATCCATCTCCGCTTGCAGGTATTCGATCCAGTTCTGCATGGTCACACGATCACGCAGGCTCTCCTCGCCTTCCAGCTTGGCTGCATGGACGATCTTGCGCAGCACGACGTCGGGATAGACACGCGACAGACGATCGATCCGGTTCATGACGTCGCGATACTGATTGACCAGGCTTTCCAAGCCCGCGCCCTCGATGCCGGGCGCGTCGCTGTTGACATGCAAGCGAGCCCCATCGAGCGCCGTCGCAGTCAAATAGTCGGTCAGGGCCTGTTCATCCTTTAGATAGCTTTCCTGCTTGCCACGCTTGATCTTGTAAAGCGGTGGTTGCGCGATGAAGACATGCCCGCGCTCGATCAACTGCGACATCTGACGGAAGAAAAAAGTCAGCAACAATGTACGGATGTGCGAGCCATCGACATCAGCGTCGGTCATGATGATGATCGAGTGGTAACGCAGCTTGTCGGGGTCGAACTCTTCCCGACCGATTCCACAACCCAGGGCGGTGATCAGAGTCCCGACCTCAGCAGATGACAGCATCTTGTCGAAGCGCGCTTTCTCCACATTGAGAATCTTGCCCTTGAGAGGCAGGATCGCCTGGGTACGGCGATCACGGCCCTGCTTGGCGCTACCACCTGCCGAATCGCCCTCGACCAGATAAAGTTCCGACAGACTGGGGTCCTTCTCCTGGCAGTCAGCCAGCTTGCCGGGCAATCCGGCGATATCCAGAGCGCCCTTGCGGCGTGTCATGTCACGCGCCTTGCGCGCTGCCTCGCGCGCCCGTGCCGCATCCAGCATCTTGTTGACGATGGCCTTGGCTTCGTTCGGACGTTCAACCAGGTATTCAGAGAACTGGCGCCCCATCTCTTGTTCCACCGCGGTCTTCACCTCGGAGGACACCAGCTTGTCCTTGGTCTGCGAAGAGAACTTGGGATCCGGGACCTTGACCGAGATGATGGCCGTAAGGCCCTCTCTGGCATCATCGCCCGACGTATTGACCTTGGCCTTCTTCAACAAGCCTTCGGCCTCGATATAGTGGTTGAGCGTCCGGGTCAGCGAGGCACGGAATCCGGCCAGGTGAGTCCCTCCATCGCCCTGTGGAATATTGTTGGTGTAACAAAAGATATTCTCGGCGAAGGTGTCGTTCCACTGCATTGCTACTTCGACACCGACGCCATCCTCGCGCTCGACGTTGAAGTGAAAGACCGGGTTGAGCACCGTCTTGTTGGTGTTCAAGTGGTCAACGAAGGCTTTCAGCCCTCCCTCGTAGTGGAAGAGCTCCTCCTTGCCGGTACGCTCATCGGTCAAGCGGATCGCCACACCGGAGTTCAGGAACGACAACTCGCGTAGGCGCTTGGCAAGGACATCATAATGGAACTCGATGTTCTGGAAGGTCTCGGGCGACGGGCGAAAGTGTACGCGACTCCCGGTCTGCTCGGTGGTACCGACCACCGCCAGAGGTGCCACGGCCTCACCATGCCGATAGATCTGCTCGTGCACCTTCCCTTGCCGCCAGATCGTCAACTTCAGCTCTTCGGAAAGCGCGTTGACCACCGAGACACCGACACCATGCAGGCCGCCGGAAACCTTGTAGGAATTGTCATCGAACTTGCCACCGGCGTGAAGCACCGTCATGATGACCTCGGCCGCCGACACCCCTTCCTCTTCGTGGATCTCGGTGGGAATGCCACGCCCGTTGTCACGAACCGTGATCGATTCATCCGGGTGGATCACCACGCCAATCTCGCTGCAGTGTCCGGCCAGGGCTTCATCGATGGAGTTGTCCACCAGCTCGAACACCATGTGGTGCAGGCCTGTACCGTCATCGGTGTCGCCGATGTACATGCCGGGCCGCTTGCGTACCGCATCCAGGCCCTTGAGAACCTTGATGCTTGATGAGTCGTAAGCTTGCTCGCTCATTGACTACTCCATCATGAAGTCTGTCTATCCATTGGCAGCAGCTGCCCCTGCCCCACCTCTGTATGTTTCACGTGAAACATCGAAACCGGTGTATCCATATCCCACACGTCATTCAAGGCATTCGGATCGACACTGGTGATAAACGCTTGGCAACGCATGTGCGTCAACCATTCGCAGAAGACACGCCGGTGATCGCCATCCAGCTCCGCTGGCAGGTCGTCGATCAGATATATGCAGGAGCGTCCTGTAAGGCGCTCCAGCAAGCGCCCTTGCGCCAACTTGAGTGCACTGACCACCAGCTTCTGCTGTCCTCTCGACAGGATCTCGATCGCCGGACGCCGCCCCAGGCGGATGCCGAGATCCGCACGCTGAGGGCCCTGTTGCGTGAAGCCCATCTGCTGATCGGTCTCCCTGCCCTGCTCAAGAACGTCGGCAAGATCTCGCTTGCGGTCCCATCCTCGGGCATAGCGCAGCTGGAGTTCGGGCAAGGCAATCAACCCATCCAGTGTTTCCTGGAACACGGGGAGAAATGCATCGATCCAGGCGCGCCGCAGCTCATCCAGCCGAGCGCCCCAATGAGCCAATTCCCGCTCCCAGGCACCCATTGACGCATCGGTCATTCTACCATGTCTGAGGAGAGCATTCCGATGCTTCAACGCTCTTCGAAAACGCTTCCAGGCATCGAGGAAGTCATGTTTCACGTGAAACACTCCCCAGTCGAGAAACTCGCGGCGCCCCGCCGGGGAGCCTTCCAGGAGGCGGAAGGCATCGGGATTGATGAGTTGCAGGGGCAGGGTCTCCACCAGCTGCGACACACGGCTCACCTTTTCTCCTGCCAGGCGCATTTCCAGTTCATCGCTATCCCGGCGTCGGCGCACGCCTATCGGCAAGGGAGGCTCTCCTGACAAACGCCCATGCAGGATCACGCCGTCCCCTTCATGGGCGATGGCGTGACGCAACTGTCGCGTACGGAAGGAGCGCCCCATGCCTAGCACGTGAATCCCTTCCAGCAAGCTGGTCTTGCCGGTACCGTTATCACCGATGAACAGATTGATTCGGGGACCAGGAGACAGCTCCAGGGCCTGGAGGTTGCGCAGGCCCTGGAAAGCGAGACGATCGAGAGGCATCGAGGACAGGATCCTATTGCCGATGCTCATGGGAAGCCGAACATCGGCACGGGAAAGTCGAAGGTCGTCTTAAAGGCGCATGGGCATGACGACATAAAGCGCATCGCCACCACCCGGTTCCTCGAGCAGAGCACTGCTGTTGGGGTCGGCCAGGGTCAACTGCACGCGATCCTCGTCCAGCACGCTGAGAACATCGACCAGGTAACCGACATTGAAGCCGATCTCCATGGCCGGCCCAGCGTATTCGACGCCAACGTTCTCCTCGGCTTCTTCCTGCTCGGGATTGTTGGCCATGACGCGCAGATTGCCTTCTTCGAGATTGAGTCGTACGCCACGATACTTTTCGTTGGAGAGGATCGCAGTGCGCGACAGCACTTGGCGCAGTTCGGTCCGCTCAGCGATGAGTACCTTGTCCCCGCCCTTGGGCACTACGCGCTCGTAATCGGGGAACTTCCCGTCGACCAGCTTGGAGGTGAAAGTGAAATCCCCGGTGTGGGCACGGATATGCGTCGAGCCCAGCGTCAGGCTCACGGGATCATCGCCGTCATCGAGCAGACGAACGAGCTCCATGATCCCCTTGCGCGGCACGATCAATTTCTGAGCGGGATCCACCTGGATCTCGGCAGAACGCGATGCAACCGCCAGCCGGTGCCCATCGGTGGCCACGGCCCTGACCAGATTGGTGCCGAATTCCAGCAGCATGCCATTGAGGTAATAGCGCACATCCTGCTGAGCCATGGCGAAGGACGTCGCGTCGATGAGGCGCTTCAACGTCCCCCTCGGCAGGCTCAGCTCGACACTACTCTGGCCATCCTCGATATTGGGGAACTCCGCCACCGGCAGGGTCGAAAGCGTGAAACGGGAACGCCCACTGCGCAGCACCGCTCGATTATCCTCGAGGGCAAGCTGGATCTCGGCCTGGTCCGGCAGTGACTTGCAGATATCCATCAGCTTTCGCGCCGGCACGGTGGCCGAGCCTGCCTCGTCCACCTGACTGGCCACGGTGCGACCGATCAGCTCGACTTCCAGATCGGTGCCAGTCAGCGACACTTGATCCTGCTCGACCTGGATCAAGACGTTCGACAGCACCGGCAAGGTCTGACGCCGCTCCACCACGCCGGCGACCAGTGTCAGCGGGCGCAACAGCGCTTCTCGGGAAATGGAAAATTTCATGTCGACTCCACTTCTTGTCCTGGAGGGGTTGTGAGGCCGGCGAGCCGACCGGTCGATCGAGTCATTGGGTGAACTCAGCTCGTCAATAGACGTAGCAGGTTCTTGTAATCCTCGCGAATATCCGCGTTTTCATCCTGTAACGCCTGTACCTTGCGACATGCATGCAACACCGTGGTGTGGTCCCGGCCTCCGAAGGCATCGCCGATTTCGGGAAGGCTGTGATTGGTCAGTTCCTTGGCCAGCGCCATCGCCACCTGGCGAGGCCGAGCCACGGAGCGCGAACGGCGCTTCGACAATAGATCCGACAGCTTGATCTTGTAGTACTCGGCCACCGTTCGCTGGATGTTATCCACGCCAACCTGCTTGTCCTGCAAGGCCAGCAGATCCTTGAGCGACTCGCGGATAAAGTCCTGGGTGATTGCCTTGCCCATGAAGTGGGAGTCGGCGATGACCTTCTTCAACGCCCCCTCGAGCTCGCGGACGTTGGAACGAATCTTCTGGGCAATGAAGAAGGCTGCATCATGCGGCAGATTGACCTTGGCCTGGTCGGCCTTCTTCATCAGGATCGCTACCCGGGTCTCGAGCTCCGGAGGCTCGATCGCCACGGTCAGCCCCCAACCGAAGCGCGACTTGAGACGCTCCTCTACCCCGCTGATTTCCTTGGGATAACGATCCGAGGTCAGGATCATTTGCTGACCACCTTCAAGCAAGGCATTGAAGGTATGGAAGAATTCTTCCTGGGAACGCTCCTTGCCGGCGAAGAACTGGATATCGTCGATCAGCAAGGCATCGACACTGCGGTAGAAGCGCTTGAAATCGTTGATGGCGTTGAGTTGCAGCGCCTTCACCATATCGGCGACGAAACGCTCGGAATGCAGATACACCACCCGAGCGTTCTCGCGACGCACATCCAGGGCGTTGCCGACGGCATGCATCAGGTGAGTCTTGCCCAGGCCGACCCCACCATAGAGAAACAACGGATTATAAGCGCCTCCGGGGTTCTCGGAGACCTGCCGCGAAGCAGCCCGTGCCAATTGGTTGGACTTGCCCTCGACGAAGGTTTCGAAGGTGAAATTATGATTCAGGCCACTGTTGTGCTTGAGGCTGCCCTCGACCTGTACCTGGCGTTCGCCCGAGGAACGACGCGATGCCTCCCCTTCTTCCCTCAACTGGTCGATCTCGGATTCATCCGCCACATCGCCCCGTGGTGGCGTGTGCACGGCAGGCGCTCGAGGCGCCGCCGAGACCGGATCGCCGAGTTCCCGCGGCTGGGGAGCAGGAGCCGCTCGGCGACTGCCCACGGTCAGCACCACCTTTGGGGGCTTGGCAGGCGCCAACTCGCGCATCAGCTCACTGATGCGCTTGGCATACTTGTCACTGACCCAATCGCGCACGAACCGGTTAGGCGCCAACAGGCGCAACTGGTTGGACTCTCCCTCCTCCTCCGCCTGCAATGGGCGGATCCAGGTGTTGAACTGCTGGGAGCTCAATTCATCCTGCAGGGTAGCCAGACACTGTTGCCAGAGAGCGAGCGACACGCAACCTCACCAATCATAGTTTCAAGAACGACCGCACATTGTATCGTCCAGCCCTCGGGTTATCCACATGAAGCCGCGTTTCGATGAACTTTGTGGAAAACCTCTTCCCCCACGTCAGGAAATGACGGGGAGCGATATGGGGATGCATCAGCACTGTGGACAATTGCAGCTTCCATGCAACGGAAAGCCACAGTGGATACACCATCACCCCCAAGGATGTCCACACCACGATCAATACAGTATCCATTTGATATAAAAAAGATAAATATACTTATCCACAAAATTTCTCCCCAGCTATAATAACAACCTCATCAATCTATCGTTCTAAATAATAATGATTGAGGCATGAGCCCCTCGCGTCGTGCGTTGCCCGTGAGTCAAGAGGGAATTGCGCCGAGGCCGCGAAATCACTACAATTCCCGGTCTTGAGCCGAATCTCCCCGGGTTTCCGATGGAAACCGGGTGCCTCTGAAATTATCGATCCGTTCCAAAAACCACGTGGGAATAAACAGTTATGAAACGCACTTTCCAGCCCAGCGTTCTCAAGCGCAAGCGCGCACACGGCTTCCGCGCTCGCATGGCCACCAAGAATGGTCGTGCCGTCCTGGCGCGCCGTCGCGCCAAGGGCCGCAAGCGCTTGAGCGCCTGATCGCGAGCGCGTGTCCTATCAGGGCTTTCCTCGGCGGCTGCGCCTGCTGACCGCCGAGGACTATCGACGTGTCTTCGATACGGCAGCTTTCAAGCTTCACGGCAAGGGGTTGATGGCCCTGGCCTCGCCCAACGCATTGGGTCACCCTCGACTCGGCCTCATCTTCAGCAAGAAGAACGTTCGTCGGGCCGTTGATCGCAATCGCCTCAAGCGAATCACGCGCGAATCCGTTCGGCTTCGCCAGCATCGACTCCCCGCCGTGGATATCGTTTTGCTCGCCCGGCGTGGCGTACAGGAGCTGGACAATGAGGTTGTCCATCGCCAATTGCATGGCATGTGGCGACGCCTGGAGCGCGAAGCGCAAAAATCGACGGGCGGCTCCACCAGCCCCTCGACAGACCGCCGATGACCGATGCGGCGCCTCGCCGCCGTCATCGCCCGGAGCTTGCATGCGCCTGATTTCGCCTCTTGTCGCGGAGCTTGACGCCGCCCCCTCGAAAGCGGACGCTCCGCTGACGAATGCCAGCCTGCCCTTGGCAGGCTTTCGCGTATGTCGGGAGAGCACCTCACGCCGCGCCATCGGAATGTTCACCACCCATCGGGCAGACCCCTCATGGACGTAAAACGACTACTCCTGCTGATTCCCCTGGCGATACTCGCCTACCTGATCGTCGTGCAGTGGAATCAGGACTACGGCCAGGCGACCCAAGCGCCGGAGGCCCCGGCCATCACCGACGACTCGCCAGCTTCGTCCCGGGAGACTGGGGAGGCTGACAGTGGCAACCTGTCGGTGCCGTCCGGCGGCACCGGCAACGCCGAGATGGGCAGCGAAATGCCCGGCAGCAAAGCCACCGCCAGCAGCCGTGACCTGGTGGCCGTCACCACTGACGTGCTCGATGTTCGCATCGATCCGCAAGGCGGCGACATCGTGTATGCGGCGCTTCCGCAGCATAAATACGCCGAGAACTCCGACCAGCCGTTCGTGCTGCTTTCCGATAACAGTACGCGCAGCTATGTGGCTCGCTCCGGCCTTCAGCTGGAAGGCCATCAGGGGCGCATCGCCTTCTCCCCCGAGCAGACCGAATACCGGCTGGCCGAAGGGGACGATCAGGTACAGGTGGATCTCCGCGCCACCGTCAATGGCGTGGATGTCATCAAGCGCTTCACCTTCGATCGCGACAGTTACGCCGTGAATGTCGCCTACCTGCTGGAC
The DNA here is from genome assembly GCF_001662285.1 of Halomonas caseinilytica. NCBI lineage: Bacteria > Pseudomonadati > Pseudomonadota > Gammaproteobacteria > Oceanospirillales > Halomonadaceae > Halomonas > Halomonas caseinilytica. The sequence continues at coordinate 131,214 of NZ_BDEO01000008.1, forward strand.
AATCCCAGCGAGACACCGGTAACCGCGCGTTTCGTCGGCCAGCTGGTGCGCGACAACAGCAGCGATCCCTCGAGCGGTCCGAAGATGGGCATGAGCTCCTTCCTGGGGGCCGCCTTTTCCACGCCAGAAGACCGTTACTTGAAGGTCGACTTCGAAGACATCCGCGATGGCAAGTTCAACAATCGCGATGTCGAAGGCGGCTGGGTCGCCATGATCCAACACTACTTCACTTCTGCCTGGGCACCCCCGCAGAACCAGCAGAACCTCTACTACACCGCGACCGACTCGCAGAATCGCAATGTGGCGGCGTTTGCCGGCCCGACCCAGACCCTGGGCGCCCAAAGCGAAGCCACTCTGGCAGCCACGCTCTACATCGGCCCCAAGATCCAGGATCGACTGGAGGCGGTCGCCCCGAACCTTGAGCTGACCGTCGACTTCGGGTGGCTATGGTTCATTGCCAACCCGCTGTTCTGGCTGCTCGATCACATCCACGACCTGATCGGCAACTGGGGCTGGTCCATCGTCATCCTGACGCTGCTGGTCAAGACCGCGCTCCTGCCGCTTTCCGCCAAGGCCTACAAGTCCATGGCGCGCATGCGCAAGCTGGGCCCTGAGATGCAGCGTCTCAAGGAACAGTACGGCGACGATCGCCAGAAGATGTCCCAGGAGATGATGAAGTTCTACCAGAAGGAAAAGATCAATCCTCTGGGCGGCTGCCTGCCCATTCTGGTACAGATGCCGGTCTTCATCGCCCTGTACTGGATGTTGCTCGAGTCGGTGGAGTTGCGCCACGCGCCCTTCATGTTCTGGATCACTGACCTGTCGGTGAAGGATCCCTACTTCGTGCTGCCTATCCTGATGGGCGCCTCGATGTTCGTGCAGCAACTACTCAATCCGACACCGCCGGACCCGACCCAGGCGAAGATCATGAAGCTGTTGCCGGTGGTCTTCACGTTCTTCTTCCTGTGGTTCCCGGCCGGGCTGGTGATCTACTGGGTGGTGAACAACATCACCTCCATCGCCCAGCAGTACTTCATCACCCGCAAGATCGAGGCCGACCCCAATGTCGGCAAGGGCATGAAGACCAAGTAGGCTCCTCCGCCCTTTCGTTTCGCCAGACCCCCGCCCTTGCGGGGGTCTGGCGTTTGAGCCCTCCGCCACCGACAATGATGTCGACCCATTCGAGGAATCACCGATGGCCGAACGCCTTTATGCTCAGGACACCATCACCGCTCTGGCGACACCGCCCGGACAAGGCGGCGTCGGCATCATCCGCGTATCGGGCCCTGCCAGCCGTTCGATTGCCGAAAGCGTACTGGGGCACTGCCCTCCCCCCCGAAAGGCCTTCCATGGTCCATTCCGGGGCGAGAACGGCATGCTCGACGAGGGTATCGCGCTGTTCTTCGAAGGCCCTCATTCCTTCACCGGTGAGGACATCCTCGAGCTGCAAGGACATGGCGGTCCAGTCATCATGGACCTGCTGCTGGAGCGCTGCGTGCGCCTGGGAGCAAGACTCGCCAGGCCCGGCGAGTTTTCCGAGCGAGCCTTTCTCAACGACAAGCTGGATCTGGCCCAGGCCGAAGCCATCGCCGACCTGATCGAGGCAAGTTCCCGAGGGGCGGCAGAGAACGCCTTGCGCTCGTTGCAGGGGGAATTCTCGAAACGTGTCGAGGCGCTGGTGCAAGAGCTCATCGAGCTGCGCATGTACGTCGAGGCAGCCATCGACTTTCCCGAGGAAGAAATCGACTTCCTCGCCGATGGGCATGTGGCCGGCAAGCTCGCAGCGATTCGCACGAGACTGGCGGACGTCCGGGAAAGCGCCGGCCAGGGCGCACTGATGCGCGAAGGCATGAGCGTGGTGATCGCCGGGCGGCCCAATGCCGGAAAGTCAAGCCTGCTCAATGCCCTCACCGAGCAGGACACCGCCATCGTCACCGAGATCGAAGGCACGACCCGTGACGTATTGCGCGAGCATATCCACCTGGACGGCATGCCGCTGCACGTGATCGATACCGCCGGATTGCGCGACACGCCGGACGCGGTGGAGCAGATCGGCGTGGCCAGGGCCTGGTCGGAAATCGAGAAGGCCGACCGCGTGCTGCTGATGGTGGATGCCACGACCACCGATGCCGTGGACCCCATGCGCATCTGGCCCGAGTTCGTCCAGCGGCTCGCCGATCCGAATCGCCTCACGCTGGTGCGCAACAAGGTCGATACTAGCCAGGAAGCGCCGGGAATCGACTTATCCACAGCCACCCCCATCGTGCGCCTCTCGGCGAAGACCGGTCAGGGTGTGGATAACCTGAAGGAACACTTGAAGCACATAATGGGGTTCTCGGCGACCACCGAGGGGCGCTTTTCGGCGCGACGCCGCCATCTGGATGCCTTGGATCGCGCTGCCACGGCCCTGCAGAACGGCGACGCTCAGCTCTCCGGCCATGGTGCCGGCGAACTGCTCGCCGAAGACCTGAGAGACGCACAGCAAGCCTTGGGGGAAATCACCGGCGAATTCAGCGCCGATGACCTGTTGGGCGAGATATTCGGCAGCTTCTGCATCGGGAAGTAACCGGCGAGCCAATGATCGGCTGGGCGCGCTCGACCATGATGACGCCGACAACCGGTTCGCGGGAGTCCAGGCAATCGCTCATTGATGTATCGCGCGATTGCCGGATGACCGGTTTCACTCCGGAACCCACCAGTCGCCCCGGTAGTGGCTGTCATCGCCCAGCAAGGGCATCAAGCGCGCCATGGCATCCTCCAGACGCCGGTCCAGCCCCCAGGGCGGGTTGATCACCAGCATGCCGCTGCCGTACATCCCTCGTTCCCGCTGGGGCGAAGCCACCCTCAGCTCGCTGCGCCAGATCTTGCGCAGCCCACCGGCCTTGAGCCCCTCGAGAAGCGTCTCGTGCCGTCCCGCGGGCAGCAACGGATACCACACCAGCATCACCCCATGTCGTGCCTTGCGCATGGCTTTGAGCAACGTATCGGCGACATCGCCATATTCCGCCTTGCGCTCGTAGCTCGGATCGACCAGAACGCACAGGCGTGGCGTTGCCACCGGCAAGGCGTCGATCAACCCCGACAGGCCATCGCCGTGTACATGGCGCACCCTGTCGGGCAGCTGCTGCCTGCTCAGGTGATCGTGTTCTCCGGGGTGCAGTTCGAACAACCGAAGCGCATCCTGCTCTCGCAATCGCTGCGCCAGCCACCAGGGCGAACCAGGATAGTGGTCGAGCGCCTTCGGGTTCCGCTGACTCTGGGCGGCAGCCAACCCCTCGAGCCAATCTCTCAGCAGTGGATCTTCGGCAAGGCGTTCTCGCGTCTTCCAGAGCCTTTCCGCCCCATCATGATACTCCCCTAGCCGAGCGGTCTCCTCGGCGTCGAGGGGATAACGACCACGACCGGCATGAGTATCTATGTACGTAACAGAAGACTCTTTACGTAACAAATGGTCGACGACGGCAAAAAGCACTAAATGCTTGTGAACGTCGGCGAAATTGCCCGCATGGTAGGCGTGCTGATAGGAAAGCATGGTCCTGAATCCCAAAGTGGGCAAGAAGTGATGGACAAGTAAAGGCCCGCCTCCCCAGGGGGCAGGCGGGCCAACGCAAGGTTCAAGTTCGCGATCAGTTCTGCGTGATGGGCGTCAGAGTCATCTCGACACGGCGATTCTGTGCGCGGCCGGCTTCGGTGTCGTTGCTGGCCACCGGCTGGTTCTCGCCATACCCCTGCATGTTGAGTCGACTGGCCGATACCCCGGACTGGCTCAGATATTGCCCCACTGATTGTGCACGACGCTCGGAAAGACGCTGGTTGTAGCTGGCATCCCCGGTGCTGTCGGTATGGCCAGCGATGTTGATCCGGGTATCCGTGTATTGGTTCAGCACGTTGGAGACATCGTTCAAGGCACTGGTGGCTGCCGGCGTCAGATCGCTGGAATCGAAACCGAAGGTGACGCTGCTCGGCATGTTGAGAACGATGTCGTTGCCCTGACGTTCCACTCCGATGCCGGTGCCTTCCATGCTGCGACGCAGTTGCTCTTCCTGGCGATCCATGTAGGCGCCGATCCCGCCACCGGCGGCAGCCCCCGCGGCAGCACCGATCAGGGCACGGTCGCGTCGACTGGTACTGCCATCACCGGTCAAGGCACCGGCAGCGGCCCCGATCGCCGCACCGATGGCAGCACCGGTTCCCGTCTGGTTGCGCTGCGTCTGGCCGCTGTACGGATCCGTGGTGGTGCAACCCACCAGCAGTGCGGCGGCCGACAGAGCCACGAGCGGACGAAGAGGTTTCATCATGGGATAACTCCTTGTGAAAGGGATGGCGTCCTTCATGTATCGGCTTCACTGATGAGAGCCAACAACTCGTTCAAGAATAATAGACCTCGAGGCGAGGCTTGAAGCCTTCCGGGATCTTCCACCAAAAGTCCTTTTTCCCGAGCTTGTGCCAGACGCGACGCCATGACCTCCGGCGTATACCCAGTATGGGCACGCCAGGTCGCCAGGGAAACGCCATCGACGAGCCGCAGCGCGTTCATGGCGAATTCCAGGGGAAGCTCATCGGGTTCCACCGTGGCACGACCAGCGACGAAGCCGCGAGGATCCCGGCGACGCCTCAGATACGCCTCCGGCTGACGCGCCTTCCAGCGTCGCTCGATTGCCAGCCCATTGTCGGTCCAGGTGCTCAGCTTGCCGTGAGCACCGGCACCGATACCCAGATAGTCACCGAACCGCCAGTAGTTGAGGTTGTGCCGAGCACGCCGGCCCGGACGCGCATAGGCGGATATCTCGTAACGCCCGAGTCCGGCGGCTTCCAGCCGTTCGTGCCCGATATCCTGGATATCCCAGAGCACCTCTTCCTCCGGCAGTGTCGGCGGCCGGGAGTGGAATTCGGTATTGGGCTCGAGGGTGAGTTGATACCAGGAAAGATGCTCGGGCGAAAACGTCAGGGCCCGGTCCAGGTCAGATAGCGCCAGTTCGACCGTCTGGCCGGGCAGCCCATGCATGAGATCGATATTGAGGTTATCGAAGCCGGCATCACGGGCTTCCTCGATGGCGGCTTCGGCATCGGCGCCGCCATGGATGCGTCCCAGGGCGGCAAGCTGGTCGTCCTGAAAGCTCTGGACCCCAAGCGAGAGCCGATTGATTCCCGCCTCTCGATATCCCGCGAAGCGGCCGCGCTCCAGCGTACCGGGATTGGCCTCGAGGGTGATCTCGATATCCGAGGCCAATGGCAGTCGAGCGGCCAACGCCTCGAGCAACCGCCGATAGAAGGCCGGCGCCATCAGACTCGGAGTCCCCCCGCCGATGAATACGCTGACGATCTCGCGCCCGGCGGCCAGCGACAGGTCGGCATCCAGGTCATCGATCAACGCCGCCAGGTATTCCTCTTCCGGCAAGTCGGCGCCCCGCCCCACACCGTGGGAATTGAAGTCGCAGTAGGGGCATTTGCGCACGCACCAGGGCACGTGCACATAGAGCGCCAGGGGCGGAAGACGGTCGATCATGGTGACCACGCCGTATCGGACAAGGCATCCACTAGGGCATGAAGGGCGCGGCCACGATGACTCAGGCGATTCTTCTCCGAAGCCGACAGTTCGGCTGCCGACATCTTCTGATCCGGCACCCAGAACAGGGGATCGTAACCGAAACCTCCCTCGCCGCGGGGATGGGCCAGAATCTCACCGTCCCAGTATCGCTGGACGATCAGCGGTACCGGGTCCTCGGCATGGCGCAGCAGCACCAGCACGCACCAGTAACGGGCATGGCGATACCCCTCGGGGACGTCACTCAATGCCTCCAGAAGGGACTGATTGTTGCGCTCGTCGTCCTTGGGCTCCCCGGCGAAGCGCGCGGAATAGATACCGGGACGCCCCTGCAAGGCATCGACGGCAAGCCCGGAATCGTCGGCCAGGGCCGGCGCACCACTGACACGGCTGGCCTCGCGAGCCTTGAGCAAGGCGTTCTCGACGAAGGTCAATCCTGTCTCCTCGACCTCGTCGACGGCAAACTCCGACTGTGGCCTGACGTCGAAGCCCAAGGGGGAGAGAAGCTGGTGGAACTCGCGTAGCTTGCCAGCATTACCGCTGGCCAGTACCAGATGCTTGGACATGTCGTGCGCTCTTGCGAATGAAAGACGAAAAAAAGCGATGTTGCATTCTACGAGCCATGGAAAGGAGAGGAAACGCTCGCGACAGGTCGCGGAAGCTGACGCGCCAGGGAAGAAAACATTAGAAAATGATCACTTATCCCGAGATACCGACATATTATTTAACTTTGCTGGGCACCCCGTTGCATTCAGGATAGAAAACAGGGCATGAATCGACGAGCTGGCTTCCAGCGCCAGGCAGGACAGCGGTGATGACGCCGTGTTGGGACCATGCATCCTGGCCACGAGTCGAAACGATTGTTCTGTCACGCCAAGGACGCTCCCATGGACAAGGACCACCGTTCCCTGCTTCTGGTCACCGAACCCAGCCCACAGTCCCAGCTGTTCGTCGACTATCTGCGCCAACAGCTCGATTGCCCCGTTGCGCTCGTCCTTCCTCGATCGAGGCCGGTGACACCCGCGCCATCTTCCTCGTTGATATTGCTGGACGTCGATCACATGGATGACGCCTCGCTACAGGCCTGGTACACCGATCATGCCGGCCAGCCTGGCGTGTCGCAGGCCGTATTCAACCTCAGGGATGAGGATCGGGCTGCCGAACTACTGACCACCATGCACCTGCAAGGTGTCTTCTATCGTCAGGACGACCTGTCCCTGATCTGCAAGGGAGTGAAAACCCTAATGGAAGGGCATCCCTGGATGTCCCGGTCATTGATGGCACGCCTGCTGGAATTCCTGCGCCAGCAGCAGCGGAACGTCTATCGTCCGACATACGGCCTCACTCAACGGGAACGGGAGATCATCGGTCTGCTGGGTTCCGGTGCCTCCAACCATGAGATCGCCGAACGCCTGGCCATCAGCGAGCACACTGTGAAGTCACACCTCTACAACACCTTCAAGAAGATCGGCGTCAACACAAGGGGGCAAGCGGTGCGCTGGGCCTGCCAGCACCTTGGTACGCCGCCCCTTTACCTCGAACGCCAAGCTGAAACCGGGCCACCTCAGCGCACGTGCTCCTGAATCAGCCCGGCCAATGTCTCGGCGGCATTGTCGGCGGTCGTATCCAGCCTGACCAGCAGCAGGCGTTCCTCGTCGGTGAAATCTTCGAAGGCCTCGCATTGGCGGGCCAGGATAGCAAGGCTCTCTTCGGCGGGGACGTCCTGACGGGCAGCCCGCTTGGTAATGCGTCGCTCCAGGGTGGCTTCATCGGCCTCGAAACTGATCAACAGCACAGGCAAACCCCGGCCTTCGGCCTGATGACGCAGCAGATCACGTTGCTCGCGCTTGAGGCAGGTGCCATCGATGCAGACCGGTAATCCGGCATCCAGCAAGGCACCGGCACACTTTGCCAGGCGGCGATAGGTGCGCTCCGTGGCCGTCCTGGAAAAGATGTCCACACCCCCTTCGCTTCTTTCCGCCTGTGGATGAATTCCATGTACCCGACGTCTCTCCACATCCGAGCACAAGCGAATCGCCCCCAGCCGACTCACCAGAGTGCGCGTGAAACGACTCTTGCCACTGCCGGCCACGCCAACGCCGATCACCAGAGGCGGAAAGCGGAACTCGGTATATCGCTCGGCAAGTTCGATATACCGACGACAGGCACTCATTGTCTCCGCCAGCAGCGCCGGCTGCTCGTCATCGCCGGCTTCCGCGCGACGCCGCAAGGCCCGGCGCGCACCGGAAAGACACTCGATGACGCGGAAGACCGGCAACAGGCGTGGCAGCTCATAGTCCCCGGAAAGACGCAAGTAGCCATCCAGGGCCTGATGTGAGAGCCGACCCTCATCGCGAACCTCGAGGCCCACCAACAGCGATGCCACGTCGCTGGCCGGATCGAGAGGCCCTTCGGCGCCGGCGCCGTCGAGATCGCGATCAATGGCATTGGCCATCAGGACGCGTCCTTCATCGAGCAATCGGCTACAGGGATGGGCACGAGCCCAGCTTTCGGGCAACAGCAAGCCATTGCGCGAGTTCAGCAACGGGTCGAGACGAGTGATGTTCTCATCGAGCCAGCGAGCCAGATCGGACAACCGGAGACGATCCTCGTCACCGCTCATCAGAGACTCCAGGGCCTGTATCTCGATATCCATCCGTTCACGGACCGCCCGAGTCGCGAGCGATGCATCGTCCTTCGTGTCCTGCCCATGCTCACCATGCCAGGCACAGAGGGACGGGAGCAGCGACGCAAGATCAAGATCGCTTTCTCGAGGCAGGGTTTCGTGGGGCTGTCGCTGGCTCATCGCCTGTCTCCTAGCTGGAACGTCGTCTCAAGCCTGGCGCATCGACGCGAAGGCCGATTCGGCGGCATCGAGGGTCGCCTGAATATCCTCGGGGGCATGGGCGCTGGACATGAAACCGGCCTCGAAGGCTGAGGGCGCCATATAGACACCATGTTCCAGCATGGCGGAGAAGAATTGCCGGAAGGCATCCCCATCGCAGGCCGTGGCCTGAGCGAAGTTATCCACACGGCGCTGGCCGGTGAAGAAGATGCCGAACATGCCGCCCGCCTGCTGGGCAATCATGTCGATGCCGGCCTCCTCGGCCCTGGCCCGAAGCCCATTGCACAGTGTCTCGACACGCTGGGCCAGGGCATCGTGGAAACCTGGTTCGCGGACCTTGTTGAGCAGGGCTATGCCCGCCGCCATGGCCAGAGGATTCCCGGCCAGGGTCCCGGCCTGATAGATCGGCCCGAGTGGCGAGATATTTTCCATGATCGAGCGACGCCCGCCGAAGGCCCCCACCGGCATGCCGCCACCGACGATCTTGCCCAGGCAGGTCAGGTCGGGCGTGACACCGTAATGCGCCTGGGCGCCTCCCATGGCCACCCGGAAGCCGGTCATCACTTCATCGAAGATCAGGACACTCTCGTGACGGTCGCAGACCTGGCGCAATGTCTCGAGAAACCCCGGCTGGGGCGGAATGCAGTTCATGTTGCCGGCCACCGGCTCGACGATGATGCAGGCAATCTGATCCCCCATCTCCTCGAAGCAGGCTTCCACGGCATCGGCATCGTTGTAGGACAGCGTGATGGTGTGTTCCGCCAGGGAAGCCGGCACGCCCGGGGAACTCGGCTCGCCATGGGTGAGGGCGCCGGATCCGGCCTTGACCAGCAGGGAATCGGTATGACCGTGGTAGTTGCCTTCGAACTTGACGATCTTGTCGCGTCCGGTATAGCCACGTGCCAGGCGAACCGCGGACATGGTGGCCTCGGTACCGGAGTTGACCATGCGCACCATCTCGATACTGGGCATCATCTCGCAGATCAGATCGGCCATTTCGGTCTCGATGGCGGTAGGCGTGCCGAAGGAGAGACCGGCATCAATGCGCTCGCGCACAGCTCCGAGGACATCGGGATCGGCATGGCCGGTGATCATGGGTCCCCAGGATCCCACGTAATCGATATAACGCTTGCCTTCCACATCGAACAGATAAGCGCCCTGGGCACGCTCCATGAAGACAGGCGGGCGCTCCAGCCCCTTGAAGGCACGCACCGGCGAATTGACACCGCCGGGAATGTGTCGGCAGGCACGTTCGAAGAGCTGCGCGGATGTGGTCATGTCAACCTCTTGTCCTGTTGAAGGATAACCTTGCGATCGCCTGGAGATGCGATACCCACGGCATCCAGGCTGTGGATAAATCTCTGGATAAGCTTTTGGCTAGCGGTGATCTCGCGGTGAATATCGTCGAAATACGCCTACCCAATCGGCCGATCATCGTGGTTCCATTCTCGACGCAGACGCCGGCAAAGACCAGCCCGATGACCATCGTCGCCTTACGTCATGCCGACCGGTAGCCGCCAGAGCCGCCTCGGCAGACACTGATCCTGCCCGGGTTGCCAGCCATTCGCCAGGGCATTCCAGGTGAAGTTCTGGGCCTGCTCGCAGGCACTGGCCAAGGACTCCCCCAGTGCCAAGCGGGCCGCCAGGGCCGATGCCAGCGTGCATCCCGACCCATGGAAGACGCCATCCAGGCGCGACCATTCCCATTGGCGATCGCCATCCGGCGTATGCAGGGTATGCACGACGCTCTCGGTCGCCTCGCGACCCTCTGGTGCCTCGGTGCCCGTGACCAGTACCGCCTGACAGCCCAAGCGCATCAGGCTCACCGCCTGCTGGGTCTCGTCCTGGTCATCTCCCTCGGCCAGTCGCGACAACTCCAGGTGGTTCGGCGTCAAAATATCCACAAGCGGTAGCACTCGCGACCGATAGCCAGCGACCAGCGCCTCGGTGGATAACTCGCGGCCTCCTCCGGCCTTGAGCACCGGATCCGCCACCACCGGAACGCCAGGACGCTGCCGCACGATCTCCACCACGGCGTCCAGCGTTGCCATATCGGCCACCAGGCCGATCTTGATGGCGGCGATCTCGATATCCACAAGCTCGGCCGCCATCGCCTTGACGAGCTCGGCTCCCACCGGATGGACCGCACTGACGTCTCGACAATTCTGGACCGTCATGGCGGTGGGAATGGTCAGCGCCCATCCACCGCAGGCCGCAATGGCCTCGGCATCGGCCACCAGGCCGGCACCACCGGTAGGGTCATGTCCCCCCAGTACCAGCACTACCGGCAGGTGGGGGTTGGTCGTACGCGGAATCGGCATCAGAACGGCTTCAGCACGGCAAGAATGACGATCGCCAGCAAGGCAATCACGGGCAACTCATTGAAGATGCGGAAATAACGTGGGGAACGCTGGCAGCGCTCGGCAGCAAACTGCTTGAGGTAGATCAGGCAGACATGGTGATAAGCCACCAACAAGGCCACCAGAACGAGCTTGATGTGCATCCATCCCTGCCCGAGCCACGCCGGGGCCTGATAGAGCAGAATGCCGCCGAACACCAGCACGGCGATCATCGAGGGGGTCATGATGCCGCGATACAGCTTGCGCTCCATGGTGGCGAAGTACGCCATGGCCTGTCGCTCGTCCCGGTCACGCGCCGTGGCGTGATAGACATAGAGTCGCGGCAGATAGAACATGGCGGCGAACCAGGTCACCACGGCCACAAGGTGAAGGGCCTTGATCCAGGGGTACATGTCGACTCCTCAAGTGTCGCTGAAGCGGTAGTAACGTTCGATGGCATCACGGGTGATGATACCGGAAATTCGCCTCCTTCCGGGACGATGTCCGTGTTCCACGTACAGGGCATCCACGTGCTTGGTGTTGAGCCGATCGAAGGCCTCGGAGAGGGTCGCCTGCAGATGGATCGGCGCCAGATCCAGGCGCTGACCGGGAATCTCCAGCAAGTCCAGTCGACCGTCCTTGTCGATATTGTCATTCTCATCGTGTTCCAGCATCCAGCGAGCCAGGGCCGCCGCCTTGAGCGCCAGCGTCGGCTTGTCGTCCCGGGAACGCTCGATGACCACCCACTCCGGCTTGCTATCCAGCAGGGCACTGGCCTCGGCCCGGGTCACGCGGCGCGGCGTGCGCACCAGGGCACGCTCCATGACTGCCGGCACCGAGACACGGGAAAGGGCCTGCATCAACGGCTGCTGCAAGGGGTGCAGACCATGGCGCGTGACGCTGATGAAGAAACCGTCGCAGCCGCACAGTTGCCGCGACGTCAATCCCGCCACCACCACAGCCAGCATGCCCGGCAGGATCAGGCCGGGATTATGGGTCAACTCCAGCAACGCCATCAGCGCCGCCAGGGGCGCCTGCAACACCGCACCCATCATCGCTGCCATGCCCAGCATGGCGTATACCTCGGGACCGGCAGCGATCTCGGGCAACAGCCACCCGCCGAACAGGCCACACAAGGCACCGACAGCACCACCGGCCACCAGGACCGGCCCGATGATGCTCACCGGAATGCCGCACGCCACGGTGATCGCCGTCAGCAATAGCTTGCCGATGGCCAGCGCCAGCAACACATCGAGCGACGACGTGCCATTCAGGATGGCTCCCAGGCTGTCGTACCCCATTCCCTGTACCTGGGGATACCACCAGGCCACCGCTCCCACCAGCAGACCGACCACCACCAGGCGTGCCGGAAAGGGCAGGCGCTGCATGACGTTCCCGGAACGCGCCACTCTCACGAAGAATCCCGCCAGCACGCCGATCACCAGGGCACTGAGCACAATCCAGGGCAAGTCGAAGAGCGATTCCAGCTCCACGCCGCTCATCTGGAAGGGGCGCTCGCCCCCATAAGCCACCCTCGCCACCAGAGCGCCGATCGTCGACGCCAGGATCACCGGCATGAAACCGGTGATGGTGTATTCCATCATCACCACTTCCATGGCGAAGATGACCCCGGCGATCGGGGTATTGAATGAAGCCGAGATACCGGCGGCGGTGCCGCAGGCCACCAGAACGCGCAGACTGTTGTGAGGCAGGCGCAACCGCTGGCCAAGTCCACTGGACGCTGCAGCACCGAGATGGATGGCCGGTCCCTCGCGTCCGGCGGACAGCCCGCCGAGCACCGACACCAGACCGACCCACCACTGCGTGAACCAGTTGCGCATCGGGAAGCGCCCCTGATGATAGGTCAGTCGTTCAATGACATGCGCCACGCCGATCTGGCGCCCGGCAGGCGGCTGGCGCCATAACCACAGGCCGATCAGCGTCACTGACAGCAACGGCAACGAGGCTCTGAGCGCGGGAGACAGCCCCTCGAACGCCTCGGGATCGGCATCGGGCATGAACGCCATGGCACCGACTTCCAGCATCAAGCGGAAGCCGACCATCAATCCTCCGGTGATCAATCCCGAGAAGACACCCAGAACGCACAATTGAGGCAGGGCATCGACACTGGCCAGCCGACGGCGGAAACCGTCGAGGGTGAAATCGGGTAACGGGCGTCGCGACAAGGTGACCTTCCTCTGGACCCTGGCATTATCCGAGCAATCGATGAACGCAGAGACATGTTCGACAAGGCTCTGACACTGGATGACCCCCCACTGGGTAGGCCATGCTTCTCTTGTGTATCATATCCAGAGACAGAGGTCCCAGCGTCCACCATGAGGAGTCCATCGTGATCAAGGTCGGAATCGTCGGCGGCACCGGCTATACCGGAGTCGAACTGCTCAGGTTGTTGGCTCGCCATCCGCACATCAGTGTCGAGGCCATCACCTCGCGCAGCGAGGCCGGACTGGCGGTCAGCGAGCTGTACCCCAACCTGCGCGGACATTACGACGAGCTGCGTTTCAGCGAACCCGACCCGGCGCGACTGGCCGCCTGCGACGTCGTGTTCTTCGCCACGCCTCATGGCGTGGCGCATGCCCTGGCCGGTGATCTTCTCGCCCGGGGGACCCGGGTCATCGACCTGTCGGCGGATTTCCGCCTGCGCGACGCCGAGGAATGGACGCAATGGTACGGGCAACCGCACGGTGCCCCCGAACTGCTCGACGAAGCGGTCTACGGCCTGCCCGAGACCAACCGCGAGCGCATTCGCGACGCTCGCCTGATTGCCGTGCCCGGCTGTTATCCCACTGCCGTGCAGCTCGGCCTGCTGCCACTGCTGGAGAGCGGGTCGATCGATCCGGGCAGGATCATTGCCGACTGCAAGTCCGGCGTCACCGGCGCCGGACGAGGCGCCAAGGTGCCCTCGCTGCTGGCCGAGGCCAGCGAATCGATGAAATCCTACGGCGCCTCGGGGCATCGTCATCTGCCGGAGATCCGCCAGGGACTCGGCGACGCGGCGGGCAGCACGGTGGGCTTGACCTTCGTGCCACACCTGACGCCCATGATCCGCGGTATCCACGCCACCCTGTATGGCCAGCTCCATGCCGATACCGAGGATCTCCAGGCGTTGTTCGAGCGCCGCTTCGCCAATGAACCCTTCGTCGACGTGATGCCGGCGGGCAGCCATCCCGAGACTCGCAGCGTCAAGGGTGCCAACATGTGCCGCCTGGCCGTGCATCGTCCCGGCGACGGCGACACCGTGGTCGTGCTCTCGGTGATCGACAATCTGGTCAAGGGCGCATCCGGCCAGGCGGTGCATAACCTCAACCTGATGTTCGGCTTCGACGAAACCGCCGGGCTCGACGCCCCGGCGATGATGCCCTGACACCACCGCACTCTCATGGGCCATTTCGCCACAATAGTTGACCCTTTTACTGGGTGGTGTGGATAATCGTGGCATGAACCACATCCACCGATTACGAGGAGGTCACCGATGAGCGGTGTCGCATCCTTCGTTCCTACACCGCTGTTGCTGTCCGACAGCGCCAAGGCGCGCCTCAAGAGCCTGATCGAAGAAGAGGGCAACCGCGATCTCAAGCTGCGGGTCTACGTGACCGGCGGCGGGTGCTCGGGTTTCCAGTACGGCTTCGATTTCGCCGACTCGGTCGCAGAGGACGATACGCTGGTAGAGTTCGATGACGTGGCTCTGGTGGTCGATCCCCTTTCCTACCAGTATCTGGTCGGTTCCACCGTGGATTTCGAGGAAGGCCTGGCCGGGGCACGCTTCATGATCCAGAACCCCAACGCCACCACCACCTGCGGCTGTGGCGCCTCCTTCATGGTCTGAACGAGACCGTTGATCTGGCGCTAAATGGCGCCACCGGCCCGGACTTGACGCTTTCACGACAACTCGCCATGGTGGATGAGTATTCCACAATAATTGCTTCCATGGGGAAACGTATGAAACGTCAACTGAAGGCGGTCTCGCTGGCATCCTGCATCGGCCTAGGTCTGAGCGTCTCCGGCCTGGCCGTCGCTCAGGAACAGACCCTCGACGTGGCTACCGACCCGAGCTTCGTGCCCTTCGAGATGATGGATCAGGAAACCGGCGAGATGGTCGGTTTCGACATGGACATCATCAAGGAAATCTCCGAACGGGCCGGGTTCGACTATGATCTCCGGACCATGGACTTCAACGGCATCATTCCTGCCGTTCAGACCGGTAACATCGATATCGCCATCGCCGGTATCACCATTACCGACGAACGCGCCGAAATCGTCGACTTCTCCGATCCCTACTACGACAGCGGCCTGAAACTGCTGGTCAATGCCGATGACGACAGCATCCAGACCGTCGAGGACCTGGAAGGCAAGAAGGTCGGTACCAAGGTCGGTTCCACCAGCTACGACTATCTCGAGGAAAACCTCGGCGACAGCGCCGACATCACTCCCTATCCGGGCTCCAGCGACATGTACATGGCGCTGCTCGGCGGCAGTGTCGATGCAGTCTTCTACGATGCGCCCAATGTCGGCTACTTCTCCCAGACCAAGGGGGAAGGGCGCGTCAAGACGGTCGGTCCGCTCTACGAAGGCCAGCAATACGGCCTTGCCATCGCCAAGGGCAGCGAATGGGTCGAACCCATCAACGAGGCACTGGCCGCCATGAAGGAAGACGGCACCTACGATGACATCCACGCCAAGTGGTTCGGATCTTCATCGGACGAGGAATGATCCGTCTGCCTTGCTGAAACACGGGGTTGGGTCCCAGGGCCCGACCCCGTTGCGTTGTGCCTGTACCCAAGCACTCAGGAAACGCTGAATAAATCACCGAGCATGGCAAAGCGCAGGGCACGCGAAGCACAGAAAGCGAGACATAACGGAAAGTTTGGCGAGCTTTCGACCGGGCTGGCGCACCAGCACCGCGCACAGATTCGCCGGGAGCGAATTTGAACCGTCTTGCGACGGGACCGCAGGCTAGCCGCCACCCCTGGCGGCCATGGCGAAGCGCGTTGCATGCTCAGGCATTTAGGCAGTGTTTCCCTCACCCAGGAAACGCTGACGGGAGACCCCCAAGTGGACTTTCAATTCGACTGGCAGGCGGCCTTCGCCTCCATTCCGCATCTTGCACCGGGTATCCCCTACACCCTGCTCATTTCCTTCGGTGGCCTGGCCATCGGCTTCATCATCGGCATCATCTTCGGCTTGCTGCGCATCAGTCCGACGGCCTGGCTGCGAATGCCCGCCGTGGCCTATATCGAAATCTTTCGCGGAACCCCTGTACTGGTACAGGTCCTGTTCATCTTCTACGGCCTGCCGCAACTGCTCGGCGGCCCGATCAATGCCCTGGTCGCCGGCATCGCAGCCATCGCCGTCAACTCCGGCGCCTACATCTCGGAGATCGTACGCGGAGGCGTCCAGTCCATCGAACGAGGCCAGCGCGAAGCCGGGCTTTCCCTGGGGCTGTCGAGGGTCCAGACCTTCCGCTACATCATCTGGCCCCAAGCCTTCCGACGCATGATCCCGCCGCTGGGTAATCAGGGCATCATCAGTATCAAGGACACTTCGCTGTTCTCGGTCATCGGCGTCGGTGAACTGGTCCGCCAGGGACAGATCTACATCGCCACCACCTTCACCGCCCTGGAGGTCTACCTGATGGTCGCCATGCTCTACCTGGCGATCACCCTGACGCTCTCGCTTGCGTTGCGCTTGCTCGAGCGCAAGGGCCTGGTCGGACAATGAAAGGAATGCACGACATGAATCACGAGAAGTCCACGTCCGATGGCGAGGCCATCGTGCGGCTGAACAAGCTCAACAAACACTTCGGCGACTTTCACGTTCTTCAGGACATCGACCTGACGGTAACGCCAGGTGAGGTGGTGGTGATCATCGGTGCCAGCGGCTCCGGCAAATCGACCCTGATCCGCTGCATCAATGGCCTCGAGGAGTTCCAGCAAGGCGAACTGGACGTCGATGGCAATCCCCTGCTGCCCGACGGCAAGGCAACTCAGGCGCTGCAGAAGATCCGTACCGAAGTCGGCATGGTCTTCCAGCAATTCAACCTGTTCCCGCACCTGAGCGTGCTCGACAACGTGATCCTGGCGCCGATGAAGGTCCGTGGCCTGAGCCGTGATGCCGCCGTCGAGACAGGGGAACGCCTGCTGGCTCGGGTCGGCATCAGCGACCAGATAGACAAGTACCCCACACAGCTGTCCGGCGGCCAGCAGCAGCGGGTGGCACTAGCACGCGCCCTGGCCATGGAACCTCGGCTGATGCTCTTCGATGAGCCCACCTCGGCGCTGGACCCGGAAATGATCGGTGAAGTGCTCGATGCCATGCGCGAGCTGGCCAACGAGGGCATGACCATGATGATCGTGACCCACGAGATGGGGTTTGCCCGCGAGGTGGCCGATCGGGTCATCTTCATCGACAAGGGTCGGATCGTCGAGGAAGGCCCGCCCGAGACGATCTTCGATTCCCCCTCTGAAGCGCCCACGCAAAGCTTCCTGTCTCGCGTGCTCAAGCACTGATATCACCTCTCTCAGCATACCTTGAAAGGCCCTGTCGTTACCGACAGGGCCTTTTTTCTGCCTGTGGAAAACCCAAGCGGCACAAGCGCTGTTATCACGCCACGACGCCCGCCATTGGCGGGATGTGGAAAAACAGGGTGGGTTGTTCACAGTCACGGTGACAATCACGGTAGACATCGGTGGAAAAGCCGTGCTCGCGCTCGCCTGTGGGCAACACGATCTTTCATCCACAGGCCCCGAACACATCGTCCGCAGGCCGCCAGCGTCTTTTCCTACTTTCGATCAACACTGCAATCTATTGAAAGGAAAGAAATAAAACGGTTTATCCACGGAAAACGTCCACACCAGTAGTTACTACAGCAACAGAACTTCTTATTCTTATATTGTTTATGTAATAGGTAATGACTCAGCAGAAGGGCGAGGATGAAAATCTGGGTGTGGAAAACCCTGACGATTACCCACAGGAGGGTTATACTGGCTGGCTGATTTCATCCCCGATCCGCAATATCGGCGCCTGGCGCCGAACGAGGTGAACCTTGGAGTACCCCGACCGTTTCGATGTCATCGTCATCGGTGGTGGTCACGCGGGCACCGAAGCCGCATTGGCCTCGGCCCGCACGGGCTGCCGGACACTGCTTCTGACCCACAACATCGAGACCCTCGGTCAGATGTCGTGCAATCCTGCCATTGGCGGGATCGGCAAGAGCCACCTGGTCAAGGAAATCGATGCCCTGGGGGGCGCCATGGGGCTGGCCACCGACATGGGCGGTATCCAGTTTCGTGTGCTCAACGCTCGAAAGGGACCAGCCGTGCGCGCAACTCGTGCCCAGGCGGATCGCGTTCGCTACAAGGCCGCCATTCGCGGCATGCTGGAAAACCAGCCCAACCTGACGCTCTTCCAGCAGGCAGCCGGCGATCTCATCGTCGAGGGCGACCAGGTTCGCGGTGTATGCACCGAAACGGGGATTCGCTTCATGAGCGAGACCGTGGTGTTGTGCACAGGCACCTTCCTCGGCGGCGTTATCCACATCGGCCTGGACAACAGTCGTGGAGGCCGTGCTGGCGATCCGCCCTCCAATGCCCTGGCCGAGCGCTTGCGTGCCTTGCCGTTTCGCGTCGATCGCCTGAAGACCGGCACCCCACCGCGTCTCGATGCCAAGAGCGTGGACTTTTCGAAGCTCGACGAGCAGCCTGGTGATGAGCCAACGCCGGTCATGTCCTATCTCGGCGAACGCAGCCAGCATCCGCGCCAGGTGAGCTGCCATATCGCGCACACCAACGAGCGGACCCACGAGATCATCCACGCCAATCTGGAGCGTTCGCCGATGTTCTCCGGGGCCATCGAGGGTGTCGGTCCCCGCTACTGCCCCTCCATCGAGGACAAGGTGCATCGCTTCGCTGACAAGGCAAGCCACCAGATCTTCGTCGAGCCGGAGGGACTGGACACGCACGAGTTGTATCCCAATGGCATCTCCACGTCCTTGCCGTTCGACGTCCAGCTGCAGGTGGTCCGCTCGATCCGAGGGCTGGAAAACGCGCACATCACGCGTCCCGGTTACGCCATCGAATATGATTTCTTCGATCCGCGTGACCTGAAGCATTCCCTCGAGACGAAATTTATCCACAACCTGTATTTCGCCGGGCAGATCAACGGCACCACCGGTTACGAGGAAGCAGGAGCCCAGGGGCTTCTGGCCGGGCTCAATGCCGCACGGCGGGCTCGGGGGCTCGATGCCTGGTGGCCGCGTCGCGACGAGGCTTATCTCGGGGTTCTGGTCGACGATTTGATCACTCTCGGCACCCGGGAGCCTTACCGGATGTTCACCTCTCGCGCGGAATACCGTCTGCTGCTGCGTGAGGACAACGCCGACATGCGCCTCACCGAGACGGGTCGAGAACTGGGGCTGGTCGATGATCGACGCTGGGCAGCGTTCAGTGCCAAGCGAGAGGCTGTGGAGCGTGAGACATCGCGCCTCAAGGCCTGCTGGATTCAACCGGGCAGCGAGGCCGCCAAGCGTGTCACCGAAACCACCGGTCAGGCGCTGAAGCGCGAATACAATCTGCTCGAGCTGCTCAGGCGCCCCGAACTCGGCTATCGGGATGTGGCCGGGCTGGTCGGGGAACCCGTCGACGACGAGCGGGTTGCCGACCAGGTCCAGATCCAGGCCAAGTATCAGGGTTACATCGATCGTCAGCAGGAAGAGATCGACAAGCTCAAGCGCCATGAGGCCACGCCGCTGCCTGACGACCTTGACTATGATCAGGTCGAAGGACTCTCCAACGAGATTCGCCAGAAACTCGTCGAGGCTAGGCCCGAGACGCTGGCCCAGGCATCGCGCATCTCCGGTGTCACGCCAGCGGCGGTATCGATCCTGCTGATTCACCTGAAAAAGCGACGTCTGCTCGACGATAGCCGGGTGGCCAACGGATGACCCAGGATAATCATGGGCTGCGCGAACGCCTGGAACGAGGCCTGAGCGAGCTCGGTATCGATGCCGGGCCAAGACCTCGGGAAGGTCTGTTGTCCCTGTTGACGCTGTTGCACAAGTGGAACCGCGCCTATAACCTCACCGCGGTACGGGCACCCGAAGAGATGGTCTCCCGGCATGTGCTCGACAGCGCGGCCGTGGCGCCTTTCGTGACGGGATCGACATTGCTCGATGTTGGCGCCGGCCCCGGCTTGCCAGGACTGGTACTGGCGATCCTGGAGCCTGAGCGTCGGGTGACCCTGCTCGACAGCAATGGCAAGAAGGTGCGCTTCCAACGCCAGGCGGTAATGGAGCTGGGTCTGACCAATGTCACGCCCGTCCAGGCTCGGGTCGAGGCCTTCGAAGGGCCGGAGAACGGCTACTGCGAGGTCATCTCCCGCGCTTTTGCCAGTCTCGGCGATTTCGTCTCGCTGAGTGCCGACCTGGTGGCCGATGAGGGACGGTGGCTGGCCATGAAGGGCCCCGCCGTGGATGATGAACTGAGCGGGTTGCCCGAGAACGTGGCACCGGTCGCCAGCCATGAGCTGACCGTGCCCTTCGAGACCGGCCAGCGTCGGCTCGTGATCCTCGAGCGTACCGATTCCACCCAGGGTCGCCCCTGAGGCGTCCGTCACTCGCAAGGAAGTCGCCGTGACCAAGATCATCGCCTTGACCAACCAGAAGGGCGGCGTAGGCAAGACCACCACCGCCGTCAACCTGGCTGCCAGCCTGGCCGCCCTGGATCGACGCGTGCTGCTGGTCGACCTTGATCCCCAGGGGCATGCCACCATGGGCAGTGGCGTCGACAAGCACGAACTCGACGGCAGCGTCCTCGATGTCGTGCTAGGTGAACGCAAGCCCAGTGAGGTGATCCTCGATTGTCCCGAGGCCGGTTTCGCCCTGTTGCCCGGCAATGGTGACCTGACCGCCGCCGAGGTGGAGCTGCTGGAGCGCGACGAGGGGCGCGAGCGTTGCCTGGTCAAGGCATTGGAGGATGTGGCGGCCGAGTACGACGTGGTGCTGATCGACTGCCCGCCATCGCTGAACATGCTCACCGTCAACGCCCTGACGGCCGCCGATGGCGTGCTCATCCCGCTGCAGTGCGAGTTCTATGCCCTCGAGGGACTCTCGGCTCTGCTCGATACCATCGAGCAGATCAAGGATAGCGTGAATCCCTCACTCGAGATCTTTGGCATCCTGCGCACCATGTTCGACAGTCGCAACAGCCTGACCCGTGATGTCAGCAAGCAGCTGCGCGATTATTTCGGCGATGCGCTGCTCAAGGCCACCATCCCGCGTAACGTGCGGGTCGCCGAGGCGCCGAGCCATGGCCTGCCGGTGACCAAGTACGCTCGCTTCTCGCGGGGCAGCCAGGCCCATCGGGTGCTGGCCAAGGAATTGATTCGTCGCCTGTCGTTGTAACCGTATAGCCCTGGAAATGAGGGAAGCTCGATGACGCGCAAACAACGCGCCCTGGGACGTGGCTTGGATGCCTTGATCGGCGCCAACGCTCGACGCCGTGACAGCCTTGATCTGCCCGAGGTCGATACGTCACTGGAGGGAGCCGAACAGGACGATGGCGCCCAGGTACTGCCGGGATCGGAGGAACGACTCGAACGCCTGCCGCTTGGTCAGCTGACGCGAGGCCGCTACCAGCCACGTCGTGACATTCAGCCCGAGGCACTGGAAGAACTCGCCGACTCGATTCGTGCCCAGGGGGTCATGCAGCCGATCGTGGTGCGTCCCATCGACGAGGAGCGCTACGAGATCGTTGCCGGCGAACGTCGCTGGCGGGCGGCCCAGCTGGCGGAGCTCGATGTCATCCCGGCGGTGATCCGCGAGGTCTCCGACGAAGTGGCCCTGGCCCTGGCGTTGATCGAGAACATCCAGCGCGAGAGCCTCAACCCGGTCGAAGAGGCCATGGCAATGAAGCGCCTGCTCGACGAGTTCGAGCTGACGCAGCAACAGGCCGCTGACGCCGTCGGCCGTTCACGGGCCCAGGTGGCCAATCTGCTGCGACTGTTGTCGCTGGATCCCGAGGTGCAGACCCTGCTCGAGCGGGGCGATCTCGACATGGGACATGCGCGCGCACTCCTGGCGCTGTCCGGTGCCAAGCAGCGCAAGGCCGCGCATGAGGTGGTCAACAAGGATCTGACGGTACGTGCCACCGAGGCCTTGGTGAAGCAACTGGCCGCCGGAGGACGCAAGAAGGCCGAGAAGTCCGAGCCGAGCCCGGATGTGGCCAGGCTGGAGTCCCGCCTGGGCGAGCTGCTCGGCGCACCGGTGAAAATCCAGCATGGCCAGAGCGGCAAGGGGCGAGTGACCATCCGCTATGCCAGTCTCGAAGAGCTGGATGGCATTCTCGAACACATACGTTGAGGCGTGGACGCCATTTAGCATGCTAAAGAAGTTCGCGCTTTTTCATCGACTTTTAGTCGTAAGCTAGCGCGATATCGCGCATATTCGCCCCTTATCCGGTTGAAGCCGACGGGTCGCTTCCCTATAATCGCGCCGGACCGCCGACGTTGTCGGACGCGGTGGTCATTGAGGAGGCCTGGGTGCCACGACAAGGTTGATAAACGGAGACCTCATGGCAGCCAGGATCAAGCGCCCCGGCATTCGGCGACTGTTACTTGCACAATTGGTCGTGATAGTCATGATGACGGGGGTTGGCGCCTTGTCGGGAGGAAGTCCCAGCGCCTACTCAGCTTTCGTGGGCGGGGTCGTGGCCTTCTTGCCCAATGCCTTTTTTGCCTGGCGAGCCTTCCGCTATCGGGGAGGACGTCACGCCAAGAACATCGTGAGTGGCTTCTATCGAGCGGAAGCCGGCAAGTTTGGTTTGACGGTGGCTCTTTTGACCGTGGTGTTCGTCGCAGTGCCCCCCTCAAATCATGCTTTCTTCTTTGGCGCTTATGTGGTGATGCTGTTCGTTCACTGTCTGGCCGCCGTGCTGGGCACACGACCATCACCCAACTGAAATCGAGGCAGCTCATGGCAGGCAACAACCCGACTCCCACGGAGTATATTCAGCATCACCTGCAGAATCTGACATACGGCTACCACCCCGAGAACGGTTGGTCCATCGCGCACTCCAGCACCGAGGCCCAGGAAATGGGCTTCTGGGCTATCCACCTGGATACCATGGGCTGGTCGCTGGCCATGGGGGTGTTGTTCATCTGGCTGTTCAGAAAGGTGGGCAAGGCCGCTACCACCGGGGTGCCGGGCAAGCTGCAGAACGCCATAGAAATGGTCTTCGAGTTCATCGAAGGCACCGTGCGTGGCGCTTTCCATGGCAAGAACTCCCTGATTGGCCCGCTGGCATTGACGCTGTTTGTCTGGATCTTCCTGATGAACCTGCTCAAGCTCGTGCCAGTCGATCTGGCCCCTGCGTTGTTCGCCCGTCTCGGGGTCGAATACATGAAGCTGGTGCCTACTACCGATCCTAATGCCACCCTGGGCATGGCGCTGGGCGTGTTCTGCCTGATCATCTACTACAGCATCAAGGTCAAGGGACTCGGCGGCTTTGCCAAGGAGCTTTCACTGACGCCCTTCAACCATTGGTTATTGATCCCCTTCAACCTGGTGATGGAAATCATCAGCTTGCTCGTCAAGCCGCTCAGTCTGGGGCTGCGACTCTTCGGCAACATGTTCGCAGGCGAGGTGATCTTCATCCTGATTGCTCTGTTGCCGTTCTGGGTTACCTGGACGCTCAACGTTCCCTGGGCCATCTTCCATATCCTGGTCATCACCCTGCAGGCATTCATCTTTACCGTCCTGACGGTGGTCTACCTGAATGCGGCCCATGAGCATCACTGAATCACGCAGCATCTGATAAACCCTTGAACCTTAACCTCAACTCGATAGGAGTATCACCATGGAACTCGTCTACATCGCCGCCTCTCTCATGATCGGTCTGGGCGCTCTGGGCACTGGTATCGGCTTCGCACTGCTGGGGGGCAAGTTGCTCGAGACGACTGCCCGTCAGCCGGAGCTGGCCAACCAGCTGCAGACCAAGACCTTCCTGATGGCTGGCCTGCTGGACGCCGTGCCGATGATCGGTGTGGGTATCGCGATGTACCTGATCTTCGTTGTTGCCGGCTAACGAATTGCACACCGAGCGCGCTGCGCTCGGTTTGCTTGTTTCCGGTCGCCACGAATCTGTCAGAGGTACGTCCTTGTGAATATCAACATGACGCTTATCGGACAAATGATCGCCTTCGCGATCTTTGTCTGGTTTTGCATAAAGTACGTGTGGCCACCGATCAACAATGCGCTTCACGAGCGCCAGAAAAAGATCGCCGATGGCCTGGACGCTGCGAGCCGTGCTGCACGTGACCTCGAATTGGCCGAGCAACAGGCCGAGGAGACGCTGCGTGAGAGCAAGGAGCAGGCGGCTGAGATTCTGGAAAACGCCCATAAGCGGTCCAACCAGATGATCGACGAGGCACGTGAGCAGGCCCGCCAGGAAGGCGAGCGCATGATCGCCAATGCCAAGACCGAGATAGATCAGGAAGTCAACCGCGCGAAGGAAGAGCTGCGTGGACAGGTATCGCGGCTCGCTATCGTGGGGGCAGAGCGCATTCTGGAATCCTCCATTGACGAGAAGCAGCACGCGAAGCTCGTCGACAAACTCGCTGAAGAGCTTTGAGGAGGTGACCCATGGCGCAACTGTCAACTGTCGCTCGCCCCTATGCCAAGGCAGTCTTCGAGTACGCCACTGAACACCAGGCACTCGAAGACTGGGCCGGCATGCTCGACAGCGTGGCGCAGGCCGTCGGCAACGATGACCTGCGTCGGCAGGTGCTCGGCAACCCGCGGCTGACCAGCGCGCAGAAGGTGGACCTGCTCGTCGATATCTGCGGTGATGCCGTGAACGACGAGCTGCGCAACTTCCTTTTCCAGGTCGGTCAGAAGGGCCGCCTGGCGGCTCTGCCGGCCATCGCCGAGCAGTTCGCACTGCTCAAGGCCCAGCAGGAGGAGCGTATGGACGTGGACATCGTCTCCGCCTTCCCGCTGGACGACGCGCAGCAACAAACGCTCGCGAGTGCGCTGGCCAAGCGTTTGAACCGCGAAATCTCCATTACCACTCAGGTGGATAGCAGCCTTCTGGGCGGCGTTGTCCTGCGTGCCGGCGATACCGTCATCGACGGATCGGTGCGTGGTCGACTGAATCGCCTCCGTGAGGCCCTTTCCGCCTGAGTCTGAGGGACATGGCATGCAGCAACTGAATCCTTCCGAGATCAGCGACATCATCAAGCAGCGTATCGAGAAGCTGGATGTCGCATCCGAAGCCCGCAATCAGGGCACCATCGTCAGCGTGTCTGACGGTATCGTGCAGATCCACGGTCTTGCCGACGCGATGTTCGGCGAGATGATCGAGTTCCCCGGCGGCATCTATGGCATGACGCTGAACCTCGAGCGCGACAATGTCGGCGCCGTGGTACTGGGGGATTATCTGCAGCTCGAAGAGGGCATGACCGCCCAGTGCACCGGGCGCATCCTTGAAGTGCCGGTAGGCCCGGAACTGCGTGGTCGCGTGGTCGATGCCCTGGGCAACCCGATCGATGGCAAGGGTGAGCTGGGCACCGACAAGACCGATGCGGTCGAGAAGGTGGCTCCGGGCGTCATCACCCGTCAGTCCGTCGACGAGCCGATCCAGACCGGCTTCAAGTCGATCGATTCCATGGTGCCGATCGGTCGTGGTCAGCGTGAGCTGATCATCGGCGACCGCCAGATCGGCAAGTCCGCCATCGCCATCGATGCCATCATCAACCAGAAGGGCAAAGACGTCACCTGCGTCTACGTGGCCATCGGTCAGAAGCAGTCGACGATTGCCAACGTGGTGCGCAAGCTCGAAGAGCATGGCGCCATGGAGCACACCATCGTGGTTGCCGCCGGCGCCGCCGATCCGGCTCCGATGCAGTTCCTCGCGGCCTATTCAGGCTGCACCATGGGCGAGTACTTCCGCGATCGCGGTGAAGACGCCCTGATCGTCTATGACGATCTCTCCAAGCAGGCCGTGGCCTATCGTCAGGTTTCCCTGTTGCTGCGTCGTCCGCCGGGCCGCGAGGCCTTCCCGGGTGATGTCTTCTACCTCCACTCGCGTCTGCTCGAGCGTGCCGCTCGCGTGAATGCTGATTATGTCGAGAAGGCCACTAACGGCGAGGTGAAGGGCAAGACCGGTTCATTGACCGCGCTGCCGATCATCGAGACCCAGGGCGGCGACGTCTCCGCGTTCGTACCGACCAACGTGATCTCCATCACCGACGGTCAGATATTCCTGGAAACCGATCTGTTCAACTCGGGCGTCCGTCCGGCGATCAACGCCGGCCTGTCGGTATCCCGCGTGGGTGGCTCGGCGCAGACCAAGATCATCAAGAAGCTCGGCGGCAGCGTGCGTCTGGCCCTGGCCCAGTATCGTGAGCTGGCGGCCTTCGCCCAGTTCGCTTCCGATCTGGATGAGGCCACCCGCAAGCAGCTGGAGCACGGCCAGCGGGTCACCGAGCTGATGAAGCAGCATCAGTACGCGCCGATGTCCGTGGCCGAAATGGCCGTTTCCCTGTATGCCGCCAACGAAGGCTATCTGGAAGATGTCGAGGTCAAGAAGGTACTTGATTTCGAGCGTGCCTTGCAGGACTTCATGAAGTCCGAGTACGCCGAACTGCTCGACAAGATCAACCAGAGTGGCGACTACAGCGACGAGATCAAGAGCGGCTTGAAGGAAGGTCTCGACAAGTTCAAGGCGACTCAGAGCTGGTAATCCGCCGGCCCGCTCTTCGGAGCGGGCCATGGAGCTTTCTGAGTCCACGAACAAGGGTAGATCGCTATGGCAGCCGCAAAAGAGATTCGCTCCCAGATCGGGAGTATCAAGAACACGCAGAAGATCACCAGCGCCATGGAAATGGTCGCTGCGTCGAAGATGCGCAAGGCGCAGGACCGCATGCGGGCCAGCCAGCCCTACGCCAAGCAGATCCGCAAGGTCGTGGGCCATCTCGCCGATGCCAACCCGGAATACAAGCATCCGTGGATGGAAGAGCGCGAGGTCAAGCGTGTCGGTTTCATCGTGGTGTCCAGCGACCGCGGACTGTGCGGTGGCTTGAACGTCAACCTGTTCAAGTCCGTCGTCAAGGAAGCCAAGGCCTGGCATGACCAGGGGGCAGAGCTTGATTTCTGCACGCTTGGCAGCAAGGCGAGCACGTTCTTCCGCAAGTACGGCGGAAACCTCGTGGCGGCCAAGAGCGGGCTGGGCGAGGCGCCCCGGGCCGAGGATCTGATCGGCAGCGTCAAGGTGATGCTGGATGCCTACGACGAGGGCAAGCTGGACCGCCTTTATGTGGTGTTCAACGAATTCGTCAACACCATGACCCAGAAACCGGTGGTCCGTCAGCTGTTGCCGCTGTCTACCGACATGGGTACCGAGGCGCAGGACGACGAGGAATTCGAGCGTCCCAGTAGCTGGGACTACCTGTATGAGCCGGATGCCAAGGCGCTGCTGGATAGCCTGCTCGTGCGCTTCGTCGAGGCGCAGGTCTATCAGGCGGTGGTCGAGAACGTGGCCTGCGAGCAGGCCGCACGCATGATCGCGATGAAGAGTGCCACCGACAACGCCGGCAACCTGATCGACGACCTGGAACTGGTGTACAACAAGGCCCGTCAAGCGGCCATTACCCAGGAAATTTCCGAGATCGTCGGTGGCGCCGCCGCCGTATAGCGCCAGGCATACAGGTTTCATTTGCAGGTACTTTGAGAGGAACCAAGATGAGCGGACGTATCGTACAAATCATCGGCGCGGTGATTGACGTAGAGTTTCCGCGGGACGAAGTGCCCAAGGTCTACGACGCGCTGACGGTCTCGAACAGCGAGACCATCCTTGAGGTCCAGCAGCAGCTGGGCGACGGCGTGGTGCGCACCATCGCCATGGGCTCCACCGAGGGGCTCAAACGCGGTCTCGAGATCGACAACACCGGTGCCGCCATTTCCGTGCCGGTAGGCAAGGAGACACTGGGCCGCATCATGAACGTGCTGGGCGAGCCGATCGACGAGGCTGGCGAGATCGGTGAGCAAGAGCGCATGCCGATCCACCGCAAGGCGCCCGGCTACGCGGATCAGGCGGCCACCGAAGAGCTGCTGGAGACCGGCATCAAGGTCATCGACCTGGTCTGTCCCTTCGCCAAGGGCGGCAAGGTTGGCCTGTTCGGCGGCGCCGGCGTCGGCAAGACCGTCAACATGATGGAGCTGATCCGCAACATCGCCACCGAGCACAGCGGTTACTCCGTCTTTGCCGGTGTCGGTGAGCGGACCCGTGAGGGCAACGACTTCTATCACGAGATGCAGGAGTCCAACGTTCTCGACAAGGTCTCCCTGGTCTACGGCCAGATGAACGAGCCGCCGGGCAACCGCCTGCGCGTGGCGCTGACCGGTCTGACCATCGCCGAGAAGTTCCGCGATGAAGGCCGCGACGTGCTGCTGTTCGTCGACAACATCTACCGTTACACCCTGGCCGGTACCGAGGTGTCCGCACTGCTGGGCCGCATGCCGTCCGCGGTGGGCTATCAGCCGACTCTGGCCGAGGAGATGGGTGTCCTGCAGGAGCGCATCACCTCCACCAAGACGGGCTCCATCACGTCCGTGCAGGCGGTCTACGTTCCCGCGGACGACCTGACCGACCCGTCGCCGGCGACCACCTTCTCGCACCTTGACGCCACCGTGGTACTGGCGCGTTCCATCGCCGAGCTGGGTATCTACCCGGCCATCGACCCGCTGGATTCCACCTCTCGTCAGCTGGATCCGCTGGTCATCGGCGAGGAGCACTACAAGGTCGCTCGTGGTGTACAGGGCGTGCTGCAGCGCTACAAGGAGCTCAAGGACATCATTGCCATCCTGGGCATGGACGAGCTGTCCGACGAGGACAAGCTTTCCGTGGCTCGGGCGCGCAAGATCCAGCGCTTCCTGTCGCAGCCGTTCTTCGTTGCCGAGGTGTTCACCGGTTCTCCCGGCAAGTATGTCTCTCTCAAGGAGACTATCCGCGGGTTCCAGGGTATCCTCGACGGCGAGTACGACGAGCTGCCGGAGCAGGCCTTCTACATGGTCGGCACCATCGACGAGGCCGTCGAGAAAGCCAACCAGATGAAGTAATCCCTCCACCTGGGAGACGTCATCATGACGAAAAGCATCAGATGCGAGGTCGTCAGCGCCGAGGCGTCGATCTACTCCGGCGAAGCCGAGCAGGTCGTGGCGGCCGGCTGCATGGGGGATCTCGGTATCCTCGGTGGCCACACGCCGCTGCTGACCGAGTTGGCGCCCGGGCCGGTACGTATCGTCCGAGGCGGGGGTGAGGAGGATCACTTCTACGTCTCGGGGGGCTTCCTCGAGGTGCAGCCCGATGTGGTCACCGTGCTGGCCGATACCGCCGTGCGTGCCGATGATCTTGACGAGGCCGCCGCCGAGAAGGCCCGCCAGGAGGCGCTTCAGGCCATGAACGACAAGACCGCGGAGCTGGACTATACTCGCGCCGCGGCCGAGTTGGCCGAAGCCATGGCCCAGTTGCGTACCATCCAGCAGCTGCGTCGCAAGGCGGGTCGCGGCTGACGCCAGCGCCACGCCGAGCGTGATTGACGAGGGCGCCTCCCGGATTCATTTCGGGAGGCGTTTTCGTGTTCGTATCGTGTCGTGCCGACGGAGACACTATCCATGCCACTCAGCGAGTCCCTCGAGCAACACAAGGAAGAACTGCTCCATGCTCTGGAAATGGACGATCAGGGGCAGCTGAACGCCCAGTTGCCCGAACTGCGTTCGGCGGATATCGCCGAGATTCTGCAGGAACTGCTCGATCAGGATGATGAGCTGCGCGGCCGAGCCTTGCTGGATAGCCTGCCTCTGGAACGCCAGGCCAGCGTGCTTGGCCATTTGCATGGCGAGGAACAGCTCACCTTCACGGCTGCCATGCGCGATGACAAGTTGCAGGCAGTGCTCGAGGAGATGGGGGCCGACGAGCGAGCCGACCTGTTCAAGGTACTCGGCGAGGATCGCCGCGAGGTTCTCCTGCGCCGCATGGCACACCGGGAACGGGAAGAACTCATGCGCCTGGCCAGTTACGAGGAGGGAACTGCCGGGGCCTTGATGACGTCCGACTATGTGGCGATTCCCATGGGCATGACCGTCTCGCGGGCGATGATGCGTGTCCGTCAGACCGCACCTGACGCGGAGACGGTCTATCAGCTCTATGTGCTGGATGCCGAGGGTCGCCCGGCCGGCACCATGTCGTTGCGCCAGTTGATGGTGGCCCGCCCCGGGGCTCGGGTCGATGAGTTGATGATCCGTGATGTCATTCACGCCACCGTGGATACGCCCCAGGAAGAGGTGGCCCGGCTCGTGGCGCGTTACGACATGCTGGCGGTGCCGGTGGTCGACGAGGAACATCGGCTGGTCGGTATTGTCACTCACGATGATGCTCTGGACGTGGTCGAGTCCGAGGCCACCGAAGATATCCACAAGGGGATGTCCATCGGCCAGCTTGAAGACGGTGTCAGTCGAGTCCCTTTGCTCAGCCTCTATCGCAAGCGAGTGACATGGCTGGTGCTGCTGGTATTCGGCAATCTGCTGTCGGGAGCCGGCATCGCGCACTTTGAGGAGACCATCGCCGCTCAGGTCGCCCTGGTGTTCTTCCTGCCGCTGTTGATCGGCAGTGGCGGCAACGCCGGCGCTCAGGCCGCGACCCTGATGGTGCGGGGCATGGCTACCGGGGATGTCGGGGTTCGTGACTGGGGCAAGCTGCTGGGACGCGAGCTGCTGGTCGCGGGGTCGCTGGGGCTGACCATGGCCCTGGCGGTGGCGCCGATCGGCGTGATGCGCGGCGGTGAAGCGGTGGCGCTGGTGGTGGCGGTGAGCATGATCTCGATCGTGCTGTTCGGCAGTCTGCTCGGCATGTGCCTGCCTTTCGTGCTCGATCGGTTCGGCTGGGATCCGGCAACTGCCTCGGCGCCCTTGGTAACCACCTTGATCGATGCGTCCGGCGTGTTGATCTACTTCAGTTTTGCCACCTTGATCCTTTCTGGTGGCTGATAGGGCGGACAGTGGGAGGTGGGATGTGTATCCTCAAGCCCCGATTGCCCGCGGGCGACGCTTCCCACCCTGAGATAGAGTGCCTCATGGATTGGCTACAGATCGTTCTGCTTTCCATTGTCCAGGGACTGACCGAGTTCCTGCCGGTTTCCAGTTCCGCTCACCTGATCCTGGTTCCGGTGTTGACCGACTGGCCGGACCAGGGATTGGCGTTTGATGTGGCACTGCATCTCGGCAGCTTGACGGCAGTGGTGCTGTATTTTCGCGACGAGCTCACGGCCATGACGAAAAGCTGGTGCGGCAGTCTGGCCGGTCGCGGCACCGATGAGGACGCTCGCCTGGCCTGGTGGGTGGTGCTGGCGACGATTCCGGTCTGTGTGGTTGGCCTGGCATTCAAGGATGTCATCGAGGACGCGATGCGTTCTCCGTTGGTGTTGGCCGGCGGCCTGATCGTCTTCGGTGTGGTGCTCGGCTACGTCGACTGGCGTCATCGTGGCCGGCGCAACGAGTATCGGATGGGCTGGCGCGATGCATTGTGGATCGGACTGGCGCAGGCCCTGGCGTTGATTCCCGGCACCTCGCGTTCCGGTATCACCATGACTGCCGCACTGATGCTGGGGTTGACCCGGGAAGCCGCGGCACGCTTTTCCTTCCTGTTGTCGATTCCGGTGATCGTGCTGGCCGGGGGGCTCGAAGCGCTGGAGCTGATCCGTTCACCGTTGCCGGTAGACTGGATAGCCATGCTGGTGGGGGCAGTGCTGTCGGGGATCAGTGCCTACCTGTGTATCCACTTCTTCCTGGCCTTCATCAAGCGAATCGGGATGCAGCCCTTCGTGATCTATCGTCTCATTCTGGGGTTTGCCCTGATCTGGCTGTTTGGATGAGTCAGTACTTCATCGAGCCGGAGATAGGATGAGCTGTTCGGCGACAAGTCTTCGCGAGGGCGCTGTAAACCCATCCCTGGGCGCTACATCCGCCACTCCCTGGCGGATGACCCTCGCTCTGCCTTGTCCCCGGCGCTCATCCTGTTCGCTGGTTAGGTTCCTTCTGGAGTTTTGTCATGTCACTTTCCAAACGTTACCTGGCTTTCCTGATAATGCTGCTGGCCATCTTGCTGGCCGGTTGCTCGGAACGGAAGCTGGAAGCGCCCGTCACCTTGCAGGGCGATATCTTCGGTACCTTCTATCAGGTGACCATTGCCGATCCGATCACTGCCGAGCGTCGTGATGCACTGGAGCAGGGCATTCTCGACGAACTGGAGGCGGTGGACGCCTCGATGTCGACCTATCGCGATGACGCCGAACTGGTGGCTTTCAACAAGTCGCCGGTGGATGAGTGGCAGACGCTTTCTGCACCGCTGATCCACGTGATGGATATCGCCCGGTCAGTGGGCGAAGCCAGTGGCGGTGCCTTCGATGTCACCGTGGGTGGGCTGGTCAACCTGTGGAGTTTCGGTCCCGAGGCACGTCCCGAGGAAGTGCCCTCCGATGCCCTCATCGAGCAGCGTCTTGCCGAGGTCGGCATGGAGACGCTGGAGCTCGATGTGGCCTCGAATCGTGCACGGCGTTTGAAGGATGTCTTCGTCGATCTTTCCGGCGTGGCCAAGGGGTATGCCACTGACCGTGTCGCGGCCTATCTGGCCGATCAAGGGGTGGAGAACTACCTGGTCAATCTGGGAGGCGAGGTCAAGGTGGATGGCCATCGCGATGGAGCGGACGAGCCTTGGCGCATCGGTGTCGAAGTACCGCGCAATGGCCGCCCCCAGGCGGAGCACGTTTTGCCCCTGGAGGACACCTCGGTGGCCACCTCGGGCGACTATCGCAATTACTTCGAGGCGGATGGACGCCGCTACTCGCATACCATCGATCCGCGTACCGGCCGACCGATCCAGCATCGTCTTGCCTCGGTGACGATCATTGATCCTTCCAATGCCCGGGCCGATGCCTGGGCCACGGCCATGACGGTGCTCGGCGAGCGTGAGGGCATGACCTTGGCCCAGCGACACGACCTGGCGGTGTTGATGCTGGTGCGTCAGGGAGATGGCTGGCAGAGTCTGGCAAGCCCCGCCTTTGCGGCATACTTCGGCCAAGACCTGGTCGACAGGCTGGGAATCGAGGTGGTGAAGGCCTCCGACAACGCAAGCATGGCCGCTGATGAAGGCAAAGGAAAGAACCAGATGGCCAGTGACATGGCCGACGCCTAGAATGAACCGGATCTGATGAGTGGACAAGGAGTCACGATGACCCTCGATGTGGTGATACTCGCGGCGGGCAAGGGGACGCGCATGCGCTCTTCACTGCCCAAGGTACTGCACCCGCTGGCCGGCAAGCCGATGGTGCGCCATATACTCGATACCACCTCGGGACTCGAGGCCGAACGGACCCACGTGGTGGTCGGACATGGCGCCGAACGGTTGCGCGAGGCGTTGGCCGAGTGTCCGGTACATTTCGTCATGCAGGCCGAGCAGAAGGGTACCGGCCATGCCGTCGCCCAGGCACTCGATGGACTCGGTGATGGCAAGGTGCTGGTGCTCTATGGTGATGTTCCCTTGATCCGGCGCGATACGCTGCGTGCTCTGCTGGCGCCTGTCGATGAACAGCACATGGGGCTATTGACGGTGACCCTGGAGGATCCTACGGGTTATGGGCGGATCCTGCGTGACGAGGCCGGCGAGGCAGTGGCCATCGTCGAACAGAAGGATGCCGATGAACAGCAACGTGCGGTACGTGAGTGCAATACCGGCATCATGGCCATGACCGCCGCCCAGCTGCACCGCTGGTTGCCTCGTCTGTCGGCCGAGAACGCTCAGGGCGAATACTATCTCACCGATGTCATCGCCATGGCTGCTGCCGAGGGTGTGAAGGTGACCACTGCCCAGCCATCGCGACCGGTCGAGGTGGAAGGGGTCAACGACCGCAGCCAGATGGCCCGGCTGGAGCGCGTCCTGCAGAGCGACATTGCCGAGTCGTTGATGGCACAGGGCGTGGCCCTGCGCGACCCGTCGCGTCTGGATGTCCGGGGTAGCCTCAAGTGCGGCCATGATGTCGAGATCGATGTCGGCTGTATCTTCGAGGGAGACGTCGAACTGGGAGAAGGGGTGCGCGTCGGCCCACACTGCGTGATTCGCGACAGCCATATTGGTGCCGAGACGATCATCGAATCCCATAGTGTCGTCGAGGGGGCCGTGGTGGCTGGCCACAATCGGCTCGGGCCCTTTGCTCGCCTGCGTCCGGGGACTCGCCTGGCGGTCGGCGCCAGGATCGGCAATTTCGTCGAGACCAAGAATGCCGAGGTCGGCGAAGGCTCCAAGATCAACCACTTGAGCTATGTCGGCGACGCTCGCCTCGGGCGGGGTGTCAACGTGGGAGCGGGGACCATCACCTGCAATTACGACGGCGCCAACAAGCACCGCACCGAGATCGATGATGATGCCTTCATCGGTTCCAACACCGCCCTCGTGGCTCCCGTCAGCGTGGGCAAGGGAGCCACCGTGGGGGCCGGTTCCACCATTGATCGCGATGTTTCTGACAATACCCTGGCGGTCGAGCGGTCGAGGGTGATCAGCAAGGCTGACTGGAAACGTCCCGACAAGCGCAGGGATGATTGAGGAGAAGTTATGTGCGGCATCGTCGGCGCCGTGGCGCAACGCAATGTGCAAGGCATCCTGCGAGAGGGGCTCAAGCGCCTGGAGTATCGCGGTTATGATTCGGCAGGCATGGTCGTGCGGGGCCCCGACGGGCGCCTGCAGCGACGCCGTGCCCTGGGCAAGGTCGCGGCGCTCGAGGAAAAGCTGGAGGCGTCACCGCTCAGTGGTTACAGCGGCATCGCGCATACCCGCTGGGCGACCCATGGGCGTCCCAGCGAAGAAAATGCCCATCCCCACCAGTCGGGTGAGCGTCTGGCGGTGGTGCACAATGGCATCATCGAGAACCATGAGTCCCTGCGTGCCGAGCTGGAGAGTGCCGGTTACGACTTCACCTCCCAGACCGATACCGAGGTCATTGCGCATCTGATCGAGCGCGAAGCCCGTTCGAGGGATCTGCTGACGGCGGTACAGCGCGTGATCGCGCGACTCGATGGCGCCTATGCCCTGGGGGTGATCCATGCCGACGAGCCGGACGTGGTGATCGGTGCGCGCCAGGGCAGTCCCCTGGTGGTCGGGGTCGGGATCGAGGAAGCCTTCCTGGCCTCGGATCCGTTGGCTCTGCTGCAGGTCACCGATCGCTTCATCTACCTTGAGGAGGGCGATGCGGTACGGCTCTCTGCTGGCGGTGGTATCGAGATCTTCGATGCCTCGGGACAGGCCGTCGAGCGCGAGGTCCGGACCTTCGAGCATGGTGATGGCAGCGCCAGCAAGGGCGAGTATCGCCATTTCATGCTCAAGGAAATCCACGAGCAGCCGGCGGTCATTGCCGAGACTCTAGAGGGGCGGCTCGGCGATCGCTCGGTGCTGGTGGAAAGTTTCGGACCCGATGCCGAGGCGTTGTTGGCACAGGTTGCCCAGATCCATCTGGTGGCCTGCGGAACCAGCTATCATGCCGGTCTCGTGGCCCGCTACTGGCTCGAGCGTTATGCCGGCATACCGGTACAGGTGGAGGTCGCCTCCGAGTATCGCTATCGCCGCGTGGTGGTGCCCGAGAACACGCTGTTCGTGACGCTTTCCCAATCCGGCGAGACTGCCGATACCCTGGCGGCACTGCGTTTTGCCAAGGCAAGGAATTACCTGGGCAGCCTGGCGATCTGCAACGTGCCGGGCAGCTCCCTGGCACGGGAGTCCGACCTGACACTGATGACCCGGGCCGGACCGGAGATCGGTGTGGCCTCGACCAAGGCTTTCACTACCCAGTTGACTGCCTTGATGTTGCTGACCCTGGCCCTCGGCCGCGTTCATGGCCAGGATGCCGAGGAACAGGCGAGCCTGGTCGAGGCCTTGCGCGGTCTTCCTGCGCGGGTCGAGCGGGTCCTGGCGCTGGATGCGGAGATCGAAGACTTATCCACGGCCTTCGCCGAGAAGCACCATGCTCTCTTCCTCGGCCGTGGTGCCCACTTCCCGGTGGCGCTGGAAGGGGCGCTCAAGCTCAAGGAAATTTCCTATATCCACGCCGAGGCCTACCCGGCGGGAGAGCTCAAGCATGGCCCCCTGGCGCTGGTCGACAGCGACATGCCGGTAATCTCGGTGGCGCCCAATGACGAGTTGCTCGATAAGCTGAAGTCGAATCTCCAGGAGGTCAGGGCACGTGGTGGCGAACTCTTCGTCTTTGCCGACGAAGGCGTTGGCCTGGCCAACGATGATGGTATCCGGGTGCTGCACCTGCCACCCATCGAAGATGCGCTGGCGCCGATTCTCTACACCCTGCCGCTGCAGCTGTTGTCCTACCATGTCGCGGTGCTCAAGGGCACTGACGTGGATCAGCCCCGTAACTTGGCCAAGTCCGTCACGGTGGAGTAGGCCGAGCCTGGTCGCATGGCCAACGCGGCATTGGGGGTTCCTCATGCAAGAACGCCGGGGTAGAAGCCCCGGCGTTACTATTTTGGTGAAGAGCCTTCCGTCACCGTGAGGGTTAAAAGGCCCAGTCTTCGTCCTCTGTCCGCTCGGTACGGCCGATCACATAGGAGGAACCGGAGCCCGAGAAGAAGTCGTGATTCTCTTCGGCACCCGGCGAGAGTGCGGCCAGGATGGCCGGGTCGACGGCCTCGGTGGCGTTCGGGAACAGCGCTTCATATCCCAGGTTCATCAACGCCTTGTTGGCGTTGTAGTGCAAGAATGCCTTGACGTCCTCGGTCAGGCCGACGTCGTCGTAGAGAGACTCGGTGTACTGAACCTCGTTGTCGTAGAGGTCGAGCAGCAGATCGTAGGTGGTGTCCTTGATCTGGCGCTGGCGCTCGGCGGATTCCTTCTCCAGGGCGAGCTGGAACTTGTAGCCGATGTAATAGCCATGCACCGCTTCATCGCGGATGATCAGGCGAATCAGGTCGGCGGTATTGGTCAGCTTGCCGCGGCTCGACCAGTACATCGGCAGGTAGAACCCCGAGTAGAACAGGAAGGACTCGAGGAACACGCTGGCGACCTTGCGCATCAGCGGATCGTCGGTGCGATAACGTTCCAGGATCAGTTCCGCCTTGTTCTGCAGGTGCGGGTTTTCCTCGCTCCAGCGATAGGCGTCGTCGACATCGCGGGTCGCGCACAGCGTCGAGAAGATCGAGCTGTAGGAACGTGCATGCACTGATTCCATGAAGCTGATGTTGGTGAACACGGCCTCTTCATGAGGCGTCACGGCATCATTGATCAACACCGGTGCGCCGATTGTGCCCTGGATGGTGTCGAGCAGCGTCAGGCCGGTGAAGACCCGGATGGTCAGTTGCTGCTCGCGTTCGCTGAGGGTATTCCACGATGGCACGTCGTTGGACAGTGGAATCTTTTCCGGCAGCCAGAAGTTGCTGGTAAGCCGGTTCCAGACCTCGAGGTCCTTGTCGTCCTGGAGGCGGTTCCAGTTGATGGCATCGACGCGTTTCAGTCGAGCGGTCATGGCGTTCATCTCATCCGGTTGTCATGCGAGGCGTGGTAGCGCCCCGAGAGAAGTAAAAAACCATCAGGAGGCGGCTTTCCGGGGACAAGGCGAAGCGAGGCCTTGCCTCCGGCGCCGACTGTCATCGAGAGTTTGTCAAAGCTCTCTCAGAGGGTGCAGGACACACACCCTTCCACCTCCGTGCCTTCCAGGGCCGCCTGGCGCAGCCGAACGTAGTAGATCGTCTTGATGCCCTTGCGCCAGGCATAGATCTGGGCGCGATTGATGTCCCGCGTGGTGGCGGTATCGCGGAAGAACAGTGTCAGCGACAGGCCCTGATCGACGTGCTGGGTGGCTTCGGCATAGGTATCGATGATCTTCTCGGGACCGATCTCGTAGGCGTCGCGATAGTAGTCCTGGTTGTCATCGTTCAAGTAGGGAGCCGGATAGTAGACGCGGCCCAGCTTGCCTTCCTTGCGGATCTCGATCTTCGACACCACCGGGTGAATGCTCGAGGTGGCGTGATTGATGTAGGAAATCGAGCCGGTCGGCGGTACCGCCTGCAGGTTGCGGTTGAACAGGCCGTGGCGCATGACCGAGGCCTTGAGCTCGCGCCAGTCCTCGCGCGTGGGTATCCGGATGCCGGCCTTGTCGAAGAGCTCGCGGACCCGCTGAGTTCTGGGTTGCCACTCGCGGTCGGTGTACTTGTCGAAGTAGCTGCCGCTGGCGTAGGCCGAGTCCTCGAAGCCGGCGAAGCTCTCGCCGCGCTCGATGGCCAGCCGGTTCGAGGCGCGTACGGCATGATAAGTAACGGTGTAGAAATAGAGGTTGGTGAAATCCAGACCTTCTTCGGAACCGTAATGGATGTGCTCGCGGGCCAGGAAACCGTGCAGGTTCATCTGCCCCAGGCCGATGGCATGGGAGCGGGCATTGGCCTCGGCGATCGAGGGGACCGAACGGATATCGCTCATCTCGGAGACCGCGCTCAGCGCACGCACGGCGGTTTCGACACTGGCGCCGAAATCCGGCGAGTCCATGACCCGCGCGATGTTGAGCGAGCCCAGGTTGCAAGAGATATCCTCGCCGGTTTGGCGATACCCCAGATCATCGTCGTACACACTGGGCGAATTGACCTGCAGGATCTCCGAACACAGGTTGCTCATGTTGATGCGCCCGGCGATGGGATTGTCGCGGTTGGCGGTATCTTCGAACAGCACATAGGGGTAGCCGGACTCGAACTGCAGTTCGGCGAGTGTCTGGAAGAGTTCCCGGGCATTGGTCTTGGTCTTGCGGATGCGCGCATCGTCGACCATTTCCTGGTACTTCTCGGTCACGCTGATATCGCCGAAGGGCACGCCATAGACACGTTCGACATCATAGGGCGAGAACAGGTACATCGACTCGTTGCGCTTGGCCAGCTCGAACGTGATGTCGGGAATCACGACCCCAAGCGACAGTGTCTTGATACGGATCTTTTCGTCGGCATTCTCGCGCTTGGTATCCAGAAAACGCAGGATGTCGGGATGGTGCGCATTGAGGTAGACCGCCCCGGCGCCCTGGCGTGCGCCCAACTGGTTGGCGTACGAGAAGGCATCTTCCAGCAGTTTCATGATCGGGATGACGCCCGACGACTGGTTGGCGATGCGCTTGATGGGAGCGCCGGCCTCGCGCACATTGCTGAGCGAAAAGGCCACCCCGCCGCCACGCTTGGACAACTGCAGCGCGGAGTTGATGGCGCGGCCGATCGATTCCATGTTGTCCTCGATTCGCAGCAGAAAGCACGAGACCAGCTCGCCGCGCTGGCGCTTGCCGCAGTTGAGGAAGGTCGGAGTGGCGGGCTGGAAGCGGCCATGGAGGATCTCGTCGACCAGGGTCCGGGCCAGCGCCTCGTCGCCGCGGGCCAGGGTCAGGGCAACCATGCAGACGCGATCCTCGAAGCGTTCCAGGTAGCGCTGACCATCGAAGGTCTTGAGCGTGTAGCTGGTGTAGTACTTGAAGGCGCCGAGGAAGCTCTGGAAGCGAAACTTCAGGGCATAGGCCTGATCGAACAACGACTTGACGAAGCTCGCCTCGTACTGCGCGAGCACATCGCCTTCGTAGTAGCCTTCCTCGACCAGGTAATCCAGCTTCTCTTCCAGGGTGTGGAAGAACACCGTGTTCTGGTTGACGTGCTGGAGAAAGTACTGACGCGCCGCTTCCTTGTCGGCTTCCAGTTGCAGACGACCGTCGGCGTCATAGAGGTTGAGCATGGCGTTGAGCGCGTGAAAGTCCAGTACCTTCGGCGTCTCGGCGGTGGCCATTGCCTTTTCCTCTGTTTGGTCGGGGTGGGTCAGGGTGTCATCCAGCATCGTTGATCTCCGTGGCCAGGCATTCGCGTACCTTGGCGACATCCTCGGGGGTGCCCATCAGCTCGAAGCGATGAAGCAACGGTACCTGGCACTTGTGGGCAATGACGTGGCCCGCCAGGCAGTAAGCGCTGCCGAAGTTGGTATTTCCGCCCGCCACCACGCCGCGAATCAGAGCGCGGTTATGCGCATCGTTGAGAAAGCGGATCACCGGAGCCGGCACAGCCGTGCGTGGATCGCCATCGCCATAGGTGGGGACCACCAGCACGAAAGGGCGATGCACGCGCAGGGCCTGTTCATCGCGGCTCAACGGTATCCGTTGGGCGGGCAAGCCGAGCTTCTCCACGAAACGCCGTGTGTTGCCCGATCGCGTCGAGAAATAGACCAATTCGCTCACGCTTGTCTCCGCTGTCAGCTGGCCAACTGACGAATGCGCTCCGGGCGGAAGCCGGACCAGTGCTCGTCAGCGGCGACCACCACGGGTAACTGGCGATAGCCGAGTTCCCGGACAGTGTTGGCGGCCTCGGGCTCCTTGCTGATGTCCACGACGGTGTAGTCGAGGCCTTGCTTGTCGAGGGCGCGGTAGGTGGCGTGGCACTGCATGCAATCGGGTGAGCTGTAAATCTTAATGAACATGATATAGATTCTCGCTTAAAACAGTTTCAACACAACCCATCTGGTCGGAATCCGACACGTCGCTACCATGGCAGCGACCCTTCAATTATACAACATATGGTAAGAAAATAGCACACGATCTGGATATATGGTGTCGTGCGACAATTTGTACCATCAGAAAGCCGCACCAATGAAGCCCCGGGAAGGGCGGCATGGCGGGAGGGGAAGCCGGCACATCAACGGAAAGGGTGATCGAGGGCGTGGTGGCTGGGTATAGTATGCCGCTCGGTGTATGCACCGAGAAGGATCGATCCCAACGAGGGCCTGGGTGGACATGCAACGATGAGCGGACAACTTCACCTGGGGCTGCCGATGTGGGCCAACGATGCCTGGCGGGGCAGCCTGTATCCACCCCATGGAGGCACGGATGGTCATCTCGGCGATTACGCCAGGATATTTTCTGCCGTCGAGGGGAACACGACCTTTTATAGCGGGACCCCGAAGGCGGAAACCGTGGCGGCCTGGGCTCGCCAGGTACCAGCCGATTTCCGATTCTGCTTCAAGCTGCCGTCAAGCTTGACGCATGAACGTCGTCTGGAAGACATCGAGGCCTCATTCGACGCCTTTCTCGAGGCGCTCTCGCCCCTGCAAGGAAGGCTTGGCCCGTTGATGGTTCAGTTGCCACGGGACTTCTGCGCCGAAGAACTCCCCAAGCTGCAGGCATTGCTGTCACGCTGGCCAAGCGACATTCCCTGCGGGGTCGAGGTTCGCCACAGTGAATTTTTCCACAAGGGGGCGGCTGAGCAAGAACTCAACAGGTTGTTGATAAGTCAAGGTGCCAATCGTGTCATGCTCGATGTTCGCCCTCTGTTCTCTACATCGCCACAGGGCCATCCCGGCATGATCAAGGCTCAGGGTGAAAAGCCAAAGCGTCCGTTACACGTGATTTCCACAGGAAATTTTCCTGTCGTACGATTCATTGGTCATGTCGATGCCGAGATCAATGCACGTTACTTCCAACCCTGGATCGACAGGTTGGCGTTGTGGATAAAACAGGGGATAACCCCTTTTCTCTTTGTGCATACCGCCGATAATCGACATGCGCCACAGATGGCGCGACGGCTCCACGATGCCCTTGCCGCACAGATCGGATCGCCACTCCTGCCTGAGTTTCCCGGAGAGCGGCAGGTCGAGCTGTTCTGAGCGTTTTCGACAAGCGACACGGCATGTCGATGGCTGGCCATCAAGCGTATGATCGGATATTTTTACGGCTTGATCGTCACTTGCCACGGGGTATTGCGGGCATTCACTCTTATCCAGGGTGATCTTGTCTGCGCCCCTCGAGGTTCCCGTTACGTTGTACGAACGGTGGCGGGACGCCGTCC
The DNA here is from genome assembly GCF_001662285.1 of Halomonas caseinilytica. Taxonomy (NCBI): domain Bacteria; kingdom Pseudomonadati; phylum Pseudomonadota; class Gammaproteobacteria; order Oceanospirillales; family Halomonadaceae; genus Halomonas; species Halomonas caseinilytica. Next base: position 172,850 of record NZ_BDEO01000008.1, read on the forward strand.
TGGCAGCGATCCTGCTCGGCACCTGTCATGCCCTTGAAAGCGGTGGTTCGTGATCCGATGCACCGCGGACGTGACGACTACAAGCACAACGCCGTCATTGCATCCGATCGATCGATGACGACACGCACTCTCAAGGTGAAACATGTCGAAACTCTCCCACGCACAATGGTCATCCCGGCTGACCTTCATCCTCGCGGCGACGGGGTCCGCGGTCGGCCTGGGCAATATCTGGAAATTTCCCTACATGGTGGGCGACAGCGGTGGCGCTGCCTTCGTGCTGGTCTACCTGCTGTGTATCGCCTTGGTGGGGCTACCGGTCCTGGTGGCGGAATGGCTGATCGGTCGCCGTGGCCAGAATAATCCGGCCAATGCCATGTCTGACCTGGCCAAGTCAGTGGGGCAGCCACGTATCTGGATGATCGTGGGCATCAGCGGCATTCTCGGGGCCTTCCTTATCCTGTCGTTCTACAGCGTGATCGGTGGCTGGTCACTGTATTACACCCTGAGCTCGGTGACCGGCGCCTTCAGCGGCCAGGATGCCGATGGCATCGGTGCATTGTTCAACGGCATGCTGGGCAACCCCGGGCTTCTGTTGCTGGGGCATTCGGTCTTCATGCTGCTGGTGATCGGTATCGTCGCTCGCGGCGTGACCAAGGGGCTGGAGGGTGCTGTGCGTACCCTGATGCCTGCGCTGGGCGTTTTGTTGCTGGTACTGGTGGGCTACGGCATGACCACCGGTCACTTCGGTGAAGCACTCGGGTTCATGTTCAATCCCGATTTCGGCGCTCTGAATGGCGGTGTCGTGCTGGCTGCCATGGGGCAGGCCTTTTTCACCCTCTCGCTGGGCATGGGCATCATGATGGCCTATGGCTCCTATCTGGGTAAGGAGGTCAACCTGCTCAAGACTGCCCGCACGGTGATCATCCTCGATACCGTGGTGGCCCTGGTTGCCGGCCTGGCGATCTTCCCCATCGTCTTCGCCAATGGCCTCGATCTGGATTCCGGACCGGGACTGATCTTCGTTACCCTGCCGCTGGCTTTCGGCAACATGGGAGGCGGCGTCATCCTGGGCTTGATGTTCTTCCTGCTGTTGACCTTCGCCGCCCTGACGTCGGCAATTTCGCTGCTGGAACCCGTGGTGGAGTTCGTCGAGGAGCGCACGCCATTGTCGCGTGTCGGCTCGACCCTGGTGGCCGGAGTGGCGACCTGGGTTCTGGGCGTTGCCGCCTTGCTCGCCTTCAACGTATGGAGTGACGTGCTGATTCTCGGCTTCAACGTCTTCGACTTCCTCGACGTCTTGACCAGCAAGTATCTGCTGCCGTTGACGGGCCTGATGGCGATCATCTTCGTCGCCTGGGTACTGGATCGTGAAGGCGTGCGTCAGGAGCTGGGATTGGGTGATACCGGTGCCAAGGTCTGGACGTTGGTATCGCGCTTCATTGCGCCACTGGGCGTGATTGTGGTGTTCATCTCCAGCCTTTGAAGGGCCGGTGGTACCGCGTCATCGAGAGTGACGCCTCTCTAGAGCCCCGCTTCGGCGGGGCTCTACGTTGGTGCCTGGCACCGGATGTCGGGCAGTTGGTGATCAGTGCATGTCGTCGTTCGGTTCGTCCTCGGGAAGCTCGGCGATGTCCTGGCTCAGGCGCTTGAACTCCTCGTGGAGCTCGATACCGCGCCGGGCACGAAGATTGCGCTGGGCTGCGCTGCGGGAGCGCTGCTCGTGCTCGCTGACTTCCATGCTCATGAAGATGTCGAGAAGTTCGCTCCTGACGGAAGTTAACCGTTCGGCTTTACGCATGATCGACTCTCCTGTCTGCAGTGAATGTGCCGGCATCCTGGACGCTGCGCGACACTGCACTTCTTACTATACCCCACTTGACAGAATGATGACGTAACGTCAACCGATGTCGTGGCAGTGGCCCGATGAATCCCCGGGTGCGCATTGCCGAACGGCTTGGGGCATACTGTGAATACAAGATCTTCAACCTATGCGCGGGACGCCGAAAGGACGCCCGCTAGCCGAAACAAGGAGTGTCCGCGTGAGCCTTGGCCTGTTCGATGAAATGAGACGCCGCATGGAGCACTTTCGTCGCTCCGAGCAGAAGGTGGCGCGTTTCGTGTTGCGCAACCCCGAAGAAGTGATCCACATGCGCATCGTCGATCTGGCTACCGAGGCCAAGGTCAGCGAACCCACGGTGGTGCGCTTCTGCCGAGCGCTGGGATGCAACGGCTTTCAGGATTTCAAGCTCAAGCTGGCACAGATGCTGGCGACCGGCAGTCAGTTCGCCCAGTTCTCGATGAACGACAGCGACTCGGTGGCGGAATTCTCCCAGAGCATATTCGACTCCACCGTCGGGACCTTGCTCTCGGTGCGTGACCGGCTGGACAACGAATCGCTGAGTCAGGCAATCAATGCGCTGGCCATGGCCAACCGTGTCGAATTCTACGGTTTTGGCGCCTCTGGGGCGGTGGCCTTCGATGCCCAGCACAAGTTCTTTCGCCTGCAGATCTCCACCGCTGCCTACAATGATCCGCACATGCAGAACATGTCGGCGGCGACCCTCAAGGAAGGCGATGTGGTTGTGGCGATCTCCCAGACCGGCCGTACCAAGGCGCTGGTCGCGAGTGTGCGCCTGGCACGCGAGGCCGGCGCCACGGTGATTGGCCTGTGCCCGAGCGACACGCCTCTGGCCGCTGAGGTGACCCTGCCGCTGTATATCGACGTGCACGAGGATACCGAGATCTATACGCCCATGAGTTCACGCATCGCCCATCTAGTGTTGGTCGATGTTCTGGCAGTGGGCGTGGCCAAGACCCGAGGGCCGAAACTCGCCGAACAGCTCAAGGCGGTGAAGCGAAGCCTCAACCCGCTGCGTTTTCCGGAAGAGGGTGAGTCCTGAGCCGGCATAGCCGACTCAGGAGCTTTACGCCATGAGCTTGAAGCGGGAAGACAACGCTTGACCCGGGGTTCGAGGGGCCAGCTTCCAGCTTCCAGCGTATGATAAGCTGTTGCTCCATTTTCCGAGCAGCGATGCCTTCCCTATGGACGACGTCACGGCGATCCTCGATCAGATGAACCCGGCCCAGCGCGAGGCCGTCAGTGCTCCCCAAGGCAACATGCTGGTGCTGGCCGGCGCGGGCTCGGGCAAGACGCGGGTCCTGGTGCATCGCATCGCCTGGCTGATGCAGGCCGAGGGACTTTCGCCCTATGCCGTGCTGGCGGTGACCTTCACCAACAAGGCGGCCCGGGAGATGCGCACGCGTCTCGAGGCACTGCTGGGCATTTCACTGCGCCATGTCTGGGTGGGCACCTTTCACTCCATCGCTCATCGCCTGTTGCGCACCCATTGGCAGGATGCCCGCCTGCCGCAGCATTTCCAGATCATCGACAGCGACGATCAGCTACGCCTCATCAAGCGCCTGCTCAAGGACTACAACATCGACGACGAGCGTTATCCGCCGCGTCAGGTGCAGTCCTTCATCTCGGGATGCAAGGAAGAAGGCCTGCGCCCCCATCAGGTGGATGCGCATGGCGATGCCTACCTGTCGCAGATGGTCGAGCTCTATGAGCGTTATCAGTTGACCTGCGAGCGGGGTGGGCTGGTCGATTTCGGCGAGCTGTTGCTGCGCAGCCTGGAGCTGCTGCGCGACAATCCCGCCTTGCTGGCCCATTACCAGGAGCGTTTCGGTCATGTGCTGGTCGACGAGTTCCAGGACACCAATACGCTGCAGTATGCCTGGCTGAAACTGCTCACCGGCATGCGTACGCCGATGACCGTCGTCGGCGACGACGATCAGTCGATCTATGGTTGGCGCGGGGCGCGCATCGAGAACATCCGCCGCTTCGAGAACGAGTTTCCCGACACCAAGCTGGTGCGTCTGGAACAGAACTATCGCTCCACCAGTGTGATCCTCGACGCCGCCAATGCCCTGATTCGTTACAACGCCGAGCGCATGGGCAAGGAGTTGTGGACGGCCGGGGACCATGGCGAGCTGATCTCGGTGTATGGCGGCTTCAACGACCTCGACGAAGCGCGCTATATCGTCGACACCATTCGCGAGCGGGTCGGCGAAGGCATCAATCGCCGCGAGATCGCCATTCTCTATCGTTCCAACGCCCAGTCGCGGGTCATCGAGGAAACGCTGATTCGCCAAAGCGTGCCTTATCGGATCTACGGCGGTCAGCGCTTCTACGAGCGTCTGGAGATCAAGAATGCCCTGGCCTATCTTCGCCTGTTGCTCAATCGCGATGACGATGCCTCTCTGGAGCGGGTGATCAATGTACCGGCTCGGGGTATCGGTACTCGCACCGTCGAAACCCTGCGCAACCGGGCCCGCCAGACCGGCGATTCGCTCTGGCAGGCCCTGCACGATGCGACCTCGGATGGCAGCCTGCGCGGTCGGGCCGTCTCGTCGCTGAAGGCCTTCGCCGATCTGATCGAGCAGCTCGACAACGAGGCCGCGGGGCTGTCGCTCCACGAGATCATCGATCGCGTCAACGAACGCACCGGGCTGGTCGAGCATCACCGCAACGAGAAGGGCGAGAAGGGCCAGGCCCGGGTCGAGAACCTGGAGGAGCTGGTGACCGCGGCCAAGGCCTTCACCCAGGGCGAGACCCTTGATGGCGTGGAAGCCGGCGAGGGCATGGCTGCCCTGGAAGCCTTTCTGGCCGAGGCAGCGCTCAATGCCGGTGAGCACGAGGCCGATGAATTCGAGGATTGCGTGCAATTGATGACGTTGCACTCGGCCAAGGGGCTGGAATTCCCGGTGGTATTCATGGCCGGTGTGGAGGAAGGCCTCTTCCCGCACAAGATGTCGATGGAAGAGCCCGGCCGGCTAGAGGAGGAACGGCGGCTCTGCTATGTGGGCATGACACGGGCCATGAAGAAGCTCTACTTCACCCACGCCGAATTGCGTCGGCTGCATGGCAAGGAGACCTTCCAGCGACCGTCGCGTTTCCTGCGCGAGGTGCCCGAAGGCTTCATGGAAGAGGTCAGGCTACGTGGCCAGGTCTCGCGTCCCGTCACCACCTCGCGGCCTTCGCCGGGTCTGCAGCAGAATGGCGTCGAGGGCGGGGCGGATTTGCCGTCGTTGTCGCTTGGCCAGCGCGTCAGTCACCCGGTCTTTGGCGAGGGCGTGATTCTCAACGCCGAAGGCGAGGGGGAGCGTGCCCGTGTCCAGGTCAGCTTCGAAGGAGAGGGCGACAAATGGCTGGTACTGGGCTTCGCCAAGCTGACGCCGCTGTAGTTGATGCCCTGGTAGGACGCCCTTGTAGAAAGGCACAAGCCCTGATGCATCGTTGCGTTCGCGACAATGGGTGGCGCCAGTGGTTCGCTTGCCGATGAAATCGGCCTTCGCGCATACTGCCTGTCGGACACGGTGCCGCCTGGCACGATACATAAAAAAAGACCACCAAGGAGCCGCCCTCGCCATGGAGCGTCGCAACTTTCTCAAGACCAGTCTCAAGACCCTGGGTGCCGGCACAGCAGGCGTCGTCGCCGCCCCCTTCGTCAACACCGCCAGTGCGCAGGAGACCATCACCTGGAACATGGTGACGTCCTGGCCGAAGAATTTTCCTGCCCTGGGCACCGGGGCCAACGATTTCGCCGCGCGCATCGAACGCATGTCGGGCGGACGCATGCGCGTGAAGGTCCATGGCGCCGGAGAAATGGTACCGGCCATGGAGGTCTTCGATGCGGTCTCGGCCGGCACCGCCGAAATGGGGCATTCTGCTTCCTATTACTGGCGTGGCAAGGTCGCCGCCGCCCAGTTCTTTACCGCCGTGCCCTTCGGCATGACCACCACCGAGACCAACGCCTGGTTGTATAATGGTGATGGCCAGTCCCTGTGGGACGAGGTCTATGCCGAGCACAATCTCAAGCCCTTCCCGGTGGGCAATACGGGTACCCAGATGGCCGGCTGGTTCAAGAAGGAAATTAAGTCGCTGGACGACATGCAGGGGCTCAAGCTGCGCTTGCCCGGGTTGGCCGGAGAGGCGATGAGCGGCATCGGCGTGACCACCATGACCACGCCCGGCAGCGAAATCTTCACCTCCATGCAGACCGGGGTGCTGGACGCGGCCGACTGGGTCGGGCCGTACAACGATCTGGCCTTCGGCCTGCACCAGGTGGCGGATTACTACTATACCTCAGCCTGGAACGAGCCCAGCGCCGTCCTGGAGGGTACCGTCAATCTGGATGCCTGGAAGGCGTTGCCGGATGATCTCAAGGCGGTGGTGACGGAAGCGGCGCGGGCCTCCAACCTGGCCATGATCAGCGAGTTCGCGCTGCGCAACGCCGAGGCGCTGAAGACGCTGGTCGATGAGCACGGCGTCAAGTTGCGCTCCTTCCCCGACGATGTCATGTCGGCACTGCACGAGTCTTCCCGGGAGGTACTGCAGAAGCAGATCGACAGCGACGAGGCGTCACGTCGTGTGTATGACTCCTATCGCACCTTCCAGCAGAAGGTGCGTCCCTTCACCGATGTGGGCGAGTTTGCCTATCTGAAGGCCCGGGAAAAACAGCTGGGATAAGCCCGCATGAGCCGATGACGGTGGCCGCGCTTGTCTCTAGTCGTCTCCCTGGCGCACGGCCCGGATGCGGCCCTTGTCGTCCAGAGCGACCATCACGAAACGAGCCTCGGTGACCTTGTGCAGTTCATCGGGGTTGCGATCCTGTAGGGCGTGGCTCCACACCTCGACATCGATCTTGATCGAGCTGCGGCCGATCTCGCGGATCTCGGTGAAGATATTGACGACCGAACCCACGCGGACGGGGCAGAGAAAATCCATGGCCTCGATGGCAACGGTGGCGGTTCGACCATGGGCTTCACGGCTGGCGGTCAGTTCGGCGGCCTGATCCATGTGGCCGACCAGCCAGCCACCGGGGATGTCGCCGTGCAGGTTGGTGTCCTGGCGACGGGCGGTCAGCTTCAGTGCCAACTGACCGCGCGGTGCTGGAATATCATCGAGTTCGCTCATGGGTCGTGATGCCTGGGTTGTTATTGTGGATAGGGGGAGCGCGAGTGGCGTTATCCTATTACGGCAAGCCATGATAAACGGCAAGGTCGTGGTCACTCCACCTTTTGCGGCATCATGACGCGGGCCGGCTCACCAGCCGCTTGTTCCACCGGGAGGACGCATGCTATCCGCCATTCGCCAACGCCTTCGGGTCGCCTTGCTGGTCGTGGGCTTCGTCTGCGCCACGCCCACGTTGGCCGAGGAGCCCGTCGGCACCTTGGGTACCGTGGGTTCCGATACCATGGCGGGTCTGATGTTGCGGTGGGGTGAGCAATTGGCACGCCAGCATCCGGGCATGCGCCTGCAACTCCAGGCCAGCGGCTCGGCCAGCGCGCCGCCGGCATTGACGGCTGGCACCACCCTGGTGGGCCCCATGTCGCGCCCGATGACCGAGGTCGAACTGTCGGCGTTCGAACGCCATTACGGCTATCCGCCTCAAGCCCTGGTGGTGGCGCGCGATGCTCTGGTCGTGGTGGTGCATCGTCACAATCCTCTGCGCAGCCTTGGCCGCCCCGAGCTGGATGCCATCTTTTCGGATGGTCGTCGATGCGGTGCGGATGACAGCATGGATCGTTGGTCAGCATTGATCGAAGGCGATATCCAGGGACACATCATGCCGCACGGGCGAAATGCGGTTTCCGGGACGCATGAACTGTTCCGGCGCGAAGCCTTGTGCAATGGCGCCTTTCGCCCCGACGTCAGCGAGCATCCGGGCTCTGCCGCCGTGGTCGCAGCGGTGGCTTCCGACCCGCGGGCGATCGGTTATGCCGGCCTCAACCACCTGACCCCCGGCGTGCACTCGGTGGCCTTGCGCGATGACGATGGCAATGTGCATCGGCCCGAGCCGTCGGCGGTGCGGAGTGGCGATTATCCCTTCACGCGCGATCTGCGGCTTTACGTGAACCTCCCCCCGGATAATGCCTTGCCCGAGGTCGAACGTGCCTTTCTCGATCTGGTCCTGTCGCCGGAGGGACAGGCGATTGTCGAGGAGCTGGGATTCGTCGCATTGCCGCAGGCGGTGCTGGAACGTCAACGCCGCGATCTCGGTCTGGAACCACTGGGTTCCTGACGGTTGTCACTGCATTGTCATGACACTGTCGTATTTTTTCGCTACCGCATTTATTCCGCTCTGGACCCAGCATGCAACATACGCCTTCACCGCCCCCTGTACGCCGGCATTTCCGTCAGACCCGTGACCGCCTGGCCACGGCGCTGATCACTGCCGGTGGCATCGGGGTGATCGCGGCGGTGATGGCCATCGGCGTCTTTCTGGCGGTGGAGGTGGTGCCGCTGTTCTGGTCCTCATCGGATGCGCCCCGGATCAACCTGGAAACGCTGTGGCTGCCCCAGGCTTACGAGGGCCATGAGGTACCGGTACATCGCTGGCAGCCGGCGATGCCCGAGGGGGGAGGCGAACCTCGCTTCGGCATGCTGCCGTTGGTCTGGGGAACCCTGGAAGCGGCGATCTGGGCACTAGTGATTGCCGTGCCGCTTGCGCTGGGAGCGGCGGCACACTCGGCGCTGTTCATGTCGCGTCGCTTGCGGGCCCGCTTGAAGCCGACCCTGGAGCTGATGGAGGCCATGCCGGGTGTGGTCATCGGTTTCGTGGCCGGGTTGGTGTTGGCACCCTGGCTCGACGATCACCTGGCGCTGGGTCTGACGCTGCTGGTCATGCTGCCCTCGGGACTGCTGCTTGCCGGTGGTCTGTGGGCGCGCCTCGGCGCCCGATGGCGTCGCCCCCTGCCGATGGGGTGGGCGGCATTATGGCTGTTGCCCTGGTTGCTGGTGTGCTGGTTTCTGTCGTCCTGGCTGTCACCCGTGCTGGAAGCCTGGTGGTTCGGGGGCGATCTGCGTGCCTGGCTGGAGGTGTCTCTGGGGCTGGATTATGCGAATCGCAATGCCATCATCGTCGGCATGGCGATGGGATTTGCGGTCATGCCCAGCATCTATGCGCTGGCCGAGGATGCCTTGTCGGGTGTACCGAAGTCACTCGTTGAAGGCGCAGAGGCGCTCGGTGCGACACGCTGGCAGTCCTTGTGGAAGGTGGTGCTGCCGGCGGCCGGTCCGGGTGTGTTGTCGGCAGTGATGATCGGCGCCGGCAGGGCCGTGGGAGAAACCATGATCGTGCTGATGGCCAGCGGGAATACCGCGCTGATGACTGCCAGTCCGCTCGATGGCCTGCGCTCGATGGCGGCGAGCATCGCCATCGAGCTGCCCGAGGCCGTGCCTGGCGGAACCCATTACCGCTTGCTCCTGCTGGCGGCCTTGCTGCTGTTCGTCTTCACCTTCTGCGTCAATACGCTGGCCGAGGTGGTCAGGTCACGGCTTCGTCGGCGTTACCGTCGCATGGAGGGCCTGGGCTGATGATGACCTGGCGACGTCCATCCAGACGGGCGGCACGCAGCGAGGGGCCCTGGGCCTGGCTGGCTGCCGGCAGCGTCGCGACATCGCTGGCGCTGCTGGCGCTGCTGCTGGGGCTGTTGGCGGTGCGGGGGCTTGGCCATTTCTGGCCGGCCGAGGTGTCTCTGGTGGCCCTGGACGATGGCCGCCAGTTGGCCGGATGGGCGGTCAAGGAGTCGCCCCTACCGGGTGGCGACGGTCGAGAGCGACTGTATCGTACGGGCAACCGGGATCTGGATGGTGCCATCTGGGATTGGGTGGACCTGGACGAGATCCGCGAGGTGAGCCATCCCTCCGATCTGGTGGTTCTGGAGCGGCGGCGCTGGAGTGAGTTCATCGGTCGTCTCGAGGCGGTCGAGACCGAGTCGGGGGAGCGCATCTCGGGTGAATCGGCCTGGCCGGCTCTCGAGCGGCGCTTGACGGCGCTCGAACAGCATCGGGCCTCGATCGAAAGATTGCGACACCAGGTCATTCGTCCTCTGGTGCTTCGCCTCGAGGCGGGCGAGGCGTCCGAGCTGGAACGGGAAAGGCTCTCGGCGGCCCAGGAGCAGGTGCGTGAGCAGCAGGCTGCCTTGCCGAAGGATATCCTGATCCTGGAAACCGTCGACGGCAGACAGCTGCGCCAGCCGCTGACGGAAGTGACCGATGCGCTTCAACCCAATGCCATGGGGGTGGGCGAGAAGGTCGTTGCCTGGAGCCAAGGCGTCTGGCGCTTTCTCTCCGAGGGGCCGCGTGCCGCCAACACGGCCGGCGGTGTCTGGCCGGCGATCTTCGGTACGGTATTGATGGTGGTGCTGATGTCGATCTTCGTGACCCCGTTCGGTGTGCTGGCGGCAGTCTATCTCAACGAGGTGGCCCACCAGGGACGATTGACGCACTGGGTGCGCATCGGCGTGCGCAACCTGGCCGGCGTGCCGTCCATCGTCTACGGCGTCTTCGGGCTTGGTGTCTTCGTCTATGGCATTGGCGGCCACCTGGATGACTGGTTCTTCTCGTCGTCGCTGCCATCGCCGACCTTCGGCACCGGCGGCTTGCTGTGGGCGTCATTGACGCTGGCGCTGTTGACGTTGCCGGTGGTGATCGTCGCCACCGAAGAGGGGTTGGCACGCATCCCCGAGAGTCAGCGGGAGGGAGCCCTGGCGCTGGGAGCGACCCGCTTCGAGATGTTGACGCGGATCGTGCTGCCGATGGCGATGCCGGCCATGTTGACCGGCGTGATCCTGGCGGTGGCGAGGGCCGCCGGCGAAGTCGCGCCGTTGATGCTGGTCGGGGTCGCCAAGCTGGCGCCCCAGGTACCGGTGGACGGCGAGTTCCCCTTTCTCCATCTTGATAGGAAGTTCATGCATCTGGGCTACCACATCTTCGATGCCGCCTTTCATGGCGGCGATGTTCAGGCAGCGATGCCGTTGATCTATGCCACGGCATTGTTGCTGGTCCTGGTGATCCTGGTGCTTAACCTGACTGCAATATTCTTGCGTCACCATTTGAGATCGCGCCATGGCACCCTGTCGAAATAGTGAGGTGCCATCATCGCGCCAAGGGGAACCTTGATGACTGTCATGCAGGAGACGCGTTCTTCTCCGGGAGCGTTCATCGATTTCAGTCCCGATGTCACGAGCCTGGAGATTCGTGGTTTCGGCCTGCGCTACGGCGACAAGCCAGCGCTCGCCAACCTGTCGTTACGGGTGCCGCGCCATCGGGTCACGGCCTTCATCGGTCCTTCGGGGTGTGGCAAGTCGACGCTTTTGCGTGCGCTCAACCGTCTGCATGACCTCAACGAGGATGTGACATGGGAAGGTACCATCCGCCTCGAGGGGCAGGACATTCATGCTCCCGAGGTCGCCGTGGCGGAATTGCGTCGTCGGGTGGGCATGGTCTTCCAGGCGCCCAATCCCTTCCCTATGTCGATCTATGACAACGTGGCCTTCGGGCTGCGGCTGCAGGGAAGGATGCCCAAGCGGCGGGTCGACGACATCGTCGAATGGGCGCTGCGCTCGTCGGCGTTGTGGGATGAGGTGAAGGACCGCTTGCGGGCCTCCGCCTGGTCGTTGTCCGGTGGCCAGCAGCAGCGTCTGGTGATCGCTCGTACCCTGGCCGTGGGGCCCGAGGTACTGCTGCTCGACGAGCCGGCCTCGGCACTGGACCCGATTTCCACGCTCAAGGTCGAAGAACTGATCCGCAACCTGAAGTCGAGCCTGACCCTGGTGCTGGTCACGCACAACATGCAGCAGGCGGCACGGGTCTCGGACTACACCGCCTTCCTGCAGGACGGCGAACTGGTGGAGTATGCCCCCACCGACACGCTGTTCACCAATCCGCGCCTTGCGCGTACCGAGAATTACATTACCGGACGCATGGCCTGATGGCCCTGCTCCCAGGAGAGTCTCATGGACATCACCAGTGACATTCACAGCCAGCATATCTCTCGCCAGTTCAATCATGAGCTCGAGGAACTCAAGACCCACCTGATGGCCATGGGCGGTCTGGTCGAAAAGCAGGTGCAGGACGCCGTGAGCGCTCTTCTCGAGGGCGATTCCTCGCTGGCCGAACGGGTCGTGGACAATGACCGCGCCGTCAACGACATGCAGATCAAGATCGACGACGAGTGCACCCGCGTGCTGGCTCGACGCCAGCCTGCCGCCTCCGATCTGCGCCTGGTGCTGGCGGTAATCCGTGCCGCCTCCGATCTGGAACGCATCGGTGACGAAGCCAGCAAGATCGCCCGTAATGCCATCGAGCTCATCGACAACAATGTCGGCGGACGTGGGTTCGTTGAAGTGCGCATCATCAGTGAGCATGTGCGTCGCATGATGCGCGACGCCCTGACCTCCTTTGCCCGCTTCGATACCGAGCTGGCCCTGCAGGTCGTACAGGAGGATGAGCAGGTCGACAACGAATACCAGACGGCCATGCGTTCGCTGATGACCTTCATGATGGAGGATGCTCGTTCGATCTCGCCGGTACTCGGCATCATGTGGATCCTGCGGGCCCTGGAGCGTGTCGGCGACCACGCCAACAACCTGGCCGAGTATGTCGTCTACCTGGTTAAGGGACTCGACATTCGCCATACGGATCCGGATGATCTCGATCAGGAGCTCGGCGAGAGCTGAAGCCGCCCTCGCCGGGGCACGCTATGTGACATGGGCCGTCGCCATGAGCGGCGGCCCATGTCGTCGTGATCGAGGATATTGAACCCATGCTGGATGCTTTCACGGCGCTTTCCCGGGGGACTCGCCTGGTCTATACGCGCGGGCTGCGGCGCTATGTGTTCCTGCCGATACTTGCCAACCTGCTCGTCTACGGGAGCATGCTGACTTATGTGCTGAGCCATTTCGGTGGCTGGCTGGACGGCTGGATGGCGATGGTGCCGGGATGGCTCGATTGGCTCTCCTGGCTGATCTGGCCGTTGTTCGTGATCAGTCTGGTGCTGATCGTGTTCTTTACCTTCACCCTGGTGACGCACCTGATCGCCGCGCCTTTCTACGGCTTTCTGGCGGAAAAGGTCGAGATCGAGGTGACCGGGCGTGCACCGCTGGACGATCGGAGCCTGGTGCGTGCCGGCATCGATGCCCTCGGGCGCGAGTTGGTCAAGCTGGCCTACATCCTGCCGCGCATGGCGATCCTGTTCGTGATCAGCTGGATTCCCGTGATCAACCTGATCGCACCACTGCTGTGGGGCGCCTTCACGGCCTGGACCATGGCCATCACCTATCTCGATTATCCCATGGACAACAACAAGGTGAGCTTCGCCGACATGCGCCGGCGGCTTGCGGCGCGCCGTTGGTCGACCCTGACCTATGGCGGCTGGGTGACGCTGATCACCTGGGTGCCCCTGGCCAACCTCTTCCTGCTGCCCGGCGCCGTGGCCGCTGCGGTGTTGATGTGGGATCGCCATTATCGGGAACTCGCCCCGATCGGCGAAGGTATCGTCCCGCCCCGGTCGCGCTGAACGATACCAAGGATCAGGCTTGCTGTTGGCGGCCGCTGTCGCTTTCGGCGGCGACCAGCCGCTCATCGGGAAACACGCAGCGAAAGGTGGCGCCTTCGCCGAGGCGGGAATCGATCTCGAGCCGTGCGTCGTGGCGCAGCAGCACGTGCTTGACGATGGCCAGGCCTAGCCCGGTGCCTCCGGTGGCCGTGCTGCGCCCTTTGTCGACCCGGTAGAAGCGTTCGGTGAGGCGCGGAATGTGGTGCGAGTCGATCCCCTCGCCGTCGTCTTCCACCTCCAGGCAGGCGCCGCCTGCATGGCGTGTCCAGCGCAGGACGATATGGCTTTGTTCCCCGGCATAGCGCACGGCGTTGAAGGCGAGGTTGGACAAGGCGCTGTGGATTTCCTTCTCGCTGCCGAGCAGGCGGCGGGATTCGTCGATCTCCACGTCGAAATGATGGCGGCCGTCGGAAAGCGCCTCGGCATCGCGGCGGACATGATCCAGCAGGCCGGTGAGATCGATGGGAGTGTCGTCCTGACCGCCCTGATCGATCTCGAGCCGTGACAGCAGCAGCAGGTCGTTGACCAGGTTCTGCATTCGCGTCGTCTGGCTGCGCATCTGCTCGAAACCGCGTCCCAGTCGGCCGGGCAACTGATCGGCCATGTCGCCATAGGTTTCCAGATAGCCGCTCAGTACCGTCAAAGGTGTCCGCAGCTCATGGGAGACGTTGGCCACGAAGTCGCGCCGCATCTGCTCGAGGCGATGCAAGCGCGTGATATCGCGGGCCATCACCAGGCGTTCATCGTCGCCGTACAGGGTGATCTGGAACTGCAGGATCATCTGCTCGTCGATGGGGGAGTTCAATGTCAGGGGTTCGCGATAATCGCGAGCCTGAAAGTAGTCGATGAAGCGTGGATCGCGCAGCAGGTTGGTGATGTGCTGGCCGCGGTCATGGGCGGGCTTCAGTCCCAGCATGCGTTCGGCGGCACTGTTCCACCATTCCATGTCGCCATGGCGGTCGAGCATGACCACGCTGTCGCGCATCGCCTCGGAGGATTCCTGGATCCGCCTCAAGGTGTCGCGCAGGCGTCGCTGGGTAATGCGCTGGCCCTTCTGGTAGCGGTAGAGGCGATCGAACAGCTCGCCCCACAGCCCCGAAGCGGCCGGAGGCTCATCATGCGGATGATGGGCCAGCCATTCGTGCAGGGCGTGCAACTGGCGCAGCTGATAGGCTAGCTGGAGCGCCAGGGCCACCGCGATACCGGCGCCGATGGCGGAGAAGGGCCAGCCGATCAGGGCACCGATGGCGGTCAAGCCCACCAGGCGCCAGAGTTCTCGTTTCCAGAGCCGACTCACGTCAGCCCTTGGCGGAGAAACGGTAGCCCGTACCACGCACGGTCTGGATCAACTGCTGGTACGGGTCGCCCAGCGCCTTGCGCAGGCGGCGAATGTGCACATCCACGGTACGCTCCTCGACATAGACGTTGCCTCCCCATACCTGGTCGAGCAATTGTCCTCGTGTGTAGGCGCGTTCCTGGTGAGTCATGAAGAACTGCAACAGGCGATATTCGGTAGGACCGACTTCCAGGGACTTGCCGTCGACGCTGACGCGGTGGCTGACCGGGTCGAGTATCAGGCCGTCGACTTCCACCGGATCCTCGACGCCATGGGGCGTCGAGCGGCGCAGCACCGCCTTGAGACGGGCAACCAGTTCCCGGGGCGAAAAGGGCTTGGTGATATAGTCGTCGGCGCCGGATTCCAGCCCCTGGATCTTGTTGTCCTCTTCGCTCTTGGCCGTGAGCATGATGAGTGGCAGCTCGGCGGTGGCCTCCTCGCGCTTCAGGCGGCGAGCGAGCTCGATGCCGCTGGTCCCGGGCATCATCCAGTCGAGCAGTACCAGATCAGGTTGGTGGTCGACGATCATGGCATGGGCGGTCTGGGCATTGTCCGCCTCGAGGACATGATAGTCGGCCATCTCCAGCGCAACGGCGATCATTTCGCGGATTGGCGCTTCATCATCGACGATCAGTACGGTCTTGGCGGTCATCCCGGGGCCTCATGGTCAAGGTCAATGACAAGTCGGTGACGATGACAGCATTTCTTTATGACAATACCGTGACAACCTCGTCTTGTCGCCTTCTTGTGGGAACCGATTTCAGCCGCCGAGCGATGGCCACCAGGAGAGTCCAATACCCGCAAAGACCAGCAGGCCCGACCAATGATTGTTGAGGAAGGCCTGGAAGCAGCGGTCGCGATCCCGACCATGGATCAAGCGCTGCTGGTGCACGAAGGTCGCCGCCATGGCGGCCAGCCCCAGCCAGAAGAAGCCGCCCAGGCTCAACGATAGCCCCACTTTGGCCAGCAGGGCCAGGGTGACGAACTGCAGCAGGCCGATCATCAGCTTGTCGGCGCGACCGAACAGCACGGCTGTGGACTTGATGCCGATCTTCAGGTCGTCATCCCGGTCGACCATCGCATACTCGGTATCATAGGCCACGGTCCAGGCCACGTTGGCCGCCATCAGCAGCCAGGCTTCGGTCGGAATATGGCCGAGCACCGCGCCGAATGCCATGGGAATGCCCCAGGAGAAGGCGGCACCCAGGAAGACCTGGGGAAGATGGGTGTAGCGCTTCATGAAGGGATAGATGAAGGCGAGGAAAACGCCACCGACCGACAGCATCACTGTAAAAGGATTGGTGAACCACACCAGGACGAAGGCGAGCAGCACCAGAGTGACGAAAAGTCCCTTGGCCTCCCGCTCACTGATCCGGCCCGTGGCGAGAGGGCGATTGCGGGTGCGCTTGACGTGACCGTCGAAATGCCGGTCGGCGTAATCGTTGACCACGCAGCCTGCGGCGCGCATCAGATAGACGCCGGCGACGAAGACCAGCACGATCCGGCGCTCGGGAACGCCCTGGGCCGCCATCCAAAGTGCCCAGAGGGTCGGCCACATCAACAGCCAGGTACCGATGGGCCGGTCGAGGCGGGTGAGATGCAGGAAATCGGGGAGTCGGGCCAGCCCGGAAGGGCGCATCAGGGATGAATCCATCAGGTTCTCTCGCATGGAGCGGCCCTGCCGGATGCCTCGTCCGGGGCGGAGAGCGCGGCGGGCGCGGACACGGTTTACGGGCGCTGTCTGAAAAGTGGACGAGCGCAGTCACTTTTCAAGAGTGTCTAGCCTAACGTGAAGGCAAGCCAAGATCATCCACCATGGCCTGCTGGAAGAACTCCTGAACGAGTACCGTGAAACGGTCATGTCGCAGGATCGAGCGGCGTCCCCAGGGACCTTCGGCATCGCGAAAGGGGCCCGAGGTCGCGCAGATCTCGATCGGACCGCGTTCGAGATCGGGTTGGCGGAACAGCCAACTGCCCATGGAGCGCTCGCCGAGCCGCTCCAGCCGGTAGTGGTCGTGAGCGGGATTCAGCGGTGCGACCGAGCGAGCCATGACCCAGGGACGATCGTCCAGGCACAACGCCACTTCACGGACCCAGGCGAGCTGGTGCATCGTCAGGCCCAGGGCGAGGGATTCGTCGCGGCTCGGATAGCCATGACGCTGGTCGAGCAGCCGGACCCGGAAGCGGCGTGGATGGCCGGCCTCGATCAGTCGCTCGGTCAGCGAATCCTGGGTGGCCAACCAATCCCACCAGCTGGGGCTCATGTCCGGACGGACAGCCGCCAGGGGACGCCATCGGGGTTCGAGTGATGGGTCGTTGCGCAATTCGTGCTCTCCGCGTCCTATCCCGGGGGCGTCTAGTGTACCATGTCGGGTCGACATACCGCCCCGTGGTGGGCCTGGCGGCCCGTGCAACGAGGATTTTCATGACCGCTCCCCTGACCCTTATCGGCTCCGGCATGGCTGGTCTCGGCCTGGTACGCCAACTGCGTGCCCAGCAGCCGGAGCGGCCGATCACGCTGCTCACCGCCGACAGCGGTGACGATTACTCCAAGCCGATGCTGTCCACCGGCTTCTCCAAGCGCCTGCCTCCCGAGCGCCTGGCCAGCCGTTCCGCTTTCGACGTCGCCGAGACGCTCGATGTGGTGGTGCGTACCCGGACGCGTGTCGATGCCATCGAGCCGGCCGAGCGCCAGCTGGTCATCGGTGCCGAGCGCCTGCCCTTTGATGAGCTGGTGCTGGCCACCGGCGCGGTGCCCACGCCGCCCTTTGCCATTCCCGAGTCCCTGGCCGGACGGGTCTTCACCATCAACGATCTCGATGATTATCGCGCTTTCCACGCCGCCCTGGAGGCGCTGGGCAGGCCGGCGAGAGTGGCCATCGTCGGCATCGGCCTGGTGGGCTGCGAGTATGCCAACGACCTGACCGCTGGCGGACACGCCGTCGAGATGATCGCGCCGGAGGCCGCTCCCTTGCCGCGCCTGTTGCCGGAACCTCTGGGCCATGCACTTGGCGAGGCCTTCGTCGAGGCCGGTATCGTGCTGCACACAGGTCGCAGCGTGGTCGAGTTGACCGATGCCGGCGCCCGGGCCGGCGTCACCCTCGACGACGGCACCGACCTCGAAGCCGATCTGGTGCTGGTGGCCACCGGACTGCGGCCGCGCACCGAGCTTGCCGAGGCGGCGGGACTGTCGGTGGGTCCCGAGGGAATTCGTACCGATCGTTATCTCGCCACCTCGGTGCCGGGTATTCATGCCTTGGGGGACGTCGCGTGCGTCGATGGCATCAACGCCATGTACGTCCAGCCGCTGCAGGCCAGTGCCAAGGCGCTGGCGGCGACGCTTGCCGGCACTCCCACCGCCGTGCGTTATGGACCCTGGCCGGTACTGGTGAAGACCCCGTTGTTGCCGGTCGTCTCATTGCCGCCGCGAGAGACGCCCGCAGGCTGGCGCATCGAGGGTGAGGGACGAGATCTGAGCGCCCTGGCCGAAGCCGAAGACGGACGTTTGATCGGATTTGCGTTGACGGGAAGCCAGGTACGTCGGAAAGTCGAACTGGCGCGGATCGCTCCGCCGTTGCTAGGCTAGAGTCGTCGACGACGGCGCCACCCGGTGTCTCCGGTTGTCGGCCGTTGTGAGCGGGCACCACTTGGCGTGTCACCAACGAGGCTGTCGCCCATGGGGCCCGGGTCCTTCGAGACAGGGTTGCCGATGGCCGTGCGATGGGCGGAGTCGAACGATTCATGGTCGAAGAACCCGAAGAACAAGAGTGCCGGTGGGACGACACCGGTAGGATGTCAAACAAGGAGGGCTGTATGCGCAAACCAGAACTCGCCGCGGCGATTGCCGAGCGTGCCGATCTATCCAAGGACAAGGCCAGTCAGGTACTCAATGTCATTCTCGATGAGATTACCGGCAGTGTGTCCGACGGGAAGGATGTGTCATTGATCGGTTTTGGAACCTTCACCGTGCGCGAGCGAGCTGCCCGCACCGGCAAGAACCCCCAGACCGGTGAGCCGCTTACCATCCCGGCCAGCAAGACGGTGGCTTTCAAGCCGGGCAAAGGGCTCAAGGACGCTGTTGCCAAGTAAAGGCCCGTCCCGGCACGGCCCGCCATTGTGGCGGGCCGTGAATTTCCCTCCCGAAACAGCCTCGGATATCCCTGCATGAAGCTTCGAGTGATGTTGTGGGTGCTGGGTGTGCTGCTCAAGCGAGCCCTGCGCCGGAAGTCCCGATTCCGTGAACGCCTGACCGAGATGCGTGGGCTGGACTGGGGTATCGCCACCGAAGATCTCTCCATTGCCCGTCATTACCGGATGTCGCCGCAAGGTATCGAGACCGGCACTGGCCTGCCGGTGGATCTCGATCTGGAGCTGCGTTTCGAGGATGCCGCCTCTGCGGTACGCATCCTTCGCAAGCCGACCCAGCAAGCCTTTCTCGACGGCATGATGGCAGGCAAGGTGCGTCTGGTCGGCGATTCCGGTGACTTGAATCGGTTACAGAAGTTGCTGCGCGATATCTGAAAGGGCCGCAAGCCGGCCCTTTGCGGCCGAGGCGTCGGCGAACTGCTGAGGAAGCGTTATACTAAAGTCTAGTATCGAGCGTCATCCTGCACTGACGCCACGCTGTCCATGATGCCTACGGAGCCTATGCTGCCGCCTTCCCTCTCCCAGCCCCTGCGTCGCCTCTGGACCCTGGAGTCCTTTGCCTACAGCCTGCGCGTCTTCATCGCCCTGACCGGCACCGTCATCCTTTGCTGGTGGCGCGATGACATGAACAGCCTGATTCCTCTGTTCCTGGGAATCATCGCCAGCGCCCTGGCCGAGACGGACGACCACTGGCGAGACCGGCTACGAGCCCTGTTGGTGACCCTGTGCTGCTTCACGGTGGCATCGCTGGCGGTGGAGCTGCTGTTCGACAAGCCGGGATGGTTCGCCTTCGGGCTGGCGCTGGCGACCTTTTCCATGACCATGCTCGGTGCGGTGAATCAGCGCTATGCGACCATTGCCAGCGCCACGCTGATCCTGGCGATCTACACCATGATCAGCCTCGAACATCGCGGCAACCCGGCTCTGGGCGATGTCTGGCGCGAGCCTGCCTTGCTGGTTGTCGGCGCGGCCTGGTATGGCGCGATCTCGGTTGTCTGGTGCGCCCTCTTCTCGCGTCAGCCCCTGAAACTCTCCCTGGCGCGTCTCTTTCGTGAACTGGGTCGTTACCTGGCGCTCAAGTCGGCGTTGTTCGAGCCCTTGCGCGACCTGGACGTCGAGGAACGCCGCCTGGCTCTGGCGCGACAGAACGGGCGCGTGGTCGAGGCGCTCAACCAGGCCAAGGAGATGATCTTCCGGCGCCTGCAGGGAACTCGGGGGAGCGGCAAGCTGGATCGCTACCTGCAGCTTTATTTCATCGCCCAGGATATCCATGAACGTGCCAGCTCAACGCATTATCCCTATGGGGAGCTGACCGAGGCCTTCTTCCATCATGACGTGCTGTTCCGCGCCCAACGGCTGCTCGACCAGCAGGGACAGGCCTGCCGGGCCCTGTCCAGTTCGCTCTTGCTCAATCGTGCCTTCGAGCACGCGCGAAGCGAGCGCGCGCTGGAGGACCTGAATGCTTCTCTGGTTCATCTCGACCAGCAGGATCGCCCTGAATGGCGCTCCCTGCTTCCCTTCCTGAGTGCCCTGGCCGATAACCTGGCGACCCTGGAGAAGCGCCTGGCCAGTGCCAGCAATCCCGAGGCCACGACGCCGCGTGCGGATGCGGCCCTCTATGACCGGACACCGCATGGCGTGCGGGACATTGGGGAACGCATCCTTGACCAGTTGACCCCGCGGTCGGCGGTGTTTCGCCATGCCGTGCGCCTGACCGTGACTCTGCTGGCGGGGTACGGAATGCTGCACCTGATTCATCCCACCCAAGGGTACTGGATCCTGCTGACCAGTCTCTTCGTCTGCCGACCCAGCTTCGGAGCGACGCGACGTTTCCTGAGGCAGCGCATCCTGGGCACGGTGGTCGGTCTGGTGGCCGGCTGGGCGTTGATCACGCTGTTTCCTGCCGCATCGATCCAGGTGGCCATCGCGGTGCTGGCCGGGGTCGCCTTCTTCGCCCTGCGCGGACGGCGCTATCTGCTGGCCACGGCTTCGATCACCCTGATGGTGCTGTGCTGCTTCAACCAAGTGGGCGATGGCTTCGGGCTGATCTGGCCACGCCTGTTCGATACCTTGCTGGGTGCCGGTATCGCGGGGCTGGCGGTGCTGCTGATCCTGCCCGACTGGCAAGGCCGCCGGCTGCATCATCAGGCGGCGACGACCCTGGACGCCAGCCGCGCCTATTTCGTCGCGATCATCGATCAGTATCGCCATGGCAAGCGCGACGATCTCGGCTATCGACTGGCGCGACGCAATGCCCACAATGCCGATGCCGAGCTCTCGACGCTGATCGGCAATGTGTTGCAGGAGCCTGAGTTCTTTCGCCGGGATGCCGATATCGGGCTGCGTTTCCTGCTTCACTCCCACACCTTGCTCAATTACCTCTCGGCACTCGGGGCCCACCGAGACACGGAGAGCACACCGTGCGATGGATCCATCGAGGTGGCGGCTGAGGCCATCGAGTCATCATTGGGGAGGCTGGCCAGCGCGCTGAGCGAGCGCTTGCCCGTAGACGAAAAGGACACGGCGCTGTCGACGGGGCTGGCCGCTCTGGATACCGAGCCGACCCCGGGTGAGCCCCCCTTGCTGCGTACCCAACTGGCGCTGATCGGTCAGCAACTGATGCCGCTGCGGCAGGCAGCGGCGAGACTCGATCATTCCGATGAGTCTGCAGGTGTCTGACTTCGCCTCGGCTCGCCTTCTTGTTCGCTGCGAGGATGGATTCGTACGTGAAGCGGCATGTCGAGTGGACAAGGCTCTGCCCATTGTCTGCAGAAGCCGTTCTCGCACGGGGGCGGTGAATAAGGCTGGAGGGTGGATCTCTTACATCATGTGTGCCTGATGTACTATTCCGCTCGTCAAAGAAGGTACCACACTTGCCTGAGAAAACCGTGAGTGATGTGTCGGACGCGGCTGTGTAGCATGGAAGTCTACTCCAATGGATTGAAAATGTTGGTGAAACGGATATGGCAGCGCTCGATGGCCGGATGGTCTGGCGTGACATTGCTTGCCATTTGCCAGTCTGTTCTGGTCGTGGCGATGATCAATGACATCACGATCACCCAGCTTCCACCCGAGAGCGCTTATGGAAGCTTATACAAGGAGGTTTCAGCACACCCGGAGAATGCGTCATGGTGGTTGTATCTCGCCGGTGTTGTTGTGCTGGTACTGGGAGGCTCTACGCTTTTCTGGCGACCCTTTGAGAATATCCGACAACATGTCGTTACAATGTTCTTTCTGGGTGTAGTTCCTGCGCTTTTCTCCATTGTGATAATGGTTTATGTGTTGAAAAGTCACTAGCGAAAGGCTGGTTGTGATTTTTGAGAAGAGAGCAAGGAATAGAGGGAGCTTTTTCTATATGTTTTGCATTGGTGATTGTGCTTGGTGAGGTGGTTCATGAGGTCAAGTGTTTATCTAGGAATAATTGTCGGTTTTATAGGAATGATGCTTTCTTTCCCAATTCTGGCCGATGCGATGGCGGCAGAGTCAAGAGGAGGTGATCAGCGAGCCTCCTCCGAGTGGGAAATGGCGAAAGAAGCCGTGCGCAATGGCGATACCGAACTGCTTGAAGCTACCATTGATTCCCGAAAAGGTATTGTCAACAAGGTTGATGGGTATTTTACGCTGCTTGGACTTGCTGCAAGTAAAGGTGATTTCGAGATTGTAAAAATGCTCGTGGAGGAGGGGGCAGATCCCGATATCGCTAATGGAAGCGCACTGTATGAGGCAATGCCTGGGACCTTGAAGCCACACAGCAAGGCGGAAGTCGAGAAACGGATGACAATCACACTGTATTTGATCAGGCAAGGCGCAAGCCTGAATCATGAAGTATCAGGAAGTATCGATGGAGCGTCTCTTGCTGAAGTCTATATAATGGGGCTTTGCGATAAAGACAATAATCCTGAATATTCCACAGAGTTTCTTAGGGAGCGAGAGTTTGAATATCCGGTTCTTCCTGTGTTTCGCTCAAACTATGTGCATATCGCGACCCTGGCGAAAGAAGAGTTTGGCCAGTATGGGATGGATCGGGAATGCGTGGACTTTATGTTTCGCGCGACAGGGAGCAAGGGGGTTGCCCCTTATGATAAGCCAATCTTGATCTATAAGACCTCAGGGCTAGAGGAAAGGCTCGTGCCATAAGCGGCTTTCCGCTACAAAAGAGCCAACTGCCTGGCCTCGTGAGGACTCGGTTCCTAGACCTGCCCATAACGGTCGGCCGTTTCACCGAGCCAGCGTCGGATCAGCGGCTGGCTGGCTTCCGGGTGAGTGGCCAGCAGGGCCTCGGCCAGGGGCGAGACGTGCGGCAGCAGGTCGGCATCGCGTTCCAGATCGGCGATCTTCATCTGCGCCAGGCCGGTCTGCCGGGTGCCCAGTACCTCGCCGGGCCCGCGAATTTCCAGGTCGCGTTCGGCGATGCGGAAGCCATCGGTGGTCTCGCGCATCACCGTGAGGCGCTGTCGCGAGGTCTCGGAGAGCGGCGGATGGTAGAGCAGCAGGCAATAGCTCTCGGTGGAGCCCCGGCCGACCCGGCCGCGCAACTGATGAAGCTGTGACAGGCCCAGTCGCTCGGGATTCTCGATGATCATCAGGCTGGCATTGGGCACGTCGACCCCCACCTCGATCACGGTGGTGGCCACCAGCAGGTCCAGTTCGCCTTCCTTGAAGGCGGACATTACCTCGGCCTTCTCGCTGGCCTTCATGCGACCATGCACCAGGCCGATGTGCAGGCCCGGCAGGGCCTCCACCAGCTCATCCCGGGTTGCCTCGGCGGCCTGACACTGCAGTGCCTCGGATTCCTCGATCAGGGTGCAGACCCAGTAGGCCTGGCGACCCTCGGCACAGGCGTGACGAATTCGTTCGACCACGTCCGGGCGACGTTCATCCGGTACTACCGCGGTCTTCACCGGCGTGCGGCCAGGAGGAAGCTCGTCGATCACCGAGACATCCAGGTCGGCGTAGGCGCTCATTGCCAGGGTGCGCGGGATGGGGGTGGCGGTCATCACCAACTGGTGTGGCGTGAGTCCGCCGGCCTCGCCTTTCTCGCGCAGCGCCAGGCGCTGGTGGACCCCGAAGCGATGCTGTTCGTCGATGATCGCCAGCCCCAGGCGCTGAAAGTGCACATCGCCCTGGAAGAGCGCATGGGTGCCGACCACCATTCGCGCTCGGCCATCGTGAATCGCCGCCTTGGTGTCGAGTCGCGCTTTTCCCTTGAGCTTGCCGGACAGCCAGGCCACATCGATGCCGAGGGGTTCGAACCAGGCTCGGAAAGCGCGGTAATGCTGTTCGGCGAGGATCTCGGTGGGCGCCATGATGGCAGCCTGGCAATCTCCGGCGATGGCCGACAGTGCCGCCATGGCGGCCACCACGGTCTTGCCTGATCCTACGTCACCTTGCACCAGGCGCAGCATGGGCATTTCACCGGCCAGATCGGCGCGAATCTCGTCGAGTACGCGCCGTTGGGCGCCGGTCAGCGCAAAGGGCAGCTGGGTGAGAAAGCGGGCCTGGAGGCCGCGTCCGTCGGGCAGCGAGGGAGCGCCGTCACGCTGGATGCGCAGGCGAACCTCGCGCAGGCTCAACTGATGGGCGAGCAGTTCCTCCAGGGCCAGGCGGCGAGTGGCAGGGTGCTGACCCTCGGCCAGGGCCTGGGGATCGGCATCCGGTGGCGGACGATGCAGGATCTGCAGGCATTCGTGCAGGGCCGGGAGCGCGAAGCGCTGGCGCAGGGACTCCGGCAGCCATTCCGGCAGCTCGTCGGGTGCCGCGTCGAGGCGGGCCAGCGCCTGGCCGATCAAGGCGCGCAGCCGGGTCTGGTGAAGGCCCTCTGTGGTGGGGTAAATGGGGGTCAGGTGATCTTCCACCGGGGCGGTGGCATCGTTGAGCAGTCGATATTCCGGATGGTAGATCTCGAGCCCCGTGGCACCGGCGCGAGCTTCGCCGAAGGCGCGCACACGGGTGCCGGCGTGGAACTGCTGCTGCTGGGCCGGGGAAAAATGAAAAAAGCGCAGGCTGAGAATGCCGGAGCCGTCGCGCAGGCGCACCAGCAGGCTGCGGCGGCGGCCCCGAACCACCTCCGCGGCCGCTACCTCGCCTTCCACTACCGCTTCGCTCCCGGCGCGCAGGGTAGCAATGGGGGTCACGCGGGTACGGTCCTGATAGCGCAACGGCAGGTGAAACAACAGGTCGGCCACGGAGTCGATCCGCAAGCGGGCCAGTTTCAGTGCCAGCGCCTCGCCGACGCCCTTGAGGTGGGTAACGGGGGCGTCGAGTTCGCTCATGCCAAGGCCGGTTCCTGTGCTCGACAGTGTGCGATGGCGTTGGTCACCGCGTCGATGGCCTGGGGCCTCGGGAAGCTGGCGCGCCAGGCGATCGCCACGGTGCGTCCGGGTGCCGGCGGTGCGAAGGGCCGGCTGGTCAGTAGTCCACGCTCATAGTGGCTGCCGATGGCAGAGCTGGGCAGCACCGTGATGCCAAGCCGTGAGGCGACCATGTGGCGAATGGTCTCCAACGATCCCCCTTCGGCGGTGAGGGTGTTGTTGGGGCTGTTGAGCTTGTGGCTGATGGCCGGACAGGCTTCGAGGATCTGGTCACGGAAGCAATGACCCTCGCCGAGCAGCAGGAGGCGTTCCTGAAGCAGATCTTCCTTGGGGATGCTGTCGCGATTCGCCCAGGCATGATCGGCGGGCATCAGTACTTCGAAGTCCTCCTCATAGAGCGCCTTGGTCACCACATCGGTCTCGGTAAAGGGCAGGGCCACGATGATGGCGTCCAGCTCGCCGCTGCGGAGCTTGCGACGCAACTCGCCGGTGAAGCCTTCCTCGATGTAGAGGGGCATCTGCGGCGCTCGTCGGCTCAGCTCCGGCACCAGGTACGGAAACAGGTAGGGGCCGATGGTATAGATGGCACCAATGCGCAGCGGGCTGGCCAGTTGATCGCGGCCGGCGGTGGCCAGTTCCTTGATCACGCTGCTCTGTTCGAGCACGCGCTGGGCCTGCTCGACGATCCGCTCGCCCAGCGGCGTCACCTGAACAGTGGATTTCGAGCGCTCGAAAAGCGCCACGCCAAGCTCTTCCTCGAGTTTCTTCACCGCGACCGACAGGGTGGGCTGGGAAACGAAGCAATGCTCGGCGGCGCGTCCGAAGTGGCGCTCCTGGGCCAAGGTTACGATATAACGGAGTTCTGTTAGAGTCATTGTGGTGCCGGGCATCCTCTTATATACGTAGTGGGTCCCGCCGTCAGGGTATGCTCACTCATATGATAGGGACTTTTTATCAGGGGGCGAAGCAAAGGTGAAGAAGACGACGCTTATTCTTGGGTGTGGGGATATCGGCACGGTCCTGGGCAAGGAGCTGCACGGGGCTGGTCATCGGGTCGTCGGCGTGCGTCGAGATGCCCGCGAACTGGCCGATACGGTCATCGAGGGGGTCTCGGCGGACCTTGGTGATGCCGAGGCACTGGCCGCGCTGCCGGATGCCGATATCCTGGTCTATGTGGTCAGCGCCGACCGTTTCGAGGAAGAGGCCTATCGTGCCGCTTACCCTGATGGTCTGAAGGCGGTGCTCGCCGAATTCGCCGAGCGTGCGCAGGCACCTCGTCACATTTTCTTCGTCTCTTCCACCAGTGTCTACGCCCAGCAGGACGGCGAGGTCGTCGACGAGGAGAGCCCGACAGAACCCAGGGGCTTTTCCGGCAAGCTGATGCGCGAGGCCGAACAGGCCCTGATCGAGCATCGGCTGCCCGGCAGTGTGGTGCGTTTCTCGGGCATCTATGGCCCGGGGCGCGATCGTCTGATTCGACAGGTTGGGGAAGGGCGCATTGCCGCCGCCACGCCGACCATGTATTCCAATCGCATCCATCGGGATGACTGTGCCGGTGTGCTGGCCCACCTGGTCGACCGCGCCCTGGCCGGCGAGACGTTGCACGAGCTGTATCTCGCCAGCGACTGCGAACCCGCGCCGATCCATGAAGTGATGACCTGGCTGGCCAGGCAGCTCAAGGTCGAGTCCAGCGAGACCATTCAGTCGCCATTGCGGCGGCGAGCCAGCAAGCGTTGCGACAATACTCGCCTGCTCGAGAGTGGCTACCGCTTTCGTTATCCCAGTTACCGGGAAGGCTATGCTCAGGTGCTGCGAGCCGGGGGATATCTGCCGGATCCGGCCATGGGCTGACGCTGAGCGTGAACGCTGGTTCGGCTCATGCGCGAGTCCAGGCGAGGGGCGTGTAACGGCTCCCCTGGTCAGTGGGTTCCGAGAGCACCAGTGCCGCCCGCGTATAAGACCAGTCCTCGGCGACGTCGGGCAGGGATGGCCCGGGCGGCTGTTCGGCACGCCTCAGCAGGGTGACGTGCGGCGTGAAGCGCCTGGGCTGCGAGGCGATGCCGATGGCCTCCAGCTCTTCCCGCAGCGACTGCTGAAGCTGCACCAGAGGGCTTTCGGGTTCCCCCCCGATCCACACGATGCCGGGTCCGGCGAAGTGTCCCCAACGATCAAGCCGCCATTGCCCCGGGACAATGCGCATGCTGCTCAGCCAGTTGGCGAGCTGCTCGACCCGTTGCGCGGGCTGCTCGCCGAGAAAGGCCAGAGTGAGGTGCAGGTTGTCATCGGGAACGCGCCGTCCGCGGCAATGGGCGTGGGCGGTATCGGCGAGTTCACCGAACCGCCGCCGGAGCGCCGGCGGCGGCACCAGGGCGAGAAAGAGCCTCATAAATTCAAGCTGTTATGGCTCAATGAATCCGCCTTTCCTCAGTCACCGATGACCAACACCGCCTCGGCCTCGACCTGACTGCCCTTGGGCAGCGCCTTGACGCCGACGGCAGCGCGCGCTGGATAGGGCGTGTCGAAGACTTCTTCCATGATCCGGTTGACGATGGCGAAGTTGTCCAGGTCCACCAGGTAGAGGTTGAGCTTGACCACGTCCTTGAGGCCGCCGGCGGCTTCCTCGCAGACGGCCTTGAGGTTGGCGAAGACCTGGCGTGCCTGGGCCTCGAAGTCGTCGGAGACGATCTCCATGGTCGCCGGGTCCAGGGGAATCTGGCCGGACAGGTAAACGGTGTTGCCGGCCTTGATGGCCTGGGAGTAAGGGCCGATGGCGGCGGGCGCCTGATCGGTGTTGATGACAGCCTTGTTGCTCATGGTGTTCTCCGTGTGGTGGCTGTGTTGAAACGCGACAAATAAAAAGGAGTACCTCGCCCGCCGCTGCCGCGACGGGAGAGGGCGGAACGAATCAATTGCTGAGTCGGGTGATCTTGCCGACGTGCGAGAGGTTGCGCAGTCGTTTGATGATGCGCGCCAGGTGGACACGATCGCGCACAGCCAGAGTCAGGCTGACAATCGACAAGCGGGCATCGCGCTCTTCGATGTCGATGCGCTCGATGTTGGCATCCGCATCGGTGATCAGGCTGGCCAGTTCCGCCACCAGGCCGCGCCGGCTCTCCACCTCGAGGCGCAGCGGAACCGGGAAGTCTTCGTCGATCTGATCGGACCAGCTCAAGGCGAACAGCTTGTCCGGGTCGCTGCGGAGCTCGGCGAGATTGCGGCAGTCCGCCCGGTGGACGACGATGCCCTTGCCGGCCGAGAGGTGGCCGATCACCGGGTCGCCGGGCAGCGGATGACAGCAACGCGCGAACTTGATCACCATGCCTTCGGCACCGCTGATCATGATGGGACCCTGAACCTGGTTCCTGGCGGTCGGCGCTGGCATATGGTCGCCGTGCTGGAAATCGACGAGGCGTCGCGCGACCACATGGGCGACTCGGGTGCCGAGCCCGATGGACGTTAGCAATGCCTCTTCGTCGGCCAGATCGTTCTCCGCCAACAGGGCTTCCAGGGGCCCGGAAGGCAACTCCTCGAGGCTGGTCTCGAAGGTGGCCAGGGCCTTGTTGAGCAGGCGTCGTCCGAGCTGGACGGCCTCGGTGTGCTGCTGGTGCTTGAGGGCGTGGCGAATCGCCGAGCGTGCCTTGGCGGTGACCACCACGTTGAGCCACGCCAGGTTGGGGCGTGCGCCGGGCGCGGTGATGATCTCCAGGGTCTGGCCGCTCTCCAGGCGGGTGGAGAGCGGTGCCAGGTGACGATCGATGCGACAGGCGATGCAGCTGTTGCCGATATCGGTATGCACGCTGTAGGCGAAGTCGATTACCGTCGCACCCTGGGGCAGCTCCATGATGTCGCCCTTGGGGGTGAACACGTAGATATCGTCGGGGAAGAGGTCGTTTTTGACGTGCTCGATGAATTCGAGCGAATCCCCGGCATGGCGCTGCATCTCGAGCAGTCCCTTGACCCACGCCCGGGCCCGGGCGTGGCTACCCTCGGCGATGGGGTGCTCGGTCTGGCCGGCCTTGTAGAGCCAGTGGGCGGCGATGCCGTTGTTGGCCATGGCCTCCATTTCCCGGGTGCGGATCTGCACCTCGATGGGCATGCCGCCGGTGCCGAACAGGGTGGTGTGCAGGCTCTGGTAGCCATTGGCCTTGGGAATGGCGATATAGTCCTTGAAGCGACCCGGCACCGGCTTGTAGAGGTTGTGCACCACGCCGAGGATGCGATAGCAGGTATCCACGTCCTGGGTGATGATGCGAAAGCCGAAGACATCCATGATCTCGGCGAACGACTTCCGCTGGTCGCGCATCTTTCGGTAGATCGACAGTAGATGCTTCTGGCGGCCGATCACCGACCCTTTCAGGCCTTCGTCGTCGAGGCTCTTCTGCAGGCTGTTCTGTATCTGCCGAATGGAGGCACGGCGCTGCCCCCGGGCGCTCGCCACGGCACGCTTGATGCGTTCGGAGCGCATCGGGTGGAGGGCCTGGAAGGAAAGGTCCTCGAGCTCGACGCGGATGGTGTTGATGCCCAGCCGGCTGGCGACACGCGCGTAGATTTCCAGGGTCTCGCGGGCGATGCGGCGTTTCTTCTCGGGACGCAGCGCGCCGAGAGTGCGCATGTTGTGCAATCGATCGGCGAGCTTGACGATGATCACCCGGATGTCCCGGGACATCGCCAGCACCATCTTCTGGAAATTCTCGGCCTGGGCGACCGCCTTGTCCTCGAAGGTGATCTGGGTCAGCTTGGAGACGCCGTCGACGAGCTCCGCGACCGGCTTGCCGAACTGCTGGCCAAGGGCCTCCTTGTCGACGCCGGTGTCCTCGATGACATCGTGCAGCATGGCTGCCATCAGGCTCTGATGGTCCATGTGCATGTTGGCAAGGATATTGGCGACGGCCAGGGGATGCGTCACATAGGGCTCGCCGGAACGACGGCGCTGACCATCGTGTGCCTGCTCGGCATAGTAGAAGGCACGCTTGACCTGCTGGATCTCGTCCTGGGGTAGGTAGCCGCCGAGGCGGTCGGCCAGGTCATCGATGGTGAACATACGGCGCGCCCTGAATGCTTCGTGATGGCCCGGAGGAGGCGTCGGCGGAAAACCGAGGGACCGGGATCATTCCTCGAGGGGGGCACCCTGTTCGGTATTATCTGGCCGCACTGGCGGGGTACTGGCCTCCAGGGGTTCGTCCAGCACGCTGGCGTCCACCAGGCCCGCGGCGATTTCGCGCAGCGCCATCACGGTGGGCTTGTCGTTTTCCCACGGCAACAGGGCGTCACGGGAGCCGCGGGACAGCTGACGGGCCCGCTGGGTGGAAATCATGACCAGCTTGAAGCGGTTTTCGACGTTTTCCAGACAATCTTCGACAGTGACTCGCGCCATGGATGCCTTCCTGAGAGCTGACGGGAAAAGCCCCGGCCGGCGTCTTGGCGCCCCGGGGATTCCAGTGGATAGACAGGGTAGATTACTCGACCCCCGGCTCCTCTGACAAGAGCGCGTCCAGCAGGGGCGCCAGGCGCTCGCTGGCTCTTGCCTGGCTCAGGCGGTGGGCGGTCACCAGCGACTGCAGTTCGCGCAGGGCGGTGGTGAAGTCGTCGTTGATGACCAGGTAGTCGTATTCATGATGATGCGACATTTCGCTGATCGCCTCGTGCATGCGCGAGGCGATCACCGCGTGCTGGTCGGTGCCGCGGCCGGCCAGGCGACGTTCCAGCTCCTCCCGCGAGGGCGGCAGGATGAATACCGAGACGGCATCGGGAAAGAGGGCCCGTACCTGGCGAGCGCCCTGCCAGTCGATCTCGAGGATCACGTCCTGGCCGGCGTTCAGCAGGTGTTCCACGGCGGCGCGGGAGGTGCCGTACAGGTTGTCGAAGACCTGGGCATACTCGAGGAACTCGCCACGCTCGATCATCGCCTCGAAGGTCGCATGGTCGACGAAGTGATAGTTCACGCCATCGACCTCGCCCTCGCGGCGCGGGCGCGTCGTATGCGAGACCGATACCTTGAGGCCGTCGAGGCTCTCGATCAGCTCACGCACCAGGCTGGTCTTGCCGGCGCCGGAGGGAGCGGAAACGATGAACAGCGTACCTTGGGGCATGGGCGGAGATCCTAAGCAATGGGCGGCTCGTGGAAAGAGGCGAGTATCGCATATTCGCCTCCATCGCCCTACCCCATGATCAGGCCGTGTTCGGCGTTCCGTAGCGGCGGCGCTCCTGCCACAGGCCGATGGTGAAGACCACCAGGCCGCCGCAGGCAAGGCCTGCGCCCACCAGACCGGAGGATGACCAGACGGCGCCGGCCTTGATGGTCACCGCGGCGAGCCAGGCGCCCAGGGCGTTGGCGCAGTTGAAGGCGGCATGGTTCATCGAGGCGGCCATGGTCTGGGCATCGCCGGCGACATCCATCAGACGGGTCTGTAATGCCGGGCCGAGTGCCATGCTGGTACCCACCAGGCCGACGAAGATCAGGCCGGTGACGAGATGATTGGCGGCGAAGAAGAAGCCGCCCTGTACCAGCAGGCACCAGACCAGAATGCAGGGAATCGCCTTGATCAGATTCTTGTCGGCCGCGCGTGCGCCAACCAGGTTGCCGATGATGGTGCCGATGCCGAAGATCGTCAGCACCCAGGGCCCCACAGCCTCGGACATGCCGGCCTGATTCGACAGGGTGGGCACCACATAGCTGAATACCGCGAACATGCCGCCGAAGCCGATGCTGGCCACGCCCAGAGTGAACAGTACGCGTTGCTTGACCAGCGCCGAAAGCTCGCGCTTAGGGCTGGCGTTGGGGTCGTGCGGTTGACTCGGTATCCAGAGGCGGATCATCAAGGCGGTGAGCAGGGCGATGACGCCTACGCCGAGGAAGGCGCTGTGCCAGCCGAGCCATTGGCCCGTCCAGGTCGCCAGGGGAGCGCCGATCACGATGGCGGTGGTCAGACCCAGCATGACGCGGCTGACCGCTCGGGCGCGCTGTTCGATGGGGACGGCGGCGGCGGCCACCAGCGCGGCAACGCCGAAATAGGCGCCATGTGGCAGGCCGGCCAGGAAGCGCAAGCCGACGAAGGGCCAGAAGGAGGTGGCGAGGGCACTGGCGATGTTGCCGACGGCAAACACCAGCATCAGGACGATCAAGAGCAGGCGACGCGGAACGCGTGCGGCCAGCGCCGAGATCAGCGGGGCGCCGACCACCACGCCCAGGGCGTAGCTGGAGATGGCATAGCCCACCTCGGCAGTGGCGACCTGCAGGTCGGCGGCGACTCGCTCGAGCAAGCCCATGATCACGAACTCGCTGGTGCCGATACCGAAACCGCCCAGGGCCAGCGCGAGCTCGGCCAGGCGGGGGTTGTGCGCCTTGGTGTCGGTCGACATGGTGTTCTCCGAAAAAACGAAAGCGATCCTGCCGGGAGGACAGGATCGCGGAAAATTACTACGAAAGTATAAAGGGTGGTGGCGCGGGATGCGACCCAAGGCGTTCACATTTGCCGTGGGCACCTCCTCTCGCCTTGATCCCGAGCGGATCACCCTGCGGACTGCCCTCATTCTCGATCTTGAGTTCCACGGCGCGGCAGGGGGCGATGGCCGCTGGCGCAGCAAGGGGATATGAACGCTCAGGCTGGGGCGAAAAGGCCGGGCATTCCAGCATGCCCGGCCAAGATGTCATCTTCGTGGTGTGGCAGTCGCAGGCGGTGCATGCGAGACGTGCCGGTGCTTCCAGTAACCGGCCAGCAGTGAGCCGGACACGTTGTGCCACACTGAGAACAGCGCCCCGGGCAGCGCCGCGCCGGCGCTGAAGAACTGGTTGGCCAGTGTCACCGCCAGTCCGGAGTTCTGCAGGCCGACCTCGAAGGCGATGGTACGAGCGGTGCGCGTGTCGAAGCGCAGCAACCGCGCCAGACCGTACCCCGCGGCGAGACCGATGCCATTATGCGCGATGACCGCCAGCGCCACGATCGGCCCCAAGGTGGTCAGTCGCCCGGCATTGAGCGCTACCACGATGGCGATGATCAAGACGATGGACGCCATGGCCAACGTCGCCAGGGCCGGTTCCACACGCTGAACATGCACCCCCAGGAAATGGTGAATCACCATGCCGAGCATGATGGGGGCCACCACCAGCTGGCCGATGCTCATCAGCATCCCCAGAACCGGCACATCGATGCTCTGGCCCAGCAGCAGCAGCGTGAGTAACGGCGTGGCGATGACCGAGATCAAGGTTGACACCATGGTCATCGATACCGACAGGGCCACATGCCCGCCGGCCAGCCAGGTCATCACGTTGGATGACGTACCGCCTGCCGTAGCGCCCACCAGCACCATGCCAATGGTCAGTTCGGTGGAAAGGCCGAGAAGTCTTGAGATCACCAACGCCGCCAGCGGCATCACCAGGAACTGCAGGAGAACGCCCACGGCAATCGGCTTGGGTGACTTCACCACGCGCGCGAAGTCACTTTTGGTGAGCGTCAGCCCCATGGCGAACATGATGACCACCAGCAATGTCTTGATATAGCCGGCCAGTCCGGTGAAAAACTCCGGCACGAGGGCAGCAATGACGGCCAGCAGGATGGCCCAGACGGGAAACAGGCGATTGATGCGTTCGAAGGTGGGCATGTGTGTTCCAGGCGTTGAAGGATCGATTGACGGCCGCTGAAGCGGCTCTGTTTATCGCGAGGCGTCGGGCGACGTCGCGTTGAGACGCCATATGATGCCGCAATGGCCACGGTGCTCGAAAGTCGACCTTCTGTGCATCACAGCGCGCCCACGGGTTGATGGGGCCGGCATCACTCGATGTTCTGGATCTGCTCGCGCATCTGCTCGATCAGCACCTTGAGCTCGACGGCGCAGCGGGTAGTGTCGGTGACGACCGATTTCGATGACAGGGTGTTGGCCTCGCGATTGAGTTCCTGCATCAGGAAGTCCAGCCGGCGGCCGACCGGCCCGCGGCTTGCCAATTGTCGCTTCGCTTCGCCGACATGTGCCTCGAGGCGGTCGAGTTCCTCGGCCACATCGGCCTTCTGGGCCACGAGCACCATCTCGGCCTCGAGGCGTTGCGGGTCGAGCTCGGTCTTGGCGCTTTCCAGTCGCTCGTGGAGTTGATCGCGTTGACGCGCCAGTATGTCGGGCAGCAGGCGGCGGACCTCGGCCACCTGTTCGAGAATGGCGTCGAGACGCGCGTCGATCAGGGCGGCGAGCTTGTCGCCTTCACGGGCACGGCCGGCCTCCAGGTCATCCAGGGCGCTACGGAAGAGGGCGCGCGCCTCGGATTTGACGATGTCCATGTCGGGGCCGGGGATTTCCAGAACGCCGGGGTGGTTGAGCAGCGCCAGGGCATCGGGCATGGCGGCTTGGGGCACGCCGGCGCGCACATCGGCCAGGGCGTTGGCTAGTGCCTCGAGGCGCGTGCGGTTGACGCTCAGCTGGGCGTCGCCGGTGGCGGGTGTGAAGCGCAGATGACACTCGACCTTGCCGCGTGCCAGTCGGCCGCGCAGGGCCTCCCGGAAATCAGGCTCGAGGTCGCGTAGTGTCTCGGGCAGGCGGAAATGGGGTTCGAGATAGCGCTGGTTGACCGAGCGCAGCTCCAGTTGCAGATACCCCCAGTCGGCATCCAGGTCCTGCCGGGAAAAGGCCGTCATGCTGTGGACCATGTCAGACTCCGGTCGGCGGTCAGTGAAACTGGCAGTGTAAGGGAAACCCACGGCAAATGCCTGGGGTTCGTCTTGGGTGGGTGTTTTCCCGGAATGGCCACGATTCTTGTGGTGGAGCGTGTAGAATGTGCCCATTCCGTTCGTATCCGATTCCCTTTACAGCCAACAGCAAGAGAGGTGCCATGCCCTCGGACATCCGGCGTCCCAGCGGACGCGCGACCGATCAGACCCGCGACATTCGCCTGACCCGCGACTACACCCGTCATGCCGAGGGATCGGTGCTGGTGGAGTTCGGCGATACACGCGTGTTGTGCAATGCCAGTGTCGAGGCCGG
This sequence comes from Halomonas caseinilytica, assembly GCF_001662285.1. NCBI lineage: Bacteria > Pseudomonadati > Pseudomonadota > Gammaproteobacteria > Oceanospirillales > Halomonadaceae > Halomonas > Halomonas caseinilytica. Next base: position 208,015 of record NZ_BDEO01000008.1, read on the forward strand.
CGTACCGCGCTGGCTGCGTGGCAAGAAGCAGGGCTGGGTGACCGCCGAGTACGGCATGTTGCCGCGGGCCACGCATACCCGGGGCGGTCGCGAGGCCAGCCGCGGCAAGCAGGGCGGTCGCACGGTGGAGATCCAGCGCCTGATCGGCCGCTCGCTGCGTGCCTCGATCAATCTAAAGAAGCTGGGTGAGTACACCATCACCGTGGACTGCGATGTCATTCAGGCCGATGGTGGTACCCGTACGGCGGCCATTACCGGGGGCTGCGTGGCCCTGGTGGATGCCGTGCGCTACCTGCAGCGCGAGAAGCTGATCAAGGGCGACCCCTTCCATCAGTTGATCAGTTCGGTGTCGGTGGGGATCTATCAGGGCACGCCGGTGGTCGATCTGGACTATCCGGAAGACAGCCGTGCCGGAACCGACATGAATGTGGTGATGGCCGAAAACGGCGAACTGATCGAGGTGCAGGGTACCGCTGAATCGGGCACCTACAGCCGTGCCGAACTCAACGCCATGCTCGACCTGGCCGAGAAGGCCGGTGGCGAGCTGTTCGAGCATCAGCGCGAGGCGCTGGGCATCCGTCGCTGAACGCACCTCGAACGCAACACGCCGGCTTCCGGCCGGCGTGTTGCATCGCGCGACAGCGCGATGGCGACGTAGGGAGGTGCGTCAGAGCGTCAGGTCGTACTCGACGATCAGCGGCGCGTGCTCGGAGAAAGTCGCGTCGTAGTCGATCCAGGCATCCACTACATGGCGGCGGAAGTTGGGTCCGACGATCTGATAGTCGATGCGCCAGCCTTCCTGGCGCTCCCGCGGCTGATCCTGGTCGAGCGCCGGCCACCAGGTGTATTCGCCGGCGTCGCGGTTGATCTCGCGGAAGGTATCGATGAAGCCGGTCGGGCCGAAGACCTGATCCATCCAGGCGCGCTCTTCGGGCTTGAACCCCGGCGTGGTCTGGTTGTCCGCCCAGTTCTCCAGGTCGATGGTCTTGTGGGCAATGTGCCAGGTGCCGCAGATGATGTACTCGCGGCGCTTGCGCGCCATCTTGGTCAGGTACTCCTGGTACTGCGCCATGAAGTTCTGCTTGGCGGCTGGGTCGCTGCCGTCGGGCATCAGGAAGGAAGCGATGCTGAAACGGTCGTAGTCGGCCTGCAGGAAGCGCGCTTCATGGTCGCACTGGGGAAAGCCCAGCCCGTACATGATGGCCTTGGGAATCTTGCGGCAGTAAAGGCCAACGCCGGAGAAACCGTCCTGCTCGGCGTCGAGGAAGTAGCCTTCGTAGCCTTCCGGAAAGAGGATGCTGTCGTCGAGTTCGAAGCTCTTGGCCTTGAGGTTCTGCACGCAGACGACGTCGGCGTCCTGGTTGGCCAGCCAGTCGAGAAAGCCTCGTCCGACTGCCTCGCGAATGCCGTTGACATTGATGGTGGCGATTTTCATACATGGTCCCTTTTGCGTCGCGCGTGTATGATACCCGACGTTTCGACGTTTGGGTAAATGGCATCGGTCCATGAACGTGATAGGAGGCCCCGTGGCGGATCATCGAGTCGCATCGTCCCTGCAACCATATCAACAGGCGTTCATCGCGTTCGCCATCGAGCAGGGCGTGCTGCGCTTCGGCGAGTTCACGCTCAAGTCCGGCCGGGTCAGCCCCTACTTCTTCAACGCCGGCTTGTTCAAGTCCGGTGCCGCCCTGGCCCAGTTGGGCCGCTTCTATGCCCAGGCCATCGCGGATAGCGGGCTCGAGGCTGATGTCCTGTTCGGCCCTGCCTACAAGGGTATCCCATTGGCTGCGACCACAGCCGTGGCATTGGCCGATCATCATGACCGCGACTTGCCCTATGCGTTCAATCGCAAGGAGGCGAAGTCGCATGGCGAGGGCGGCAATATCGTCGGCGCCGAGCTCGCCGGCCGCATCCTGATCGTCGACGATGTCATCACGGCCGGCACTGCCGTGCGCGAGGTGATGGGCCTGATCGAGAGCGCCGACGCCGAGGCGGCCGGGGTCGTGGTGGCCCTGGATCGCCAGGAGCGCGGCGGCGATGACGGCGATGCGCGTAGCGCCATCCAGCAGGTCGAGGCGGCCTATGGCATGCCGGTGGTCAGCATCGTCAACCTGGATATGGTGCTCGAGTATCTCGAAGTCCATGCCGGCGAGGCGTTGCGGGGTCATGCCGAGGCCATCCGCGATTACCGTGATCGCTATGGCGTGACCGCCAACTGAACGAGGTCAGCCGTGCCTCGTCGGCGTTCGACCCCAGGTAGCCGACTATGCTCGATGTGGTGCTTTTCCAGCCCGAGATTCCGCCCAATACGGGCAACTTGATCAGGCTGTGCGCCAATACCGGATTCCGCCTTCACCTGATCGAGCCGCTCGGCTTCGAACTCGATGACAAGCGACTGCGCCGCGCCGGGCTCGATTATCACGAGTGGGCCCGGGTCCGTGTGCACCGAGACTGGGAGGCCTTCATCGGGACGGTCTCGCCCCGACGGGTCTTTGCCGTCTCCACGCGCGGCCGCACCGGCTATCATGAGCCGGCCTATGGGCCGGGCGACGCCTTGGTGTTCGGCCCCGAGACCCGCGGCCTGCCGCAGGCGATGCTCGATACCCTCCCCGAAGCACAGCGGCTGCGTATCCCCATGCTCCCCGAGAGCCGCAGCCTGAACCTCTCCAACGCCTGCGCCATCCTGGTCTATGAGGCGTGGCGGCAGCTCGATTTCGAAGGCGCCCTGACGCCGACGGCCGGGAGCATGTCATGACGATCAGCATTGCCAGCCGCCTCGCCAAGCTCAATCCCCGGCAGCAAGAGGCCGTGAAGGCCATCGATGGGCCTTGCCTGGTGCTGGCCGGCGCCGGTTCCGGCAAGACCAGCGTAATCACCACCAAGATCGCTTATCTGGTGCAGGAATGCGGGATGAGCGCTCGGCGCATCGCGGCGGTGACGTTCACCAACAAGGCGGCCCGGGAGATGAAGGAGCGGGTGGGCCAGATGCTCAAGGGGCGCGAGGCACATGGGCTGAGGGTCTCGACCTTCCACACCCTGGGGCTCAACATCATCCGCGGCGAGCTCAAGGCACTGGGCTACAAGCCGGGGTTCTCGCTGTTCGACCCCGAGGACGCCAAGGCCTTGCTGCGCGATCTGATGAACAAGGACGCTCAGGTCGATGCCGACCAGATCAATCGGGTCCAGTCGGTGATCTCCAACTGGAAGAACGATCTGGTGTTGCCGGGCCAGGCCCTGTCTCATGCCGCCGATGAGGACGAACTGTTCGCCGCTCGGGTCTACGAGGCCTATGTTCGTCATCTCAAGGCCTACAATGCGGTCGATTTCGACGACCTGATCCTGTTGCCAGTGACCCTGCTGCGTGACGATCCCGAGGCGCTGGCGCGCTGGCGACGCAAGATCCACTACATGCTGGTGGACGAGTATCAAGACACCAACGTCAGCCAGTACCAGCTGGTGCGCATGCTGATGGGCGAGCGGGCGACCTTTACCGTGGTCGGCGATGACGATCAGTCGATCTATGCCTGGCGCGGTGCACGGCCCGAGAACCTGGTGACCTTGGGCGAGGATTTCCCGCGCCTCAACGTCATCAAGCTCGAGCAGAACTATCGCTCCACCGGGACCATCCTGCGTGCCGCCAACACCTTGATCGCCAACAACCCTCACGTCTACGAGAAGACGCTGTGGTCTGACATGGGCCAGGGCGAAGCGATCCGCGTGGTGGTCAACCGCCACGAGGAAGCGGAAGCCGAACGGGTGGCCAGCGAGATTCTCACCCGGCGCATCAAGGAGCGCGCCGAATGGCGCGACTTCGCCGTGCTCTATCGCGGCAACTTCCAGGCGCGGCTGCTGGAGCTCAAGCTGCAGCACTACCAGATTCCCTACAAGCTCTCCGGCGGCACCTCCTTCTTCTCGCGCAACGAGATCAAGGACGCCATGGCCTACCTGAGGCTGTTGATCAACCCGGCCGACGACAACGCCTTTTTGCGCATCGTCAATGTGCCGCGCCGGGAGATCGGCCCCGGCACCCTGGAAAAGCTGGCCAATTACGCCACCGACCGAGGGACCTCGCTGTTCGCTGCCTGCCATGAACTGGGGCTGGCCGAGCAGTTGCCGGCGCGGGCAGTCGAACGTCTGGGGCGCTTCACCCACTTCATCGACGGCGTGCGGCGTCGTATGGATGGCGGCGATGCCATCGCCGCCATTCGCGGGATGCTGCATGAAATGGACTACGAAGCCTGGCTCTACCAGAACGCCAGCGCGCCGACCATCGCCGAGCGGCGCATGGCCAATGTCTGGACCCTGGTCGATCAGCTCGAGAAATCGATGCGGGCCGATCCCGACGAGGACAGCCCCAGCACCGATACTGAAACCGACGATGTGGAAGCGGCAATCTCGCGGCTGGTGCTGCGCGACATCCTCGAGCAACAGGCCGAGGAAGACGACTCCGATCGCGTTCAGCTTTTGACCATGCACGCCTCCAAGGGGCTGGAGTTCCCGCATGTCTACCTGATGGGCCTCGAGGAAGAACTGCTGCCACACCGCAACGCCATCGAAACGGGAAGCGTGGAGGAGGAGCGTCGCCTGGCCTACGTAGGCATCACCCGCGCGCGGCGTACCCTGACCCTGACGCTGGCCCGGCAACGCAAGGCCTATGGCGAGCTGATGGACTGCACGCCGAGCCGATTCCTCGATGAACTGCCCGAGGATGCGCTGGAATGGGAAGGCCGGGCCGACCGCGAAGACCCCGAGAAGAAACAGGCTCGCGGCCAGGATGCCCTGGCGGGGATTCGCTCGCTCTTGGGTTGATGGCGATTGGCCGCATATCCAGCAAAGCCCTGCCCCGGTCAGGCCAAGTCATCTGTGAGGGGGAGGCAGGAACCTCTGGGCTTGCCCGGCTATTGCGATTCGTCGAGCAGATAGTCGACGGCCGCCTTGACCTCGGCATCGGAGAGACTGGGATCGCCCCCCTTGGGCGGCATGGCATTGAAGCCCTCGATGACGTGGGTATAGAGCGTATCGGTTCCCTTCTCCAGGCGTTGCGACCAGGCCTCGGTGTCGCCAATCTTCGGCGCATTGGCCACACCGGTATCATGGCAGGCCATGCATACGGCGTCGTAGATGGCCGCGCCATCGATGTCGCCACCCCCGCTTCCTCCTGACCCCGTGTCGCCACCCCCGGTCGACGACGCGCTGGTGCCACAATCCTGGCCCTCGAGGCAGAGCTCCCCCACCGGGGCTAGACGCTTGGCGATGGCCTCGTGGCTGGCGTCTTCCTGGGCGAAGGTCAGGCCCGTCAGGCCGAGGGTGGCCAGGCACCCCACGATCAGCTTGCTGGAACTCACTGTGCCACCTCTCTTGTTATTGGACGGCAATTGCCGGACGGCGTCACGGCCGACCTTCGAGCCACGCGGGGCATGCCGAAGGCCATGCGATGGTGGTCAGTATAACCAGCATCGGCAAAAGCGGAAAAACGCGCAGGTACTGGCAAGCCCGAGCGACTTCATCCGGCACGCGAAGAGGGGACCAGGCAGGTGCCCCCTTTCGTTCTCTTCCCGGAGATACGGCCGTGTTATCGGCAGAGTGCGGTGAGCCCAAAAATCGATTAAAGTATAAAAAGATAGTTTGTTACTAATTCGCATGCTTTTTTGGATTCCTCACGCTGAGGCCTGTATCTGGCAGGAGGCGCCACCACTCAGGTTCCTGCGCCCCGGCCGGGCTCTTGCCGAGCTATCACGAAAACGACCGTTACCAGAAGGACACAGTGCTAATGGCGTCCCAGCCCGATAACGTGTCGCGGCGCGCGTTCCTGCGCGGTTCCGTGACCCTCATCCCCGCCGTTGGCCTGGCTGGTGGCGTCAGCCTCACTGCCCAGGCGAACGAACCCGCTCCCAATCTCAGCGAATACCAGCCGGTTTTCTTCAGTGAAGATGAGTGGTCCTTCCTGCTCGCCGCCTGCGACCGCCTGATTCCCGGTGAGAGTGCCGGCCAGGGCCCCGGTGCCCTGGATACCAACGTGCCGGTCTTCCTCGACCGCCAGATGGATGCTCCCTACGGCCATGCCGATCGCTGGTACATGGAAGGGCCTTTCGTTACGGATGGCTCTCCCGACCTGGGCTTTCAATATCCCTATACGCCGCGCGAGGTCTACCAGAAGGGCATTGCGATGACGCAGCAGTATTGCAAGCAGCAGTACGGCAAGCGTTTCGAGCAGTTGGATGGCAATACTCAGGACAGCGTCCTGCAGGGATTGGAAGCCAACGACATCGATTTCGCCGCCCTGAGCGGGATCCATAAGCTGCAGGCAGCGGACTTCTTCTCGCAATTGTTGCAGAACACCAAGGAAGGCTACCTGGCCGACCCCATCCATGGCGGCAACAAGCACATGGCGGCGTGGAAGATGATCGGGTTTCCCGGTGCTCGCGCCAGCTATCGCGATTGGGTTGGCCAGCACGACGTCGAATACCCACTGGGACCGGTCAGTCTCACCGGCGAGCGAGGCTGAGCGCGAGGCGGGCATCGCGAGCCATCTCTCGCCACCAGGGTTAGAAAAAGGACTTCCACCGTGACTGCAAGATATCTGATTCCACTGTTGGCGTGTTGCACCCTGCTGACCGCCTCCCCAGTGTTCGCCGACGCCGATGACCTCGTCGAGCGTGGCGCTTACCTGGCCCGTGCCGGCGACTGCGCCGCCTGCCACACCGCACCGGAGGGCAAGCGCTTTGCCGGCGGCCTGGGGATCGAGAGCCCCTTCGGCACTATCTATTCGACCAACATCACCCCGGACCCGGAACATGGCATCGGCCACTACACCGAGGAGCAGTTTGCCGCTGCCCTGCGCGACGGCAAGCGTGCCGATGGCGCCAACCTTTACCCGGCCATGCCGTATCCTTCCTACGCAAACCTGACCGACGAGGATGTCCATGCGCTCTATGCCTACTTCATGCAAGGCGTGGAGCCTGTAGCGACCCAGCCGCCGGAGACGTCGCTCGGTTTCCCGTTCAACCAGCGCTGGGGCATCACCGCCTGGAACTGGTTGTTCGCCGACCAGGAAACCTTCACGCCGAAAGCCGACCGGAATGCGTTGACCGAGCGCGGTCGCTACCTGGTCGAGGGGCTTGGCCACTGCGGTAGTTGCCACACGCCGCGCGGCATCGCCCAGCAGGAGAAAGCCCTCGACGATGGCGACGATGCCTATCTCGCCGGTGCCGAGCTGAACGGCTGGTGGGCGCCTTCCCTGCGTGCCGGAAAGGGTGGCGATGGGCAAGGCATCGAAGGTTGGGACACCCAGGCGATCGTCGACTACCTCAAGACCGGCCGCAATGTGCACGCCACCGTGGGGGGCGAGATGACGTCTGTCATTGCCCACAGTACGTCGCATCTCACCGATCAGGACCTGACGAGCATTGCGCAATACCTCAAGTCATTGCCCGCCAATCCGGCGAACGAGAGTGTCGCGTCGGCCGACGAACGTGAGCAGGCCACCCGCGAGACGGCCGCGCGCCTGACCGCCGCCAAGCATCTGAGCGACGGCGAGCGCCTCTATATAGACAATTGTGCGGCATGCCACTTCAACGCCGGTGAGGGGGCCGACCGCGTCTTCCCGCAGCTCGCCGGCAACTCCTTGATCAATGCCGACGATCCGACTGGCTTGATCCACACCATCCTGGCGGGCGCCCGGCCGCCGGCGACGCCGACGATCCCTGCCCAACTGCCGATGCCCGGCTTCAGCTGGCGCCTGTCGAACGAGGAAGTCGCCACCTTGGCTACCTTCGTGCGCGGTGCCTGGGGCAATGACGCCGAGCCGGTGACGGCCGAGCAGGTCGCCAGGGTGCGTGCATCGATCAAGCAGGCCCCGCTGAGTCGGGCCCCGGATCCGAACGGCTCGCTCAACCACGAAGACGGTGACCAGTAACGGAAGGCGGGCTGCCCGAAGAGGCGGCCATGCCGATGCGCCGGAGTGCGCATCGAATGAATCGAGGAGTTAACACATGGCTAAGCAACAACCGCGAGTCGATGCGGTCATCGTCGGCCTCGGCTGGACCGGTTCCATCATGGGCATGGAACTGACGGATGCGGGGCTGAACGTGCTGGCGCTGGAACGTGGTGCCGATCGCACCAATGCCGATTTCGCCTATCCCAAGGCGGCGGATGAGCTTCAGTACGGCGTTCGTCACACCATGATGCAGAAGCCGAAACAGTCAGCAGTCACCATCCGCCGCAATCTCGACGAGCGTGCGCTGCCACAGCGCAAGCTGGGTGCTTTCCTGCCCGGTGACGGCGTGGGCGGTGCCGGCGCGCACTGGACAGGTGTGCTGATTCGGCCGACGCCGACCGACCTGCAGTTGAAGAGCTTCGCCGACCAGGCCTTCGAGCCCGGGGTGTTGCAGGAAGACATGCAGATTCAGGATTTCGGTGTGACCTGGGACGAGCTGGAGCCGCACTTCACTTTCTTCGAGAAAGTGTGTGGTCAGTCCGGCACCACCGGCAACTTGCGCGGCGAGATCCAGGAAGGCGGCGATCCGTTCGAAGGGCCACGCAGCGAGCCTTATCCGCTGCCGGCGCTACAGGACACCCAGAGCACCGACATGTTCGACAAGGCCGCGCGTCAGCTGGGATACCATCCTTTCCCCAACCCTTCGGCCAACGTGTCGCGCGCTTGGACCAATCCTTATGGCATGCAGCTCGGTCCCTGCAATTATTGTGGCTTCTGTTCCCGTTACGGCTGCGTGAACTATTCCAAGGCCTCGCCGCAGACCTGCATCCTGAATGCGCTCAAGCAGCGCAGTAACTTCGCTTATCGGACTCACGCCAACGTGACTCGTGTCGAGCTGGCGCCTGATGGCAAGACCGCGACCGGCGTGACCTATATCGACGAAAACGGCGATGAGGTATTCCAGCCGGCGGATATGGTCGTCCTGGCCTCCTACGCGCTCAACAACGTGCGTTTGATGCTCAACTCCGGCATTGGCCAGATGTACGATCCCGTTTCACGCACCGGTACGGTAGGACGCAACTACGCCTACCAGATAGGCGGCGGCATTCATCTGTACTTCGACGACATCGAGTTCAACCCGTTTGCCACCGCAGGGGCCACCGGCCGGATGTTCAACGACTTCTCGCCGGGCAACTTCGACAGCGCGCCTTATGGCTTTATCGGTGGCGCCAAGATGCACGCCTCGCAGGCGAGCGGCACGCCGATCAAGACGCCGCTGCCCAACCACACACCCAGCTGGGGCCAAGGTTACAAGGATGCGTTGAAGAAGTACTACGGTCACCACATGGAGATCTCGATGGCCGGCAGCGTGATGTCCTATCGTACCAACATGCTCGACCTCGATCCGACCTGGAAGGACCCCTATGGCTTGCCGCTGCTGCGCATGACCTTCGACTGGAAGGAGAACGAACTGAAGCTGTCACGCTTCATGCGCGACCGGCTGAGAGAGATCGCGAAGGTGCTCAAGCCGGATCACATGGACGAGAGCTTCCAGCTGAGTGGCGATCACTTCAAGGTGACCAACTACGTCTCGACGCACAATGTCGGCGGGGCGGTCATGGGGACCGATCCGAGCAACTCGGCGCTCAACCGGTATCTTCAGAGCTGGGACGTGCACAATGTCTTCGTTCCCGGCGGCAACGCCTTCCCGCAGAACTTCCAGGCCAATCCTACCGATCTGATCGCCGCGCTGACGTACTGGTCGGCCAAGAAGATCAAGGAAACGTACCTGAAAAACCCGGGACCGCTGATGTCGCGTGCCTGATCACCTGGCCTGGCGTTACATGGAGCGAGGCAGGCGGGATCGCTGGCCACGGCCACGCTCTCGCCTCGCACCGATTGCCTGACGCAGGATCACCGGCGGGTGGACAGCCGATGGGCGGCAAGGTAGGATAATGCGCGCAATCGCTGCCGACGGCGGAGTGAACGAAAACTCCGAAAGGCAGGAAATACGCGCCCTTAGCTCAGCTGGGCGTAGCCGGATCAACAGAAGCGAAGCTTCTGGCCGGTGGAGCGCCGAGCGCCATGCAAGGCGATCGGCAGGACCCGAAGGCAATGCCTGAGGGGAGCGTCAGCAGCGCGAAGCGCTGCCGGCGAGCGGAGTGAATGAAAACTCCGAAAGGCAGGAAATACGCGCCCTTAGCTCAGCTGGATAGAGCGTCGCCCTCCGGAGGCGAAGGTCAAAGGTTCGAATCCTTTAGGGCGCGCCAGAATCGCAGAGAAACGGCCACCTCGCTCACAGCGCGGTGGCCGTTTCTCGTTGCGCCATCCGGGCGAGTTCTCATTCGGCCATTGCGCCTCGAACACCCCACGGGATCAGATGGCGGCTTGCCGCCCCGGCGATAGCCTCGGTCCGTCGAGGCGCAGGCCTTGTCTTTACAGTCGAGGGACTGTCACCTAGCTTTCATGGGTGTCCGATCGCACGGCTTCAAGACCGGTACTGGCCATGGAAAAGAATCTGGTGGAAGTGAACCTCGATAAGCTGGTCTCGTTCAGGAGAGATGTTCACCGGCATCCCGAACTTGGCTTCGAGGAACACGAGACATCGCGCAAGATCCGTGAGTATCTGGAGGCGCTGGATGTCGAATATGTCTCGGGTATCGGCAAGACCGGTATCGTGGCCTGGATAGTCGGCTCCCGGGAGGGGCATGGGGCGAGTGTTGGTCTGCGTGCCGATATGGATGCGCTACCGCTCGAGGAGCACAGTGGCGTCGATCATGCGTCCCGGCACCATGGACGCATGCATGCCTGTGGACATGATGGCCATACGACCATGTTGCTGGGGGCTGTCGAGTACTTCAGGCACAACAGGGCGTTTTCCGGCACGATCTATTTCATCTTCCAGCCGGCTGAAGAAGGGGTCGGGGGTGGCAAGGCCATGGTCGATGATGGCCTGTTCGAAAGATTCCCCATCAAGGAAGTATATGGTCTGCACAATTGGCCGGGATTACCGGTCGGCAAGTTCGGACTGGTGAGCGGCCCGATCATGGCCAGTGGCGACCGTGTCGATATCACGATCCAGGGTCGCGGCGGGCACGGCGGGCTCAACCCGCATGGGTGTGTCGATCCGATACGCATCGCAGCGGAACTCATCAGCAAGGCGCACACGATCATATCCCGTGAGGTGGATCCCCTGAACCCGGCCGTTCTCAGTATCTGCGCCATTCAAGGGGGCGATCTGGACGGCTTTGCGGTGATCCCGAATACCACGAAGTTGAGTGGCACGATTCGCGCTCTGGACGAGGAGACCCGAACCATCGTGGCGTCCGGGCTGCGGCGGCTCTGCGAAAGCCTTGAGCACTATTACGGCGCCACGATAGAACTGAAGATCGAAGACAAGTTCGGTGTGACCTTCAATGACGCCGAGGCGACGGAGTCTGCAAGAAAGGTGATTCAGGAGTGTTTCGGGGAAGATGCTCTGGTTCGGGATTACAAGCCAAGCATGGGAGGCGAGGATTTCTCCTATATGCTGGCCGTTCGACCAGGCTCTTATATTCATGTCGGCTCCGGCGATGAGGATCACCCTCATGGCTTGCATAATCCACAATATGATTTCAATGATAGCATTATTCCGCTGGGCGTAAGCTTGCTGTCTCGCTTGGCGGTTGCATCATTGAATCGACAATATTCATGACGAAAACGTAAGGATGAGCCGACAGTGTAATCGATGATCGGGAGAAGACTGGATGACCATCAACAAGGAAAAGAAGGTCGCCAAGGCATATGTGGTATTTCTGATATCACTCTTTCTGCTGCTGACGTTCCCGGTATATGCCATCGCCAATCGGGTCTTTCCGCTCGTTGCAGGACTACCCTTCGGTCTGTTCTGGATCGTGCTCATGGAGGGGGTCGCCTTTCTCGTACTCTGCGTTTTCTATCGCTATGAATACGGCAAGGGAGATCACCGATGAACAATTGGGTCTTTGCCCTGACCGCGATGCTAGTCTATCTGGTGCTGGCTTTCGTGCTGGGGCTGCTTGCCGGGCGTAGACGCTCATTCTGGTCGGTATCGGAGTATGCTGTTGCCGACCGAGGCCTCGGCCTTGTCGTGATCTGGTTCATGATGGGCGGCACGGTCTTCAGTGCCTTTTCCTTCCTGGGTGGGCCAGGCATGGCATTTTCCCAGGGGGCTGCGGCCTTTTTCGTGCCGACTTACGTGGCTCTGGGCATCCTGCCCTGGTACCTGCTGGGGCCTAAGGTAGGGCGCATTGGAGCACGCAAGAATTTCTTCACCATGGGAGATTTTCTGGGAGACCGCTATCAGTCTCGGTCACTGACCGTGATCGTGGGCGTCATTTCGGTGCTGGCCTTCATCCAGTACCTGACGCTGCAGATCAAGGGAATGGCCTTCATCTTCAATATCCTGACCGACGGGGTAATTCCCTATTGGTTGGGCGCACTTCTCGCCTACGGGATCGTCGTGATCTATGTTGCCAGCTCTGGCGTACGTGGAGCGGCCTGGAGCGATGTCTTTCAGGGGGCGTTGATGCTTGTCGTGGCATGGACCGTCGGCTTCTATCTCGTCTATGCGCTACAGGGTGGCCCGGCTGACATGTTCACGTCCATCAGCGAGTCGCGTCCTGGCTTCCTGACCATCGGGAATGAAGGCTCCACGATGTCGGGAATGGCCTATACCACCGTGATACTGGTATCGGCATTGGGCTTTCTCATGTGGCCGCACTTGTTCACCAAGTCCTATACCACGACGGAGAAGCGCATCAAGCTCACGACACTGGCGTTTCCCTTGTTCGGGATCTTCATGGTGCCGGTGCTATTCATCGGTTTTTCGGCCATCGGGGTGGTATCGCCTGATGCCCTGGGGAGTGCGGACGAGATCCTGCCGCACTTGATCACCTACGAGCTGGGCGCGAGTGGTTGGCTCTACGGCTTGATCGGTGCCGGCTCGCTGGCGGCTGCAATGTCGTCTTCCGATGCCATTACCCACGGTGGCTCGGTGTCGCTTGGGCGGGATGTGCTGCTGCCCCTGAAGCCGGACATGAACGAACGTACCCAGATCTGGATCATGCGCCTAGGGGTCGTCGCCATCGGTGCCGCTGCCTACTGGCTGTCGATCTTCGGCGCGGCGGGGATCATCGCGCTGCTGGTGGGTGCCTATGGTTCGATCGCCCAGTTCGTGCCGGCCGTCTACGGTGCCCTGATCTGGCGGCGGGCCACGAAGAGCGGCGCCATCGCGGGGCTCATCGTGGGCATTGCGGTCAACTACTATTATCAGATCGTGGCCGATGTCACGCCGCTGGACATGAACGCCGGTTTCATCGGGTTGTTATGCAACATCGTCGTGTTCGTGGCCATCAGCATGTTGACGCGTCCCGTTCCCGAAGCGCTGGCGGATGAATACCGCAACGCCTGAGTCAGAGATCGTGCAACGCATCCAGCAATGCCTGGAGCGCGTCGCCCTTGTGGCCAATCACGACCAGGGCCTGAGAACGCCCGGCGGTGGTGGCAATGCGCGTCATGCGACCGCCGGCGACCTGCACGAGGTAGCGGCTTCGCGCAGCATCGTTGGCGATGACCAGGCCCTTGACCCGAAGCAGCTCCGTTGCCGCGTCAGCGAGCAGCATATCGAGCGTCGCCACGTCGATAGGATGTGCAAATCTCACGCTCTGCGTGGTAAGCGGGCCGGTGCCGGACCCTGGACATGACGGTGCCGATGGCGGCCCTTGTGGCGCTGTTTCGAGCGTCATGCGCGCGCCGGGATTGATGGCGGTAATACGCCGCAGGACAGAGGCCTGGTGTTCGTCGCTCAGCCAGTTCATCCGATTGATGCGTAGCCGCGATACCTCGCGAATCTGTGCGGTGAAGACTTCATTGATGGCATCGTCGCCTAAGTGCCGTTCGACGGCGCTGGCATCGACCAGTGACTCGCTCTCGTCGAGCCGATAACCCCGGGCGGCATCGAGCAGTTGCATCAGGGGCCGCGGTCGGGCGATACCGCTGGCCTCGAAGACGAGGCGTCCGGGGCGTCGCGACCAACCGAGGATATCGCGCAGCTGTACCGAGAGATTGCCCGAGATACCACAGCAGGCACAGCCGTTGGTCAGCCGCAGTATATTGTCCTGCCGTGACTCGACCAGCTCGGCGTCGATGTTGAGGCGGCCGAAATCATTGATCAGAAACAGGGCATCCTGCAGCTTGCCGGCATGAATCAGATGGTTGATGCGTGTCGTCTTGCCGCTGCCGAGAAAGCCGCATAACAGCGTGGTGGGGATGTCTGCTGCCATCTCGTTACTCGCCATTGCCGGTCGGGTACCCGCCGAGGAGAGTGTCATGCACGCGAATATCCTTGAGTGGTGTCTCGCTCGTCAGGGGATCCTCGTCAAGCACGGTGATATCCGCCCACTTGCCTGGCTCCAGACTGCCGATGCAGTCATCCAGGCGGAGGGTATAGGCAGCGCCCAGGGTAATGGCTTCCAGTGCCCGGGCGCGGCTGATCTTCTCGGCATCGCCGAGCGATGTACCGCCAGAGGTCTCTCGTGTCGTGGCACACCATGCCGTGAACAGCGGAGAGAGGGGAGTGACCGGTGCATCGCAATGAATACCGAAGGGAATGCCCAGGCGATCCGCACTGGCGGCAGGCTCCAGTCGTTGGCACCGGTCGAAACCCAGCGTTCGCGTCAAATGGATATCGCCCCAGTAATAGATATGGTTGGCAAAGATGTTCAGGCAGACACCGAGCCGCGCGGCACGTCGTAGCTGGTCCTGGCGGATCAACTGAACATGCTGAAGGGTATGGCGGTGGTCCGGTCGGGGCCACATCGCCAGGGCCTCATCCAGGGCGTCGAGGATGATCGCCACAGCCTCATCGCCATTGGTATGGACATGCAGCTGAAGCCCGGCCTGATGATAGTGCTGCACCATGTCATGGAATGTCTGCGGTGGTGCATTCCAGACACCGTTCCGAGGACCGGTCAGGTAACCCGGCCACTGCAGGCGTGCCGTGAAATTCTGGATGGCACCATCGGTGACCAGCTTGACGAGGCCGCAGTGCAGGCGTTCGTGATTGTGCTGCATGACCTCGTGCAGGCGCCTGCTGCCGGCTTCCGGCTCCCAGGCCAGGGCGTTGAGGGCGGGGACCAGGCGAACCGGGTAATCGGGACGAGCCGTGGCGTTACGCAGGGCATCGACTGTGGCATCGCTCAGCGGATTGAGCAGGTCGGTCAGAGTCGTGATCCCTGCTCGCCTGGCTGCCCGGGCATAGCGTACGAGTACTCGCTCGCTGGAGGCGCCGTCGAAGATATCGAAGCCCAGGGCATCGAAGACCAGGTGCATGGCCGGCAGTTCTTGCAATTCGCCATTGGGTTGACCCTCCACATCGCGGACGATGCCCTCCAGCACCTGTTCTTCCAGCCCGATCAGGCGAAGCGTCGCGCTGTTGACCGTCATGGCGTGCAGGCTGGCATGCATGACGACGATGGGCCGCTGGTGGCTGACGGCGTCGAGCAGGCGCTTGTCGAGGCGCTCGCCGTCGAAATAGACCGGATCGAAGCCCCAGCCGATGAGGGGAGTCGCCGGCGCACCCTCGTCGAGATGGGCCGCCAGGCGTTGCTGCACGGCTGTTGGCGTCTTCAGGCCTTCCCAGCGAGCTCCGTCAGGGTCGATCCTGTCGTGATAGCCCAGATAGAGATGCTCCCAGAGGGAGCCTTCCAGTGCATGGCTGTGCCCTTCGACGAAACCTGGCACCAGCACCTTGTCGGCATAGCGGTCATCGATCTCTACCTCGCCGAAGCGCCTGATCTCCTCCAGCGGTCCAACGCTCAGGACTCGGCCTTCATGCACGGCGACGCAATGGCCGGCAGGTTGCGAGGGATTCATGGTACGAATGGTTTTCGCCGTGTAGGCAGTGATGGACATACGACCTCCTCCAGACGCCATCCCTTTCAGTGTAGGAGAAGACGATTCCGACCCGTTCGGGAACGCCAGACAATGGAGCGAGGAGGGCCGGGGGGAGCGGGAATGGGCGACGTGATGGACCGAGCGTCATCTGCGATTGCAGGACAGGCCTTGTTTTATGGCGTTCATGCCCGAATGTTCCGGGTACATCCCACTACAGGCGTGCATCGCCTGATCGGAGGAGTCGAACCATGAGTAATGCGAGCCAACCGATTCTCATCGTGATGACCAGCCATGGCACCAAGGGCGAGGGCGGTGATCCGACCGGTTTCTTCCTGTCCGAGGTCACCCATCCACTGGCGGTGTTCGAGGCGGCCGGCATCCCGGTGGACTTCGCTTCCATTCAAGGCGGCGAGCCGCCCGTGGACGGCTTCGACCTCGACGACGAGACGAATGCCCGTTACTGGAACGATGCCGATTTCCGCGAACGGCTCCGCAATACCAGGGCGCTTGCCGAGATCGACCCCGCCGAATATGCGGCAATCTTCTTCGCCGGCGGCCATGGCGCCATGTGGGATTTTCCCGAGAACGCTGCCGTGAACGACAAGACCCGTGCGATCTGGGAGCAGGGTGGCCTGGTCGGGGCGGTCTGTCACGGACCTGCCGCGCTGGTGAACGTGACCCTGTCCGATGGCACTTACCTGGTCGCCGATCGCGACGTGGCGGCCTTTACCGATGCCGAGGAGGCTGCGGTCGGGCTCACCGAGGTGGTGCCCTTCCTGCTGGCATCGACCCTCGCCGAGCGTGGGGCGAGGCTACATCCTGCCGCCGACTGGACGGCCCAGGTGGTCACCGACGGTCGTCTGGTGACGGGGCAGAACCCGCAATCGGCCACCGGTGTGGGCGAGGCCCTGCGCGATCGGCTCTTGTCCCGGGACTGAGCGCCGCGAGGGCGTCTGCGATCGGCAAGGGGCGGTTCTTAGGAACTCCCTATCGGCTGGATCAGAGCGTTCAATTTACCCTATGCGACGCTGATAGATATGCTAGGCGGCGTCTTACACACGTACATCCACGACAGCAAGGAGCATCATCGATGTCACTGCTCAATACCGAAGTCCTGCCGTTCAAGGCCACCGCTTACCACAACGGTGAATTCATCGACGTCACCGAGGAAAGCCTGAAGGGACAGTGGAGCATCTTCTTCTTCTACCCGGCCGACTTCACCTTCGTCTGCCCGACCGAGCTGGGTGATCTGGCCGACAACTACGAAGAGTTCAAGAAGCTGGGCGTGGAAATCTACAGTGTCTCCACCGACACCCACTTCACGCACAAGGCCTGGCACGACAGCTCCGAGACCATCGGCAAACTGCAGTACCCGATGCTGGCCGACCCGACCCACGTCGTGTCTCGCAACTTCGACGTGCTGATCGAGGAAGACGGTGTTGCCGATCGTGGCACCTTCGTGGTCGATCCCGACGGCAAGATCCAGATCGTCGAGCTGAACGCCGGCAACATCGGTCGTAACGCCGAGGAACTGCTGCGCAAGGTCAAGGCCGCTCAGTACGTGCGTGCCAACCCGAACGAAGTCTGCCCGGCCAAGTGGGAAGAAGGCGAAGAGACTCTGGCGCCGTCCCTGGATCTGGTCGGCAAGATCTAAGCAAGCCCTGCCGACACCTTCCTGGTGAGCCCGGGCTTTGCCCGGGCTGCTCTCAGCCGAATTTCATGCAAGACGCGCCGCTCCGCGAGCGTGAGGGCGAACTGCGTCTTGACGATCCGCGACGAGGAAATCGCCGTTATGTTGGACGACAATCTGAAATCCCAGCTCAATGCCTATCTCCAGAAGGTCACGCGGCCGTTCGAGATCGTCGCCACCCTCGATGACGGCGACAAGTCCCGAGAACTGCACACGCTGTTGCAGGAGGTCGCGGGTCTGAGCGACAAGATCAGCCTGCGCGAGGACGGCGACGACGCCCGGGCGCCGTCCTTCGCCCTGTATCGCGAGGGGGAATCTACCGGCGTGGTGTTCGCCGGCATTCCCATGGGCCACGAATTCACTTCCCTGGTCCTGGCACTGCTGCAGGTGGGGGGGCATCCTCCCAAGGCCAGCGACGAGACAATCGAGCAGATCAAGTCGTTGCCGGAAGGCCTGCACTTCGAGACCTATTTCTCGCAGTCCTGCCAGAACTGCCCGGACGTGGTTCAGGCGTTGAACCTGATGGCCGTCCTCAACCCCGGTATCAGCCACGTGGCCATCGACGGTGCCCTGTTCAAGGATGAGGTCGACGCCCGCGAGGTCATGTCGGTGCCCGGCATCTTCCTCAATGGCGAGCCCTTCGATCAGGGCCGTATGAGCCTCGAGCAGATCCTGGCCAAGGTGGATACCGGTGCCGAAGCACGTGAGGCCGAGAAGCTCAACGCCATGCCGGCCTTCGACCTGCTGACGATAGGCGGTGGCCCGGCCGGCGCCTCGGCGGCCGTCTATGCGGCACGCAAGGGCATTCGTACCGGCGTCGCTGCCGAGCGCTTCGGCGGACAGGTGCTCGACACCCTGGGCATCGAAAACCTGATCTCGGTGCCCTATACCGAAGGCCCCAAGCTGGCTGCGGCGCTGGAAGAGCACGTCAAGCAGTACGACGTCGATATCATGAACCTCCAGCGGGCCGTCGAGCTGGTGCCGGCCAGCGAGCCGGGTGGCGAGCACGAGGTGCGTTTCGCCTCCGGAGCGAGCCTCAAGAGCCGCACCCTGGTGCTGGCTACCGGCGCCCGCTGGCGGGAGATGAACGTGCCGGGCGAGGCCGAGTATCGCAACAAGGGTGTGGCCTACTGCCCGCACTGCGACGGCCCGCTGTTCAAGGGCAAGCGTGTGGCGGTGATCGGCGGCGGCAACTCCGGTGTCGAGGCGGCCATCGACCTGGCCGGCCTGGTCAAGGAAGTCGTCCTGATCGAGTTCATGGACGAGCTGCGTGCCGACGAGGTTCTGCAGAAGAAGCTCGCCAGCCTACCCAATGTCGAGATCATCAAGGGCGCGCGGACGACCCAGATCAATGGCGATGGGGCGAAGGTCTCCGGCCTCACCTATGAGGAACGTGCCAGCGGCGAGCTGCGCGATATCGCGCTGGAAGGCGTCTTCGTGCAGATCGGCCTGGTGCCGAACACCGAGTGGCTGCGCGACTCGCCCATCGAGCTTTCTCCGCATGGCGAGATCGTCACCGACGAGCGCGGCATGACCTCGGTGCCGGGCATTTTCGCCGCCGGCGATGTGACCACTGTGCCCTACAAGCAGATCGTCATCTCGCTGGGTGAAGGCTCGCGAGCAGCGCTGGGGGCCTTCGATTACTTGATTCGTCAGTAACTCCTGGCCAAGCCATCATCCCGTGGCGGATGACGCCCTCGTCGGTTTACCGGTGGGGGCGTTGTCTTTTGGGCTTTCGGCTGGCGTCTCGCACAGGCGGTTCATGCGGGTGAATGCCTGGTCGGCGCCGTCCAGGCTGAAGGTCATGAACCAGTAGTCCTCCGGTGCCCGGTGAATGCGCAGGCGCAGTGTCTCGCCGTGGCGCATGTCATCGAGCAGGGCATCGGTATCCGGCATCGACAGGCGCACGTAGAAGCCATCGTCGCCGCGTTCGGTGATGAAGGCGCCCTCTCCGCTGTGGATGCCGTCGCGGTCGACCAGCAGATCCACCGGCACCCGGTCCCAGGTGGTGCTTCTGGCCTGGACGTCATCGAGCGCCACGCGGATTTCCAGCCAGGGGCGCGCGCAGGCGCCGGGCGTGGCGTTGACGCTGAGCACACTGTCGGCGTAGCTGTGTTGCTCGATGGCGCGGACATGGCGCTCCTCGCCAAGGGTCAGGCTCAGCGAATGCCAGTCGCCATGGGACTGGACATCGCCTGTGTTGAAACTGGTCGCCAGGGCGGGCGTGGCGAGCAGGGTGGCAAGTGGCAGCAGCCCGCTCGCAAGGAGGGT
This sequence comes from Halomonas caseinilytica, assembly GCF_001662285.1. Classification (NCBI taxonomy): domain Bacteria; kingdom Pseudomonadati; phylum Pseudomonadota; class Gammaproteobacteria; order Oceanospirillales; family Halomonadaceae; genus Halomonas; species Halomonas caseinilytica. The sequence continues at coordinate 227,826 of NZ_BDEO01000008.1, forward strand.
GACAAGACGCATGGGACATTCCACAACCGTGACCCGCGCAGGCTAGCATGTCGCGTGCTCGGCTGTCCGGCCCTCTGCTTCCACCCCGTACGGGGCGCGCCGTGATCGAATCCTGTCCGAACCTGATCGGCGAGACACGAAGAGGGGAGTCACGAGGGAGTAGGCGATAGGCTTCCGGCGTTGTGGCAAACGTTTAATGGGAGCGTTGCCGCGGCGGCGAGGGGGTTGCTAAATTCGCAGGCGTCGCATAGCGAACCCATGCATGCACATTACAAGACAACAATGGAGTTTCTGGTCATGCGCAATAACAACAAGACGCTGGTGGCCCTATCCCTCGCCACCCTGTCGTTTGGAACGGCCGCTTCTGCCTCGGCGGCGACCCTGGACGAGGTCAAGGAACGCGGCGAACTGCACTGTGGTGTCAACGTCGGGTTGGCCGGCTTCTCCTCATCGGACGAGGACGGCACCTGGCAAGGCCTGGACGTGGAAACCTGCCGAGCCGTGTCCTCGGCCATCTTCGGCGATCCCGACAAGGTGGCCTTCACCCCGCTGACCGCCAAGGAGCGTTTCACCGCGCTGCAATCCGGCGAGATCGATGTCCTTTCGCGCAATACCACCTGGACGGCGACCCGGGACAACTCCCTGGGGCTGAATTTCACCGCCACCACCTTCTACGATGGCCAGGGCTTCATGGTCGACAAGGAACTGGGCATCGAGAGCCTGGACGACCTGAACGGTGCCTCGATCTGCATCCAGTCCGGTACCACGCATGAACTCAACCTCGCGGACTATTTCCCCTCTCGCAACATCGATATCAAGACCGTGACCTTCGACACCCCGGACCAGACGGCCCAGGGCTTCGCCAGTGGTCGTTGTGATGTGCTGACTTCCGATACCTCCCAGCTCAGCGCCCTGCGCCTGCAGCTGCCGGAGCCGGACAGCGTCGAGATCCTCACCGAGCTGATCTCCAAGGAACCGCTCGGGCCGGTGGTGCGCCAGGGCGACGATCAGTGGTTCGACATCGTCAAGTGGACGATCTTCGCCATGGTCAACGCCGAGGAAATGGGCGTGAACAGCGACAACGTCGACGAAATGAAGCAGGACCCGCCCAATCCCGGTGTAGCGCGCCTGCTGGGTGTCGACGGCACCTACGGCGAACAGCTCGGCCTCGGCAACGACTGGGCCTACAACATCATTTCCCAGGTGGGGAACTATGGTGAGGTCTTCGCCGACACCGTGGGCGAGAACTCGCCGTTGGGCATCAGTCGCGGCATGAACGCGCTGTGGAACGAGGGCGGCATTCTCTACGCACCGCCGGTTCGCTGAGCCAATAACCTGGATACGGGCCGGCGCGGCTTGAGCGATGGCCGCCCTCCCTGGCGGCTATCCTGCGGGTCCGACGTATCGTCGGGTCCGTCGGTGGCCGAGTCGCGCCTGGCCCTGCCGATTCCTGCTTCTACCGCTCGTCCTCTCCCCAAGGAGGATGGTGGTGGGTCGTGATATCCATTCGAGGCTCGACATGCAGCGTTCTTCTTCCGAACGAGGGCCGCTATGGCGTGACCCCGCCGTTCGTGCGTTGGTGATTCAGGCGATCCTGTTGCTGGCCCTGCTGGGCTTCATCGCCATGATCGTGACCAACACCCTGGCTAACCTGGAGGCTCGTGGCATCACCACGGGCTTTGGTTTTCTCCAGGAACGCGCCGGGTTTTCCATTCCGCAGACCCTGATCGACTACAGCGGCGACAGTTCCTATGCGCGCACCTTCGTGGTGGGCCTGCTCAACACCTTGCTGGTGTCGGGCATGGGGATCGTGGCGGCGACCATCATCGGCTTTATCGTGGGTATCGCCCGGCTGTCGAGCAATTGGCTGATGGCCAAGCTCGCCGCCGCCTATGTCGAAATCTTCCGCAACATTCCGCTGCTGGTGCAGATCCTGTTCTGGTATTTCGCGGTCCTGCAGGCCTTGCCAAGCCCGCGCCAGAGCCTGTCGCTGTTCGAGGCCTTCTTCCTCAACGTGCGCGGTCTGGTCGTGCCTGCACCCGAGCCGCTGCCAGGATTCTCGGCGACCCTCTGGGCGCTGTTGCTGGCGGTCATCGCAGTGGTGGGGTTGAGTGTCTTTGCCCGTCGCCGGCAGGCCCGCACCGGCAAGGCGTTGCCGGTCTTTCGACTGGGTGCGTTGATTCTGATCGGCCTGCCCCTGGCGGCCTTTCTGGCGACCGGCCGGCCGCTGGCCTGGGACGTGCCGACACTGAGCGGCTTCAACTTCAATGGCGGGGTGACGGTGATTCCCGAACTGGTGGCCTTGTGGCTGGCGCTATCCATCTACACGGCCTCCTTCATCGCCGAGATCGTGCGTTCGGGCATCCAGTCGGTGCCCCAGGGACAGGTCGAGGCGGCACGGGCGATCAGCCTGCCGGGCGATGTGACCTTGCGCAAGATCGTCATTCCCCAGGCCATGCGCGTGATCGTGCCGCAGCTCACCAGCCAGTACTTGAACCTGACCAAGAACTCCTCGCTGGCCACCGCCATCGGCTATCCGGACCTGGTGGCGGTGTTTGCCGGGACGGCCCTCAACCAGACCGGGCAGGCCATCGAGATCGTCGCCATCACCATGGCGGTCTATCTGTTGATCAGCCTGGTGGTATCGGCGCTGATGAACCTCTACAACGCGCGCACCCTGCTCAAGGAGCGATGAGATGGCGACACGAACCGAGATGATCGAGGCGCGTCGTCCGCCGGACATGCGCCGTGGGGTGGTCGGCTGGCTGCGCGCCAACCTTTTCAATGGCCCGTTCAACAGTGTGGCCAGCCTGTTGACCATCGTGTTGCTGACCATGGTGCTGTGGCCCCTGGCGAAGTGGGCACTGATCGATGCCGACTGGCTGGGCTCGACCCGTGAGGCTTGTACGGGCGAGGGCGCTTGCTGGGTGTTCATCAGCGCCCGTTTCGAAACCATCATCTATGGCTTCTATCCGGATGCGGCGCGATGGCGAGTGGATCTCGTCCTGACGATGATGGCCTTGCTGATCGCCTGGCTGGCGATTCCACGTCTGCCGGCCAAGCGTTGGGTCGGCCTCTTCGCCCTGGTCGGCTTCCCGATTGTGGCCTACTTCTTGTTGCTGGGCGGACACTTCGGGCTCGAGGCGGTGCCGACCCGCGAGTGGGGCGGGTTGATGCTGACCCTGACGGTGGCCACCGTGGGTATCGTCGGCTCGCTGCCGATCGGCGTGGTGCTGGCGTTGGGGCGGCGCTCGAAGATGCCGTTGGTGCGTAGCCTGTGCGTGGTGTTCATCGAATTTTGGCGTGGCGTGCCGCTGATCACGGTGCTGTTCATGGCCTCGGTGATGCTGCCGCTGTTCGTGCCCACCGAGGTGGAGTTCGACAAGCTACTGCGCGCGCTGATCGGCATCATGTTCTTCTGGAGCGCCTACATGGCCGAAGTGGTGCGCGGCGGCCTGCAGGCGATTCCCTCGGGCCAGGAGGAGGCCGCCAAGGCGCTCGGCCTGGGCTATTGGCGCCGAATGGGGCTGATCGTGCTGCCGCAGGCCCTGAAGCTGGTGATTCCGGGGATCGTCAACACCTTCATCGCGCTGTTCAAGGACACCTCGCTGGTGCTGATCATCGGCCTGTTCGACCTGCTGGCGATCATCCGTGCGGGGCTCACCGACAGCAACTGGCTGGGGTTCGCCACCGAAGGCTACGTGTTCGCCGCGCTGATGTTCTGGATCTTTTGTTTCAGCATGTCGCGGTATAGCCAGTATATCGAGCGGCGTTTGCATACAGGTCACTAATTCAGCCCTAATAACAAGGAAATATCGTCATGACGGCAAGCAATTCGGCAAGTGCGTCCTCCTCGGACTCTCCGATGATCGAGGTCGAGGGGCTCAACAAGTGGTACGGCGACTTCCACGTGCTGCGCGACATCGACCTGACGGTAGCGCGGGGCGAACGCATCGTCGTCTGCGGCCCTTCGGGGTCGGGCAAGTCGACCTTGATCCGCTGCTTCAACCACCTGGAGGAGCACCAGCAGGGGCGCATCGTGGTCGATGGTGTGACCATGACCCAGGACGTCAAGCGCATCGAACAGATCCGCCGCAACGTCGGCATGGTGTTCCAGCACTTCAACCTCTTTCCGCACCTCTCGGTGCTCGACAACTGCTGCATTTCCCAGATCTGGGTGCAGAAGAAACCTCGCGCCGAGGCCGAGAAGACCGCCATGGAATTCCTCGAGCGGGTGCAGATCGCCGATCAGGCCCACAAGTATCCGGGCCAGTTGTCCGGCGGGCAGCAGCAGCGTGTGGCCATTGCCCGGGCGTTGTGCATGCGTCCCGAGGTGATGCTGTTCGACGAGCCGACCTCGGCGCTCGACCCGGAGATGATCAAGGAGGTGCTCGATGTCATGGTCGAACTGGCCCGCGACGGCATGACCATGCTCTGCGTGACCCACGAGATGGGGTTTGCCAAGACGGTGGCGGATCGGGTGATCTTCATGGATCAGGGCCAGATCATCGAGCAGGCGCCGCCCGAGACCTTCTTCAACAACCCGGAATCCGAGCGCACGCAGTTGTTCCTGAGCCAGATCCTGGGGCATTGAAAGCGCCGCGCCATCGGTTGCTGGTGGTTAGCGCGATGCCCCGTCCGGCGTGTCTGCTTCGGCACACGCCAGCACATGGTCGACGAAGCGGCGCACCCGGGAAAGGTCGCCGAGGTGTTCCGGGTGAACCAGATAGTAGGCGTCGGGTCCCTGGAGCACGTGCGACCAGGCCAGGGCCAGCCGGCCCTCGGTCAGCTCGACGTCGACGAAGAAACGCGGCACCAAGGCAAGGCCACCGCCGCTCATCGCCGTGCGGATCAGCATCTGAAAGGTCTCGAAGCGTGTGCCGTGGTAACTGCGGTCGGTGGTGATGCCTTGATCGGCGAACCAGCGGTGCCAGGCATCGGGGCGGGTAGAAAGGTGCAGCAGGCGGCACTCGGCCAGATTGGCGGCACTCGCCAGGTGCTGTCGGGCCAGGTAGTCGGGTGCGCCGACCGCGACCACCTCCTCGTCGAACAGCTTGTGGCACTCCAGGTTCGGCCAGCTGCCATGGCCGTGGAAGATGGCCACGTCGATGTCCTCCTGATCCAGGTCGAAGGCCTCGACATGGTCGCGAACGCTCAGGTCGATGTGCGGATTGGCGTCCAGGAAGTCGGGCAACTGGCGAGCCAGCCAGCGGGCCCCGAAGGTCGGCAGGCTGGCCACCCGCAGTATCTCGCCCTGGCCGCTGTAGGTCATGATGGTATTCGCCGACATCTCGATCTGGGCCAGGATCTTGCGTACCTCGGTAAGGTACAGAGAGCCCTCCGGCGTCAGTACCAGGGTGCGGCGCACGCGTCGGAACAGCTTGTGCTGTAGGTACGCCTCGAGTTGTGCCACCTGCTTGCTGACCGCACTCTGGGTGATGCTCAGCTCATCGGCGGCACGGGTGAAGCTCATGTGCCGCGCGGCCGCTTCGAAGCACTGCATGGTGATGGTCGAGGGAAGGTGGCGTGCCGTCATGCCTGGGATCCGCGATTCATGGATTCTCGTTCGTCATGGTAGAAGGGCGATGCACCGGGCGAGAGGCCGAATAATCGTCGATATCTTTGGCTTCCCAGCATAATTCATGACGACAAGGAATGGATAGCGCGCTTTTTTTCGTTTGAAGCCCGGAACGCGGCTCTGTTCTCATCATGGTCATATACATCCACAGGACGATGACATGAACCTTGCGCACATCAGTGACGCGCACGGCGTTGTGCCTCCCAACTGCATCGAACGGGGCCGCAATGTGCTGCGCTTGCTGCCACCGTTGACCGCTGAGCCCGAGGTGCTGGGAGAAGGATTGGCGAGGCTCGAGAGAGCCCTGGGGCGGCTGCAGCCATGATTGCCAGGCTCGTCGCCGAGGACGATGATGTGCCCACCGCCGCCCGCTACCGGGCC